>JACPNJ010000005.1 GCA_016185545.1 Candidatus Yanofskyibacteriota bacterium
CTTGCCAAAGCTGAAGAAGTCCCACCCAAAATAGGAATTTCTGTGTAAGCCCTCGATTTTATAATCAAGCTTCAGGTATCTTCTAATTGCCTCCAAGTTTTTAACAGAAACATAGAAATAGAATTTATAGTAATTCTTCTTGCGTATTTCTTGTTCCATTGAGTGCATTAGCCGTGAAAATATACCGCGGCCTCGAAATTCTGGGTCTACTGCTCCCCAATCTCCGGTAAACACGCCACCTAACTTTGAGCCGAAACCCCAAACAAAACCAATCAATTGATCTTGCGAAAAGGCGGCTAATCCAATCGATCTGGGACCCAGTACACGATCCTCTAGCTCCTCCAGATTGTATATGCTCTCGAATTCGTTGATAACATCTGCCGGGTAGGCAGTATCTTTTAAGGATGCAAAAATCGCATACAGAAGCTCCTTGAGGGCGGGTAGATCTTCTTTGATGATTGTTCTTAGTGAAATGCCATCTTTCACGTTCCTGGAAAATCTTTCATGAACCGCTTGCGGTTCAAAAAGATTTTATTAAACACATAACCCGCTCACTACTCAAGACTCAAACGATTGCCGCTTCCGGCAAATTTTGAAGCCGTAGTCCCCTCGGAGGGAATCGAACCCCCATCAAGACCTTAGAAGAGTCCTGCTTTATCCATTAAGCTACGAGGGGGAAATAAATGCAAATTTAATTTTATCAGATTTTTTATTGAAAGTAAATCTGTAAAATGATATAATAAAATATATGTAAATTCAGAATAAAATATGGATTCTGATGCTTGTCATAGAATACGCTCGGGCATTGGACAACATGCGGCGCAACCGGTCATAATAAACGGGCTGTAGTGTAACGGTAGCACGAGTCCTTTGGGAGGATTTAGTTCCGGTCCGAATCCGGACAGCCCGACAATTTGCCTTTTCGTCTTTGCGAATCTTAGCGGGCCTGCCCGCCGAGCTCGTTACGGCGAGCTAAGGCGGGTATAGTATAGCAGCAGTACAACGCCCTTCCAAGGCGTGAGCGGGGGTGCAAATCCCCCTACCCGCTCAAAAATGCTAGCATTTTTGAGCGGGGCTCGCCCAAAGGGCGGCCCGCTCCAAAAAACTCCTCTTATGGGAGGAGTTTTTTAAAATCATTATGCGTGGATAATACCTTCTGCCATGCGTATCTTTTCGATTGCTCTATAGTGTTGAGACTTGGCATTTACCAATGAACACTGGAGTTTGGCAGCAATTTCTTTAAATTCAAATTCTTGCAAATCGTGCAATTCAAGATTTTTTTTATAACCGACAGGCAGATTGCGCATAAGTTGATCCACTAATATTTTGTTGGGCACGTTTTCCAGTATTTGATCAGACTTGCCGATATAACTTTTTCTATCACCCTGAGTATTTTTCCCAATCTGTTCTCCATTCACAGTTTGCTGGCCGAAAAATTCGTCAATAGATATAAAGTGGCGTTTGTTGCGACGGCAAAATGTAAGAAAAACATTGATAGCGATTCTACAGAGCCAAGTATAAAAACAGGATTTTTTCTTGAAAGTATGAAGTTTGGAAAAAGCTAGAGTGAACGTATCTTGAACCATGTCTTCAGAATCGGCAACATTACCCATGACTTTTTTCATAAAAAACTTTAAAATTTTTCCTTGATATTTTTTAAAAAGAACTTCATATGCCGATTGGTCTCCGGATAATGCTGAATCTATCAGTAAAAAGTCAGATGCGCGATCATAATGATTTTTAAGGTTATTGTTTGTTTTTGACACTTTTCCCTCCTATTTAAAGAACTTAACCTTGGAGATAATAATATCATACATTGAGACTGTGTCAATCCCTGTTTCTATGTGATTTAATGATCGCAATCAAAATCCACCTTAACGGTGGATTTTGATTTATAAATAAATAACATTCTGGATCTATTCCGAACGAGAGTTCTGGATATCCAGTCCAAAAATTTAGCTTATACAATTGCGTGTATAAATATACTCTCGTACGGGATCCAAAATTATCTTACAATACTGCTTCTTTGAGCGCTTTGGCTGGAAGGAATCTCACCTTTTTGGATGCCTTAACCTGAACCTGTTCGCCTGTTCTTGGATTGCGGGCCATCCTTGCCGGACGGTCAACAACCTTGAAAACCCCAAAACCGCTAAGATTTAGTTTCCTATCGGTGCCCGTCTTTAAAACCTTAACTACCTCTTCCAATGTAGAGTCCAGAGTTTCTCCAGCCTGTTTCTTGGAAACATTCCATCTTTCGGCTAAACTTTGCACAAATTGATTTTTCTTAACTGGCATTTTGCACCTCCTTTCAAACTAAGTGTTAGGTGTCAGCTTTTAGGTGTTAGTTTATTTTACCTAAAACCTAAAACCTAAAACCTGCTTTATCTTGCGTACTCTATCGCTCTGGTTTCTCTAATCACATTGACTTTTATTTCTCCGGGATATTTCATTTCTGATTCTATCTTTTTTGCTATATCCCTGGCAAGTTTCATTGCGGACAAATCGTCAACTTTGGTTGGAGTCACAAAAATCCTTAATTCGCGTCCCGCTTGTATCGCATATGATTTTTCAACCCCTTCAAAAGAATTGGCTATCCTTTCCAAATCTTCCAACCGCTTTAGATAAATTTCAACAGTATCACGCCTGGCTCCGGGCCTAGCTCCCGATATTGCATCCGCGGCCTGCACTATGCGCGATTCCAACGTGGAATAAGGGTATTCTTCATGATGCGCTTCCATGGCCGCAATTATTTTTTCCTCAATGCCGAATTTTTGTAAAATCTTGCGGCCGATCTCCACATGCGTGCCTTGAACCTCATGATCCACGGCTTTACCTATATCATGGAATAAAGCTCCTTTTTTTGCAACCATCACATTCGCGCCAATTTCGGCAGCAAGCATACCGGACAGATGCGCCATCTCAATTGAGTGTAATAATACATTCTGGCCGAAACTGGTACGGAATGCAAGACGGCCAAGTAGATAAGTCAATCTGGGATCAACGGCTCCGGCCCCAACTTCAAACAGCGCCGTTTCCCCGGCTTGTTTTATTTTCTCATTTATTTCCTGTTTGGCTTTTTCAATCATTTCCTCAATTCTGGCCGGATGAATGCGGCCGTCGGCAATAAGCTTGTCAATCGCCAGTTTTGCAATTTGGCGTCGCACTGGATCAAATCCAGACACAACCAGTACTTCCGGCGTGTCGTCAATAATTATATCAACTCCGGTTAATCTTTCAATGGTTTTAATATTTCTACCTTCTTTGCCGATGATCTTGCCCTTTATTTCATCGGAAGGCAAAGATACGACAGTAGTCATTGCATCAGCGATGTGGGAGCCGGCATAACGTTGTATGGCGGAAGCTAGGATTTCTCGCGCTTTTTTGTCAGTTTCCTCTTTGTTAGATTGTTCAAACTTGCGCATTTTTTCAACAAGTTCGTTTTTATATTCTTCTTCAAGATTTCTAAATAATACATCCCTTGCTTCTTCTTTCTTGAACCCTGCTATTTTTTGTAATTCTAAGTTTTGGGTTTGCAGTTTTATTTCTAATTCTGATTTTAATTCGCCGATTTCGGTAACTTTGGCGGTAATATTCTGTCTTTCCTTGTCCATATCTTTAGCTTTGACGTCAAGTTCAGATTCTCGCTTAGCCAGAATATTTTCTATTCTTACTAATTGCTGGTGGCGTTCTTCCTCTACTCTTTTGGTTTCTTCCAATGTTTTTAACGAATTGTTCTTTGCCTCTAAAAGCAAATCCTGAGCCTTATTTTTGGCTTCAGTAAGGAGATTTTCGGCGCGAGAACGAGCCGAACTTATCTTTTTATTTGTGAGAAGAAGATTAAGAAGATAACCTACTGTAAGACCAGAAAGTAATGCTAAAACTCCTCCAATGATGGAGTATATGCCGATGTTCATGTGGGAAATTAAGCACAGCTAGCGTGGCTGTCGGCTATTGGCCATTGTTTTCAGCCTAATACCAAAAAAACAAGAAAACTTTGGCATAAGTCGAAAGCTGATTGTTAGTTGTTTTAAGTTATTAAAAAATAAGACCTACACACAGTGTAGGTCAAAATGATAACAAAGTCAACAATTGAAAATGTATTGCATGTATTGGTAGTTTTGTTATTATCTAGATAATGTCTGACTATAAAAAACCTTTTATCCTTGCCATTCTAGACGGCTGGGGATTTAGTAAAAAGAAAATCGGCAATCCCATCGCGACAGCCAATAAGCCGACTGTAGATATGTTAACCCAACAATACCCAATGACGCTTTTACAAGCTTCCGGTTTGGCGGTGGGTATGACTTGGGGCGAATCGGGCAATAGCGAAGTCGGACACTTAAACATTGGAGCCGGCAGGATCGTTGAACAATATCTATCACGTATTAATCGCGCAATTAAAGACGGTTCTTTTTTTATTAATGAAGCATTAACCGGCGCTTTTAGCCATGTCTTAAAAAATAATTCGCGGATTCATCTAATTGGCCTTTTGACATCCGGAACTGCTCATTCCGATTTTTCGCACATTATTGCATTGCTTGAGTTAGCGAAACAAAAAAATTTTTCAGAAGTATATTTACACCTGTTTTTAGACGGCAAAGATTCGGGTTTGCAAGAGTCGCCTGAATTATTGGGTAAATTGAACGTAGAAATACAGGCTAACGGAATTGGCAAAATCGCTACTCTTATCGGCCGTAACTTTGCTATGGATCGCGATAATAATTGGGAATTGACCAAAAGTGCCTATGAACTTTTGGTTTCGACTGTTGGCAAAACAAGCGACGATGTGTTGGCAACCATAAAAGAACATTATGTTTTGGGCGGGAACGATTCAAATATGTTGGCGATAATTGCCGGCAATTCAAATTTTACTGGCATATCGGATGATGATTCTTTAATTTTCTTCAATTTTCGCGAGGATAGCGTTAGGCAAATTCTTAAACCATTCATTGAGCCGAATTTTTCATGGTTTCCCATAAAAGTTTTTAAAAATATCTATGTTTGCACCATGACTAAATATTTGGAACCGCTGGCTGGCGGTTTGATTGTACACGTAGCATTTGTTCCGCCTACGGTCATGAACGGTTTAGCTGAAATTTTAGAAATCAGCGGTAAAAAACAGTTACATATTGCCGAAACAGAAAAATATGGCCATGCAACTTTTTTCTTCAATGGCTTAAGATTGGATAAATATGCCAACGAAACGGATATTGCCATAGAATCCAATAAAGATAATCTGAGGAATCCGGAAATGAAAAGTCAGGAAATAGCCATGAAAGTTGTTGAAGAGCTGAATAGTGACGTTTATGATTTTATTGTTATTAATTTTGCCAATGCTGATATCTTGGCGCATACCGGCGATTTTGCCGCCGTGGTTAAGGGCGTGGAAGCAATCGATAATGCGCTGGGTTTGATTTATAATGTGGCTATTGTACAAAAAGATGGCATAATGATTGTTGCAGCCGACCATGGCAATGCCGAATCGCTCGTGTATCGTGGCAGTGGCGAAGCAGAAACCCGTCATGATGACAATCCGGTGCCGTTTTATTTAGTAGGACGAAAATACCAAACAAACAAAATGCCAGAACAAATTGCGCTGGAAACAGGCGAGGTGTCTGGCATTCTCGCCGATATCGCCCCGACAATTCTGGAATTAATGGATATTCCCCAACCTCCCGAAATGACCGGCAAAAGTTTGTTATCAATACTGACTTTTTCCTCGTCTTAAAACTTTACTCGCTATACTGCGTGACAAAATGCCACCGCCTAAAACTTCTTGGCCACGGTAAAAGACGGCTGATTGGCCGGGAGTGAGAGCTTTGGCATGCTTTTTAAATTTAACCAGTTTTTTTGAAACAGTAGCCGGTATTGATTTGCTGCGATATCTGATTTTAATTTGGCAATTCAATGGTAACTTTGGTATTTTACTAACCCAACTTATTTTTTCTATTTTTGATGTCGGGTTTTTTATATTTAATTTTGAAGGCGTATTAGTAACATAGATAATATTTTTTTGGATATTCTTACTTACGACAAAATACGGTCCTTTGCCGTCTTTGATGTCTAGTCCATGCCGCTGGCCTATGGTGTAGTAATAAGCGCCATCGTGGCGTCCGATAATTTTGTCCGTATCAATATGTATGATCTTCCCCAGTCCGGATTTAATATATTTTTTTAAAAATTTTTTCATGTCCAACTGTCCGATAAAACATACGCCCTGGCTGTCTTTTTTGTCGTGATTCGGTAATCCGAACTTTTTAGCCAGTTTTCTGACCCCAGGTTTGGTATAATCCCCTATCGGAAAAATGCAATGTTTTAGCTGGTCTTGCGTAAGTGTCCACAAGAAATAAGATTGGTCTTTATTCGAATCTTTGGCAATCAGTAACTGGTAACTGGTAACTGGTAACTGGTTTTTCGAACGCCTAATTACTAATTTAGGATTACTAATTACGTTTCTTAATCGCACATAGTGACCAGTAGCAATACAATCCGCTCCTTCAACCAGCGCTTTTTTCAAAAATAAGCCAAATTTGATTTCTTTATTACACATAACATCGGGGTTGGGTGTAATTCCAGATCTATAAGAGTCAATCATATATCGTACTACCTCTTTTTCGTATTCTTTTGAAAAATCCCAGGTTTTGAAAGGAATGCCAAGCTTGGCGCATACTTTCATAGCATCCTGCCTGTCTTGCTGCCACAGACACGAACTGTTAACTGGCGGAGTCCAGGGTTTAAAAAAAACACCAGTCACTTTGTGACCTTGTTTTTTTAGTAATGCCGCAGCGACTGAAGAATCAACGCCCCCGCTCATTGCTACGAAGACTTTAGGTTTAAGAGTGGTATTTAATTGTTTGTGTTTAGTCCAGATTCTTGCCATATTCTTTTCGTTTTAATTTAGCATCCAAATCGCATAGTTCAAGTACATCGCAAAACTGACCCAGAGAATATATGGCAAAAGAAGCCAGGCAGCTGGTTTAGATATTTTTACAAAAGTGATAATCGTGGCGAGGATAGCGAGCCAGAGGAATATGATCTCAATAAACGCACCGCCAGGACTGTGTAGTCCGAAAAAGATAATCGACCAAAGCGTATTCAAAACCAGCTGGCCGAGGAATATGCCGAGAGCGATTTTTACATCTCTGCGATCCAGTCCTTTTTTCCAGACTAGGAACGCCGCGATGCCCATAAGCGCAAATAGTGTCGTCCAGACAGGACCAAACACCCACGCCGGAGGATTAAGAGCTGGCTTCACCAGTTCGGTATACCAGCTTGATTGAACCGCCGGCATCGTGAAAACTGCACCAATAATCCCCGCCGCTTCTGAAACGCCTATGGAGACTATTAATTTGAAAAAGTTATTGATACTCATATGTAATATTTTAACAAATTTTCTCGTCTATACCCATGACGACTTGAATTATCCCCAGATCATTGATTTCTCATCCCGAACCTGCTAACATGGAAATGTGGGTGATAAAGCCCTGTTTCTAAAGGTTTTGTACCAAAAGAGCGTGTCCTAGGTCTAGGGCCCGCTCTTTTGGTTTTTACCATATCTTGTAGAGGTACTTTTTATCAATCACCCTTTTCAAATCCTTATTCTTGCCGGTAAAATAATCTTTAATTGCTCCGCTTACAAGGTCGGATAATTGCATCGAGTTTACATATTCGGAATTAACATGCGTGATGTGTTTTATCCGCTTAATCGTTTTGGTATTAACACGCCCGAATAAGTATTCGTCAAAACTGCTGAAATAATCGCCGTTATACATTCTCCTGTCGGCTCGATCAATTATGACTTCCGACTACGCGTGCGAGATTTTTCGCTTCAAAGAGCTCGCGCTCGGAAACGAACCGATCAAGATCGATCTGGAGAAGAATTTTTTCCGTCTCTTCCAGCGAAAGCGTACTGTTCTCGATAGCGTTAGAGTTGTACACCTGCTCCGGAATTTCCGCCTCCGAGACCATCTTGAGCAATGATTCCTTCCCTGGTAGGACTTGGTAATAGCGCTCGCGAAGTTCGATTATTTTTTTGTATATGTTTAGCGTTCTGGCCATATAAGTTAAGTATAGTAAAGTTAACTCTTATTGTCAAATAACCGTGAATTATACCGAAAAATCTACTTATTTCACGATATTGCGTTAGAAAAGTCCTGATTTTGAGCAGTTGTATCACTGTAGTGCACAAAATCGGGACTTTTTGTGCAGTACACTATGCTAAAAATCCCTTTTTTGCATAGTGCAGTATGGAAACTATGCAAAATAGTTTTAATTTGATCAGTTCACGTAAATATTAGCAAACAAATCTAAACTCTTGATGGCTTGAAATTTCTTTATGTAATTTAAGGTTTCTTGACGTAAAACTTTTGTTGATGCGGGTAATCGAAACTGGCCGCTGATCCATGTCAGGCCGAATTTGTTGATAGAACTTGCAACTCTGCTTGGACCACCATTATAAGTTGCGGCTAGCATTTCCTCGGTGATACCCAGTGACTGTACGATATCACGGCGCGTGATCTTGCCGGTTATGTCTTTTTTGTGGCTGTCAAAAAACAAAACCATTGCTTTGATTGCATTTACGTGGTTGGCCATGCCGGCATTATAATTTTTAATCAGTTTTGCCTGCGGATATTTTGCAACCATCAAATCGTATGTTGATTTAATAAATTGAGCCATACCGGAAGCACCGGCCGGAGAACCGGTATAACGGTAAGCATAATTTTGATTAGCGCCAATAACTGTCAGTACGCGTTCTGACAATTCTTTGCCGCCATCAGTGGCCGCATTAAAACTATCGGGATCTATATGTTCAATTAAAATTATATTACTGATAAAATCCCTGCTGATATTTGCGGTAATAGGAATACGCGTATTTGAAAGCGAGGTTACTACTTTTTCGTCTAATTCAGTAAAGGCTTGATTAATACTCTTTGCCAAATACTTTTTGCCGGCCTCTATTATTTCTGGCGATTGAATCCTGCCTGAATATGGAGCGTAAATTATATCAGTATATTGTTTGGCTGATTTTTCCGGCAGTCCTATGAGATGCGAACTCAGGAGCGGGTATTTATTGGCAACTACCACAAATTCAGGGTGCTCTGGAAACTCGTAGTCCGTATTAAAACTGTTCCACCAGTTCACTTTCACGCCAATCCCCTGCACGTCCTGCACGACATCGCATGTCGTGCAGGGTAAAATGGTGATAATTCCGGTTTTTTTGAAGTTTTTAATCTCATCCTCGCTGACCCATACCATATGTTCAAAAATTTCCCCTGTATTTTTATTAAGAATAGCCAGTGTAATTTGTTTGCGGAGCGCATCATATTTTAGTGGCGGTGATTTTTTTAATAATTCAATTCCCTCTCGGATATTTTGCGTAGTTATCAATTGAGTTGCTTGGTCCGCGTAAAATATCATGTCAGATTCATTTACAACCGTCAATTCCCTGGCATAATCAAGATTAATTAAAGTTAAAAATCCGGTTGATATTACCGTAAGCAATAAAAAATAAAAATATCCTGATTTTAACCAGGTTTGCGGTTTCAAAATTTATAAATTTTGTTCTATGACAGTTGCCTTATTCAATACGGCATTGGCGTAATAATTACAGATGCGCGATGAACACTTCGTACTGCCGCCGATATAAGCTTTTGCGGCGCCCTTCTCAGCGATACGCGTTTGGGCCGTAGCTCCGCCATTGGCAAGTTTAATTGCGGATGCCATAAATGCATCTTCTATATTCCACGGGTTTGGTGGACGATGTCCGGTTAATTCTGCTACCCGATCTTCATATGCCAACCAGGTGGTTGATATGAATTGAGCCGGTCCTAATGCTCCGCCGCAACCGTAGTTTGGTTCGCGTGATACTTTAACAGCATCGGGATTTAATCCTAGCTTGCTTGTAATTTCCAAAAATGCTGCTTTCTCCGTTTCGGCGCGGCTGGATTTGCCAAGTTTAATGTAACAATTGTACATATCGGTTAACCAATTTCCCGTCCCGACATTACGGCCAAGACCGGATTCTACCTCAAGTATGGCTATTAAAAACGCCGGCCTTATGCCTACGCGTATTGCCGCCAGCTGACCGAATTTAATCGCTTCCTCCACGCTTACGCCATTTTGCTGCAAATAAAATACCTGTTCTTTTATACGTTCAATATCTTGCTTAGATTGCTTTACTAATTGCTGGAATTTAGTCTCTTGTCCTTTTGTTTCTTTTAAAAACAGGTCTTTGCTTTTTTTGGCATTATCCAAATTTCTTTTTTCCGATTGCTGTAAGCCGTTTAATTTTTCCAATTCAGCCTTTTTATCCAAAAGATTGTCTTTTTTTTGTTCCAGGTCTGTTTTGAGATCTTTGATGCCGATAATGGTAGTCCGCAGATTGTTTTGAGTATCTTGCAAATTTTTTAAATTATCAAAAAAGTTGGAAAGAGTCGCGTGCTTAAAAAGTACTTGGGTGAGATTTTCCTGATCAGCTTGATAAAGTATCTTGATATATTTAGCGAGCGCTTCTTTGTGAGTATCAAGCTTGCTCTGGGTAATTTCAATCTGCTCCTGTGTATTAACAGTTTCAATATTTGTTTGCTCAATGGCAATTCCAATGCTCCTAATTTCAAGCTGGACCTTTTTTATCTGGACGTTAAGGCTACCGATTTCACCAGCTAAAGTTCTTGCTTTCTGGCTGTTTTCATCAATTTGCCCCTGGTATGTGTCTATCTGTTTCTGTAGTTCCTCAATCTGTTTGTTGCGCGCGTCAATTTCTTCCTGTAATCCGGCAGAAGTGTCGGAAACAGGCAAAATAAAAACTACGATCAAAAAAAAGATTGTAAAAATAATAACCCGCTTCATCCCGTAAGAAGTAGTGACAACTGCATGTAAGTTTTACTTACAATTGCCGTACTAGCGTTATTAAAGTAAGGCCTTGCCCTGTAATCCCGTTAGGGCTACTTCTAACGGGACTCATGTGGGTTATTATAACAAATTCTGATTATTATTAAATCTTTACGGGTTGATGACTATCTGACCTTTTATAGATGGGTTTAGGTGGTCGTGCCAGGGGCAAGTTTTGGCTTCGTTAAACTTGAAAGAATAGGACTCGCCGTTATTTAAACCGTGGAGAGCGTCAAAACCGGGGCAAATCTGGTGTGTCGGGTGTACTCCTGATGCCGGCCAATGCAGAGTACTATTGCTATTAACGAATTTAACCGTATCACCGGCTTTAATAGTAACTATGTTAGGAGTAGCCGTTCCATTGGCAAAATTGATAATCATAGTTTGGCTTTTGGGAGTAATACTTACTGTGGGGCTGACTGTCGCGGTAGTATTGTCAGTTACCGAAACTGTCGGGCTTGGACTAATGCTTGCACTGGCCGTTGGTGATTCAGTTTGTTCCGGCGCAATCGCCGTTTTGTTTTTAAACGCCGCGACTGCCGCTATAATACCGGCTACAATAATAAAAATTAGTAACGCCTTTTTCATGGAATCAATATATGCTATGCATAATAATGCCGTGGTTAAAATTATTTACCCCGGTATTAATTTTGCGGCTAGCACATTGATAAAGCACTCATATTATTTTTTTTTAAATTGTAGCATAAAAATAATATTATTGGAAAGTATTATCAAAAATGATAATCTAATTTACAAATGGTAGGTAAACTCAAAAACTATTTTTTCGGGTCTATATTCCGTCGTGGAGCGACGCTTTTGACTTTTTTAACATTAGGTAGTTATGTACTCGGTCTGGTACGGGATATGCTATTTGCCCGGGTTTTCGGCGCTTCGCGCCTGCTTGATGTTTATTATGCCTCCTTTATTATTCCTGATTTTCTTCTCAACATTTTTGTTGCCGGTGCTTTAACGGCGGCGTTTGTACCAATATTCACATATCTTTACGCTCGTAACGAAAATGTGGAAGCCGAAAAAGTTGCGACCACAATGCTGGTTGCCGCACCTTTAATTCTGCTGATATTAGCCATACCAGTTTTTATTTTTATGCCGCGTTTGGCCGATGTTGTTGCTCCCGGTTTCGCGTTCGAGGACAAAGAATTGCTAGTTCTGATGGCTCGTATCTTGCTTCTATCCCCCATAATTTTTGCCGTTTCTAACACGCTTGGCAATATTTTAATATCTTTTGAGAGATTTTGGGGTTATGGTTTAGCACCAATTTTTTACAATCTAGGCATTATTATTGGTATTCCTCTCGCCAGAATATTTGGGCCGCTAGGTTTGATTGAAGGCGTAGTCATTGGGGCATTACTGCATCTTGCCGTTCGCTGGGCCGATATCGCTAAAAATCGGATACGTTGGCGTTTTCCGGTCCAATGGCGCCATCCTGAATTCCGCAAAATTCTTAAACTGATGATTCCGCGCATGGCCGGTCAGCCGATTGAACAAATTACTTTTTTTATTTTTACCAATATCGCTTCAACACTGACGGTCGGCTCAATTGTGGTGTTAAGTTTTGCCCGTAACTTCCAAAGCGTTCCGGTGAGCTTATTCGGCATCGCGTTTTCTACAGCGGTTTTCTCTTCTCTTGCCAAAAAAGCAGCCCTAGGCGATAGAGCCGGCTTCTTGCATCATTTGCGCGAAACGGCTAAAGCTTTAGGGATCATGACCGGCTTATCCGCATTATTTTTCTTTTTTTTCGGGGAATGGATCGTGCGCCTTCTTCTTGGCGGCGGCCGCTTTGTTGAATCTGATGTAATACGTACCGGCCAGCTTCTTGCCGTTTTTGCCTTCGCTATCCCAGCCGAGAGTTTCATGCACCTTATTGCTCGCTCTTTCTATGCCCTTAAAGACACTTGGACTCCGCTTCTTGTTACTCTGCCCGGTTTGATCCTGATAGCCGTTTTAGCCAAGCTCTTACTGCCGCTCATGTCTCTTAACGCTTTACCGTTTAGTTTTTTTGTCGGCCTTACGCTTGAGGTGGTAATTTTAACTTTTATACTTCTGCGTAAATTACGCAGATTATAGAGGTCGATCCCTATAGCAATCTCTAATTAGAGTAAACAACCACGATAGTTTTAGCGCCAGTTTTAATATATTCTTCCGGATTGGCAACTGGCCAACCGTCGCCGCCAGTCGGGGCATCATGAATGGCATTAAATAAAACCTTGTCATCATAGACATAATTCTGGCCCCGCTTTGTTCCAACATCATTGGTGATAAAATCACCATTCTTAGTGATACCTTTGATTATAAGCATATGATAAACTGGCCCCGGCTGGCGATAATATGGATTTGCAGCCAATCGTCCGGCCAGCGGCACAATAACCGGTCTACCGGCGGCCATAACGTGCGACTTGATGTCTTCTGCAGAAACATTCGTCAGAACATCAACCCTTTTGTAACCGAAATATTCACGCAACATAATTGCGGTTTCTTTTGCCGTAGTGTGAAAATAATAACCAAACCTCTTTTTTTGCCAATCAACTAAATTTAGAATTTCTTTATCAACTGTTTCCGGCGTAGCCAGCTCATTTTTATAAAATTTATCCACTAAAATCGATGAGGTTTCTTCGCAGGCCTCTTGATAAGGAAGCTCCCAGTTGCCGAAAGGCGCTTGGGGTAAAAACGGTACGTCTAAATTTATGCCCGCAAACGGCCTTATCGTTCCTGATTGAATTGTTATGGGTGGTAGGTTCTTTTTTTTCCATTCTAAGGCAAAATCCCGTATATTATTACGGAAAAAAACCATAAACAATAAAACCGCAATAAACGCAATGCTAAAAATAAATAATCCCCTTTTCATTAAAACTAAAGATTTTTTTTGAAATCTTCAATCATTAAGATGTCTTTTGGGTCTATGCCGTAATATTTAGCAAGGAAGTGCGAGGTCCACATGGCAGTTAAGATACCGGCAAGAGATTTGTGCCAAAGAGATGGACCAGTTAAATCAATTGGTAAAACCATAAATCCCCTATCTTCAAAAATTTTCTTTGTTGCCGTAATTCTTTTTTGTATTTGAGGTTTATCATCGGGGTCGTTAAGAAAAATAAAAGAGAATTTTTGATTTAATTTGCCATCAAAAATTTTAGAATCAAACCCGGCCATTTCATTATGATTCAATTCTGGTACGAAATTATAAAACGCCGGAAGTTTTACCGTTTCGTTAAAATTGATTTTCCAATATCTTGCCAGTCCGGCATTTATTCCGGAAGAATAAATGAGGGGTATCCTATTTTGCAATTTTTCTGCCAATTCTCTGCCTATCCGTTCATAATCATCAACATCGAGCAATCTTGTTTCACTGTTAATAATTTTATTAAGTATCATCTCTTCGCCCAGTGCCTTCAAAGTTGCATTGATGCTGTAGCCGATTGCAAATCGCGGGTTGCCGTCAATTTTGGGAATCTGGATGTAGGGCATTTTTTTTTCTTGAGCTATTTCCAATAACTTGCCGGAAGCGGCTATTACGATGAAAGGCAAGCCGTGTACTCGCGCCTCTTGTAATGCACTGTTCGTCTCTTCCGTATTGCCGGAATAAGAACTTGCAATAACTAAATAATTTTTTAATTGTGTTTCATCTATTTCTGGCAAACCATAATCTCTATGGATAATAAGGTCAAGCTTCGGTTTCCAGCTCTTTATAATTCCCGCCGCCAAATTAGATCCGCCCATACCGCAAACGATAAACCTGTTGCGTTTCTGAAAATTGCCGGCATTTTCTATAAATGGTTCATATTCAAATTGTTTGCTGAAATTTTTAACAATGTCTTCTAGCATAATCATATTTTAACAGTAGAAATTCTCTAACGCAAACCGCGGCTGTTCAGTCGCGGTTTGCTGATCATAAACTAGTTACCAGTTACTAATTGCTAACCGCCAGTTTTAGTATTCCGGCATCGAAGGTGGTGTTGATTTTTCTTTTTCCTCCGGCAAATCTGTAATTACCGCTTCAGTGGTTAGTATTAATGAGGCAACTGAAGCAGAATTACTTAACGCTGTCCGGACAACCTTGAGAGGATCAATAATGCCTGATTTTACCATATCAACATATTCACCCTTATTGGCGTCAAAACCTAGCCCGGGTTGAAGTGACATAACTTTTTGTATTACTTCATTTGAATCTTTGCCGCTATTTTCTGCAATTATTCTCAATGGTTTTTCAAGTACCGTTTTGATGATTGCCACGCCTTTGGCTTCATCGCCAAATTCACTGATTTTCACGGCTTGTGCCGTTAATTCTTTGGCCGCTTCAAAAAGCGCGATTCCGCCCCCGGCAACTATGCCTTCTTCAAGGGCCGCGCGGGTGGCCGCAATCGCGTCTTCTATCCTGAATTTTTTTTCTTTCATTTCCGTTTCCGTTGCGGCGCCAACGCGGATGACCGCTACGCCGCCGGACAATTTCGCCAAACGCTCCTGCAGTTTTTCTTTATCAAAATCAGAAGTACTTTTGGCTATTTGCGCTTTGATATTGGTGACCCGCTTGTCTATATCCTGCTTCTTGCCCTTACCGCCGACAATAATAGTTTTATCTTTATCGGCAACGATGCGATGGGCGCGCCCCAGCATGGTTAAATCAACTGTTTCAAGTTTTAAGCCCTTTTCTTCAGCTATCATCTGGCCGCCGGTGACTACGGCGATGTCTTCAAGCATTTCCTTTTTGCGATCGCCGAATCCGGGCGCTTTTAGAGCCAAAGCATTGAAGTTGCCGCGCAATTTATTAACCACCAATGTCGCCAGAGCGTCACCATCTACATCTTCGGCAACAATGACCAAGTCGCGCTTGCCAGATTTTGACAGTTTTTCAAGCAATCCGATTATATCATGAATAGATGATATTTTTTTATCGGTTATCAAAATGTACGGGTCCTCATAAACTGCTTCCATTCTCTCAGAATTGGTAATCATATATGGAGAAATATAGCCGTGATCAAACTGCATCCCTTCTACAAGCTCGGTTGTCATATCAAATGTCTGCGACTCATCAACCGTGACTACACCGTCTTTTCCGACTTTTTGGAAAACATCAGCCACTAATTTGCCGAGTTCAGGGTCATTAGCTGATATTGTCGCCACCTCTTTTATTTTCTCATATCCTTTTACTTTTTCACTTTGGGTTTTAAGCTGTTTCGTAACCCATTCCACGGCTTTATCTATGCCGCGCTTAAGCACCATGGGGTTAGCGCCGGAATTGACCGCGCTGAATCCTTCTGCCACGATTGCCTGCGCTAAAACTGTTGCCGTAGTTGTGCCATCGCCGGCGATATCGCCGGTTTTAGAAGCAACTTCTTTGATAAGTTCAGCGCCGATATTTTCAAATTTATCTTTGAGTTCTATTTCTTTGGCAACGGTTACGCCATCTTTGGTTATCGTTGGCGCGCCAAAACCCTTGTCTAAGACAACATTGCGCCCTTTCGGCCCAAGAGTAACTTTCACGGCATTGGCAATTTTATCAACGCCGCGCTTGAGAGCTTCTCTTGCGTTCTCTTTGTATTGTATCTGCTTTGCCATTGTTTAAAAATTCGAATATCAAAATTCGAAATTCGAAACAAATTCGAAACGTTTTAAACATTCGAATTTTGGTCATTTGATATTGTTTCGGATTTCGTGATTCGGATTCCGAGTTTTATTAGAAATTAGAAATTAAGCAATTATCGAATTCATTCGATAATTGCAAGTATATTCTCCTCTTTAGCTATCAAATACTCTTTACCGTCGATCTTAATTTCATCTGGTCCGTATTTGGTAAATAAAACCTTATCGCCTTTTTTAACATTCAACGATACTTTTTTGCCGTTTTCATCTATGCGTCCCGAGCCCACGGCGATCACACGGCCTTTTTCTGGCCGCTCTTTATCAATAGTTTCGGGCAATATTATTCCGCCCTTCTTTTTTTCTTCATAGAGCGGCTCTATCAGAACACGATCAGCTAACGGTTTAATACGCATACAAATAAGGTGCTAGGGACTAGGGACTAGTTGCTAGCTTTAAATCCGAAACCTAGAACCTAAAACCTAAAACCTAGAACCTGGTTTTTAGCACTTTCAGCCCAAGAGTGCCAATACACCATATTTGCAAAAAACAAAAACCCCGTCAAGAGCGGGGCTTGTGGCATCAAAAAGGCCAAAACTTCCTTTTTTTCTTCTGTTGCGTCTGTTGGGATTCGGTTTGGGGCGGCATCAATGTTAAAACCAAATACTTGTTTCCTTTTATCAAATAATTTTTGCTTGGCAGGTTAATTTTAGACAAAATTTCTATAATTGGCGCTTTAGTCGGTTGAGCTTTCCAGCCGTCGGTTAAATTATTACTGTCCATTTTTTCCATACCTTCTTTATTCGATATTACGGCCGGCGTTTTATTTCCATCGAGTGTCGGCGCTATTTTCGTTAATAGCGGAGTATCCGGATCACTGCCATATCCACTGCCCAAAGAAATAACTAGCGCGGTCAGTTTATCGGGTTTTGGAATGTCTTCTCCATCCATAAAATACAAATAGAGCGCGTTTCTATCAGATACGCTGTTAAGCAAATTAACCGTACTTCCGTTTGAGCCCAAGCCGGATAAAATTTTAGAAGCGATTTCGCCGCCGTTAGCAATTCCCAGTTTTTTACCAAGATATTTTTTATCAACAGTTATATTGAAAGTATTCGTAAAAAATTCTCCGTTTCCAGCAAGTAAATTGATTTTTAAATCAAGGCCATTCTTATTTTCCGTTATGCTTTCTATTTCTGCCTTTTTAAATTCAAGGATTTCATATTTTGGCCGGGCGCTTAATATCACCGCAATGTTTTTAATGTTTGAGATTACCGCGCTTTTGCTGAAAGTATCAATTAAGTCACCAACGGCCGATAATTCTTCGGAAGAACCAGCAAAATAAATTTGCGTCAAACCGGAGATGTCTATACGAACTTGGGCCTCAGTATCCAATACATTATCAATTAAACGTTCCGTGCCGGATAATGTTCTGGAAATATTCGTGCCCATATTCGGCGTATAAGCAAAGAGATATTCTCTTGTCAAAGTCCCTCTAAAATTATTTTCTATGCTTATTGTCAACGGGATAAACGGCGGTGTTACCCCAAATTTTGCGACTTGACCAAATGGGCTATTAAAAATTACCGTTCCCAGCATTGGCCCAGTTTTTTTCAATAATTTTTGTGATAATGCAAAGCTTGGCATTGTGGTTATGACCTCGGCCTTCCAGAAAGGAACACTCACGATGCCGCTTTGACTCAATCCCGAATGTCCAAGAGAATAGAAAATCCCTGAGTTTTTAGAATCAACCAAAGTTACGGTACCGCCAGGGCCGATACAAAAATCAGAATTGTCATCCCAAACTTCACAAGCCATGTAACTTTCCCCGGCTTTTAGTTGGCGCACATTATGGGGCATGGCAAAGCCCTTTCTAAAAAATCCCGCATTCGGTAAACTATCTAAAAAATTATTTAAAGAATCCAAAGCGGTAGTTCTAAAATTAACCATTAGTTCGATAGGTGTAACTAGGGCTTGGGGCTTTTTCAAAAACTGGCCTGTTATTGCTAATGCCCCGATTATTTTATCATCAATGTAAAGTGGACTGCCTGACATACCGCCGAAAACATTGCCGTCTTTGATAATTTCCACGCCATTTTCATCCGTTGGGCCGCCGGATAGAGTTACGACGAAGTATTTGGCAAAACCAAAATCCAAGATTCCCGAAACCTTAAAATTAAATCTCTCGGGTTCTTCGCCCCTAAAAACCGTCAAGCCATAACCCATATCGCCGCGCTTAATTTGATTAAATGGCAAAATTTCTTGTGCATTCGCCGCTTCCAAAAAAGGTAAAAGAATAATTAAGAATACTAACAAAAAAAATATACCGAAACGAAATAAACTTGTCCGAATAGACATCGGCTCATGCACGGGCGACCAGAATCTCAAAAAACGGCCAAATTGCGACATAAAAACTCCCTTAAAATTTAAATGTACTTTATTAATAGACTACTCTTGAAAGAAATTTTTGTCCAATTTCGGAGAATCTACTGCGTGGTCAACCCGGAGTCTTTTTCTATTGCCAGTTGTGGTAAATTTAGTTTTAGCATTCGCTCGTTGTAATCCTTAATTATTCGCATCTCTATTGAATGCGGATGAAATTCCAGCTGTTCATCAGTAAAAATCACACGCCCGCCAGTCTGATGACTCACGGGGTTGTGCGCGATGCGCCGCGATTGATAATGGCCAAACCATTTTTCCAAAACTCTAGCAATGCCGAAGTTATCAAGTAACCATTCAGTCAACTTCACCAAGAATTGAGAAGTTGAGCTTCTCAAACGAAGCTCAACTTCTTTATTTTCAATATCCCACTCGCAAACATAATCAAGCACCCAACCATTGGCTTTCTTGAAGTCATCTATTAATTCACTATCACTGACAAAAATTGGCACGAGATTGGCATAGGTTTGGGCATTATAAATACTTTTGTGGGGAATACTCAGCGATTTATCTGTTATGTAATGGTTGAGGCAGATTTTATTAGGCGCAATCTTGTCATTGCCACGGCGACGCACGCGCAGGAGTGATAATAAGCCGGTTATGAAAAAGCGTGTCAGCCAGATTCGGCCATGTTTAATAATGACTAAAACGTCCAGGTCGCTTAGCTCATCCATATTTCTCATGGCTAATGACCCTGAAGCAAAAACCACTTTTACATATGGTACTAAGTGTAGCCACCAAACGGCACGCTTGGTAATCTGCCATTTTCGTTGAGCGATTTTTTCACGCTTTATTCGCAATGGCACCAGATATTCCCGGTCAAATAGAAAATAGTAACCCTCGCGTAAGCCAATGACTCCCTCCAAAATTAATTGGTCAAGTTCTCGAGAGACAGTGGACAGTGGACAGTAGACAGTGGACAGTAGGCTAATGCCTAGATGTTGAAAATTTATCAAGTAATTAAAAACTTCTTCCATTTTCAACGGGAAATCAAAAACATCGTAATAGGTAAGGGTTGCCAGGATATTTTTTTTAAATTCGGACACCATTAAAACATTAGCAAATATGCGTTACAAAAACAAAAACTGTTTTAGCGAGTAATCCGATCCTGTTTTTGGAATCAAATTAAAAAGCCCGCTATTTGCGGACTTGTTATCTAATCACTAAGGGACTAATCACCATAAACTAGTTTCAGCTCTGGCACTTGGGCTTGCATTCGCACATATATCTTTTACAGTGGTTAGTGCATTTGGGGTCTTCACCTTGCGGTTTGCAGTTAGGATATTTTGGGTCATTTGGATTGGCATTTCCCCAGCATGTGCAGTTGGGTTTCTGGCCGTCTTTTGTAAAATTATGACATTTGGCCTTTCCATCCTGTGGCGGAGTGGGCGCCGGTCCTTCTTGGGAAAGAGCCAGACCAAAGAAAAGAAATGAAGCCGCAACCAAAATCAAAGTTTGCCGTTTAGCATGTTTCATACATCCTCCTTTTTGTAAAAGAAACTATTGAAATAAGTTTAGCAATACCCGGCTGCCTGGTCAAATCGCTGGTGGGTAAATCAAATCCTCCAAATCGTTATCAGCAACAACATTATTGCTGGTATGGCCAGTATTTCCCACCAGATATCCCGGCTCTCGTCTGAAGCAACCAGGCGTGGCGAGAAATTACGATTTGAATTTACGGTATTTTTAAGAAAATTCTGCGCATCGCGGACGCTAGCGGCAGAATCAATAACATATGACTCTCCGCCGGTTTTGGCGGCAATTTCATTGAGCGCTCGCATTTCGAGTTTTGTTTCAGCAGCTTTTTTAGTTTCTTTAACTGTTTTATCCGGATTCTTGGGGTCGTAGGCTTCTATGATGATTTTTTTGCTTCCTTGGGTACCAATGCCAACTGAATAAATTTTTATTTTTCTTTTTTTTAATTCTTCAATCCCCAATCTAAGGTCAGCGCTTTCCGTATCGTGGCCATCGCTGAATAAAAACACAATCCTGTTATTTTTAAACCAAGGAATTCCTAACATCTTGGCTTTTTTTTCAAAAAAACTGTCTTTATCTATAACTTTGGATATATATTCAATCGTATTTGCAAGGTTCGTGTTCAGTTGCGAATCTTCCCAATAAACCTGAGGGTGCGAGACTTCCATGATTTGAGACCTGAAAATGTTAAAATCTTCAGAAAACGGCATTCGCCAAAAAGAATGGGTTCCAAAAACTAATAAAGTTACACGATCCCCGGTTCCCATTGTTTTGCTATCAATAAATTCAGCAATTACCGATTTTATGACATCCAGCCGTGTTTTGCCGTCTATATCATCGACTTTTGTTGAAAATGAACTGTCAATTATAAACCCGACATCTATACTGCCGCCGGGAATTAATTTCATTCCTTTGTTTATTTTTGGACCAGCCAGAGCGACCACTGATAAAGTGCAAATCATCAGTGCCGCGACCCAGACAGCATCTTTACCGAAAAGTCGGTATCTGGAATATTTAGATTTGGGCGGACGATTAATTAACTTTATAACCAAGATAAGTATCAGTACTGCGGCAAGGGCCCATATGATGTTCAAAAAAATAAAATAAACCGGCTCTGAAAAATACAAATTTTCAAACCAATGCCTGATACTGCTGTTCATCATGCGGCTACCCCCCTCTTTTGGCATCCGGGTTTGGGCTTTGGCTTGGCTTATCGCCGCCTTTTTTATCCAAATCCAGAGTTCCTTTGCCTTCGGGACCCTCGCCTTTATCGCCTTTCGGTCCTTTGTCTTTGCCGCCTTCGCCTAAAACAACTTTGATTTTGATGGGTTTAGGGCCGAGAGCGCGAGCCATAGCCGATGGGTCGGCAGTAAGGTCGTAATTCCATTTCGGCGGAAGGGTTGAAGCGGGATCGTTTTTAATAACCCACTCATAGTCATCTTTGGTTGAAGCTGCCATTTCTATGGACTGTTTCTGATCGGCTGTTCTGGTTTTTTCATCTTTATTTTTATCCAGTGATTTCTCAAAAATACCTTGAGCGATTCGCCATCTGCAGTTGGCTCGCATATAACGTCCCCAATAACTGTCATCATCTTTGAGTTCATTCAGTATTTTTTCACATCTACCATGACCGGTTAAGTAATCATAAGCAGATTGGTAATGTTGAGCGTTTTTGAAAAAACGTTCATTAATCACACCGTCTAGTCCCAACGGTCGGAGTTTCTTATTGAGTTCGTAAAAATATTGAAGGTTTTGCAGGTAATCTCTGGCGGCTAATTGGTCGCTGCGGGTAATCGCGCCGCTAAAAGCGTCCTGGGTTTCATAAAATTGGCTGACCCTGTAAAAAACAATGGTCAATAAAGAAAAAACAGCCAATACGATAACT
Organism: Candidatus Yanofskyibacteriota bacterium; assembly: GCA_016185545.1. Lineage (GTDB taxonomy): Bacteria > Patescibacteriota > Minisyncoccia > 2-02-FULL-40-12 > IGHO2-01-FULL-4-A > 2-01-FULL-44-17. Next base: position 22,280 of record JACPNJ010000005.1, read on the forward strand.
GCCAAGAAAACACGGGGAATCGTAAACCATTTTGCTTTTTCCACGGTTTGTCTCCTTTGGGCGACCCGATCTGTGGTTTAGCCCTTCCATTCAATTGTAAAAGTCCTTTGCTGTCAGGCTATAACCAAATAAAACATTTGTCCACCCCGTACGAGGCAGAGGCACGCTGTATGCCCTCGCGGCCTCGTTCGGGGTCCAGCATATTATTGGCAGGAAATTAAAAAGCAGCTTTTGCTGCTTATTTAAACTACCCTGTGGAATTTCAAAAATATCACTCTAGCCAGAATTGCAAGGGTGTAGAGCAAAAACGAAGCAACTAACGGCAGACGGTAAATGTGCTGTTCGGTGGTGTAGTTTTTGACTTCTACGACTGCGGCGTGAAGGCGGTCAAGCCGCTGGCGTATTTGGTCCAGTGATGAACGATTGGTTGCGATAAAATATTCACCGCCGTATTGCTTTACTTGTTTTAACAATTGTTCCGGCAGTTTTAGTTGCGGCGAATTTTCGCCGTGAATCTTTTTTTCTGATTCTTTATCGGGATCAATAAACACCAGATATGGAGTAATACCCCGCTTTTTCAGTTCCTTAAACTTCGTCTCAGGGTCGCGGTCGGACGCGCCGTCAGTCGCAATTATGACTGATCTTCTTTTAATGGATGGATTCTTTTTAGCTTCTTCGGTAATTTTGGGATCGCCTTTTTCGTCAAAAAGCTTGATAACTGTCCCGAGTCCTAGAAAAAGATCGGACTCGCCGCCAAACAGCTCCGGCATAAAGTCGTTAACAATAAAAATCCCCTTGTACATTTCGATTGTCGGCGTAGCAGGATCAGCAATGACTAATGGGCCGTCATCTACATTAAAAAGAAAACCCTTAACATCTGTCGTAAAATCCGCAACACGGTATGGATTGGTTGCGTAAATTATAAAAGCGGCCCTGTCATTTTTATCCTTGCGTTCGGCAATAAGCTTCAAAATGAAATCTCGTATAATTTCGGCTCTGCTTATTTGCTGGTTTTTAAACTTAAAACCCATTGAAGCCGAAACGTCTTCAAGATAGATAATTTCCCGCGATTGTGTGGATTTATTCTGATGGCTCGACAAGACATATGGGTCAGCAATTGCAATCAGAAGTAATCCTGATGCTAAAACAACAAACATTATCGGGATAAATCCCAAAATCTTGTACCAGAATCCCGGCTTATCCCGCTGTTTAAAATAGTGACCGGAGTGTTCATAAAAACTCTTTTCGTGTTCCGGATGAAAATAACGCCACAAGATTTTTAGCAAAAAGGCCGCTCCCAGCAGTATCGCGGCCCAGATTGCAAAACCCGCCTGCTTAAATTGAACCGCCGACCAATCGGTATTAAAAAAATTGGCCAGATTAAATTCAATCAGCTCACGAAGTGTGCCTAGTAAGTTCATCTGGCCCTCCGTGGTAATTTAGTAAACCACGCGGCTAATTTTTGCCATCCCCGCTGTTTATTAAACAGCCAAATTTTCCAATCATCCAAATCGTCGACGTATTTCCTCATGGTAATTATTTCATTGGTTAGGCCGCTCTTGTTTTCTTCATGATGCAAAATATTTTCATGATATTCCAACCAGTTAGTTAGAATGACCAGCAATTCCCTTCCTCTTTCTTCTGATATTAGCGAAATCTTGCCTTTGATTTCCTCGTAGGTAAACTCGCCCCTCCTAAGATCGGGAATATACAGTAAGAAAAACTTGCGTAGTTCATTACAAATTGCAGCTCTTGTTTCGCGTAATATTTGGTTGTCAGAATTTTCCGCAAGGCCCGCTTGCAACCAGAAAAGTTTATTGCTCAAGAATATCCGGGCGTATTTGGGCGCAAGCTGCTCTTCCTGTTCGTGGATTGCCTGGCCAGTAGTTTTTGTTTTGCCCGTTTTTCTTGCGGCATAGATAGCCGGCTTCCTAAACAGCCAAAAAAGAATCATGCTCGTGAGCAAGGCTAATCCGCCGATTAAACCTTTCCACAAATTTTCTTGACCCCTAAATGACCCAAAATCTACCCTATCCATAATATCATCGGCACCCTTGGTCAGAACGCTATCATAGCGCAATATAATGCCGGGGGCTTTGACTTCTTTGGCTTCCGCTCCCTCATCAGACCTGCCCGGTTCTTGTTTTATGTAGTGAAAGGTCTGTTCAGAAATTTCTACTTCGCCTTTCTTCTCGTCAATATATCTGAGGTAATAAACGAGATCGGCGTAGTTCTCCTTTTTATATTTGCGTTCATTTATTTTTATGAGTTTTCGGCCTTTAACCGGATCTAGTTCAAAATGGTCGCCAAAAGACATATCCTCCGGTTCGGCCATTTCAAAAAGCGGTTTATACCCATCCAGCCAGCGAACGGTATATGTTAGTTTGATTTCTTCCCAATTAGTAAAAACTGTCCTGTTGCTTATTGGTTGGTCGATAATGACTGGCATTTCTTCCTGCGCCATAGCCTGAATAATTATCGCCAGCCAAATGGCAATTAGCAACGTGAATTTTTTATGCTTTCTCATTGTCTTATTCCTTAATTGTCAAAGTCCTTTGTTGTAGCAAGAATAAAACAGCTAATTTTCATAGTCAAGAGCTTCCCAAAATACAAAAGCAAGTTTTTGTATTTTGCTCATTCTCGGTAAAATAAAGCCCGACTAATAGTCGGGTTATTTAGACCCGCTCTTTTTAAGAGCGGCACTATCTACGAACTGATTTTCTCTGGGATAAAAATTGAGCCAAATTATTAAAATGATCGCTAAAGTTTAGAACAACAGAGTCAACACCGGATCTTCCCAACTTTTCACGAAGTTCCTCGGTTTTTTTTAGAAATGTCCGTCTGACATCGGCTGCTCGGTCAGCTTTGATTTTTTGGATAACGCCCGTCTCGGCATCCCGTACCGCAACTGTTCCTCTGCCACGTTGCCACAAGAATTCGTTGGGGTCGTCAAGAAATACGGCAATGACATTCCAGTTATGTTTGGCTGACAGAAACTCAAGCATCTGGTAATTAATCTCCGATTGGCCGCTGGTCACATCTATAAAATCAGAAAGTATTACTATGGAACAATGGCGTTTGAGCCGTGCCGCTAAAAGTTCAAGAGCGGCGCTTAAATTTGATCTTCTTCTGCCAAATTTATTTTTTTTCTTCAATATCTCAAATTCTTCGGCCTTCTCAACAGCCAGTTTTACCGCATAAAATATCTGTCCGGAACCGAATTTGGGCGGCAAATAAAATTCAATGCCGTCAGAAACACAAAGTATTCCGACAGGATCATGAAAATAATTAGCGGCAAATCCCAACGCCCCGATGAGATGAAGCAGGAGTCTGAACTTATTTGCCTTTTGGTCAATTTCTACAAAAATGGAAGGTGAAATATCAACTACTAAAATTACAGGCGTACTTTTGAATTCCGGGTGTTCTAATTTATAAATCTTCTTGGGCCAACTAAGCAAACTTAATTGCCAGTCAATGTTGTCAACCGAATCTCCGTGGCGCCACTTGGTTATATCAAGTAAATCATAGCCCGCTCCTTGAAGCGGGCTTTTATGTTCCCCAATCTGTATGTTACGGGCTTTACCGCGGTAAGTTTCCTGTTTTATTTGGATCAATTCTTCAAAAATTTCCCTTATTTCCATGGCGGTTTCTCCGTTTTTTTGAGAATCTCTTCAAAGACCTCTTCTTTCGTGGTTTTAAATTCTTTGCCCGGTTTAAGAATAAGCCGGTGAACGATAACATTTTTGGCTACAGCCTTGACATGTTCTGGTCTCACCTCATTGCTGCCGGCAAAAAACGTTTCGGACCGAGCTACGGCTTCAAGGTGATAATTGACTCTCGGACTTGCCCCTACTTGAACATATTCTTTTAAAAACCGACCCAACTCCGATTCCGTATCAGTTACCCTCGGATCGGGGTCGGTATTGCGCAGCAATTTAGTGATGTATTTATCTGCTAATGCGGACAACTTAATATTATGATGAATCCAATCGGCGCAAGCCGAGATTTCATACAAATCCGTTACCGGCTGAATGGACTTACCCTCAACATTTTCGGCTCTAATTTTGCGTTCTTCTTCCTCTGGCGGACGATCAATGGGAATAAACATTGAAATTCTGTCCAAAACAGCCATTGGATTGGGAAAGGCTCCTGCTTCATCGTCAAGAATATTTTGCGTTAGCAAAACCATAAAAAATCGCTCGCCCTCCACATCGTCATACTTGCCGCTTAAAGGGAAAAGCGGCAATCTTTTCATGGCAAATTCTTCGGCCAGATACTCATTTTTCGGAGTAATTGAATGCTCTTCCATTGCTTCAATGAGCGCTGAGCCTGTTTGAGGACGCATTCTATTAGCTTCATCCACAAAAAACAAATGATTAAAAATTGGTCCGGGCTTAAATTGAATAGTCCTATTTCCTTTTAAATCTTCAACTATAGTCGGAGAACCGATGATATCTTGGGGCATTAGGTCAGGAGTTCCCTGAATTCTTCTCTCCTGAGCCTTCACAGCAAAAGAAATTGATTGTATAAGAGCGGTTTTACCAATCCCGGTGGATCCGGCAAACATAATATTGGGCGGAGCTAATTTCATTGAACGGGTTAATTTGTCATTGTAGGGCAAACGCATAAAAAGCGAGCGCACTAATAACTCCGCCGGTCTTTCCAAACCAAATAGCCATGTAGTGGTCTCGGCGCGGATTTTTTGTTCAATTTTTCGAATATAATTAGGGGTAATATCTTCACGCGCAATGACTGGGCGTTTGTTTTGTTCCATGAATTTATCCTCAAAAATTATAAAAGTGCTTGATTAGCTGGATAGTAATTGAAACGATAAAACCAGTCAACCCACCCTTGAAAAATAAAACCTGACCACGGGTCAGGAGATTTTAAAAATTATTTTTTAAGGGCGGGGTTATTTAATATCCGCAAGCAAGGGTATCAGTTTTTCAAGCTCGGAAGCGGGAACGATATTCAATTCATCAAAAGGACGGGGTTTTAATCCTGACTTTGTAAGCACGGGCTCGCCTTGCACTATACAATTTTCTGTTCGCGGGACGCAATCCTTGGGGAGCTGATTTGCATTAATACCGACAACCTCACCCCGCTCATTAACCGTGGGGCCACCACTTAAACCGCCAAAAGTAAATAAATGATTTTTTGCCATTTTTAAATTTATGTAATTATTTGAAATTTCAGATATATCTTCAGAAAATTCATCGCTTAGATCTTTATTTTTTATCGGAAGATTTAGAGAAATTATATCGGCCTCAATACTTTCATAAACCAAGATTTGCGGTTCGCCAATTAACCCGTAATATACTTCATATATGAGGATTATTTTATTGTTGCCGGTAAGCTGTTTTGGATGTGGATGGATGCCTTTTACAAAAACCTTATCGCCTATTTTAGCTTGGCTTAACCCGTACGCTTCCGGAAAAGTTGTCGGATCAAAATTACCTTGAATTTTAACAACCGCAACATCAGTTATTGGCGGAAGTTGTACCAGAAAACCATCATATACCCTGCCGTTGAAAAATACTTTTGCTTGCCCGTCGCTTTCATTGCCCACAAAATGCTTGGCTGAAGCAAACAGCCCACGCTCTCTGTCAATCAAGAAAGCCGATGCCAAAATATGCGGCGCGCAGTTCCGCTCCCTTATGAATAGCGCCTCTTTGGCTGAAAAATTTTGCGGGAAACGATCCGTATTTTGGCAATCATTTGATAAATTTGGCGGCCCGCAACCAAGAACAAATAACGAAAAAACAAATAATCCAAAAAGTGCAATCGGCAGCTTCATTACATTCTCCTCAATTTTTTATGATTCTAAAACTTTCTTGATCTTGGGCAGTGCCCAATAAATATCCTCCCGCCCGATATTTAATGGCGGATTAAAACGTAAAACATTGTGGCTGGCGCCTAAAAGAATGCCTTCAGCCATAAATTTTCTGATTAGGTTTTCGGTTTTGACATTTTCAACCAATTCAACGCCAATCATTAATCCTCTGCCGCGAACTTCTTTAATATACCGACGGCTAATATTCCGCAAACCTTGTTTTAAAATTAAGCCCAGATCATACGCGTTATCGCTTAATTCCTCTTCTTCTAAAATTTTCATCGCTTCCAACGCAGCAACACAACTTAACGGATTACCGGCAAAGGTACTGCCATCATCGCCTTTTTTGATTACATCCATAATCTCAGCCCGGCCAACTACTGCTGAAACGGGCTCCACACCACCGCTAAAACCTTTGCCCACAATAAAAATATCCGGCTGTACTTTTACTCTTTCGCAACTTAAATTGTGCCCGGTTCTGCCAAAACCGGTTTGGATTTCGTCAGCAATGAAAAGCACTCCGTTTTCTCTGCAAATTTCACTAACTAAAGGTAAATAGCGTGACGGCGGCACAATGACTCCACCTTCGCCCTGAATCGGTTCAACTATAAAAGCGGCCGTGTTTTTAGTAATTGCCTGTTCAAGCGCTCCAATATCGCCAAAAGGAATCTGTATAAATCCCGGCAAGAACGGCCCGAAATTGTATTTATATTGCTGATTTGTCATTAAAGAAAGAGCGCCATAGGTACGGCCGTGAAAACTCCCGATACAGGAAATAATCTCGGCCTTTTTTTCATCTATGCCCTTTGTTTCATATCCCCACTTGCGGGCAATCTTAATTGCTTTTTCAACCGCCTCATGTCCGCCGAGGGCTGGTAAAATCTTGCCAGTTTCTCCAAAACCGCAGAAGTGAACCAGTTTTTCGCTAAACAATGCCAGGGCTTCGGTAGGCGTGGTTCTGGAAACAAGCCCCAGCTTGTCCAGTTGTTTTTTAATTGCGGCTATAATCCGCGGATGGCAATGACCAATATTAAGAACAGCATAAGATCCTAAAAAATCAAAATATTTATTGCCATCAACATCCCATAGCCAAGCCCCACTGCCGTGGTCAGCAATTAGTTGCGGCTCATAATTAGCCACCAAATGTTTATTCAATTTACTTAAAATTGTTAAGGAACGTTCCATTTTTTCTCTCCCATCTGATTTTTATCATTCAACCAAATTAACCAAGCGCATTTGAAAATTACAGAAAAAATGGTAGGATGTCAATCCCGAACGAGACAGCCTTTGCAAACAACAAGAAAGGGTTACAACGCCTATCTAATCGGGATTATTAAAGTAAATTATTAATAGGCACGGAAACGATTTACATATGTAAATCGTTTCCGTGCCTCGTACGGGATGAAAATTAATCCCAAAATCGTGCCCAAAACACCGGGTGTTTATTTTTTCCGTGATAAACATGGGCAAATTTTGTATATCGGCAAAGCGGTTAACTTAAAAAATCGCTTGGCCAGCTATTTTAAATCTCAACTTGGCGGTCGGACCGCTAAGTTGATGGAAAAAGCCATAAGAGTTAATTGGCAAAAGACTGATTCCGAAATAGAAGCCCTGATTTTAGAATCACAACTTATTAAAAAATATCGTCCGCCGTTCAACGTAATGCTGCGTGATGATAAACAGTATTTTTTTGTTGGATTCACGAAAGATGTGTTTCCACGCATCTTCTTGACTCATCAACCGTTTGATTGTCGACGCTTAAAAAATTCAAAATCTAAATTTCAAAATTCAAATAATCTAAAACCTGATTTCGTTGGTCCATTCACTGATGGAAATGCGCTAAGGATAACCTTGCGACTTCTGCGCCGCATATTTCCCTATTGCACTTGCAAGCAAAAGCATAATAATTATTGTTTGAATTATCATATTGGGAAATGTTTGGGGTTTTGCTGTCTGAAAGATCAGAATCTAGAATCTAGAAAGCAGAATCTAGAATCATATAAGAAAAATGCCAGGGCGATAAAAGATATATTGACAGGCAAGCGAAGCAGTTTGATAAAAAGATTTAAAAAAGAAATGCTGGAACTTGGCAAAAAACATGATTTTGAAAAAGCGATTGAATTACGCGATAAAATTACGAAACTGAAAAAAGTTTTTGAGAATGCCCGCATCATTCTAGATTCCAAAAACAGGTCTACAGACAAAGATGCTTTAAAAAACTTAGCCAAAATTATCGGCACAAAATATATCCCAAAGCGAATAGAGGGTTATGATATTTCTAATATCCAAGGCGAATTTGCTACTGGTGCAATGGTCGTTTTTGTTAACGGCCGGCCTGATAAAAGCCAATACCGTAGGTTTAAAATTCGAAATTCGAATATCAAAATTCGAAACAAATCCAAAATTCAAAATTCAAAATCACAAAAGGTTTCGGATTTCAGATTTCATGCTTCGGATTTCCGCTCTGTCGGAGATACGGCAATGTTGCGTGAAATATTAACTCGTCGGTTTAATCATCCGGAATGGCCACGGCCGGATTTAATAATCGTAGACGGCGGTAGGGCACAACTAAATGTTGCAGCTAAAATAATCTATGGACATCGCAAGACCATAGGTCTTGCGATGACGGAAAATCTGATTCCGATTGTTGCTTTGACCAAAAACGATAAACACCGAGGAAGCCACATTTATGTTGGCGCTAAAAAAGCGGCTGTACCGTTGAAACAGTTACCATCGGCGGTTAGAAATCTGATTCTTCAAGTTGATTCAGAGACCCACAGGTTCGCGATTAGTTATTACAAAAAATTGCACAGAAAATTGGGCAAATAAAAAATGGCTCGGGTTTAGCATTTGCCTTCGCCGAACCATTTCCGCTCCAAGATCCTTTCTTTGTCTCGGCGCACAATGTTGCGCCGGTCTGGAGGGTTAATTTTTGCCCCACATCCTAAAGCTATGCGGAGCACCTTTCGCCAATGTAAACCCTACCATAATTTCAAACCGCATGGCAAAGTTCGGGAATTGGCGAAATTTATGCCTGACCGGCCGCCTGCTTCTCCGCCATCAGTTGCCTGATAGCCGCCTCCACACGGACACTCACTCGCGGCTTTTGCCGCCGCGGGAAACGGAAACATGGCGAGGGGCCCTTGTTTTGGCTATTGGTACCGGGAATAACCTTTGTCTTTGTTCCCTTTCTTCGTTCGGTACGACTTCCCAATGCCTTTCTGATTTTGCGCCGATTTATGTTCACTTTTTACCTCCATAACCAGATTCGCACCATGCTTACATTATATTACACCTAATATAATTAAAAGTCAAGGTTTGCATAAAACGGATGAAGTGATATACTAAAAATTGCCTTAATATGGCTATTTTTATAAGGTTTTTTGCTAGTATTCTGGGTTTGTATCTAGCTAATCTCTGGGTAAGCGGTTTTAGCGTAATTGATGGCTGGCAGTCATATCTGATTTCCGGTTTAGTGCTTGGTTTACTGAATTTGATAATCCGCCCTATTTTGAAAATTATCACTTTTCCGTTAATTATAGTTTCGCTGGGCCTTTTCCTGATCGTAATTAATGCCATAATCTTGTGGCTTACAGCCCAACTGACCGGTTATATTGTTATAGAAAACTATGTCGCTCTTTTATGGGCAACATTAGTAATAGCAGCAATAAATTTTATAGCGCATTGGGTCAAATAAAAATTTATGTTAATAACAATCATCCAGCTAATTCTCGCCGTTCTCCTGATTGCGGCCATTTTACTCCAACAGCGTGGCACAGGACTTTCCGGCGCTTTTGGCGGCGAGGGCAGTGTTTATTCAACGCGCCGCGGTATTGAAAAAATACTTTTTACTTCCACCATAGTGATAGCGGTTTTATTTTTTGGCACTTCCGTTGGCAGACTCTTGTTCTAGTTTGCAGTCCACAGTTGTCAGTAAACAGTTAATATCTTTTATAAACTGTGAACTGTAAACTGTGAACTTTTCTAATTAATAACGATTATAATCAATTAGATAATTTTTTCTCGTCTCCCAAGAATACAAAAAACGACAAGCATATCAGTAAGATAAAGCGAAAATGGTTTCAATTATTTGAACTATTGCCCACGAAACAGCAATTACGGTATCTGCCGAAAGTGCTGTCTAAAAAAGAACGGGATTTGATTGTTTTTTTATTTTTTATTACTATCGGTGCTTTAATAGCCATGCCCGTCGCAGGTTATTATCACTTTACCAAACCGGCGCCTGATTTTGGCGGGAGCTTAATTGAAGGCCTAGTGGGTACACCACAGCGCATCAATCCCCTGCTTGTCCAAAATAATGATGCGGAAAAAGATTTAACAGGCTTAGTTTATAGCGGCTTATTACGATATAACGGTCAAGGTAAAATTGAAAACGGTCTTGCCGAATCTTACGAAATATCAGAAGATGGTCTGATTTATATTTTTAAACTGCGAAATAATCTTTTGTGGCATGACAGACAGCCACTCACTGCCGATGATGTAATTTTTAGCGTTATTACCGCTCAGAATTCCGATTACGGCAGTACGCAAAGGATTGTTTGGCAGGGAGTTGAAGTAAGTAAGGCTGACGACCGAACAATAATATTTAAACTAAAAAACAAATATGCGCAGTTTTTAAGTAATGCTACGATGGGGATAATACCCAAACATATATGGGAAAAAATAAAACCGTCTAGTTTTGACCTTTCGGATTTCAATATAAAGCCGGTTGGTTCCGGACCATACAAGTTTTCCAAGGTCAGACGCGATACTGCCGGAAACATAAAATCTTTTGAATTAGCGGCGTTTGAAAAATATTATGCCGGCAAGCCCTATATCTCTAAAATTATATTCAAATTCTATCAGTCTGAAAATGATATGATAACCGCATATAACAACAATGAAATTGAGGGTTTGGGATTCATTTCGCCGCAAAATTTAAATTCTTTCAGGTTCCTCGGTCAATTAAAAATTTTAAAATTACGATTGCCGCGATATTTCGCCGTATTTTTTAACCAGAACCGCAGCAAACAACTTTCCGATAAGAATGTACGGCTTGCCATAAATTATGCCACCAATAAAAACGGCCTTGTGGACAAAATATTAAACGGCTATGGCACAGCAGTTGATTCCCCAATGTTATTCGGAATTATAAATCCGTCCGGCCAAATTGCTAAACAAGAGTTTGGCATTGAGTTAGCAAATAAAACTTTGGAAGATGCTAACTGGTCATATCCGGCAAGCTCTTCGGATAATCATAGAATCCGTGAAAAGGTTCTGCCGCCGCCAAAAAATAAAAAAAATCAGCCCGGCGAACCGCTTAAACTGGAAATTAAACTCACAACTTCCGATTGGCCGGAACTTATAGCCGTCGGTAACGAAATTAAAAGACAGTGGGAAACAGTAGGTGTGGCGGTAAATTTAGAGGTTTTGCCTTTGCCGGAATTACAGCGTGTAATTAAAGAAAGGAATTATGACGCATTGCTTTTTGGAGAAGTACTTGCTCTTGATCCAGACCCATTTAGTTTTTGGCATTCATCGCAGAAACGTGATCCCGGTCTTAATTTGGCATTGTACGACAATAAGGACGCTGATAAGCTGTTAGAAGATGCTCGCCAAACACTTGTTTATTCGGCACGACTGGCTAAATATGACGAATTTCAAAAAATTGTAGCCAACGAAATTCCCGCGGTATTTCTTTATAGTCCCGATTATTTATACGCCCAGCCGGTAAAAATTAAAGGTAATAATAATAAATTGATTTCAATGCCTTCTGGCCGTTTTGATACTGTAAACAAATGGTATATAGAGACAAAAAGAGTTACGAGGTAGTAATTGTTATTCAGTAACTGAAAACTAAAACTATTGACTCCAACCGCTAGTTTTGCTATAATGGAATTTCATAGTAGTGATGCATCTCTTATCGGGGACAGCGACGTGTCTTACTGTCTAACTCTTGTGTTTTTATTACGCGCATACCCCTGCTCGGGTGGTGAAATTGGCAGACACGTTAGCTTCAGGAGCTAATGGGAGCAATCCCGTGGGAGTTCAAATCTCCCCCCGAGCACAATTGAACGAAGTGAAATTGGGAGTGGGGAGCAACACGCCTGCGCGTGTTGCGTGGAGATGAGAACGCCGGAGCGATGTTTGACGAGCAATCGGTGAGTCAAACCGCGAGGAGGTGGCTAGACTAAATTAGCGGAAGCTAATTTAAGTCAAAGCCAAATCTCCCCCCGAGCACAATTGAACGAAGTGAAATTGGGAGTGGGGAGCAACACGCCTGCGCGTGTTGCGTGGAGATGAGAACGCCGGAGCGATGTTTGACGAGCAATCGGCGAGTCAAACCGCGAGGAGGTGGCTAGACTAAATTAGCGGAAGCTAATTTAAGTCAAAGCCAAATCTCCCCCCGAGCACAAAATGAATAGTAAAAAAAAGCTTAATGTCAAAATTATTTGGAACGAATCATACCTAAAATCTATTAAAAATAGTGTTGGTTCCAACATATTTAGAAATTTTTACGCTAATGTCGATGGTAAAAAGATGGATATCAGAAAAGACGGTCAGCTATCCTGCTCTGCGTTTGTTTCTTCTATTCTTTATCTTCATAAATTAATCTATGATATCCATGCAACAGTTGAGGGTTTAGTTAAGGATATGGAATTGTTCGGATGGAAAAAGATCGACAAACCGAGACCTGGCGCAGTTCTTTTGTGGGAACCTAAACTGCCAAAAAATCACAATGATAAAATGTACTTGCGTCACGATCACATTGGTTTTTATGTCGATAACGACAAGGCAATAAGCAATAGGTATGAAAAACGGCAACCAGTTTTGCATCACTGGACATTCGGTGTTAGAAACGGCCGGCCGATGCGCAAGGTAGAACAAATATTTTGGAACACAAAATTAAATAAATGATAACTGAAGAAAATAAGGTGCAATTAACGTCAGCTAAAACTCCAGCTGACAAACAATCAAATACACAACGGCTGGAATCTCAACAAATGAGGCCCAGACGCAGCCGCGCGCCACGTTATAAAGATCGGCGTGATTTGCCGCGTTCGCGGCGGCTTGCGCCCATTGAACGTCCCCAGCGTCAAGAAAGTACCGGTGCGTTAGATGAAACTATTAAAATTATTCCTCTTGGAGGTCTCGGCGAGGTCGGACGCAATATGTGCGTCCTGGAATATAAAAACGACATTATGATAATTGACGTCGGCTTTGGTTTTCCGGAAGAAGATATGCCCGGTATTGATTACACTTTGCCCAATATCGCCTATCTGGATGGCAAGCAAGACAGGATACGGGGCATAGTCTTAACCCACGGACACATGGACCATATTGGCGGAATTCCCTATCTGATTAATCGACTTGGAAATCCGACCATTTACGCCATGAATCTCACCCGCGGCTTAGCCATTAAGCGTCATCAGGAGTTTCCACATCTGCCGGAACTGGACATTAATCTCGTACACACTGGTGAAATAATTCATCTTGGTGCATTTGAAATTGAATTTTTCCATGTTAATCATAATATTCCAGATGACACTGCACTCATTATTACTACGCCAGCCGGCCGGATCGTGCATACGGCTGACTTCAAATTTGATCCTGAACCGCTTAATGAGAAACCAGCAGATTTAAACTTCATCAAGAGCATCGGTGATCGCGGAGTATCATTACTGATGTCAGACTCTACTGGTGCTGAGAAAGACGGCAAATCAATATCGGAAAGCGTAATTCAGGAAAATTTGGAGAAAATTTTTGAAGAATCAAGCGGCGGTGGCATGATACTCGCGGCAACCTTTTCATCTATCATCAATCGCATCCAACAATTAATAACCTTGTCAGAAAAATACGGCCGTAAAGTAGTATTTGACGGTTTCAGTCTCAAGAGCAACGTGGAAATCGCTAAGGAATTCAACCAGATAAGCATTAAAAAAGAAACACAGATACCGATAACTGAAATAGATCGATACCCGCGTTCCAAAATTACTCTTATAGGCACCGGCGCTCAAGGTGAGGACAGGGCAGTTTTGATGCGCATTGCTTCCGGCGAACATCGCCACGTCCGGCTTCAAAAAAAAGATGCGATTATTTTCTCGTCCTCGGTAATTCCCGGAAATGAGCGAACAGTTCAACGGCTTAAAGATCTGCTTTATCGTATGGGGGCGAGAGTTTATGATTATAACATGATGGACATCCATGCCAGCGGTCACGCCTATAGAGACGACCTCAAACAAATGATGCGGCTGATACGGCCAAAGGCGCTAATGCCCATACATGGCCAATATTCCATGATGGTCAACCATGGCTATCTTGGTGGGCAAGAGGGCATAAAAGAAGAGAATATTATAATCGCCGATAATGGTTCTATAATTCACATATCGGACCCAAAATTTACCGACCAGAAAGCTCCGATTAATTGGTGGTTTGATAAAAAAACTGTCCCTTCGGACAGTGTTATGGTAGATGGCCTCGGCATCGGAGATATCGGCAATGTGGTTTTGCGTGATAGGCAGGTATTGGCCGAGGATGGTATGTTTGTGATCGTGGCTCTGATTGATTCCAAAACCGGCCGCGTGCGCGGCAGTCCCGATATCATTTCACGCGGTTTTGTATATCTCAAAGAAAACAAAGAATTGCTGATGCAAGTCCGCAAAAAGGTTAGGTTTGTCATAGAGCGCAAAACCACGCGCCCCATAAACTGGGTGGATTTGAAGGATTTGCTACGCGACGAAATCGGGTTGTTTCTGTTCCAAAAAACAGAACGCAGACCCATGGTTTTGCCTGTAGTAATTGAAATTTAATCAACATGATTGCTATTGAAGATTTTAAAAAACTTAACATCGTGATTGGAACTGTTGAAAGCGTTGAGGATATTGATGGCAGTGAGAAATTATATAAACTGACAGTTAATATCGGCGCAGAAACGCGGCAAATTATTGCCGGCTTAAAACCGTCATATTCCTCCGTTGAACTTGTCGGCAAACAGGTTTTAATTTTGGAAAACCTTGAACCACGCGATTTGATAGGTCTTGAATCACAAGGAATGGTATTGGCGGCTTCGGATGAAACCGGTAAACCCATTATAATCAGACCAGAAAAACCAGTAGCCAACGGTTCAGTAATCAAGTAAAATGATAATTGGATAATAAAACTTTACGCGTTTGGCCCAAGTTCGAGGCAGATATGAGGAGCGAACCGAAGCGTACTAGAAGTACGTTGAGGGAGCACCGGAATATCTAACGAGGAAATTGGGCAAACCCGAAGGGCTTTGAGCCACGTTGAGCCCACAAGGTTTGGGACTCCGTGGCGAAAAGCGTGTAAGTTATTTATGGCTGACAGAATTTTTTCAGGAATACGCCCGTCAGGCAAGTTGCATCTGGGTAACTATCTGGGAGCAATAAAAAACTGGATAGAATTACAAAATTCGCCGGATACTGAACGGGCAATTTTTGCTGTAGTTGATTATCACGGCATTACCACGCCGTTTGACCCCGAAACCTATCGCCAACAAACCCTGGATACAGTTTTAGATTTTCTTGCCATAGGAATTGACCCCAAAAAATCACTTCTAATTCGCCAGTCCCATATTCCAGAGCATACCGAACTTGCCTGGATTTTTAATACAATCACGCCGGTCAGCTGGTTAGAGCGGCTACCGACTTACAAAGAAAAACTGGAAGAAAGCGGCAAAAAATATAATCATGTTGGTCTGCTTGATTATCCTGTTCTTATGGCAGCTGATATTTTGATTTATAAATCAAATCTTGTGCCAATTGGCGATGATCAAAAAGCCCACATAGACATAACCAATGAAATCGCCAAGAAATTTAATCACATGTTCGGCGAAACCTTTGAACCGGTCAAAGCATACAAGGCCGAGGGCGAGCGTATTAAGTCACTTCAGGACTCGGCTAAAAAAATGTCCAAATCGGGTGACGAAGGTATTGCTCTCATTGATTTTCCTGATGTAATCCGTGAAAAAATAAAAAAAGCCGTAACTGATTCTGGCCATGAAGTTATATTTGATCCCGATAAAAAACCGGCTATTTCTAACTTAATTACAATCTATCATTTGCTAATTAAAGAGGTTCAACCTCGAGAACCCAAAGAGGTTGAACCTCTAAAATTTGGCATCAGAGAAATTGAGAAAAAATACAGCGGCAAAACTTATATTGAATTCAAAAATGACCTCGCGGAAATTATAGTGAATTTTCTCAAGCCATTTCAGGAAAAACGCAAAGAGTTAGAACAAGATATGACTTATGTTGAGGATGTCTTGACAGAAAGTGAAGAAAAAGCTAAACTTATTGCAAGTAGTACTTTGACAGAAATCAAACAAAAAATGGGGTTATAAGGAAAGCGATGAAAATGCTATTACTAATCCTGCTGGTCTGGGTCATTGTGTCAATTCCGGTTGGTTTAATCAGCGGAAAATTACTTTCCAGAAACAAGAAATACTACCCGCCGGTAAAAAAATAAACTCACAGCGATCCTTTTATTTCCGAAAGCTTCTCTTCGAGAAGCTTTTTTGTTTTTGCTTCCACCACTAACCGCAAAACTGGTTCGGTATTTGACGGCCTGAAATTGAACCACCAATCGGGATATTCCACCATTATCCCATCCAGTTCATCAATTTTCCCGTCTTTATATTTTTCCTTAAGTTTTACGAAAACTTGTTCCTTGTTCCATGTTTCATGTTTTGCGATATTAATTTCTCCGGAATTAAACCAAGTTCTAAATTGTTCGGTTAATTCCCGAATATTCTTCCCGCTCTTATTTATTATTTTTAACAGCCGCAACATAACTAGAAATGGCATTTCATTGTAGTTGGTCTCTTTGAAATAAATATGACCCGATAATTCACCACCGATATCAGCATCGTATTTTACTATATTTTCCCGTATAAAAGTCCTGCCATTTTTGGAATGAATCGCCTTAATTCCCCACTCTTTAAATTTTTCCAGCACTCCCCTTGAAAATCTCCAATCGTATATTACTTTGGGTTTTGTCCAAAATTTAATACCGCTTTGTACCAATAAACCGATAACGTATTCGGAATGTATCGGTTTCGCCGCGGAATCAAAAATATAAATTCTGTCGGCGTCTTCGTCAAAGCCAAAAGATAAATCGTATTGCTCGTTTATGCTTATAATGCCGGTTTTTTTAACCAATGACTCAAGCTCGTCGGCGATAGTGGCTTGCGGTTCTATCTTTACTCTTACGGCATTTGAATCGCGAACATTCCAGGATGATTTTTTAATTATAAAATCAGTATAGGAGTCAATGAGTTTTTGCCGGTCTTGTTTAATTAACTTACCGCCGTACCTGGATACTTCAAAGTTTTTATTTTCAGTTAAAATAACTTTAATTTTTTCCAAACCGGAATTCAGCCCCACAATAACACCACCCTCGCCGAAAACTTTGAATCCTCCGTACTGCGGGCCGAGATGTGAAGCCGTCAGCATAACTCCGCCATTAACGCCAAGTTTTTTAAGGGCAAAATTAAAAAGCGGGGTTGAGGCCAATCCTATAAATTCAACATCCGCGCCAACGCTTGTAATGCCCTTGACCAGCGCTTGGGCCAGTTTTTCTGAAAATTGGCGGCTGCCATAGCCTATAAGAAATATCCGTTTGTTGATGTATTTGACCAGCGCTTGGCCGAGTTTGAATGCAAAATCCTCATCAAAATCACGGCCGTAAATGCCGCGGATATCATAGGCTCTAAAGATTTCCGGATTAAAGTTCACTGCGCAGAAATTGTTGAATAATCTAGCATATGCTAGATTATTCAACAATTTGTTAAATTAGGCTAAATTGTTATATTGGTAACATTATGATGAAAATACTGGAAAGACTCAGACATATTCATATGATCGGCATTAAGGGCACGGGAATGTCTGCCCTGGCTGTTAATTTTAAGCATATGAATATCGAGGTTACCGGTTCTGATTTTGATGAAAAATTTTTTACGGACACTTTGCTTAAAAAGCAGGACATTAAAATCAAAACGCCATTTGCTGCGGCTAACATACCAAAAAATACCCAACTGGTCATCACCTCTACCGCTTATGATAACAAAAATCAGGAAATCCAAGAAGTCAGACGCCGTAACTTGCCGCTTTTGACTTACCCGCAAGCATTGGGCCTTTTAACGCGCGAATTGTCGTCAGTTGCAATCTGCGGCAGCCATGGCAAAACCACTACATCAGGCGCTCTGGGATTCCTGCTTAGCAAAACTGTTTATAATCCGATTATAAATGTCGGCTCCATTGTGCCGCAATTGCTAAAATATAAAGCGCAAAAAACCAAATTATTGGTTTTTGAAGCTGATGAATATCAGAATAAGTTTGAGTATTTTTACCCTAAAATTGTCATACTAACCAACATTGATTACGATCACCCTGATTACTTTAAAACCTCGGCGCATTATAAATTGACGTTTAAAAATTTTATCAAAAGAATTCCCCAAGACGGGTTATTGATTTATTGCGCCGATGATAAAAACTGCAGAGATGTCGCCCAATCGGCTCAATGTAAAAAAATAAACTACGGATTCTCTAAATATGCGGATTGTCAAATAAATATTAACCGGATAACTCCGGCTAAAATGACTTTTTCAACCCACTTAGAAGTTGAACTTCTCAAACTGAGAAGTTCAACTTCTAAGTGGCAATCTAAGCTTATCGGTAATCATAACGCCCTCAATCTTACTGCGGCGGCGCTTTGCGCCGCCGCTCTAGATGTGCCAACCAAACAAATAAAAAAAGCTATTACGAACTTCGTTGGCACCAAGCGGCGTCTGGAAATAACCCGCCGTCTACGCATCAATGGACACCATTGCTTAGTTATTGACGATTTTGGTCATCACCCGACGGAAATTAAAGCCACAATCGCCACGCTTAAAACCGCTCATCCCGATAAAACACTTTGGACCGTTTTCCAACCGCATACTTTCAGCCGTACCGAAGCTTTATTCAATGATTTCTCCAAATGTTTCGACAAGTCGGATAAAACCATAGTCCTGGACATCTATGCCTCAAAGAGAGAAACTAAAGGAAAAATACATTCAAAAGACTTAGTTAAAAAAATAGGCTCGTCTGGCGTTTTTTACAAACCAAGCATTGAATTAGCCGCCAAATTTCTTAAAACTAAAATAAAAACCCCGAGCATTATCTTAACGCTCGGAGCTAGCGAAGTCTGGCGTCTAGCTAAACTTTTATAATATGCTAAGTATCGGCATCGTCGGGTTGCCGAATGTGGGCAAATCCACGCTCTTCAAGGCCCTGACGAAAAAACAAGTTGATATTCAGAATTATCCCTTTACAACCATAGACCCGAATGTGGGCGTGGTTGGCGTACCTGATAAACGGCTTGAATTGTTAGCCAGAATGTCTCATTCGGCTAAGATTGTACCGACTGCTATTGAGTTTATTGATATTGCCGGACTTGTTAAGGGCGCGGCTCAAGGCGAGGGGTTGGGAAACAAATTTCTTGCCAATATTCGCGAAGTTGATGCTATTGCCGAAATAGTCAGAGTTTTTGAAGATGAAAAAATTACTCACGTTCACAAACGTATTGATCCGGCCAATGATATTGAGGTTATAAACACCGAGTTGATTCTGGCTGATTTGGAAACAGTCAATAAACGGCTTGAAAAAACTAAGGGGAATGACGAAAAAACAAAAATTGAACTGAATGCGCTGAACAAATTAAAACTAGGCCTGCAATCAGGCATTTTGGCAGTTGATATAAATCTTGATAAAAAAGAACTGCCGCTGGTAAAAGAATTAAATCTTCTGACCAACAAAAAATTTATTTATGTGCCGAATATTTCAGAAAAACAGTTGAAAAATGATTGGCAGTTTAATGTCGAGCTTAAAAAAACAATCGGCAGCAATGAATTTACTGTTTTATCCAGTACTTTTGAACTCTTGCTCTCGGAATCAACGCCAGAAGAACAAAAAAATTACCTTGACGACATGGGCCTGAAAGAAAGCGGCTTGGATAATTTAATTAAAAAAGCTTATTCTGCTTTGGATCTGATAACTTTCCTGACCACCGGTGAGGACGAGACGCGCGCCTGGACGGCGCGCGCCGGTTCCCCCATTCCGCAAGCCGCCCGCGCTATCCATACCGATTTTGAACAAAAATTCATCCGTGCCGAGGTTATCAATTGGCAAGAGTTGCTTGCGGCCGGCTCCCGTTCGACTGACTCAGGGCAGGCCTGGGGCAACGCGCGCCAGACCGGCAAAATTCATACCGTCGGCAAGGATTACATTATCCAGGATGGCGATGTTATAGAAATTAAGATATGATACAAATCAATAAGAACTTTGAAAATATCCGGGGCTATTATGAACTTTGATAACTTATCTAGTGAGGAATTAAAAAAATTACTCACCATGGGTCGAACATCCGGTAAAAGAATGGCTTTTGAATTTTGGCTCAAGCACATAGAACTAATCGCTCCCAGGGAAACTGGCATAGGCAAAGACCAGCAGCATTACACGGCAAGATTCTTAACACGGTTTTCTCTGGTTTCAACCACACATTCAATGTTCCACTTTCCTACTTTCATGAGTTTGGCGCAAATTTATGACGAATTCGTGCAGGATATTGAAAACCAGTATTCACCGGAACCCATGGAAATAGCCGGTTACCAAACTTTACTGCTTGGCGGGTTTTATCTGAAAGCCGCAAGTAAACATTACAACATGGAAGACATACGAAAAATGGGCGAATTATTTTTCACCCGCGGAGCAATCGGCAAAAGAAAATCCGTAATCAAAAAAATGGCTCATAATTTTAGCC
The DNA here is from genome assembly GCA_016185545.1 of Candidatus Yanofskyibacteriota bacterium. Lineage (GTDB taxonomy): Bacteria > Patescibacteriota > Minisyncoccia > 2-02-FULL-40-12 > IGHO2-01-FULL-4-A > 2-01-FULL-44-17. The sequence goes on from JACPNJ010000005.1 coordinate 42,933, forward strand.
GATGGCAAAATACGCTTTGTTATCTTGAATGGTATTTAAGAAATGAAAGATTAGTCATTCAAAAAGCAGAAAAACCCGACGAGCCCCTCATCAAAATCATCCCCCGCTAGGGGGATTTATATTTTAAAATTTCGGCTTTTAGTTCGTTGGAATTTCCGTGGCTCAAAAGGCCTAGATACGATTCTATTGCCGCAATGTCAGGATTTGATTTAAGTTTTTTTAACATTCTTCTCTTTGTTGTTGTTCTCAATATTCTGTGGTCTGGAAAATTCACCCACCCCAGAAAATCAACACCCGAATTAATGGTTTTTATGAAAATTTTACCGGGATGTAATTCTAGTTTAAGATTTTCGGATAAAAAAATCTGAATAGGGTTGATTATACCTTTAAGCCAGGCTTTGTAGGGTGAAATTATTACAAAGTCGTCTGAATATCTGACATAGTATTTAGCCTTGAGTTTGTGCTTAACAAACTGGTCAAACTTGTTCATATAGATATTTACGAAAAGCTGTGATGTTAAGTTACCAAGCGGCAAGCCAACGCCTATTTTCTTGGACGAGAAACTTTTAATGATTTGGTTAAGAAGCCACAAAATATCCTTGTCCGGTATGTTCTCAACCAAAATTTTTTTCAGTACTTCATGGTCAATATTTTTAAAGAATTTCTTGATATCACACTTTAATATCCAACAAGTGCGAGTATTGTTTTTATTGGCTTTGTGGGCAAAACTCCTGAAACGGTTTATTGCTTTATGAGTTCCTTTGCCGACTCTGCACGAGAATGAATCGGGAATAAACACTCGGTCAAGGAACGGACAAAGTTGCCTACAGACGGCATGGTGAATCAAACGGTCCCTTACTGGCGATTTGTGTATTTGCCTTGGTTTGGGGTCATTGATACGAAAAGATTGATATTTGCCGTGCTTATAAGTTTTGCCCATCAATTCATGGTGAAGTTCGATAATATTGTCCATCAAATTCATACTGAATTTTTGGACATCTTTCTTTTTGCGCTTTCCTTTCAAAAATTCTTGCCAAGAATGAAGCAGATTGTCTATACTTACAACATCGTAAAAACAAACACAAAAACCACCTTTATGCCCCCCCCCCAACAACAATTTGTCGATTATTCATGGTTTTATTGAATTATACAAAGTCTGGCAAAAAATATTTCCCCACTTTCCGACCACCTCCAGACACACGCTCGGATACAGAATAGATAATCTTCTCGTGGAAATAGCTGAATTATTGTTTCTGGCGCAATTTGCAACCGGCAATCTTAAGTTATCTCTGGTTGAAAAAACATCACAGAAACTAGATACGATAAAATTCCTGTTAAGGTTGGCTTGGGAAGTTGAATCTATGGAAGAAAAGAAATATATAATTTTGTCTGAATATCTGCAAAACATTGGGAAACAACTTGGCGGTTGGATAAAATATATAAGAAAAGAAAACTCTCCGCGTTGAGCAGAGAGAAACAGAGATAGTTTCGAGGCAGAACGAACACGAAGCGATAGTCAGAATCAAAGACGTTGTCGGGATTGCCGTAATACGCGTTCAACCAAGGTTCGCCATCGTTACGATTCACATCGAACACGTTCAGGTTGCCGTCGGAGTCAGTAATGTATGGCATACCGTCTATACCACCACCCCTTGAGTTTTCTCAGGGTTGAATCTAATTTGATATCTAAATCATACCCTAGTACACCACACCAAGTATGTCTGTTTTTTTTTGAGGCCGCTCAAAGCCTTCTAATTTTGACCGTGAGCATGTCGCCGTATCTATAATATAACTTATTTCCGAAATAAAAAAGGGTCAGTCAATGATAAAAATATTGACCGACCCAGAAACCAAGCAACAAGAATCTGAGAGATCCTTACTTGCGAGGCAGAACGAACACGAAGCGATAGACAGAAACAAAGACGCTGTCGGGACAGCCGCAAAACGCGCCCAACCAAGGTTCGCCATCGAAACGATTCACAACGAACACGCGCAGGCTGCCGTCGGAGTCAGTAAGTGGCTCCATGGCAACTACGAGACACTCTCCATCGGGCTGATCCTTGTACTGATCGCGCAGTGCCGGACCAACTTCGTTTGGACAGAGTTGACCGCCGACCTCAACTATCCTGGCACAGATGTCATCATACCGGGTACTCTTCTTGAAACCGAGTTCAGCAACCGACATGACACACAAATCCACTTCAATCTCTGCCTGCGAGATGGAGATTTTGTGGAGAATCTGCTGTGCCCAATCACCGATTCGGGTAGTACCTCCACGCTTCAGGGCACTCGCGTAAGCCTTCGGGGTCTTGTGAAGGCCCAGTCTGATGGTCCCCCAAACCTTCAGCACTGGCAAAAGCCCAAGAAACTTCTGGAAGACATCTCTGACAGGCAAAGTATTTGACTTGATTGCCCGAGCCAGGTCTGATAGATACCCGCTGTGCAGTGTGTTCATCTCCTCACCGGAGAGCTTCTGCTGATCCAGCAGATTAAGTGTCTGCTGGGCATGACCAAAAGTTGCATTGCTCATAGTTTCCTCCTATTGAGCGCTATTCCCTTGCGGGATAGCAGAAATTGGCTGCCTGATTGCAGCCCCCAAACTCTTAAATAGATTCGGGATTGGGGGCTACAATCAGTAAAAATGACATTCAAAAAAACCTTTTATACCTTAATTATACACCCAAAAGCACAGAAAAGTCAATAGCACGAAAAACCTTGAAAAATAGGGTTAAGTTTAAATTTTTCCCACCGATCCAAAGAGCTCCAGATATTTTTTAATCATTCTCTTCATCTCTTCATAAGAGGACTTGAGGTATTTGTAGGGCGTGGTTTCTTTGGGTTCTTTTTCAAGTTCTTCATGCAATGTATCATGATAAGCCACGCGGAGCTCGGTGTTAATGTGGACATTGGCGATACCGTTTTGTATCGCCATTTTTATTTCTTCAGCCGGTAAGCCCGAAGCACCATGCAGCACAAGCGGCACTACAGGTATGGCTTGAACTATTTTTTTTAGATGCCCAATGTCTAAATGCTCTTCCTGATTAGTAACGATTCCGTGGATATTGCCGAAAGCTACGGCAAGCCGGTCAACACCAGTGCGCGTGACAAAATCGCGCGCCTGCTCCGGTTGAGTATAATCCGCCGGACTTATTTCTATTTTCTCCTGAACTTCCGAACTGCCACGCAAATATCCCAATTCTCCCTCAACCTCTAAGTTAAAGGATTGGGCGTAATCAACAACTTTTTTGGTTAGAACTATGTTTTCTTCGTATGAATGTTTTGATGCATCTATAAGTACTGAATCATAACCGGCATTAACGACGGCTTTGGTTGTTTCCCAACTTTTATGATGGTCGGCATTCAGGAAAACCGCGTGGCCATTTTTCTGATATGATTTAACCAAAGCCACCGCCTGTTCCCTGCCGACAAAATCCGCTTCGCTTTCCGAGGTCCCGACCATAATCGGCGATTTCAGCTCCATCGCCGCCTCAACAAACGCCTTGAGCTGGTCTGCCGTAGAAAAATTAAAATGCCCCAGCGCCCATTTGTCCGCCACCGCTTCATTAAAATACTGTTTTAAGGTTTTCATAAATTCAGATTGACATCTGATTTTCTTACAACATCATGTCTTCCTGTAAATCTTCCTCGTTGAGCTATGGATTCCTTAAAATATGCGGTTATCCATTCCCCCTCCGCCTACTGGCTACGGGGCCCGCATATTTCTTAAGGAATCATATACGCTCAACTCGTTGATTTACTAGTCGGCAGATGAATGACGAAAATCAGATATCAATCTTATTTTATTAGCCGTGAACTACAAGCGAGTCATAATACATTTTGGGACTTTTTGGGGCAGGCCCCAGCATGGTTTTGTCATAGGCCTTGCGCCTTGACAAATGGGGCTGCTCCAACAAGATGAGCCGAACTCGCTGGGCTCGGCGAAGTTTCCAAAAGGTATTATGACGAGCTGTTAAACGAATGGCGATTTACAATTTGATTAATCCATCTATTATATTCTCTTCTACCAACTCCTCAATTTTATCACGCCCCAGATATTCAATAAAAATCTTATTCCAAAGCGCCTCTTGCTGGTGATAAAGATATTTAATTTCGCCTTTTTTGACTAAAGACATGACCAGATCTATCAAGTCAAAGCTTACCAATTCATCGTTTGTCGGACCGCTTATGCCATCATGGAAAAAATCGCCGACAAAATCCAATCCTTGCCAAAAACCGAACGTCCTGCCCTCCACGCCAAGCAATGTGGCAATTTTACCCAAGTCGCCTTCGGCCTTATACCAGTGTTCCGCCTCCGGATTAAAATGCGGTTCCATCAGCCTAAAATCATCCGGGTCGTCCTTGGCCAAATATCTTTGCACGATTCGCAAACTGTTTTCATCCGGCAATGGCGCTTCGTTTACATCCCCACGCAAAAGCGATTTTAATTTAACAGTAAAGTTCTTTTCGTTGGAAAATTTCCTGAATAACTTAGAATAAAACGGCACCTCGTTGAGATAGTGAAGAATTAATGTAAATAATCGTAGCGTTTCGCCCGGCGTGTCAATCTTAAGCGGAATTATAAAAATCACGCCGAATTCTTTCAAATGGCTGACATTGTGATATTTTTTTTCTAAAAATTTCTCGGCGACATCAAGCCATTGCGGTTCAAGTATTTTCAACACAACCCCTCGCTCCTCAAAGTCGTCAGCCGTTAAATCATCGTAGGCCTTATCAAAAAATTCATGCATCCATTTTTGGTCTTGTGCGAACCGAAGCGAACTGAAGACCGATTCAAAGCCCTGTTTTTCAACTAATTCGGAAGCAGTTTGATATTCAAAATGTTTCAGAAGATTTTGCGGCGGAAATTCTTCAAGCATTTGAACGGCTTTATCTTTTTTTATAAAAAAACCCTCTGCTGGCTGATTGAGTTTAAGCGCTATATCGCAAAGCTGTCCGCAAACTGATGACATTTTAGAAAGATCGGGTTTGCCCAAAAAATTATAAAGATGCTCATCCATATGCTCAATGCGCTTAGCAAGAATGTTATAAACATCCTTGGCATGGCATATATCAACTGACAGTCCCAGTTCTTCCAGCGTTCTCCCGATTAAAATCCTATTTTCCTCGGCTACGCGTTCAATAACGCCGGATTTGCCGGTCAGTTTATCCATTTTTTTCTCCAAACCCAAAAGCACCTCAGGTTTGGTGCGCAAGATACGGGCAAGTTTTGTATGAGCTTCAGACATAAATTTGGTTGACTAAATTTTGGGTTTTGCTAGGGTTACGATGCGGTGGGAGTGGCTCAGCGCAAGACCTAATCTCACCAGTTAGAGTCTTCGGGGTGCAAATCCCCGCACTTCCACCGCCTTAAGAGATATCAACAAGTGAAACTTTGACATTAAATTACTATTTTGCTAGACTTTTAGTAACTGGTGAGATTAGAATTTTGTACTGAGTTAAGGTTCGCCAACTCCCGCCTCGGCGGGTTTTTGGTTTTGTTATAAATATAGCAAAATAAGGGGTTTTTAACAATTTTGCAATAAACACTTGACAATGCCTAGGCGATTTTGCTATACTTAAGACAGGCTGGAGTGTGGGTGAAAGGTGCTGTTACCTTGACACACCTGACGCTTTCGGAGGCTGGCTGCGTTTCGCTCATGTTTCCTAAGACAGGCCGGAATTGTTGGCTAATCCGACCCCACACTCTCAACCCAGCTCTTTATACCAGAATCACGAACCCCGCTCCACACTCCGCCTTTATTGCGGAACTCAAGTAAGTCATTTGGAGCTAGTCCTGACAAGTTCAGGGCAAAAAGGTTCGCATTAAGTTTCGATTTTGCTGGTTGTGTGCCTTGAGGTTCCCTCACCCCATGGAATCGTGAACTGGAAAATTCACGAAGAGACACACACGATTGGCCGCCTAACCAGCATTTTGGCGGCTTACGGCACTCTGCCGTAGTTTACCCCACGTTGGCCAAGCTAGCGACAGGGGAATACCGCCCAGTCCTGCCATGAGGGTGGCTAGTGGTTGTTCCAGCAACCATGACAAGGACTCGAACCTACTAGGGGCAAAGTAGGCGTGCCGGATGCTATCACGATAGGCCGGCTTTTTTATTTTTAATTGGACATAGCAAGCCCCTTAGTTTTTCGTCATTCGTCTGCCGACTAACAAATTGCCGAGTTGAGCGTATATTGTTCCGCTGAAATATGCGGGTCGCGAAGCAGGAATGGATAACCGCATATTTCTAGGAACAATAGCTCAACGAATGCAATTTGTAGGAAGGCATGACGTTGTAAGAAAAATTAAGGGGCGAGCGATGTTTTTGAAAAAACTTACTACTAAACTTATATACATTTGCACCGATGTGCTCAGTATTTCGTCACCTTCGTTCCTTAACCTCAACTAACGGCCATGTGCCCCAGTCACCTTTTTTAAGTATCCCCTCCTTACTCCCCACCTTCGTTACCACCGACGAGGAATTCGCCGTGGCAAACTGCATCGCTTTCTTAATGTCTCCGCTCCTCATATATTCTGCTACAAATCCTGAATTATAGGCATCTCCTGCTCCAGTCCGTTCAATGATCGGCGAGTCCGGCACCCCGGCAGAATAAAAAACATCTTTGGCAAAAACTTTTGAGCCATTGTGTCCATCGGTCAATATAACCATGCCGCAACAGGTCAGTGATAACTTTTTTAATGTTTCCTCAACTTCTTCGGGTTTCGTACCGACCAACTGCGCGCCTTCTTCTTTATTCACCGCGAAAATATCAATATGCTTCAGGAGCGGCTCTAGTTTTTCAAAACCAAGTTCTAATTCTTTGCCTCCGGGATTACAGGCAATTTTAATATTATTTTTTACAGCATGATTAACCAGCGCTTCAAATAAATCGTAATGCCCGCCAAGAGAATCAATATAAAACCATTTAGCCTTTAATTTGCTAAAAGGTATATTTTTTACATCAAAATGCTGGCCCTCGCCCTTGTAGCTTAAAATTGTCCTCTCAGCATTAGGATTCATTAAAATCACGGAATAAGCAGTGCTGTCGTCACCATGAACCTGAAATAATGGTTCTATTTTTTCTTTTTTAAGTTCTTCGATTATCTCTTTGCCGGTCATATCGTTACCAATAACCCCGACACAGGCAGCTTTAAATCCTTGCCGCCCAAACGTAACCGCTGAATTTGTTCCCCCGCCACCAGTAGTAAAAACAATTTCTTTTATACTAAGCTTGGAACCAAGCGAAAAACATTGTTCAACGCCAGTCGGCGAATCGGCATGTTTGCGCAATTCAACACCCTCCATTTTGAGAAAAACGTCTCTAGTCGCCGAACCGATTGTAATAATGTCATACATAGAAAATTCAAAACTCAAATTATAAATTTTAAAACAGTTTTATACTTTGAATTTTAGATTTCATTTAAAATTTAAAATTTGAATTTGGTTGATTGTCAGTAGCAGCTTGCAATTTTTGAATTGCCGCTTTGATATCCTTGCTCTCCCAAATATAACTTCCTGCTACCAACATGCTTGCCCCTGCCTCAATCAGTTTAGGTGCCGTCTCCGGTGTCACCCCTCCATCTACTTCAATCGGCTTATCAGGATAATAAAAATGAAAATCTTTTATTTTTTCCACAACCGATTCCACAAATTCGCCTCCGTAAAACCCGGGCTCAACAGTCATAAAATGCACAAAATCAACTTGATCAATGTACGGTCCAATTTTATTGACCGGGGTTTGGGGATTGACCGCAATACCTATTGTTTTATCCGCCTCTTTGACCGCATCTATTACTTCTTGAGCCTTATTTGTTGCTTCAATATGGAAAATAAATTTGTCAGCTGGGGTTTCAAGCCAGCGGACAATGTGATTCTCGGGTTTTGAAACCATCAAATGAACCCCGATTTTTAAATTTGTATCCAACGACTCCACTTCTTCAAATCCCAGCATTGTCATATTAGGCACAAAAATCCCATCGGCAATATCAAGGTGAATACGTTCAACATGCGTTTCAACTGCCAAAATTTTACTTAGCAATTCCTCTTTAGTTTTAACCAGAATTGAAGGTATTACCTCTGTCATTTTATCAAATTTGGCGGGGTTCTGCCCTCTAGCGCCTCTATTATATTTGTCGCGGCAAGTTCTGCCATTTTATTGCGCGTTTCTCGCGTTGCCGAGGCAATGTGCGGCGTCAGAATTATGTTTTCTAACTTTTTCAATTCCGGCGTAATTTCCGGCTCGTATTCAAAAACATCAATGGCCGCTCCTCTTATTACCCCATTTTTTAATGCCGCCGCAAGCGCTTTTTCGTCAACTATCGGCCCACGGGAAGTATTAATCAAATATGCCGACGGTTTCATTTTCTTGAACCGTTCTTCGTTGATAAAATGGCGGGTAGAGTCCAATAACGGCACGTGGATTGATACAAAATCGCATTGAGGCAATAATTCATCAACATTAGAAACATAAACCGCGCCGTATTCTTTTTCAAAATCAGGATTTTGTTTGGGGTCGTAATACAAAACTTTCATGCCGAATCCTTTGACCGCGTGATATGCCACTCGTGAACCGATACGACCAAGACCAAGCACACCGAGAGTTTTGCCGGAAACATCCGTGCCAAGCAATAATTCTGGCCCCCAAGCCTTATATTTATCGGCGCGCGAGAATCTATCGGCTTCAGCAATGCGATGGGCAATAGAGAGCACTAAAGCAAAGGTATGTTCGGCTACAGTGTCAGTCAGGACGCCGGGGGTGTTAGTTACCATAACTCCTTTCTGTTTGGCCGCCCCAACATCAACATTATCAAAGCCAACCGCGTAATTGGCAATTACTTTTAATGTTGGCAAACCGGCATCAATCACTTCGACGGTAATCTGATCAGTTAGAACCGAAAGCAAGGCATCGAAGGGTTTTCCTTCGCCCTGAGCTTGTTGAAGAACGGCAATCATTTCTTCCTGGGTTGCCGCCCGCTCCAGTGCCGCTTCGTTTACAACAACTTCGTAGCCCTTATCGTGCAGAATCTTGAGCCCAGCTTCTGGGATTGGTCTTGTGATAAATATTTTCGGCATATCTTGATTATAACTTTTTTAAAATTTTATTTAAATCTTTCGCCCCAACTTCAAGGTCTTCAAAAATCGCTTTGAGAGTTCGCCTGTTGATATCTTTAGCACCGTGATTAGGAATAGTAGTTTGCCGACTGTCTGTGTCGCGTCGCCAGATTTCGTGGCTACCCTTAGCAGTTCTGGCCAAATAAAAACCAAGATGCTTGGCCACCTTGGCTATTTTTCGGTAGTTAATGGCTGGAAATTCTTTGCTCATTTGAAAGCCATCGGCAACGGTATGTTAATTCTCGGCTCATCGCTTATCTCAATGCTGGACATATTCTCATTGTGTTCTCTTTTTACTTCTACATGTTTCTCAATAACATCTTGTAAATTATCTATCGCCTCACCTAAAGTTTTGCCCTCGGCATGGGCACCTTGTACAATATCAGTAAATGCAAAATATCCGCCTATCGTCGGTTCAACAGTAATTGGAAAAATCTTGTATTGTGATTTAAAAACTTTTTTCATATCTTTACTTTAAATAATAGCATACGTACCCATTATATTTCAACTATTGACAAAATACCATATCAAGGCCTTGCAGAATTTGGGGCTTTCGTTGTTGGTCTTGGCGCCCTATTTGCTCTTGAGATAACGGGATCGTTCTTAACTAGTCGCTCCAACTAGACACCCGGAAAAGACCCCGGACAAGCGTGCAATCAGCACGCTTGTCTATTTTTCTAAATCTTTTATTTTGCTTACTCTTCTTACGTGTCTTTCAGCGTTGGAAAACTTGGTTTCTAAAAATACTTTTACGGTATTTTGGACTCGATTTTCGTCAATATAATCCGCTGATATGGCTAAAACGTTCAAATCCTCATCGTTCACCGAGGCACGCGCTTGTTCCGGCGTCATTGCGGTTCCAGCACGTATGCCCTTTATTTTATTAGCCGCAATCGCAACTCCGATACCTGAACCGCAAATCAAGATGCCTTTGCTGTCTAGATTGGCAATAACTTTTTCCGCTACCGCTTTGGCGAAATCAGGATAATCATCGTCTTTGTTATATTCATGCGCTCCCATATCATCGTACTCAAATTTCCAATCTGAAAGCCAAGATTTAATCTTTTCCTTTAGCTCATATCCGCGATGATCGGCACCTATATATATCATTTTAATTTATTTAAGCGCCATAAAGCCACGGTAAACTTTTAGTTGGTGGCTTATAGCTTATAATTATTATATCATGAATCTTATGAAAAAACATATACTGTTGATTATAATTATTGTTGCCAGTTTGGCAACGCATTTTTTGTTTTTCGGACAGCCGCGTGAAACGGTTTTTGATGAAGTACATTTCGGTAAATTCATTTCGGGATATTTTACTCATGAGTATTTTTTTGACATTCATCCGCCGCTTGGCAAATTGATAATCTCCGGCATGGGTTATGCTGCTGATTTTGAACCGGGTTTTAATTTCGCCGAAATCGGCCAAAAATTCCCTGATAACGCATATATGTGGTTGCGGCTCTTGCCGACAATCGCCGGCACGCTTCTGCCAATTGTTATTTATTTTTTAATTCTTGAATTAGGCATGTCGCGCCTAGCGGCATTCGCCGGCGGAATGCTAGTTATCCTTGAAAATGCTCTTTTGGTCCAATCACGTATTATTTTACTTGACTCATTTTTGCTTTTATTCGGCTTTTTAGCTTTTCTTTTTTATCTTCTTCACCGTCATATTGCACGACATCGCATGTCGTGCAATTGGGTATATTTGCTTTTAAGCGGGATTTTTGGCGCATTGGCGGTTTCAGTCAAATGGACTGGCGCCACATTCTTAGCAATTATCGTAATCTTATACTTCATTGATTTGCTTAAATCACAACAAAAACTCAAGGTCATGGTACGAGATTTAGGTTTTCTTGTTATTTTGCCGCTTATCATCTATTTTTCCGTTTTCGCTTTGCATTTTTCTCTTTTATCAAAATCCGGTCCCGGTGATGCCTTTATGAGTCCCGAGTTCCGCAAAACCCTTGTTGGCAGTGCTGACAGCGCCAATGCTGATTTGAGACCACTCAATGTTTTCCAGAAATTCAACGAGTTAAATCTTCAAATGTATAAATCAAATGCCACGTTAACAGCCGGCCATCCCTATTCCAGCAAATGGTACACCTGGCCATTTATGATTAGGCCGATATATTATTGGAACGATTCTGCAAGCGAGCAGCAGTCACGCATATATTTTTTAGGTAATCCGGTTATCTGGTGGATATCAACAGCGGCTATATTTTATTTGCTCTTAAACGCCGCGTATTCAATATTTCGACTTGCGATTTTGAAAGTATTAAAAAAATTCCATGATTTTTCGAATTACAAGATTAAGACATTATCGGTCTTGCTAGTCGGAGTATATCTGTTTAATCTTTTGCCATTCATCAGTATCAAACGAGCCATGTTTTTATATCACTATATGGTTGGTTTGATTTTTGCCATAATCACTTTGGTTTATCTGATAGATCAAACTAAAAATAAAAAAAGGATCTTTATGATCCTTTTGGCTGCAAGTTTTGCCGCATTTATTTTTTTCGCCCCTCTTTCTTACGGCCTACCGCTTACTGAAAGAGCTTACAATTTCCGTGTCTGGTTACCAACCTGGTTATAATATGATAATTTTCTATATCTCATAATTTGCCTCTATTTATGAGGTACAGAAACCGGTACTGGCACAAGTTCATTTGATTGGCTGGAAGGATTTTTCAGCCAATTTTTAATTTTTTGCCAGACTTGAGACTTTTTAAACGGCGGCTGGTCAATAGAAATAAAACATGCCCATGCCCACATAAGTATATGAGAAGCGAATATGAGTACGGTTTTATTGGAGTACATGTACATAAAAAACACAAAGAGGCTCAAGAATAACCACCACAGCCGTTGCATAAGCATCTCTATATGCAAAACTGCACTCTTTACGCCCTCGTGTCTTTCAACAAGTAATCGCTTTTTATAACTTGCGGTGAGCTTAAAAAATACAGTAAAAAGAATCAACGGCATTATTATGAAATATTTAACACCGCTAAAAATTAAAAAATGTAGAAAAGATTCCAATTGAGACAACCCGAGCATTAATATGGCCAAAAAGAAATTATCCAAACCGGTTAACCAGTTAAAATCTTTGGCTATTTTGTTGAAGAACTTGAGCATTTGCTTATCAATCCATAAAATCAATAAAATCAAACGCATATACGCCTCCTAAATATATTTCACGGGTTATTTTTTAAAAATCTATAACTTTTGCTTTTTTATAATACTCCTCCAATACCTCCCAATTCAGATTTTTCCAAAACACAGCAATGTATGCCTTGCGGTCACTGCCGTGATCTATGAAATATGCATGCTCATAGACATCAAGCGCAATTATCGGAATACAACCCCAAACGGCATGGTCGTGAGTATCGCCGTTGTATTGTTTGAGTCGCTTCTCATGCAGGTCCCAGGCCAGCACCGTCCAGCCACGAGCGGCCATGGCGCATTCGCCGAAGTATTTCTGGAAATTCTCCGCCGAGCCCCATTTCTCTGATATTGCCGCCGCGAGCTCGGGCGCTTTTTTATAATCCCCATCTCCGCCAAGTGCGCCAAAAAACCATTCATGCAAATAAACACCATTTACAGCAAATGTCTCGCCGAGTTTCAATGCGCGGAGCTTGCTATAAGTCGTATTCCCGCCGGGCGCAGTACCGGCAATAATTTCATTCCGTAGCTTCCCGAGTTCATCTCCTATCTCATTGGCTTTATCAACATAGCCCTTATAGAGCTTACCGTGGTGGATTTCGTTAGTTTTTGTGGATATGCCATCTAATTCTTTATCAAACGGCAATGGTTTGAGTTCGTACACAGGTTATAGGTTATAGGTTATAGGTTATAGCTTTATTGCATCTATAATCTATAAGCTATTACCTATCAGCTATCACCTCATTTAATTCCCAGCAGTTGGTCAATCTTCCCGCGGTCAAAACCAATAACAATCTGACCGTCTATCATAATAACCGGTACGCCCATCTGATGGGTCTTGTCTATCATTTCTTGGCGCTTGATCGGATCCTCTGCCACATCATGCTCGGTATACTCCACATCATTCTTCTTGAAGTATTCCTTAACCATCTTGCAATATGCGCACCATGGGGTTGTATAAATTTCTACTTTTGCCATAAAGCTATCATAACACAAAAATAATCCACAGCAAATTTGATTTAAAAAATCGAGCGTTTGCTCGATTAATTAACGGCCCTTCATTCTTTTGAAGGCATAAAAACCAATATATGTACCAAATGACACAAATAAAGCACTGCCCAAAAGAGTAACCGCAATCATCAGAAAAGAAATATCAACTAAAGAAAAATCATTGTAAATGCTTTTGAGCAATAATATTCCTAAAATACCAGACAAAAAAGCAAGAAACAGTAAAAACAGGTTTAGAATATGCTTCTTCATTTCGTCCTCCTTTCATCCCGTTAGAAGTCGCTACTTCGTAGTCTTATACACAGGTTACAACTACACAACAAGACCTTAAATTATCTTCTAGCTATGACCGCGAATCCGCTAGGACGACTTCTAACGGGATTCATAATCTTCGTAAAAAATTTCTCTAATCTCGTGTCTGTTACTAATTACGGTAACAAATCCGAATAATTTTGCTGTATAGATATATTCAGCCCAAATATAATCTACGGCAAAACGTCCCTCAATTAACTTAGCGGTAGCAACAAAATTAAGTTTAAATAGCCGGGCACTACCAATAATTTTAGAAATGCTGGCTTCTGATAATAGGTGGCCGGCAATTTTTTTAAAACTTAAGCCGTTTTGACTAATCCATATTTCCCCGGCCATTCGATTAAAAGCTCCGTCTTTATCGTTCAATTCCGAGAGTTTTTCCCTGGGACGGCCGTATGTCGGGCTAGCCTTGGGTCTGAAATTAAAAACCCAACATCTCGTCCCTTCCAGATTTTCGTTTCTCGCAAAGACAAAATCGTACCTTTCCAAAAGTTCAACACCAATGCTGATAATTTCATCCTTTTTCTTAAATCTGGAATTGGTTACGGTCAGTCCATCTTTTTCTGTCAGTTTTTTATAAAGTTCGCCATTCTTTTTTTCAACCCAAAAACGTTCTTCTTTAATTTCAGAAATTACACCATTTTTTAAGGTTTTGGTTATCAACCGTTCGCGGTGAATATAATTATCACCGATATAGAGGGAATCGGCTTCTGACTTCTCAATGAATTTAGCTACTATTTCATTAAAATCAGGTTCTTTTTGCGCATATGCAGGGCGAGTGATTGTGAAACACAAAAAATATATGGCAATACTTATGCCAAATTTGGTCATTTTCACCCGGCCCTCCTTTTTAATGTTCAAAAGTCACAAACTAATTAATAACAATAAATTATTAGATTGTCAATTAAAAATGCCGATAAAATTGGGGGTATAATTAAAGGGGTGGGATTTATTCTTAAATTTTTACTTATTTTTTTAGTGATCGCTATTGCGGGTGGTTTTTTGATAAACCAAATTCCATCTTGGAAACAGCGGGTAATAGAAGTTGTAAATCCGGCTGCAAAAGAGGCACGTCTTTTGGGAGAACTTACAGCCAGTTTAGAGGAACTTGATAAAAATATCGGCGATGGTGAGAATAAGGGCGTACTGGATAAATCTCGGGGCATTTTGCAAAACATTACTGATTTGAACCAGAAAAATTCTGGTATAATCAGACAGCAAGTTGGTAAGATTATAGATGCGCTTATTGACCGCACACCATATCCGGCAGATCATTTACGGACACCTCCAATAAATACACCGGCCATCTGTGAACCAGCAAAATAGAACCCTGAAACATGAATACAAAAAAAAGCAAGCCCATAAGAGAGCCTGCTTTTTTTTGAGTAGCTGATAATTAGTAATCCCTGCCACCACCACCGTAACCGCCTCGGCCACCGCTGTAGCCGCCACGGCCACCAAACCCGCCGGTGCGCGGAGCGCGCGGCGCCATCGGTCTGGCTTCATTTACGACAATCTGTCTGCCGTCCAAATCTTGGCCATTGAACATTTCAACAGCTTTGGCGGCTTCTTCATCCGTGGACATTTCCACGAAACCGAAGCCCTTGGAACGACCGGACATCTTGTCGGTGATAACCATCGCTGATTCTACCGTTCCGGCTTGGGAAAAGTGCTGTTTCAGCTGGTCATCAGTCGTGTTGTAGGACAAACTGCCTACATATAACTTCTTAGCCATTTCACCGCGAAATATGTGCGCTTTCGTTGTGAAGCCCAAAATTGTTTAGGGCTTTGCGCAACTCAAGCCACGAGGGTTTGCCCAATTTCTTCGTTGGGTGTTCCGGTACTCCCTCAACGTAGTTTTACTACGCCTCGGTTCGTTCCTCATACCCGCCTCGAACTTGGCCAAACGCACAAATTTCGTAAATTTTTGTAGGAAGACCTATTCTCGAGATCCGCTTAGCTTATGGAGAACACTAGGTTTCCTACGGCTAAATGGCTAACACTGAGAACACACACCTACAATAGATTAAGTGTAACAAAATGCTATTTTGAAGTCAAATTTTAACTTAGCCCGAAAAAATGCTTTATTCTTAATTTCGTCCTGTTCCACCATGGCCATTTGTCACCGAAAAGCATGTCAACACCGATTAACAACAAAACTGAACCGGGTGTAAACGGGGTTAATAAAATTATGAAGCCTAAAATTATAAAAATTGTTCCCCAGAATTTTCTATGGCGTTTAATCATTGAGATGGTTTCAAAACCCTAATTTACGCAGGCATTAAAAATTTTCACTTGGTCATTATATTGGGAAACTAGGTTTTTAAGCTGGGCGATCAGGTCGTTGATTTGAACAACGATGGCATTGTATTCAGCTACTTTTTGATTGTACTGCTCGCGATTCACCCTTCCCTTTAATTGTTCAAGCTCGGTTAAAATGGTATCTGCCTGAACTTTTAATTCCGCGATTTGCAATTCAAGTGTGTTTATTTGACCCTTAAGCGTTTCATTCGTCTGCGGGCAAGCCGATAACGGCAATGCAAATGCCTGCACGGCCAACCATGTTTGCCGACCATCAAAAGTTCCCCTTGCCACAGCAACCCCAATTTCACGAAAACGCGAATTCAAAATGTTAGCCCGATGGCCGGGGCTATCCATCCACGCCTGCACCAACGCCTGGTCATTCTCATAATTGCCAAGCGCAAGATTTTCACCCACCGCAATGAATTGGTAGCCAACGCCGTCAAGCAGGGTACTGATATTGCCACCGGTCGGTGAAATATGCTCAAAATATTGGCGGGCAAACATATCTTGCACTTTGAGCCGCGCTGCAGTATTTAACTGCGGGTCTTCTACAAGAGTCGGCAAACCGGCGTTGGCACGGTGTATATTGGTCCACTTCATCACGCCGCCGCGCGTCAGATATGCCTCCTTCGACTCCCGCATTGCCCGAAGCGGTGGCGGGGTCAGGATTTCTTTTTTAACGTTTTCCAATACGATATCGGCTGATTCTGTTATATCGGATAATCGGGAAGCTAATTTATCCCTGACCAAAAACAAACCGACCATGGCAATGGCTATGACCGTAATTGAAATTGTGAGTTTTTTATTCAAACCTTTATTATAGCAAATAAAAAAAGAGGGTATTAATCCTCTCCTAGAATTTTCAAAATATAATCTCTCTCCACTATTAATTCCTCCGGTTTTAAAACCCCCTCAACGATAATCGGCACATTGGGATCGCGTATGCTTTTTATGATTTCCGCCTGCTGGGTTTGAAATAACGGCTCATGATAACCAGTGTAGCCGCTTAAATGTACCTGGGCTATTTTATCGCCGAGTTTTTCATAAAATTCGGCGGTTAGAGTTATGCTTGGGTCGTTGGTATAGGCGTGGTTTACATCCAAAACCATCTTAAAATCTTCAAACTGCCCGGCTAATTCGGCTATATCCTCAACTGATTTGAATGTTTTCTTCCGCTTGTCCATATTTTCAAAAGCGACAGGAAATGAAGGGCAGGTTTCAAAAACGGAAAAGTCCTCAACTGTATCCGGATGAAAAACAACGAGGTCAAATGGTCTTATTCGATGTACTCTGGCTATTTTTATAAATATTAAATCCGTTTGGACATTGTAGCCGTATTCGGCTACAGGCGCGTGCAAGCTCACATAATCAAAACCGCTCAAATCATTCCAACCGATACGGGTTATTTCTCGTTCAAAAACATTCAATTTCACTAAACCAAGTTCAACAACAGATTGTCCCGAATCACGCAAAAAGCTTAAACGGTCTTTTTCATCCGCAATAGATTTATAAAGACAACCAGTTGAAAATCCCAATCTTATACCCATTCAAACCTACTTTTTAATTTTCAAGTTGCCAATTGGTAAAGTATAAAATATTACTGGCTAAATGTCAAATAGAGTACAGGTTCAGCGGTTTATCCTGATAATTTTATTACGCGAGATGTGGCCGGATACAATGGCGACATCCGATGGCATTACGCCAAAATATCCGGCAAGCAGTTTGATGATGGCGGCATTGGCCCTACCCTGAACCGGGGGCTCTTTGACGGACACGGCAAAATGTTCGTCATCAAGTTTTTCAATTTTATTTTCTTTGGCGCCAGGTTTCGCTTTTAGGTTAATTAACATGCGTTATTCCGTAGTTTTACCGTCAAAATGCTCTTCCGCATCGGCCATAGCATCCGCCTTAGTGGTATGAATTATAGCGTCTTGATGATTGGGCGGGGAATAAATGGTATAGAGTTTCATATCCTCGGTTTCCGAGGTATTGATGATATTATGCTCAGTACCGGCTGGCACTACAATGGCGGAACCGTCACCTATCTCATGCTCTTCGCCATTCAGCACGGTCTTGCCGCTCCCCTTCTCCACGCGAATAAATTGATCCAACTGGTGAACTTCTGTGCCGATATCTTCTTTCGGCTTCAAACTCATCAAAACTAATTGGCTATTCTTGGCCGTATACAATACTTTCCTAAAATTACCATTCTCCAACGTATCTTTTTCTATGTTTGTTACGTATGCCATAATGTTTATCACCGCATCGTTAGATTAAAACGATCCGGCGAATTTAAAATTATTATTCTAATTATAATACAATTTATATAATTTTCCAAACAATACGATTAGGGGTCTTAGGAGTCACGCCGTGCTTTGGAGCGGTCAAGCTTAGTCAGGTACTGCTTGCGAAGGCGCACGCTTTTAGGAGTTATCTCAAGGTATTCATCCTCAGCCATTAACTCAAGCCCGCGTTCTATGGTCAGTTCAAGCGGCGGCGTAAGGTCAATCGCCTCATCGGAGCCTGAAGCGCGCACATTAGTAAGCTGCTTGCCTTTGGTAGGGTTAACATACATTTCTTCGCCTTTAGAGGTATTGCCGATGACCATACCCTCGTAAACTTCGGTAGCCGGCCCAATATAAAGAACGCCTCGTTCCTGAAGACCCCACAATGAATAGCCAAGGGCTTTGCCATTTGCCATTGATATCATGGAACCAACTGCCCGCTTGCGTATCTCGCCGGCATATGGCTTAAATCCAATAACCCGAGAAGACATGATTCCCTCGCCTTTTGTGTCTATGACAAACTGATTGCGATAACCTAACAATCCACGCGTCGGCCCCTCAAATGAAAGCCGCATCAGCTCATGAGAATGCGCCAAGTTTGTCATCACAAACCCCCGCGTACCCAATCGCTCAATGATCAAGCCCTGATATTCAGCAGGAATATCTATAATTACCTCCTCAAACGGCTCTGACTTCACTCCTTTTTCTTCATGGATAATTACCTGCGGCTGTGAAACTTGTATTTCGTAACCAGCGCGGCGCATATTCTCAAGCAAAATAGCGATATGGAGTTCCCCGCGACCGCGGACAGAGAAACTATCAGTTGAATCAAAATTCACTTGAAGCCCGACATTTACTTCCAGCTCGCGCTCAAGATACTCGCGTAACTGACGAGAAGTTACAAATTTGCCCTCACGGCCGCCAAACGGCGAATTGTTAATTAAAAAAGTGAGGGCGATAGTCGGCTCATCAATCGCTATGGCCGGCAACGGCTCTACTTCCATATCAGTAGTAACAGTTTCACCGATATCAATATCGGCAAGTCCGGCGACCAAAACGATGTCACCAGCGCCAGCCTCGGAAATATCCACTTTTTTAAGGCCATCAAAAGTAAAAAGCTTGGTAATTTTACCGGAACGTGTATCACCGTTTGGTTTTTTTATAAATACGCTTTGATTCGCCTTAGCCGAACCTTCGTATACGCGTGCGACGGCAAGCCGGCCCACGAAGTTATCATAACCGAGATTGAATGGCTGCATCCGAAGCGGCTTGGTCTCCAATTCTACGGATGAAGCGCAAGGCACATGGGCAAGAATAGCATCCAAAAGCGGGGCAAGATTATCGGATTCGTCATTTATATTAAATTTTGCGATTCCGAGACGGCCAATGGTATAAACGACTGGAAAATTAGATTGCTGATTATTAGCACCCAGTTCAAGAAAAAGTTCTAACACCTGTTCTTCACAGCGGCGCGGATTAGCGGCTAGTTTATCTATTTTATTTATAATAACTATCGGTTTGAGTCCGAGTTCAAGAGATTTTTTTAGTACAAATCTAGTTTGCGGCATAGGTCCCTCTTGGGCGTCAACAACTAATAGCACTGAATCAATAGAACGCAAGACTCGTTCAACTTCCGAACCGAAATCGGCATGGCCGGGAGTATCCACGATATTTATTTTGGTTCCCTTATATGAAATAGCCGCGTTTTTTGAATAAATCGTAATACCGCGCTCCAGTTCAAGCGCATTTGAATCCATTGATACTCCCTCGGTAAGGGCCCCCGTCTGACGCATCAGCGCGTCAGTTAAAGTTGTTTTGCCATGGTCTACATGGGCTATTATGGCTATGTTTCTAATCTGCATAATATTATTTAACAAAAATGGGCATTGCGCCCGATATTTGAAACTTTCTCTATAAGATTCACATACACTTTCCATTAAGTGCATCTAACTAGATATCGGAATTAGAAGAAAGCCAATCAACCAGCCTCTTACGATGCCGATCAACTGACCACGCATCTTTATGCTTAAAAAGCGTAGGATGCGCATCCTGAAATTTTTTCAATATCGCAACCGAAGCGCGGGGAAAACCTGCCGGAATATTTTTATTATAGGATTCTAAAAACACCGGAAGGGTAACCGGCGCTTCATTTTGCTCTTTTTGTTCCTTATCCTTTTTATTCCTCATATCTTAAATTCATTTCAATGATACAACGAATCAATTCATAAATCAAGATCCAGCACAAAATTAAATTAAAAAGTAAAAGCCCTGCACAAATTACATGCAGGGCTCCAGCTATCTGGTGTTGCTACTTTCGAGCAGAGCCGCAGGAAAGTTGCTGCCCCAGTTGCTGCTGAGCCAGTAGTAGCCGCGACCCCACACCCCGCCGCTGAAATGCAGACAACAGATACACGGTTCCTCACCGGCGTCGAAGTAAGGCGTGGCCAAGAAGAAGATATAACGAGTCTTGCCATTCTCGTCCTTCTTCCAGTCCTCTGGGATGAGGTGAGGGTTGTCACAGAAGGTTCGCATTAAGCACGGTTTTAGAACCTATCTTGGAATATCTCTCGTCCGTCTTATCCTTATGCACTAATTCTTTGTGGGGTATTTCTCTTTTGGGTCTAGTTATTTTCATGGTTTAAGAGTATCTATTTTCCACGAAAAAGCAAAGACCCCATTAGGGGTCGATTTGCTTAGAAAGGTATTATTATAACAAATCCTTCAATTGCGGTTACTTGAGTTCCATGCCAGCGCATGCAGGCCCATGTCCTATTCACCCACCTAAATTTTTAAAATTCCAGATAAAGCTGCGAGGCCTGGACTCGAACCAGGATACTGGGATTCAAAGTCCCATGTCCTACCTTTAGACGACCTCGCAGCTTTATCGACAATTATTTTTTCAAAAACTTAGACGGGTAATCTAGGCAACTCCGCAATTTTTACAAATACCTTCTATCCAACCGGCTATTTTCCTGTTTAAATCGGCACTTTTTTTGACATTAACCCTTAATAAACCGAAATAATCAATGCCGGTATTTTTTCTATATTTGGATAATTTATTTTTCTTAAAGTATGTTTTGTTAATTTTTGCTTCCACAATATTTTCCCAGTAATCTATAACGTTTGCAACATTATTTTTGGAATTTTCATGAATGTATATTTCATAACCAATTTCTTCTAATTTTATACCTACGGATTCTTTCAACCATTTTAAAAATATCCTAATCATAAGCGGGTCTGAATTATTGAAAGAAACCTGCTGGCTAACGCTGTGTTTTTTTTCTTTGGTTCCCTCGGCCCAATAAAGGACACTGCCAATTAACCAGAGATCTTTTTTAGAGATTCGCCCAACATCCGCTATGGCAGATTCCCTGATTATTTTAGTCTTTTCAACCCTGTTTTGGTGTACTTTAATCCAACCTCTCTTCATGGCATCTAATTTCTTCTGTGTGAGTCTCTGTTTTTGTTCCCTGGAAAGATTAACTGATTTTAGCCATAGCGAAAGCGTTGATTTGGCCACTGGGACTTTTTTTAAAATTTCTGAATACGAAAAACCTCGCTTTCTCATGCCAATTGCCGCTCCCCTTTCTTTTGGTTTAATTACCATTGAACCACGGATTTATACTCCTATTATAGACTGCGTGGTTCACCAAATCAATTCTCTCATGTTGATAATTGCGAATTTGGCCCAAAAAATACAAGCATGATGCCACTTCATCACCCCGCAATTTCATAAATTTTATCATAAAAATCAGCTTGATTCAAGCTGATTTTTTACTGACTATTACGGAAAAGAGAAGGGCGGCGAAAAGAGAAAGCACCAACCCATAAATAAACGGTAGAGTTTGGTTGACGTTCCATAGGAGTCCGGCAATTAGGCCGGCGGGGATGGCGGCAAGACCGGTAAATGTTTCAAAAGTACCCAAAGCGGTACCACGTATTTCAACTCCAGATAGGTCGCAAACGAATGACTTTTGGCTAATATTTACCGTCGCTCTGAAAAGTCCATAGAGTGCGAATAGAATAAATAAAAAGATGAATGTCCAAGTACGGTCCGGCTGCCATAAAGAAATCGCGCCGAAACCAAAAAAAACAACGGCCAGTAAAATATAACTAGAGATTATAACCTTGCGCCGTCCGAATTTATCAGACCACGAACCGGCCAGAGTGGAAAAACCAGTATCAAAAATGCTGAAGAAAATATACAAAAGAAGGGTAGATGAGAGCGCTTTTTTAAAATTTAAATCACCAAAAAGCGTCTGGGTTTTGAGAATCATGAAAGCGTAACTGAAATTAGCTAGAGCGAAAACAGAAGCCACAAGTATAAATTTTTTCAACTGGGAAGACAGGCCCTCAAAGCCAATCGCTTTTTTCGCAATTTTTAATTGCTCCGGCACTTTCACGAAAATAATCGGCACCACCGCGAAAAGCGCGATGACGGCTGAAATTAAAAATATCTTGGAAAGGGCAAGGTCAAAATAAAAAACAAAAATTAAAACTGCCAGAGAGCCCAAAATGGCGCCGGCGCTGTCCATCGCCCGCTGAATCCCAAATCCTCTGCCCCGCCGCTCATGGGACAACGACTCTGATAAAATCGCGTCGCGTGGCGCGTCTCTGAAACCCTTGCCAATCCGCTCAATAGGTCTTACGGCCAAAATCTGCCGCCAAGATGAAGAAAGCGGATACAAAAACTTGGCTACAGCGGAAAAGGCATAACCGGCAAAAACAAAAGTTCTGTATTTTTTGGTTTTATCGGCCCAGCGGCCGGATATAACCTTAAAAACAGCCGCTACGGCATCACCGATGCCAAAAGCCAAACCGATTGCCACACCCGCCCCGCCTAGTGATTGTATAAAAAACGGCAAAATCGGAAAAACCATCTCGCTTGAAAAATCAGCTAGTAATGAAGTTAATCCCAAAAGAATTACATTTAACATAAGTAAATTATGCCTTAAATTATTAAAAAATCAAATAAAAAAGCCGCGGCTTGTCGGCTTTACTTGGATCCGTTCTGGGATTTCTCTTCTAGTATGTTCAGGGTTTGCGTCGCAATATGCTTCACCATGGTCACTTCGTCCATGTGAGTCGTATCTACCAAAAATAGCTGTTTATAATCCGGAGAAAGTGCATTATAGGCGCTCTTATAACGTTCTATCAGCGTACGCACGATTTGCGGACTTGTCGTTTCGCCAAGCTTGCGGCTTAAAGCTATTCTCAACTCTCTTTCGGCAGCTATGCCGGGATCGCAAATCATAAAATACGCGGCATCTATTTTATCCGTCCAAAATCGCAATAGAAAAAAATCTTGTATCATCTTTTTTTCTTTATCGGTCAACTTATTTTTTTCTGCCCAATACATCATCCAGCAAAAAGCATCAAAAATACAACGATCAAAAATAACTACATCATAAGGGTGTCCTGCGCTAAAATCTATGAGCTGAGTAAGGGCGTATATGCCGGTTCTGATATTATAAAGGGGCGTGCTTCTACCGATATGGCGGATAACCTCTGCTCCTTCTTGAGGCCTCAACACCCTGAATCCTTGCCTGCGCAAAAACTTATCCAATTCGGTAATAGTAGTGGTTTTACCTGATGACGGCGAACCGGTAAATTCCAGGAAAAATGGCCTTGGCAAGAATTGATCGTCATAACGCAGATGACTTTTGAGATAAGCAAGAATTTTTTGCGCTTTTTCTTCAAAAACATTTTCCTGCTTTAACAACTCGGGCATAGTTAACTCCTATTTTAAAAATGCTTTCGTAGGAATATACTAAACAAATAGAATACCACTGTAAACCTAGACTTTTTTTAAAAAATATGACCAAACCAATAAATAAAATAATCGGTTTTGATTTAGACGGCGTTATCCTTAATCACACCCCCAACAAGCTGAACTTAGCAAAAAGTTTCGGTTGGAAATTAAGTCCAGAACAAACCCACTCAGAAATAATCAGAACCATTATGCCGAAGCATGCGCTGGATCAACTGAAACTTACCCTATATGATGATCCGGAAGTATCATTAAAATCACCGGTAACAAGGGGGGCTAGAAGCACATTGTCGGAAATAAAAAATAAATACTCCTACTTTTTGATATCCAGGCGGAAAAAACCGGAAATAGCTATTAGAATCCTGAAAATTAAAAAACTGTGGCCCGAGTTTTTTAATGAGAACAATACATTTTTTGTTTCCAAACCAAAAGATAAAAATAAAATCGGCAAGAAACTAGGCATCACTCACTATGTTGATGACGAACTAAGGGTTCTTGAAAAGCTTACTGACATTAAAAATAAAATACTTTTTGACCCATATAATTCATTTCCTTATGCTACTAATTTTATAAAAGTAAAATCATGGAAAGAACTTTTTGGTTTAATCAACAGTTAGACTTAAAATAAAACATCCCGATACCGGGATGTTTTATTTTAAGTCTAGTATGCTGTTTATTGTTGATTACTATTAGTCGACAAATCTTCGTAAGGATGTTCAAGCTCGTAGCGATGCGTATACCACCGATACAGTATCCAACCGACGGGCATGGGAAGCCAGAATGTGAAAGCGCGCAAGAGTAATGTCATGGCAAAAGCCGGCTGGGCCGGCACGCCAAAAGATATGAGAATCAGGGTCATGCCGCCTTCAAAAACACCGAGCCCGCCCGGAACAAAAGCAACCATGGACAAAAACTTAGTCAAGGTAAAAGTAATAAATGCCACCGAGAAACTGATTTTTGAATCTAAGGCAAAAGACAAAAAATACAGTGTAAAAACACTGGCCAGTAAAATCATATTTTGCCAAAAAAATGCCAGCCAGAAAGGCCTGGCTCTTTTCTTTAGCTCTCCGAAATTAAAAGTTTCCTTGAACTGGTCTATAATCATTGCCACATGACTAGCATGATCAGCTCCGTTGTCTTTGTTATCGTCACCATTGCCGTTCTTTTTTTTGCGTCGGTTTTCAAAATAGGCATGTATTTTGTTAATCATCCATCGGGCAAATTTACCGCGTTTTCTTTTTTGTAAGGCTAAAAACCAAGAAAGAGCAATTACCGCGAAAAAAGCAAAAGCATAAATAAAAAATCTAGCTTCCGGATGTTGTCCCATAATGCCGTTTCGGAACATCATTACAGACGAAATTACAAAAAAAACGCCGAAAGCCATATACAAAGTGGCAAGCTCCAAAAGCGCCCGTCCGATGCCTTCAGCCACGGTTAAACCGAATTTTTTAAGATAGTGAACAAAAAATGCCTGCCCCGAGAAACCGGCTGATGGCAAGGCTTGATTAAGAAATTGTATGACAAAAGTTACGGGAAAAAGCTCCCTTACGCCAACTTCAAGGTCTTTAACGCGTAAAACATCTCGGTAATTAAGGGCGACAAAGTAATAACTAATCACCTGCGTGACAATGACGCCAAATAACCAAAAAAAATTGGAACGGAGAAACAGATCTCTAATCAGACGTACCTCGGAAAACTTCAGATAAATCAAAACCGAAACCGCTAGGGTGATAAAATAAAAGGCAAACTTTTGGAAACTAATCCGCGGCTTTGAGAGAGGCTTAAATTCTCCATTTGTGCTCATATTTACTTTGTGAGTTCAAGAATCGCCAATTCCACCGGCAATTGCGGCATGGGAGAAAATTTCAGTTCACTGCCGGCTTTTATAAAAAGATTTATGACTTTGATTAAAAATTCCGGTTCTATCCGAGTCTGACTCGGTTCCGATTGTGCTGATGACGCGGCAATGGTTTGACTAAGCAAACCAATCAGTTTGGTTCGCAAATATTTAACAAATTGTTTTACAAAATTGTCCATATCAACTCCATTCTCATATAGATACGCTACTTGTGCGATTGCCTCCTGTCCGTTTTTTTGTTTTATTAATTCTAAAAGTTTTTGGTGAATGTGATACGACACAATACCCAAAGCTTCGGTTACATGCTCATTGGTAATTTTGGCGCTCGCCTCGCTGGAGCTTTGGCGAAGCGGGCCGGAATAAGCAATAAGCTTGTTCAGTGATGACTCCGCATCGCGCAAAGAACCGGAAGCGCTTGAGGCGATTACCGTCAGCGCATCATCGTCAATTTGAAGTTTTTCTTGTTTTGCAATTTCACGTAATTTTTTCGCGATGGCTTCCCCGCTTATCTTTTTAAAATCAAACCGCTGGACGCGCGACAAAACTGTGTCCGGCACCTTGTGTGGTTCGGTGGTAGCCAGTACAAAAACCACATGAGAGGACGGTTCCTCAAGTAACTTTAAAAGAGCATTATTGGCTTCCCTTGTAAGCATATGGCATTCGTCAACTATAAAAATCTTGTAGCCGCCGCCGGTTGCTGCAACCTGCGCCGATTCCTTAAGATTGCGTATTTCGTCAATGCCACGATTAGAAGCGGCATCTATTTCAATAAGGTCCAATGATCGTCCCGCGTTGATTTCTGTACATGAATGGCAAGAGTTGCAAGGCTCCACCGAATCAGGTTTCAGGTGCCAGGTGTCAGGTTTCAGACCATGTTCTTTTTCCTGTAACCTGTAACCTGTAACCTGTAACCTGTAAAAACAATTCAATGCTTTCGCCAATAATCTCGCCATCGTGGTTTTACCCGTTCCTCTCGGACCACAAAAAAGATAGGCGTGTCCCACGCGCCCTGACAGAAGCGCCCCCCGCAAGGTACGCACCACATGTTCCTGACCCTCAATTTCTTCAAATGTTTTTGGGCGGTATTTGCGATACAGAACTTGGTTTATCATTCTTGGAATTCCTAAATACTATAAGCCGATAGCCGATAAAATTCCAGATTAAGCTGAAAATCGTGCCAAAAACAGCGGCAATATTATTCCAGCCAAGTTGTCCCAAACCATATCGCGGCGGGATTAAAAAGATAATGCCGGATGAAACACCCACCTTAAGCAATAATCCCGCTACAGTAATAAACGCGAAAGTTAAAAATTCCTTGCCACCCACTGACGTTCGCGCCCCGCCTTCAAAAACCCAAAATTTGTTCCAAAAATAACTGTTAATAACCGCCAAGCTGAATGATAAAACTAGAAAAAATGAAACCCAAATTCCTTTTTGTATGCCCGTCAAGAACATAAGTAAGTTAAATACTCCAAAATCAATTCCAGTATTGAGAAAGCCCAAAATTACAAAACGGGCAAAAGAAGAAAAAAACACTTTCCACTGAGACAACCACTTGCCTAAATACAAACCGAATACAAAAATAAGCGGCGCAACCGCTACTAAGCCCCAAATATAACCACGCGGCAGGCCAAAACCTTCTAATGTGTGGAGATAAAACAAAACCCCGCCCCATACCAGGCCTGTTAAGACTCCTATTAGAATTGTGACAAAAATATCTTTGCGTGGCATAATTAGTTTCTGGAAAGTGTTGATTCTGATCGTCGTCCGGCCATTATTTCACTCTCAACTTCCTCGCGTGGACGGCCATATTTGAGTTTGGACATCTCACGCAAGGCTGTGGCTGTTTCAGGCAAGCCAGCACCGAATACACGTTCAGTCTCAATTTTAATATTAAACGGCCGGGTAGTCTGTCCGTTTATTAACAGACTAACATAAGCATTTAAATTATCTATATTGACTAAGTCCTGCGGCGTGAATACCGGTTCGTATTTGTTTTTCATAAATTCGGCATCGTCCGGACTAATACGAAAAGACGCGATTGAACCGACATTGCCGAATACCGCATCTCGGATGGGTTCCTTTAATTGTTTGATAAACTGGTGGGCAATAATCAAATCCAAGCGATACTTGCGCGCTTCAGATAAAATTACGGCGATGCTGTCGGTGGTAAAATTTTGGAATTCATCTATGTAAAGATAAAAATCAGCGCGCTGGCTCTCGTCGGCTATATCTATGCGCGACAAAGCCGCTCTCAAGAGCTTGCCGACAATAAGCATACCTATAAAATTGGCATTAAGGTCGCCGATCTTACCCTTGGATAAATTGACAACAAATATTTTTTGATTATCCATTACCTCGCGAAAATTAAAAGCGCTTTTTTTCTGATTTATAATCGGCCGAAGAAATTCGTTAAAAACAAAATTATTGAGTTTGGAAGTGATGTAAGGAGAAAAATTAGACAAACTTTGCTCACCAGTGGCTTTTTCCGCTTCCAATTGCCAAAATTCTTTTACCAGAGGATTTTTCTCGCGGCTAAGCTTGTCAGCACGGTAATTGTCATCATTGAGTATACGTGAAATATCCGCAATTGTCGGAATATCGTGCTCATAATCATCCAGCAAAAGATAAAGAGAATTCTTGAAATATTTTTCAAACATCGGCCCGCCGGTCTCTTTGAGATTGTAGAGCTTGTCCATAATACCAAAGAGTTCGTCTATTATCATTGTCTTTTGTTCGGGATGCTTAGGATCCATTTCAAGCATATTCAGACCCATCGGACGTTCAATATCACCGGGATCAAAATACATAACATCTTCCACGCGTACTTGCGGCACAATGGATAGAACAAACTCAGCAAACTCTCCATGCGGGTCAATGACGCAGACACCTTTGCCGTTTTCTATATCCTGGCGAAGCATCGCTTTCATCAGAGTAGATTTACCGGTACCGGTTTGGCCGATTATATAAAGATGGCGGCGACGATCTTCTTCGGTCATGCGAATGGGAATTTCCTGACCGCGAAACACGCTTCGACCAATGGTAATTCCCTCCTGCGGCAAATTGGGCGGCGGCTCAGCCGGTTTCGCTTTGAGAAACTTGACTTTCGGGGCAGCCGTAGAAACTATGGGGAAATGATATAAGCTGTTTATCTCCTCGCTGGACATTGTCATAGTTTGACCGACGTCAAACAATCTGAAAGAAAAATAATAAATTAGTTTATTTAATGCTCTACTGCTCAATTTGACCGCTTTTAGCCCATTAATATCCGGATTAGAAAATTGCACAAATGAACCCTCAAAATCCTGCAAAATCTGCTGAGCTCTGATATCGGATGCGGCGGAAGTCAGGAGCCGAATATTAACGTCAAAATTTTGCTTGCCGGCCTTGCCGCTTATGGCTTTGATAATTTCGTCATCGGCAGGAGTAATAACTTTCGGCCTCTGCGCTTCTTCTGTTTTTTGCGCTTCTGTGGTTTTAGGCGGATGCTTCACTCTTTGCAATGCCTCTTTGAATTGATAACCCGATTGCATTTCGCGCGACACTTTCGTTGCAAGCATCTTTTGACCGGTTGCATGACTGGGCCTGATTAAAATTTGCATAGCCGCGCCCTCGCCCTCGGATTGAAGCTTGGACATTGCCGTAAGTATGCCACCCATCGGGTCCGTTTCCAATTTTTGATATGTTCTAATAGGTAAAATCGGGTCTGTATTATAGGTCAAATATGCGCCAACGGTCGCACCTTGCGGATTAAAAATATTATAGTCCTTGGCCTTTGTTACTTCGGCCGTTGGATAAAGTCCATAAATTTGTTTCTCTATTATGTCTTCATTGTTTTTCGGCACGGCAATGTAAAAATGGGTCTCCTCACCGATATGATGAACAGCTATCTCCAAAGCCAGATACGGCTCTCCGTAAACAAACTTGTTCCAGCCTTTTGAATGGATACCGGACAAACCGGACAATAATTGTTCGCCAACTGCGATCAATTCTTTTTCCTGCTTTTGTCCGCTTTCTTTGCCCGGTATCTCCCGCGGTACGCGAACTAAAAAAAGAGTCATATTAAGCGCTCTCTCCACTTGTCCACGCGTCCGCATACCACCAATCAAAATAAAAGCCGCGATGGCTGTGATAATTAGTACCACTAATAGAACTACTAAAAGTGCGATAGACATAACTGAATGTATAAATTAGCTATTATAAATTTCATAATTTCTGTATTTTTCTTCTCTCCACCAGATAATTATAAAGTTCATCCACTAGTGCATCATGGAAAGCGTCAATCAAAGCGGCATTATGAGTCGCCTGCGCTTGTTTAATCGCATCGGCAATCGCACTCGTAAAGGCGATATTTACCAGCTCCTGCACCTTTTCCTTGAGCTCGGATGAAAGATACGAAGGCGGTTCAATAACGGGCGGGGACAAACTGGCAACTGGCGGGGATGCGGGTGCAAGAACGGGTGGAGCGTATTGTTCACGCACTACTTCGCGCAACGTTTCTTTTTCATGCGGCATCTCGGTAATCGCACCGGATTGTTTTTGCTGTTCCAGCACTGCTTTCTTAGACGCCAAATCATGCTCAATTCGAGCGATCTCTTGTTCTATAGTATTAATCCCGCCAATAGGCTGATTACTCTCCGCCATCCCGTATGAA
This sequence comes from Candidatus Yanofskyibacteriota bacterium, assembly GCA_016185545.1. Classification (GTDB taxonomy): domain Bacteria; phylum Patescibacteriota; class Minisyncoccia; order 2-02-FULL-40-12; family IGHO2-01-FULL-4-A; genus 2-01-FULL-44-17. Next base: position 73,399 of record JACPNJ010000005.1, read on the forward strand.
GCAACTAGAGTCAAGTAGAACACTCGGCTTAAGATGCTGATAAAATTTACAAAAATGATTACCCCGTAAAATAGGGATTTGCCAAAAGCAAATCCTGCTTCGTACGGGACTATTTCTATGATTGTAACATATTTGCTATAATTATTTTAATGCCCAAGTGGACAATCATTTTAGTCATAATTTTAGTGGCGATAGTTTTTAGATTGCAAGACCTCGGCTCAATACCGCCGGGACTTTATCCCGATGAAGCGATGAACGGCAATAATGCCATACAGACGCTTGAAACCCCAAATTATAAAGTTTTTTATCCCGAAAACAACGGACGTGAGGGATTGTTTATCGGCCTGCAAGCTCTATCGCTTAGGGTTTTTGGTTACCATGCCTGGTCGCTACGCATAGTTTCGGCAATCGCGGGAATACTGACCATATTGGGTTTATATCTTCTGGCACAGCGGCTTTTTAACTGGCAGATCGCGGCTCTCTCAAGTTATCTGATGGCTATCGCGTTCTGGCATGTTAATTTCTCGCGCATCGGTTTTCGCGCCATACTGGCGCCAATGTTACTGGTTTGGGGAGTTTATTTCCTCTGGCGCGGATTATCGTCAACTAAGTTTTGGAATTTTGCTGTTAGCGGAATTTTCTGGGGGCTGGGATTTTACACTTACATCGCATTCCGTGTGATACCGCTGGCATTGATACTGGCGCTCCTCGCTTACTGGCAGGCCATCAAAAAAGATTACGACCATCAAAAATACCTGCATGCCCGCAATCAAATAGTACGGGGGCTAGCTTTCTTTTTGATTGTCGCCATTGTGGTAGCTCTGCCGATTAGCTATTTCTTCTGGACGCACCCGGCTGATTTCTTTGGACGCACAGGCCAGCTTTCAATATTCGCAACGGGGAATCCTCTTCAGGCGCTTGCTAAAAACACATTACAAACCATTGGCATGTTTAACTTCGTTGGTGATTGGAACTGGCGGCATAATTTATCCGGCCAGCCCCTTTTACTCTGGCCGGTTGGAATTTTGTTCGTTATCGGTTTCTTAAGAAGCTGGCTCAAGCTTTTCAAGAGGGCAAAAACCCACGGACACCTGTCCAGCGTTCAGGTTTTACTTTTATCCTGGTTTTTTGTCGGACTTGCACCGACTATTCTTTCCAATGAGGGTCTGCCGCATGCCTTAAGAGCGTTGATCGTGGCGCCGGTCGTGTTTATCTGGGCCGGAGAAGGATTATGGTGGATAATGGATAAATTGGGCGATTGGTATCGCGCGCGTGACATCCATGAATTTCATATCCGACATTTTTGGCTGCGCGAGAGCTCATTTGCGGCATTGCTTGCGGTAATAGTTTTACTGGCATCGCTTACCATCGCCGAATATGATAAATATTTCAATAAGTGGGCTCGCGACTCAAATACCGCTGATGCTTTTGCTCAAAATTATGTTGATATCGGCGAACGGCTTAACGCAATGCCGACCAACGTAAAAAAGTATGTTTTAGTAAACGTTGGCGGAGTACTGGTTGATGATATCCCGATGCCGGCGCAGACGGTGATGTTTGTGACGGACACTTACACGCCAGAAAAACAGAGAGCAAAAAATTTATATTATTTAACAGAGACTGACTACGAAAACGGGCAGTTTGATAAAAATTCAGTAGTGGTTCCCTTAGAAAAATAAAAATATTAATTTGTCTAGATTAATCAAATTTTTTGCAGGAGTAATAATCGTTGTTGCGGTAATTTTAGCTGTGAGTAGTGTCTGGAATGACTCAATTATCGTGGACGAGGTACCGCATATTGGGGCGGGGTATTCGTATTTGGTAAAACAAGACATGCGGTTGAATCCGGAGCACCCGCCGCTGGCAAAGGACTTGGCCGCTATTCCCCTGCTGTTCGTCAATCTCAAACAAGATGTTTTTAATAGCGAGTTTTGGCAAACGGATATCAACGGCCAGTGGAATTTTGGCCGACGCTTGATATTTAATTCGGGTAATGACGCGGATTTAATAAAACATCTGGCCAAACTGCCAATGTTGTCGTTCTTCATATTATCCGCGATTTTGATTTTCAAGTGGGCTCGTAAATTATATGGAAATACAGGCGGAATTACGGCATTGATACTTTTTGCCTTTTCACCCACAGTTATTACTCACTCCAGATTTGTGACGACTGACCTGCCAGCGCTTTTCGGGATTTTATTCGCCACGTATTTTTACATTAAGTTTCTCAAAGACCAAACCCGTAAAAACTCACTGCTGGCCGCCGTATTTTTCGGCATCGCGTTACTGCTCAAATTCTCAACATTTTTACTGGTCCCGTTTTTCGTTCTTCTCGCTCTGATTTACGGTTTTGTTAAAAATCCCCGCCCTGCGGACAACAAAGCGCCATGGTTTTTGGCAAAAGTTAAAGACGCAGCGAAATCGGTTTGGGCAACTATTTTAATTTTTATAATCGGTTTCGTTGTCATCGTCTGGCCGGTCTATTATTTTCACACTTATAATTATCCGCCGGAACGTCAGCATCGTGATACGCAAGAACTTCTTTCAAGTTATGGCAACCGCATGTTTGCTAACCCGGTGGTTTGGGCATCAGATAAACCGGTAATCCGCGCCGCGGCTCAGTACGGCCTTGGGCTGCTTATGGTCAACCAGCGCGCCGTCGGCGGCAATACCACTTATTTTTTGGGTGAAGTTTCCCGTTTTGGCTGGCACAAATATTTCCCTATTGTTTATCTAATAAAAGAACCGCTGGCATGGTGGGGAATGGTTTTAATGGCTTTGTTTTTTGCAGCTTGGCAATGGCGATATCCGCTAAAAGAATGGGTAAATCGGGAATACCATTTTATAAGAAATCACATTGATGAATTCGCGATGTTGCTTTGGCTCCTCCTATACTGGGGCATAAGCATCAATAGTACGCTGAATATTGGCGTCAGGCATCTTCTGCCTGTTTATCCTTTTGCCATACTACTCGTCAGCGGCCAAATATCTAAATTAGTTAAAAGTTTAAAGTTAAAAGTGCAAAATGAAAGTAGTAAAATCAAAAAAATACTTTTTACTTTTTACTTTTTACTTTTTACTTTACTTGGTTGGTATGTTTACGAAAATGTCCGCGTCTATCCCTACTACCTTACCTACTTCAATCAAATTGTAGGCGGACCGTCAGAAGGTCATAAATATGTCGTGGACTCCAATCTTGATTGGGGACAGGATTTGGTCCGATTCAGCAACTGGGTCAAGAAAAACAATATCCCTAAAATTGAATTTGATTATTTTGGTTGGGCCGATCCCTCATATTATCTGAAAGAGCGCTATATTTGGATGTCCTCAACCAAATACAATGACGGGCGAGATTTCACTGCACACAACCAATCAGACGGCTGGCTGGCGGTGTCAGCCACCTTCCTGATGGGTTCCCAAGGCCCGGAAGATATGCCAAACAAAATCAACTATCTCTGGCTTAACTCCTACCAACCCGTCACCATCATCGGCAACTCAATCTTTGTCTACCGAATAAGGTAGAACCAAATATATAACTTACTATTTTTATTCTAACATCATATGATGTTAGAATAAACTTTAGTTTAGTGCTTATAATTATAACTTTTTCAGGTTTGGACGCTTAAGTTGAAACGGCCACGCCAGTCTCTTTCATCCTCAATTTCAGCCGCCTCAAAATAAGTAACAAACCTCTCTATTTCATATAATTTCCTTAACAACATTATTTCTTCATAACACTCGTAAGGATACGCCCAAACACTTTTTTGTATCATTATAAAACCAAGCTCCTTGAGTTTATTGGTAAATGCTTGACGGTTCCAGTTTTTATTTACCGGAACATCAAATATTATTACTCGCCATTTACCGTCCCAAGTTTCTTGTTTTTGAAGTCTAATAGAATTGGGATCAAAATGTTTTACTCTATCTTCACCCATTCTGGTAATTTTAACTTTTAATTTACCACCCCCTCTATCTAAAATTTGTACATACCCTCGCCTATTTAAATAGTCCAACGAGGCATAGAATCTTTTCCATACTTTTTTCTTGTTTTCTCTTTTAAGATTTTTTATTAAGGCTAGGCCAAAATAGGGGCTAGACGAAGCCAAAAGCACCACTCCTGTTAAAGCGATAGCGCGTAGTAATTTACTGGAAAAAGAATTGTTTTTAATTGTTCCCTCTTTCATACAAATTTATTCTAACAACATATGGTGTTAGAGTAAATAAGAACTATTTATAATAAATTCTGTCCTGAATTCTTAAGTCAACGTATTGCAAGTCCGGCCTTGGGTTGGGCTTGATCTTTTCTTTCAGAAAAGTAGCCAGAGCGCTTATTTGTTTTTCAATATCAGTTTGGACGCTAAACATAATTTTCCATCCCTCGGCGGTCTTGGCATCAAATTCATCAAAAGAATCGGCAGGAATAGAAAATTCTGAAATATCAACATCTGTTTTAGCTAATAACTCTTTTACTAATATAATACTTCTAAGCCAATCGTCGGCAACGACCTGGCGACCCAAAGAAATATCCCGCGTTCGTTTATCAATAACATTTGTTATTAAAAAACCGGATGATGGCTGGGTTTCGCTGAACGCAATGCCGTTTTTGTCAAAATAAAAACATTGATCTTGATTTATCTGGCACCATATACCGGTCGGCTTGCGCTCTGTGGCCGATAACAGCAAACCATGGGGAAGATCAGCGCTGATCTTAATTGATTCAAGCTTCGGAAATTGTTCAGCCAACCGTGAGGTAAGTTTGGCTGAGGAAATAAAAAAAATGTTATTGCGCCGTATCAACCCCCAAAACCCAGCATCAAGCCAATCATTAACTGCATCGCTCAAACTGTCATGCAGGCCATCCGGAGTATCAATATTTATAGACCTGACATCAAATATTCCGGCAAAAAATGAAAGATAAATTAATCCGGCAAAAATCGCAATCCCCGTCGTCAAAAAAATAGCCAGTTTAAAAACCAGTTTCTTGTGTTTTTTTGTTTTTAACTCGTCTTTGTATTTCTGCATGGAGGTTATTTTAAACCGTGCCCATAAGCATTTGCCTTCACCACAGCCATTAGTTTAGTTCCCGACGCCCCGTTAGAGACCGCCCCGGCATGGGTATGGCTACGGCCATATAGAGATGGCCTGTCTCTAACGGGGCAAACCAAAAGCCCGCGCAAAACCCTGACATTATTTTTCAACGCTTCCCTTGATATTTCCACCCAAGTTTTGTGATTGTGTACAGGCATTGACATATATTTGATTGTTTTGTAATATTAATTCGCAGATAACCCACAACGTACTTTTAAAAAAATCAGGGGGATTATGAAAAAAATACCTAAAAAATCACGATTTTTCGAACTCGGAGAAAAACCGGATGAACCATTAATTCTTGAGGATCCCTATATGTATCCTGGGGGTTCTATGGATTGTTATACAGCCCCATTCCTTAGTGAAATTCAAACTCCTTACGGACTTTGTTGGGTTCTAAAGGTTTCGAAGCATAGCAGACGAAGATCTATTTTATTAGTAAGGGCAAAAAATAAAAGTGAGGCACTTTCAGAAACTGCAAAATTTTTTAGAAAAAAGAGGGTAGAGTTTTACACAAAAATATTAAACAATAAGGATGCGGCACGTGGACAAATATGTATTTTTCCAGATGATTTAAGACTTTCATTGGCTTAATTGAATTTTTCTTACACTCGACCACTTCCTCAACAGCTTGGGCACAATGGAGGTTATTTTAAACCGTGCCCATAAGCATTTGCCTTCACCACAGCCATTAGTGTTGTCCCTGATGCCGAAACCCCGCGCAAAACCCTGACATTATTTTTCAACGCTTCCCTTGATATTTCCACCCAAGTATTGTTATACTGTGAATGCGCGGTTGGACACTTGAAAAAGGGAGGAAAAATGAACAAAATATGGCATTCCAAAGTATTTGAACGTGATGGGCAAGAAAGACTAACACTCTTTCTTAATCAACATGGATTGAAGCCAGACGAAGTGCAAATTGCTGCGAAAAGCTTTGGTATTACAAGCATATACGTGGTCTTCTATTTTTCTGTTCATGAACTAGATTAATAATGTAGCAAGAGAATTGGCAAAAGGTTGTCCTTTGAGACAGACCTAGCACAAGCTAGGTTTTTTTATTTAAAAACATTGGGGCGTGAAGCTCTCTCAAAAATTAGACAAGCAGAAACGCAGTGTCTTCATCGTCCCAAGGAAGATGCTGCGACGAAGCCTAATTTTTAAGAGAGCGAGCAGAGATTTCTTTGACCCCTCCCATCCACTTCCTCAACACCTTAGGCACGACAACCGTGCCTTTTTTTGTTTGATAATTTTCAACGATATTGGCAAGTATGCGCGGAGTGGCAAGGGCAGTGTTGTTGAGTGAATGGGCAAAGTGCATTTTTCCACTAGTATCGCGATATCTGATATTCAATCGGCGAGTCTGGAAGTCATGAAAATAAGAGGCCGAGTGAGTCTCGCGATAGCGCTCCTGCGACGGCATCCAGGTTTCAATGTCATATTTTTTGACCTGCCCCAAGCCGAGATCACCGGCACAATTTACTACTACGCGATACGGCAATTTTAACGCTTGGACTATCTCTTCAGAATTGCGTGTTATTTCCTCATGCCATTTGACCGATTCTTCGTGGTCTGCTTTGCAAAGTATCACCTGCTCTAGTTTATAAAACTCATGCACACGCATAATCCCCTTAGTATCTTTACCGTAGGAACCAGCTTCGGAACGGTAGCATGGCGAGAAAGCAATATATTTTTTGGGCAGGTCTTTTTCCTGCAAAATCTCATCGGCATGATAACCCATTACTGAGATTTCCGACGTACCGACTAAAAATTCATCATCCCCTATTTTATACATTTCGTCACGGCCTTGCGGCAACCAGCCGGTACCGACAAAATTAGACTCGCGGGCAATGGTGGGGGCAATCAAGGGTTTATAACCCTTTTTGACGAATTTTTCTAAAACAAAATTCCACAAGGCATGGCTTAGTAAGACAGCTCCGTTCTTTAGAAAATAACCGCGAAAACCGGAAACTTTAGCTCCGCGTTCAAGGTCAAGCATATCAAGGGTTTCCATCAACGCAATATTGTCTTTGACGGGAAAATTAAATTTGGGAATCTTGCCCCATTTTCTTATCTCAACATTATCAGTATCGGTTTTGCCCTCAGGCACAGACGAGTCTGGCACTTGCGGCACCCACAGCATCAGTTCATTAAATTCTTGCTCCACGCGCCCCATTTCTTCCTCAAGCACTTTAATTTCCTCTTTTAGTTTTTTAAGTTCCTCCAATTCGGCGGGCGCCTTCGGTCCTCCACGCGAACCGGCATTTTGTTTAGCTCTCGTGTTCTCAAGTTCCTGCAACACATGCCTTCGCCGCTCATCTACCGCCAGTAATTGGTCCACATCAAACTTAACTCCCTTCTTGCGAGCCGCCTCTTTGATTAAATTCGGATTTTCGCGAATGAATTTTATATCAAGCATGTTGCTACTAAATTACGAAAATGATGCGAAGCGTTAAGCGAGGATTAGCGTACCCTTTGGGGCCGCTGGGGTTGCCGCCAGCATGGTTTTGTCAATGATTGAGCGATAGCGAATATCTTGACAAATGGCGGCAATCACAACGGATGAAAAAATCTCGCTGGGATTTTTGAAGTCCCCAAGGGGTATGCTAATCCGAGCGTGGTTTCATGAGTGGAAACAAAATAACCTCCCTGACCGAATGCGAATCAGTGAGTAATACCACCAGCCGGTCTATGCCAATGCCGACACCGGCGGCTGGCGGCATACCGTATTCAAGAGCTTCTATATAATCTTCGTCCAGCCGCTGGGCTTCTTCATTTCCTTTTTTAGCAACTTTTTCCTGCGCCTCAAAACGCTGACGCTGATCAGTAGGGTCGTTAAGTTCCGAAAAAGCATTTACTACTTCCATGCCGCCAACAACAAGCTGGAAGCGTGCCACATGATTGGGGTCATCATCCAGTTTTTTGGCAAGTGGCGAAATTTCAAGCGGGTGGTTAATTACAAAAGTCGGCTGTATGATATTGGGTCTGGCAACTTTTTTATATATCTCGTCGCCGAGATTGCCTTTGTTCATGCTTTTTTCAATTTTAATATCCAGCTCCTTGGCTTTTTCTTTCAAATCATTCTCGTCCGATTTGTCATAATCAAGCCCGGAATATTTTTTAAACAAGTCGTTAAATGTAACTCTCGGGTATGGCCCGACAAAATGAATTTCTTTGCCTTGGTGCTCAATTTTGGCAGTCCCAAACTTCTTTTCCACTATATGTTTTAACATTGACTCCACAAATTCCATGGCTTTCTCATAATCCCAATAGGCCGCGTAAAATTCCAGCATCGTGAACTCCGGGTTATGTTCCCTATCCATGCCCTCATTACGGAAATTGCGCCCGATTTCAAAGACTTTCTCAAATCCCCCGACTAATAGCCGCTTAAGATAAAGCTCCGGCGCTATGCGTAAATAAAGCGGGAGGTCAAGCGTGTTGAGATGCGTTTTAAACGGCTTGGCATTGGCGCCACCATATAATGTTTGTAAAATCGGCGTCTCCACTTCAAGAAAATCGTTGCTTATCAAGTATTGGCGCAAATGTTCAATTATATTGCTTCTCGCTTCAAACTTGGTCTTAACTTCCTGGTTAAAAATCAAATCCAAATAACGCTTGCGGTAACGTTCCTCAACGTCTTGCAAACCGTGCCATTTTTCCGGCAATGGCAATAATGATTTAGTGAGTAGTGAGTAGTGAGTAGTGAGTAGAGTTCTTTCGTCTTGTTTGGTTTTAAAAAGCGTGCCGCCGACTTCAATAAAATCCCCGATGTCAACGGTTTTTATAAAAAACTCGTATTCCTTGCCACCCAACACATCTTTTTTGAAAAATAGCTGGATTTGAACTGGAACACTCGTGGTGAGCGAAATCGAACCATCTTGCAAATCAAAAAATGCCAAGCCACCATGTTCGCGTTTTGCCATTACCCGTCCGGCTAATATAATTTCCATCTCTTTGGCCGCCAGATTATCAAAATCGGCCAGTGCTTCGGCAATCTTATGGGTACGCGAAGACCGCGCCGGATACGCATCTATGCCGGCTTTTTGGAGTTTTTCTAATTTTTCCAGCCGTGCTTGGCGAAGATCGTTTAAAGCCATACCCCGTAGTAGAAATTCGAGTATTAATAATTAACTGCTCCGCAGTGTCTCGAATTTTCACTACGGGGCATATCTAAAAGTATATCAAATTAAATAAAATTAAAAAGCCCTTGCGGGGCTCATTTACGCCGGATTCGGTCTGCCGTGAACAGCAAGATTTTTGCCGTTGTATCTTGGGTCATTGGTGACCTCTTTGACTATCAATGGCTTGAGCCAAAGAGGAAAATCTTGTTCGCTGAATTGTTTTGCAATTTCCTCGCTTTTAAACTCTATTTCAGCGAGCACTAATCCTTTAAGATCGCCCGGCCCTTTTAGCCGTTTTATTTCTAATTCCTTGCCAATTTGTAATAGAATCTTCCAGTATTCTTCAAGAATGTGAGATGAATTAAAAAGTTCAAAATAATAATTAAAGAACGTTTCGTTAATTAATAGTTTTGGTGTCTCTTGCCTTGTTAAACCTCGGCCTATCTTCATTACAGCTGTAAATTTAATACGTTCCAAGAGATCTTGCCGTCTCCTAATACGAACTTCCAGTTCAGGATCAGCCAAAATGTAAACGGTTGATATATCGGCCCAATCATCATACGATATCTTTAAAGTAGTAAAATCCGGCAAACTGCTTAAAAGCCATCTTCTTTCTATCTCTAAATACTTGCTCTGTTTAGATTTAGACAATGTTTTTCCTCCCCGATTATTAAAAAACTACCCACATATTGCGGCTGATAATTTTTACGGTTAATCCAATCAGCTAACTAACCTCAAGAATTTTATACCTGACCGCGCCGCCGGGTGTTTTGACTTCCACTTCTTCGTTTTTTTTGCGCTCTAAAAACGCAGTACCCAGCGGTGACTCATTGGAAATAAAGCCGTGGGCGGGATTGGATTCCGCCGCGCCAACAATTGTGAATTTCTGTTCGCCATGTCGGTCAGATTTTACCTTGACGGTTGAGCCAACCACGACAGTTTCTAATTTTTGATGCGGCCCTATCAGCACGGCACTTTTAATCATCTCCTCAAGCTCAACTACGCGACCCTCATTAAAGCTTTGCATTTCTTTGGCCTCAATGTACTCCGCATTTTCTGAAAGATCACCTAATTCTTTGGCAGCCAAAATTTTCCGAGTTACTTCGGCCCTAACTTCTCCTCTGCGCTCTTCCAGCTCTTTCTTTAATTTTTCCAGCCCTTCAGGACTGAAATATTGCTGTGTCATTTTATTAAACAACCCCTGGCATTCCATGACTAGGATCGGCTAGCGTAATTTTTGATTATAACACAAATGAAATCACGTATTATTCAGTCTGTGGATAACGAGAATGGTTAAAGTACCACAATAGAAAATCATTTGCAACTCTTATGGCCAACCCCTGGCTTTGGTTGATATTTTCAACTAACACCGTTATTACGATTTCCGGGTCGTCATATGGCCCGAATACCGTAAACAATGAGTTTAGTCCGCGACCGGAAACTTGTGCCGTGCCGGTTTTAGCCGCCAAAGCAACCGGCACATCCTGAAGCAATGTTGCCGTACCCGATAAAACAGCCTGCCGCATTCCCTGCCGTACAACATTTAAAACATCTTGCTCAAAGGGCATTTGACCTAAAACTTGGCTATTAAAACCTGCAATTACGCTACCATCCTGGTTTTTGATTTCTCTTACAATGCGGGGTTTCATTAAATTACCGCCGTTAGCAATGGCCCCAATATATGTATTTATCCAAATGGGTGTTACAACTAAATCGCCTTGCCCAATAGAAATGTTATAAGTATCGCCGACATACCACGGCTCACCTTTGGTTTCTCTCTTCCACTCTTTAGATGGCACTAAACCAACTGTTTCGCCTGGTAAATCAATACCGGTAATCTTATCGGCTCCTGCGCTCTTGAGATATGCCGCAATCCTATCAATTCCAAGGCCCTCTTTAATACTACCATGACCACCGCCCAACGAATAAAAGTAAACATCCACTGAATCGGCGATTGCCTTCTTAATATCCGACCAGCCATGCACCTTCCAATCACGAAAAGTATAATAGACATTCGGATCAACTTCACTTTGCACGTTTATGCTGCCCCCAGCATATAATATCGTTGAAGGCGTAACTACCCTCTCTTTTAATCCAGCTAAAGCCAGAAATGGTTTAATTGTAGAGCCAGGGCTATAGCGACCGGACACTGCCCTGTTTAAAAGCGGCTTATTAGAATCATTTAAAATTCGTGATATTCTAGAAATATTGTCGGATAAATACGCACTCTCAAAAATATTATTATCAAAAGTCGGCATGCTTACCAGTCCAAGAACGATACCGGTTTTTGGGTTCTGGATCACGGCAGTGCCACGCCCTATCCCGCCTGACGTAAAAACAGAGCTTATAGATTTGTACAACTGATTTTGTATGGAAGAATCTATATTTAAAAACAGATTATTACCTGCTTCTGCGTTCTCTAGACCTTTTTTATCAAAAATTGTACTGTCATTATTTAAAAAATCAAAACTTCTATGTTCACCCCGCAAAAATCTCTCATACTGAGCTTCTAGGCCTAGCCTTCCGACACGATCATTAATCATGAAATAACCGTCGTTTTTAAGTTCATCCGGTGTTACTTTGGCGGTATATCCCAAAATATGGGCCGCAGCCGGTCCGTCAGGATAAAATCGTTTAACATTGGCCACAGTAAACAATCCGGGCAAAGACATAGTTTCTATTTTTACCATTTCGTCTTTGGTAAGATTGTTTTTAACAAGAAAAACCGCTTGATCCTGATTGTCATTGAAAATTTTTGTCAGATATTGGCTATTTTGATTGATTATCGGCGAAAGTCGGCTAATCATATCCGTCAATTTGTCATCGGATTCAGGTAAAAACGTATGAACCGCCATTAAATCAAAAACTGGTAAATTCTCAGCCAATAGCTTGCCTCGTGAATCGTATATTAAGCCGCGTAGGGGCGATAACTGATAGCGCAAAGAATTACTTTGCTCGGCTAAAATGGTAAAACGTTTACCGTTTACAATTTGCAATTGAAACGACTCGAAAATAAAAAAAACAAAAACTACAGCCGCTACAACATAAAAAACATTAAAAACACTGCGGCTGATGGGTGTTTCCATTGTGGGATGAATACTCAAAGCATCAGCCAGAGTTTCTTCCGGTTTTAATTCATCCTGCTCAAAACGGGTTATTTTGTATTTGTCTAAGTTCATTTTGCTCGTATTATAATGAAGTCCCCACGGAATTACGCCCATTACTGCGTATTAAAAAAAGGGTGGCGAAAATTACAATCGTCTCCAAAATTATAATTAATACCTGCGACAACAATATGCTCGACTCCGATCTTATGGATAGTATTATAAAATAGGTAAAAATAAAAATAATGGCATAAATTTCAAGAAAAAAAAGAAAACGTGGATTGACATTAAAACGTGTTTTGAAGAGGACAATAGCAAGCGTGACGGCCAAAATAGCAAAAGTCATAAAGCCAAAGCGGTAGCCGGAAAAAAAGTCAAAGATTAAAGCAGCAGCTGCGATATGCAGCAAATCGTGGGCATCACTCTTACTGGTCAGCATGAAAAAAATAACAAAAACAGGAAAAATAAAAAGCGGCCAAGAAGTCAGGGTGGGTAAAACCCGCTCCAGTAGAAAAATCACGGCCGATCCTATTATGAAAAATTGTGTTCTGGACATGTTTATATGAGTCGTGGTATAATTTTCGTATGGTTATTTAATAATTAAAATCGAGGGTAAAAATGAACGACACTGCTACTTTCACGAACCTAAACTTGCGGGGCTTTTCTATTTTTATAAACAGGCTGGGGCAAGTGGTTACCAATTTTTATCTGTTGGCTTGAGCAGTAACAAATAAATGTTGATTTTTGAAGTTTTTCGCTGATAAAGAAAATTGGGACGGAGCGGAGCCCCGAGCGTAGCGAGGGGCGTAGCGTAAGGGGTACGATTTTTTTATCTAGAAAAACGAGAAAATCAACATATTATTTGTACTGCGAGGACACCTGATAAAAATTGGAAACCACTTGCCTCATTTTAATATCACAAACAAACTGGAACCGAGGGAGGGGTCGAAGATGGGTTTAGCGGAAACGTTTTTGAAAAGGGTACTGGATGAGGATTCAACCTTGATGATTTTGGCAACGAGCAGGGCCTCCGGCAAACCGTCAAGACCACTGGTAACAATTGTTTCGCCCTCTCTAATTTCATCGCTATTAGCCACAAGGTTAAGCACCAGATTATTTTGTAATTCGCCTTTTGTTTCAACCAGTGTTCGCGATTCCTGGACTTGTCCAGCATCAGTTTGGGACGGCTCAAACTGATGCTGGACAAGTCCGCTAATTTTAATACGTGGATCATCAATGAGCAAAATCAAAGCCGAATCATCAAAAACCTGCTCCGTGATGCCAACCAAAATATTGCCTGTCGCTATAACTGGCATCTTTTTTTCAATGCCGTTCTTTACGCCTTTGTTAATTAATGCCGTTGAGGACAAAGCGCTTCTTTGTATATTAAAAATCCGCGCCAATAATAACGGCGAATCCAGCCGTTTCGCTACCCCTAGTTCTTCTCTCAAAAAATTATTTTCGCGTTTTAAACTTTCAAGTTCCGCTAATTGCCCGCGTAAAATATTATTCTCCTTATAAAATCTGGCATTATCATCAATAATCATTTTGGTTTTTAAATATCCGGAAGAATACCTTGAAAAATTTAGCAGATTGTCCGTCAAAAAAATACCAGGTTTTTCTGTAATTTTATAGACAAAATTCTGCAGAAAATTATCCGTTAAATAATTATTAAAAAAAACAACCCCAGCGACAATTAAAATGACGGCCAGATAGTTTTTATAAAAATTACGAGTCACAATTAGAGATTAGTGATTAGCAGTTGGCAATTTCGTCAGATATAGGCTTCTTTGGCCGTCCATGCCAAAACATCTTTGAGTGAATCAAGATGTTCCAGAACCATGCCACAACCGCGCACAACTGCCGTCATTGGATCATCTACAATTTTTACCGGGAGTTTGGATTCGTGGCTGATTAACTCATCAAATCCGCGCAGTAAACTGCCGCCGCCGGCAAGAAAAATGCTACGATTCAGTAAATCAGCAATAAGTTCGGGCGGTGTCTCCTCAATTGTGCTTTTTATGGCTAAAACGATGCTTCTTATAGAACGATGCATTGCTTTACGCACTTCTTCCGAAGTTATAGTCAACTCCTTAGGCAATCCCGTAAGAAGATCGCGGCCACGTACCTGAATTGTCAATTCTTCTTCAAGCGGATAGGCGGAACCGATTGCTAATTTGATATTTTCCGCAGTAGCATCGCCAATGAGTATATTATGCTCCTCTCTCATAAATTGGCTGATATCGCTGGTTAATTTATCACCGGCAATTCTTAAAGAACGTGAAGCAACAACGCCACCCATAGAGATAACCGCAACATCAGTCGTACCCCCGCCGATATCAACAATCAGATTAGCCGCGGCATCCTGAACAGGTAATCTGGCGCCTATCGCCGCCGCCATTGGTTCTTCAATTAGAAAAACCTTGCGCGCTCCGGCATTATAAGCTGCATCCTCCACCGCTCTTTTTTCCACTTCGGTAACACTTGCTGGCACGCCTATTACCACGCGCGGACGCGGCATCAAAGAAAATGACTTTTCCTGTGCTCTGTCTATAAAGTATTTGAGCATCTGTTCTGTTACTTCAAAATCGGAAACTACACCGGCTATCAGCGGTTTTGAAACCATTATGTAGCCGGGTGTGCGGCCAACCATTTTGCGGGCATCTTGGCCAATGGCAAGAATTTGTCCGGTTTTTTGATTTATCGCGACAATTGACGGCTCATTTATGATAATCCCCTTGCCGCGAATATAAACCAGGGTATTGGCAGTACCCAAATCAATGCCGATATCCTTTGACCAAAAATTAAAAAATCGTTTTAACATGGCAACAGTTTAACATAACAAAATTATTATTAATAATCAAAAATTACAGCTCGCCATTACCAATTTTTATCAGGTGTCCTCGCAGTACAAATAATATGTTGATTTTCTCGTTTTTCTAGATAAAAAAATCGTACCCCTTACGCTACGCCCCTCGCTACGCTCGGGGCTCCGCTCCGTCCCAATTTTCTTTATCAGCGAAAAAGCCAATTGATAAAAATTGATAATGGCTCACTCTCATATTTTTACGGGAATATGAAGTCCCAAAAGACACTATGGTTCGGCTTACCTTAAAATTTTGTGACAAAACAAAAACCCCTCGAATGGCCAAACTCGAGAGGTTGGTTCAAAAACAGGTGGCTACCACGACCATTACTTTTGGCCAAGTAATGGTCAGCCCGCTCAATGGCTACAGGCTCTCCCGGCCTGCCCATCGCTTCCACATGCCCGTCATGCCTTTCTCCTTTCGTTTCGGCATGCAGTTTGTCAGCCAGTAGGATCACCTTGCGGGTGATGCTGGCTGGGGTGGAAATATTAAGAGTCAAATTGACTCTCGGAGGAACGCGAGAGTCAGGAACACTACTGGTCCGGCAACTCCTTCATCGTTACTCCTTTCGTAACGGGTTATTGGAAACCCGAGCGGAGCCAGCCTATCATGTGATCGGCGTTCCGCTGCTCGGGAGGAGATGCCGTGATAGCAGACGTTGGCGGACACGCAGTCCGCTCTGATGACGTCTTCACGGCAAGCAGAGTCGCCTTTTCTCATTTCCTCGGCAACCCAGCAAACAGTCCCGAAAGATGTAAAGAACTAAGTCTTTTTATAATTAATTTCGGGACTTTTTGCTAGGCTCGAATCAAATTCAAGTTCAATTTAAGAAAAGTGGCTGGAGAAAGCTGTTTTTTAGCAACAGGTATGCGTCCCCCCGGCGCATCACTATTGCCAATCAACCCTCCCCAGCAAAATACCAACAAAATCAATGAATTATTGGCATTTTGCTAGGTTCAACTTATTACATATTCATTATAACAAAATATCTACTATATTGTCAAGCTCTATTAGTTTGGCATCTTTCTCACCCCTCCTTTTTACTTCAACACTCTTCTTTTGTAAAGTCTTCTCACTGACGACAAATCGCAACTGACAGCCAATTAAATCGGCATCGGTAAACTTCTCACCGGCAGATTTGTCCATCCGGTCATCATACAAAACTTCTATGCCGCTATGCAAGACCTTTTCATAAATTTCATCTCCAGATTTTTCCGTTCCTTCCAATGCCAATAGATGAACCTTAAATGGCGCTACCGCTTCCGGCCAAATAATTCCCTCATCATCATGGTGTATTTCCACCAAAGCTCCCATAACTCGCCCCAAGCCGATACCATACGAACCCATGATCACGAGATGCGACTCCCCTTTCTCGTCAACAAATTTCAAATCAAACGCTTTTGAATATTTATCACCCAACGGAAAAGTATTGCCGACTTCAATTGATTTGCGCTCTACTATTTTGCCTTTGCATTTCGGGCACTGGCCGTTGTTCATTAATTTTGAAATCTCCTTATTCTCCGCGTATTCGCATTTATCACAAATAAAAATCGTATCCTCGCCGATATCGGCAAGCACTTGAAACTCATGGGTGTTCTCCGCGGTAAATGTCCCGCCAGCGGCTATGGTATAAATTGCCTTCAGCCCGCAACGGTGAAAAATCTTATGATATGCTCCTTTCACATCTTCATAATATCGCCAAAGGTCATCTTCCGAGGCGTGGAAACTATACAGGTCTTTCATCATAAACTCCCGCCCGCGCAATAAACCGGACTTGGCACGCGGTTCGTTGCGGAATTTGGTTTGTATCTGGTAAGCGGCAAAAGGCAGGTCTTTGTATGAACTGACGAAACGCGAAGCAATCGCCGTCAACACTTCTTCATGAGTCCAACCCAAAACAAAATTACTTAGAGGCTCAACCTCGTAGAGGCTCAACCTCGTGGAGGTTGAGCCTCTACGTACTGCATGATCATTGGCTATCTTGAATCCTACCTCAACTTCCCATCTGCCAGTAGCATCAAGATATTTTTTTTCAACCAACGCCGGCATAAACATTTCTATCCCGCCGATCTTGGCCATTTCTTCTCTGATAATGCCAGCAATTTTTTGCATCACTCGCCAGCCCAACGGTAAAAAAGTGTAAATTCCCGCAGAGTTTTTGTATATGAAACCGCCACGCTCGAGCAACTGCGCATTAACGCTTGTTTCATCTTTGGGATTCTCGCGGGTTGTTTTGGTAAAAAGTTGAGATAACTTCATTACTTTTATGATAACAAATTCGCGGCTTGGTGAATAATGCCTCATAGCACCGTCAAAAGAGTGGATTGTAAGGTTTGCGAGCAGTATAATAGTAAAACACTGCAAGCAAAATCCACGCTTTTGACGGAACGTAGCAACCTCGCTGGGGTTGCAAGTGGTGATAGGAGGCGTTATTCACCAAGCCGCGATTCGGGACATTCGCTTTTACGATGAAAATAATCAATTTTCCCAATGACCAGTTTGCCTTTTTCAAGAGGGGTTAATTTTATAACCGATGAGCCCTTTTCTATTGGCTGGCCGCATCTGGCGCAAACATGTTCAACCCTGGTTTCTCTTATAAATTCCTTTAAATTTTCACCTAGCCATCTTGCCTTTCTTTTTAGGGATTCTCGTTTGGAAGTTTTTGGGTTCTTCTTGGGTTTTATATCAAAAAGTTCAAACTGATTACTCATACAACTTTAAGGTAGAACCTTCACGTTTGACCAAGTTCGAGGCGAGCGCGAGGAACGAACCGAGGCGTAGTAAAACTACGTCGAGGGAGTACTGGAGCGCTCAACGAAGAAATTGGGCAAACCCTTGTGGCTTGAGCCACGTTAAGCCCTAAAATTCTTGGGCTTCGTGGCTCAAGCGTGAAGGTTCTACAAAAATTTGATAATATCTTTAGTTGTAATATACACCATAAGCAAAATCAAAAGCGCAAAACCGGCGGTGTTGATGCTATTCTCAATTTTTTTGGGAATCGGTTTGCCTCTTAACTTTTCTACGCCCACAAAAAGAAGACGTCCTCCATCCAACGCCGGAAATGGAATAATATTCAATACCGCAAGATTGATGGAGATAAGCGCCACAAATTGCATCAGATAAGTGAAACCGGATCTAGCCGCTTTGCCGGTAATAACAGCAATACCAACCGGTCCGGAAAGCTCAACACCGGTCCGTCCGGTTACAAAAATATTTTTAATAATAGTGGCATAACCGGCAACGGTGTAACCTAGGATATTAACAGAATCGGTTACTCCATGAATTACCGATTGCGGAAAAGGATATTGTACCAAGCCGGTAGCCGCTAGCGACACTCCAAGCGCGCCCTCATTGGGCGGCGGATCAACCCGCGGAGTTATTTTTTTTTCAATTAAATCCTTTCCGTTTCTTATCAGTATTGTAATTTCACTGCCGGCATTTTGAGCAATAAACTCCTGTACCTCGTTTACATTTGAAACGGCCATAATTTCATCGTTAACTTTGAAGCCGACTATCTCATCAAGCGCTTGCAGTCCGGCCCGTTCGGCGGGGCTTTGCGCAGTCACCTGTATTATCTGTACTTTAATATTTTGGGCCTGACGAATTGCCGCCTCATCAACTAACCCAATGCGTAAACCGACGGCATTGCCAATGGTAAGCAAAAGCACCGCAAGCAGGAAATTCATTACTACACCGGCTACTATCACGCCAAACTTAGTGCTAGTCTTGGCTGCAGCAAAGCTTCTTGGATTTTCTAGTTCCTGTCCGTCTTCACCTAAAATTTTAACGAATCCGCCGAAAGGTATCCAGTTAACGGAATAAATGGTCTCACCGCGCTTGACACCGAATGCCCGCGGCGGGAAACCAAAACCGAATTCCTCCACTTTCATCCCCGCCCGTTTGGCCATAATAAAATGCCCAAACTCATGGACAAAAACCAGCACGCTTAAAACAATTATGAAAATTATCAGGGTAATCATTTGATAATAATATCAGAATTCGAACAAGAAAACCACCTATTGAACAAAAAGAACTCGCATAGCCGGGCAGCGAGTTCTTTTGTATAAGTTGGTTTGTGATTTTTGAACTATGCCAGTAATTCTGTTTCTTTTTTATTTTCCAGTTCCTCAATTTTTTTGTTGTAGTCGTCCACAAGTTTTTGGAGATCGTCTTTGGCTTTGAATTTATCGTCTTCGCTGATTTCATGCGCCTGTTCCATGGTTTGCACCTTGTGCCAGATTTCTTCCCGAATGCGTCGGATTTTAACCCGCGCTTCTTCGGTTTTTTGTTTAAGCAGTTTAATAAACTCCTTGCGCCGCTCCTCGGTCAAGGACGGAATATTAAGCCGGATGCTTTGACTATCAACTACCGGATTCAGCCCCAATTCACTCTTACGTATCGCCCCCTCAATGGCCGCCATCACGCCCTTATCCCAGGGTTGTATTAATAGCGATCTCGGCTCCGGGGCCGTAATCGTCGCCAACTCTTTTATCGTCATCCTCTGCCCATATACTTCGACAGTAACATCTTCAACCAGCGCCGGTGTCGCCCTTCCCGTCCTGATGGTCGCAATGTCGGTTTTATAAAACCCCAAAATTCCCTCAAAGTTAGACTTTTTTTGATTTATTAGGTCTTTAATATTAGTCATTGTAACCTTGCATTATAAATCCTAAAAAAATTATACCAAAATACCTATCAAAATTTAGCTTGACTCACATTTATTAATATGCTATATTGAAAAATGCAGATAGAACAACAAGAAAAAGGAGTGAATTATGCCAGAACAGATACTTAAAAATTTGGAAGGCTTGAAAGCGCTAGACGCCATTGTTGTAAAGAAAGCGATCCAAGACCTGCGTCAGGGTGGCCAGTTTATGATTCAGACTGCAAGATATTTCTTTTTGGACGGCCAAGGGATTGATGAGTCTGATCCCCTTACCTTTCAGGCTTTGTGTTCACGCAACAACATTGATCCCAACCGCGCCGCCAAGTTAATTTGGCGAAAATTATCCCAAAAAACACAAAATGAACTTTTGTGCTTCTTCAAGCAAGCGAGCTACGAGTTTCCTAAAACCAACTAAGTGGCTGCTTATTTTTTGTATAGTCATCACCGCCATAGCATCGGCGGTTCTTTTTTTAGTATTTCAAAACTAGGCTAGCGAAACGAGAAAATTTTCTAGAGCTAATCTCTGATTAAACTGCGGCTTGTTTATTACTTCGTATAAAACAAGCAGATTTTTGAGAATCTTGTGGGTTTTGGGTTCGTTCAAGCGCATTCTTAAATAAAGCATCCAGTACAAAACTTTCTTAGGCAATTCAGCTTTGTTTTTTTCATCGGTAAGTTTTTGGGCAATGGTTAGCCGCTCATTGATATCCGATTTAATCAAATACATCACTTCTTCAACCGATTCTTTAACTTCATCAAATGATTTTTCATCTATGATTTTTTTAATAAGCCCTATCCTACCGTTGGCAAAATCAGTCAAAAAATCAATTTTAGTTTTTGATAATTTAAAATCTGCCAAAAAAATTTTGATAACCGTTTGCGAATGTGGCTGAAACTTAATTTCCTGACAACGGGAAACTATGGTCGGCAAAAGCGACTCCGAATTAGCGGAAACAAGAATCAGGATAGACGATAAATTCGGTTCCTCTAGAACCTTCAATAGGGCATTCTGCGCTTCCACTGTCATCAAATAAGCATTATCAATAACCACAAATTTATACGGACTAGCGCTATAGGGACTTAACGAAATAAAATTTTTAATTTTGCGCACATCTTCAATGGCTATAGTCTGTCCGCTTTCGGAATTGGCCGAATTGACAAATAAAACATCCGGATTATTTAGAGGCTCAACCTCGTAGAGGCTCAACCTCGTAGAGGTTGAGCCTCTAAATAGACTTATTTTAAACAAATTCTGTACCAATTCCAACGCAAATGTACGCTTACCTATCATGTCTTGGCCGGTAAAAAGATAGGCATGGCTTAATTGGCCATTTTTTATGACTGTTTCAAAAAAAAATTTATTTTTATCAAAACCGATTGTATGCCAAGTCATGATTGTTGTATCATTCCCAAAACTTCTTCAGCGATTATTGGCGCCGCACTGGGACGAGCGAATTGCTTGATTCTTTCCGATCGCTCTACACGGCTTTCATAAGCATTTTCTATTTCATTGACCAAAATGTGCGGGGTTAGATTCTCTTCTTCTATCACAACCGCTCCGAATTTGGCAAATTCTCTGGCATTGGCAAGCTGATGATCGCTGGCCGCGCCTTTGAGCGGTATAATTATAGCCGGCTTGCCGACCGCGGCTATTTCAAAAATAGTTCCCGCACCGGAACGCCCGACAATTACATCAACGGCGGAATAAGCCAAAGCCATTTGTTTTAAATCAAAAACCGGATAAAGCCGGTAGTTATCGGCGATGGTTTTTCCATAAGTCCCCCCGCCTTCTTTTACAATGGTAAGTACACGGGTATTGGTATCATCATAATTTTGGGGGCCGCTTTGGTGGATCAACTGAAATTTTTTGATTAATTCCACCAGTGAGAGCAAAAGAACTTCGTTAATGGTTTGGGCTCCCTGGTTGGCGCCGGTAATTAAAACAGCCGGTTTTGACGGATTAAGATTAAAAGCTGCTAATGCTGCCGCTTTATCAGTAAGATTCGCAACCCCGATTCTAATTGGATTACCGACAACCTCAACAAGGTCCTGTTTGAAATAGTTTTTTGCTCCGTCAAATGCTAAAAAAATCTTTTTGGCCCATTTGCTAACCCAAAGATTCGCCTTGCCTGGCACAATATCTGATTCGTGAATCACTACCGGAATTGCCAAAATACGGGCCACGAGCGCAGGTATAAAAGAATCATAGCCGCCTTTTGAAAAAACTAAATCAGGCATAAAACGCCAGATGTAAAAAAATGCCTGTAAAAATCCGAATGGCGCTTCTAGAATATCAATGAAATTATGGTAGCTGAAATAGCGTCGCCACTTGGGACTGAAAATACTTTTTGTGGCAATACCGATTGTAGCAGCTGTTTCTCTTACAAACCCGTCAGCGCCGATGAATTGGAGTTCCAAGTTAACACCACTTTGTGCTGATTGTTTTTGCAGTTCTTCAGCTACGGCAATAAGCGGGTAAAGATGCCCGCCCGAACCGCCACCGGTTAACAAAATGCGAAGCATCTTGTTTGTTTCTAGTTTCTAGTTTCTAGTTTCTAGTTTTTTTAACCAGACGCCAGCAATAGAACTAGTGACTAATTAAATCGCACCTTCTTGATGTAAAAGTTTTTGTTTTAGTTTACCACCGCGGTTATACCCGCCAATTTTACCGTCATTTCTAATCACCCTGTGGCACGGTACATTGAGGTCATGATTTTTATTCAGCACGTTTCCCACCGCCCGATAAGCCCTTGGCCTACCAATAGCCTTCGCCACTTCCGTATAAGTCATCGTCTGTCCACGCTTGATGTTCTTAACTACATTATAAATTCTTTGTTCAAACTCGGTCATATTGACTTTTGTATAGACATTTTGTTATCATATAAACAAGGGTTGACTCACTTTCTATTATCTATCCCTTAGGCCCTTAGGCTATGCGCGGCATCTACTCTGTTGCCGCTGGGTAAAGCCCCTCCCTGGCCATTTTGGCCCAGGCCACGTTCCAACCCGCGTGGCTTTTTTTATTTTAATAATTTAAGCATTTCTCGCCAAACTCTTGTATTTATCACGTCTTTTTTGCCAGACCACCCTCTGCGCGCTTGAGCTATACCTAATTCCAAAAATTTGAAGTGGCTAATATCATGAGCATCGGAATCAATCGCCAGCTTGATTCCAGTATCAATGGCTTTGCGGATATATTCGTCTTTGAGGTCCAGACGTTCCGGCCAAGCGTTGACTTCCAGCACCGTTTTGGTCCGTTTAGCGGCTTTTATAAGCTCATCAATATTCACTTTGTACGGCTCTCTTTTTTGTATCAACCGACCCGTGGGATGGAATAATATATCGATGTTCGGATTTTCTATCGCCCTAATTATACGCTTCGTCATTTCAATTTCCGACATAGTAAAATTAGAGTGTACAGACGCTCCGACTACATCAAGTTTGGCCAACACCTCGTCATTTATATCAAGCGTGCCGTCTTTCAGTATATCCACTTCGCTACCCTTGAGAATTTTAATGCCGCTAATTTGTTTTTGAACTTTATCAATTTCAGCCATTTGCTTGGTCAGCTTTTTTTCATCCAATCCGCCGGCCATAGCAAGTCGCTTGGTGTGGTCGGTTATAACAATATATTCAAGCCCCAGTTTTTTTGCCGCTTCAGCCATTTCCTTAATTGAATGTTCGCCATCAGTCCAATCGGTCTGAACCTGTAAATCGCCACGCAGATCATCATAACCGATTAGTCTCGGTAATTCTCCCTTAAATGATGATTTTATTTCTCCGCTATTCGTTCTAATTTCCGGCTCCATCCACTCCATGCCTAATTTTTTATAAATCTCCTCTTCTGTTTTTCCAGCGACAAGTCTTTTACTTTTAAAAAGTCCATACTCGTTCAACTTGTATCCTTTTTTAATCGCAATCTCCCGAACGGCTATATTGTGGTATTTGTCTCCGGTAAAATATTGAAGCGCCGCCCCGAATGATTCCGGCGGCAGAACGCGTACGTCGGCATTCATTCCCATTTTTAACCGCACCGAGGTTTTAGTCGGACCTTTGACCAATATTTCCTGAACTTCAGACATTTTTACAAAATAATCCATAACTTTCGCTGGCATGTCGGAAATAACCAGAATGTCTAAATCACCCACAGTTTCCTGCATCCTCCTGATTGAACCGGCTGGTTCGGCCCGTTTGATATAAGGCAAGCCGCGCAAATCATCCAGCATTTTGCGGACAGTCGGCAAAATATGGCCCAACAAAAAACGGCCGTGTGACTGCCGCAGGAATTCTATGCCTTTTAATATTTTTTGCTCGGATTTCTCGCCAAGACCCTCAAGTCCCCGCAATTTGCCAGCTTTAGCTGCTCTTTCTAGGTCGTCTTGATTCTTGATTCTTAATTCTTGATATAATTTTTTAACCAGCTTTGGTCCAACTCCTTCAATACCCATCAGCTCCTCCACTTCAATAGGAAATTGTTTTTTTAACTTTTCGTAATCTTTAATATGACCTGTTTTGATATATTCTTCAATTCGTTCGGCAATGCCTTGGCCAACACCAGATATGTCTTCAAGCGCTTTGAGTCCGCCTTTTTTATAAATTTCACCTATGCCCTCTTCAAGAGATTGTACGGAAAATGCCGCATGCTCATACGCCCGCGGCTTAAATTCCACTTCTTTCATATCCAAAAACGCCGCCATCTCCCCCAAAATTTTCGCCAGCCCCTGGTTAGACATATAACTAAAATAGCAAAAAAATTGTTAAATAAAAAACGAGTAAAAGATGACAAATTAACGTAAAACTATTGGAATCAAGCATAGAACGGGGTAAGCTACTTGCGCCATACTCGCTACGCTGCGTGCGGGCAGGTGCTTACTTAGTCCCGTCTAGTTTGAATGGTGCAGGAGTTTCGCGTTTGGATTGGAGAGTTTGGAAAAGTTTTTCGCGTTTGATTTGCGCTAAAGTTTTGGCTTCGTTTTTAAGAGTTGAGAGTATGGCAGTGGAAACATACCCTAATGCCGCCAAGAGAATAAAAACAATTTGAAAACCGAATTTATCGGCCAAAATAGACCCCAGATACGCGCTTGCACCAACAGAAATACCAATTGCAATATCCTCAAGCGACCACTCAAAACCAGTCTTGCCATGGTCAAGATGATCGGTGAACAATATGCGCCAACCGGGCACGGCCATTGAGTTAACCAATCCCAAAACTGCTTGAATGAGATAGATATGCCACGGCAAACTCACAAAAAGATAAAACAAGGGCAGCGAGGACATAATAAACGTACCCGCAATGACAAAATAAAATTCGTCACGTTCGCCATCGGTGCGGTCCATGAAACGCGACAACGGCACGGTAGTCGCGGTGCGGACAATCCAGTAACAAGCCGTTGCCAGTCCAATTACCCTCAATGACCCGCCTTCAATATTTTTTAATATAAAAACGGCAAAAATCGGCGCTAAGAGGCCGAAAGCAAAATTAATAAAGAAATCCGAGATTACAAGATGACGGATTACGCGATTGACCAAAACTAGTTGCTAGTTGCTAGTTGCTAGTTGCTAGTTAAAGAACAATCAAACAAAACTAAAAACTAGAAACTAAAAACTAGAAACTACTTAATCTGCGGCAACCCAAACCCTGATGCATTATCATCCCCAAGGGGTGATAGATCAGTTGCTAATAAGTGCAAAAAGTCACGGGTAGTCGTCATCGGGTCGGTAACTGCTGATTGCCAGTATTTAGCCGCTAATCCGGCTACAAAAGGCGAAGCCATAGAAGTCCCTGAAAGTATCACGTAACTGCCGTTATTCCATGTTGATTCAATATATTCGCCCGGTACGGCAAATTCAATATCGCGATCCTCAACAATCCAAGAGGTGGAATCTGAGTTGGTGCCTCGTGAACTCCAGTTAGTTACGGTTATAGATTGGTCAATGGCGCCCACCGCTACAACCGAAGCATAAGCGGCTGGATAATCCACACTGTTGGGAAATGGCCCGTCATTGCCCGCGGCCGCCACAAGCAGAACTCCCTTAAACGAGGCGTAGTTGACGGCATCGCGTATTAGCGATGATTCTTGATCTGAACCGAAACTCATATTTACCACATTAGCTCCCTGGTCAGCCGCCAAACGCAGGGCTACGGCAATATCATCAGCGTAACAAGAACCATTGGTTCCGCAAACTTTATAAGCAAAAATATTAGCTTGAGGCGCAACTCCGTAAATACCCCTGCCATCAGCACCGGCATTAGCCGCTATAATCCCGGCAACATGAGTACCGTGGCCATTTCTATCATCGCATTTACCGTCAATAATCGGAAAGCGTGAATTTGTAAAATCCTTGCATTGAACAATGCGCTCGGCTAAATCCGGGTGTGAAACATTAACTCCCGTATCCAAGACGGCCACATTTGCATCCGCACCACCGAAAGTAGAGGTAATCAAGGAATCGTTGTATATTTTTTCGATTCCCCATGGCGTCTGGTCAGACGGTAAATATCTGACAGTACCGCCCTTGCCTTTTGTTGCTTTTGGTACAAAAATTTTGGTTGGTGCCGGAGTTTGAATATCTGAAACTTCGGGCGTTGGTTTAACTGATGAATCTTGGTTCGGTTGTTCGATAGCCAATGGGTCTTCAGGTAAAATTTGCAGTACGGCAACAGGTTCAATTTCTACTCCAAAAATTTTGGCCAACCGCAATTGAAAATCAGAAGCATCGGTAGTGAAACCGTTATCAAAATTATGCCTTACCCCAAGAGCATTTTTCCAAAAACCCTTGGTTGACTTAACAAAATACCTGCCATTGTCGGCAGCATGAGCGGTAGGCAAAAATACCAAAAAAAACGTTAAAAGCAAGCAAAAAACCAGTTTTTTAGTAATATTCATGTATTACTCATAAATTGTATCACAAAAACAGACTCGCGCCAAATTCTTATCAACACCCGCTTAAACTTTTGCACAAGCGCCTATGGCGCAATCCGCGAAGCGAGTGCAAAAACTTAGGCGAGCAATACCTTTCTCGTGCTAATTTTGTGGCTGTTTATGCTTATCAGCGCCAACGCCATCCAAAAAATTAAACTCCCCTGCTGAGAGGTCCAGAGAAAATGGTCAAAAATGCCAACAAGCAAAAATAAAAAACTAAAAATGAAAAATAAGAAACTGAAAAGTTTCTTAAAATCGGCGCAACGAATAAAATGCCAAAAGCTAAAAAATAAAAACAACAGGAAGACACTAAAACCAATAAATCCGGTTTCGCTCGCAATCAGTAAGTAAATATTGTGGACCGGTTGGTAGGCGGTTGCCGGCAAATGTTTATATTTAAACATGAAATCAGGCACGAATTGGCCGATACCAATGCCCAGTAATGGATGGGAAACAGCCACGGATTCGGCAATTTTATTGTAAAAAACTCTCTCGGAAAAGGCTGGATCTTGTCCCGAAATATGAATACGAGAATTAACTTGCGGCCAATAAATGAGAGAAAATACAGTCGCAGCAATAACCGATACTACAAAAATTTTAAAAATTTTTTGTTTAAGAATTAAATCCCGACGAAACTCTTTTTTAAAAAAAACGGCTAAAAATCCGGCTAATGTGCCCAAAACCCAAAGCCCGACAACCACTCGCGAAAAAGTAGAAAAGAGAGCAAAAAGCAAAATAATATAAACAAACAGCAATAAACCATCCTTAGTTCTTTGGACTTCGGGCGGGTTCTTTTTTGTATCTCGATGTAAAAAGTAAAAACAAAGTGCAAAGATAGTTGTAAAAAGCCAAGCGGCAAGTATGTTGGGATGCGGGGTAGTCCCATAGGCGCGTAGGTATTTTTCGCCGCCGGCAAAAAATATTGCAACTCCGGTAGTATTCACCGATAGCGGACTCTCGCCAAGCAATCGCAGACTAATACTCCCCTGCTTGAGATATTGGACGATACCGATGACGGCCTGAAAAAGACCGGAAGCGATAATAATTACCAAAACGGTGCGAAATTGAAAAACTTTGCCAAAATTAGATTTAAGGTAAAAATAAAACCCGATAAATTCCGCCAATTTGAGCAATTGGTAAAAAGATAAGCCGACAATTCGTGAGTTAAAAATTGAAATCGCCGAAATTACGAAAAAAATTACCAGCCAGAATGTAGAAAATTTTAAAATTTGAAATTTGGGCTTTAAAAATTCATTTGAAATTTGAAATTTGAAATTTGAAATTTTCCAACTGCCCGCCATGATTCTTATTATCCAAAAAACAAATAATGTCACCAAAAGAATATCTGTGCCATAAAGGTATGTGTTAGTCCACTGATTAAACGGCCGGGTCCACTCATATAAAATCACCCGTGCCTGCACCGGCACCGCAAAGATCAGTAGATAAAAAACGGCGGATTCAAGTTTCTTAAATAGGTATTGACTTTGCATGACGGGGTATTATCTTATCAAAACTGTATAAACCGCTCCGGCGGCGAATAATAACATCATTAGATAAAGCACGGGTGTGGGAACACGAATGGAATATTCGGGGACGCGATCCCCGTTTTTTCTTGCTTTAGCGTACAAAAATATCAGAATAATCATTTCAATGCTGACCGCCACTCCCCCGACCAATCCGATTATATCAATAAAATTCCTGATGCCGGAAATAAAAAGGACATACGGCGGTATCATCGTCAAAAGCCATGCCCAGCGACGGCTAAAATAAAAATCCTCCTGAAAGGATTCTTTCAGGGCCGTACCCAAGTTAATAAAAATGGAGAAAGAGGTCAGAAAACCGAACAACGAGCCGATAAAAATAATTTTAGTCCCCAAAAAACCCGAGAGCCCAGAAATGGCATCTGGCGACGTGGCATCACCCGATATCCCGACCACTACAAAAGTAAAAACAAGGTAGAGAAGCGCCGGCATGACAGTCCCGAATATTAACGCTTTTCTGAATTTATCTTCGGAACCGGTTAAAACTTCTCTGACCAGCGGAACGCCAGTTTTTGAACTCATGGCAAACATAACGATACCGAAGGGCAAAAACCAGAAATTTTTTACAGCCAAAGTATAGTTGTTTAAATTAACACTTCTGACACCAAGTAGTCCAATAAACAAAATTATGGACGTAAAAAGAAACATCATTAAAAAATCCGTTTTGGAAATGGTTCTCAAACCGCGGAAAATAAAAACAGAGACAATCAAAATAAATATCGTACTCCAAGAAGCCGGCGATAAACGCAAGGAAAAAGAAAAAACATTCGCCAAAAATCCGCCGCTTATTATGATTATGCCGATTAGCGCGCCGTAAGCGCCGACCATAAAAGTAAATAAATTGATTTTTCTGGCCCAGACGCCAAGATATTTGTTTGTATAACCGACTAGCTGGTGCCGTTCATGGGTACGCAATATCACTTCCCCATACAGAAAATTACTCAATAGAAAAAGACTGCCGATGCCGATTAAAAATAAAAAGCCGATCCCGAAACCGGCTTTTTGAAAAGCAAAAGGGATTCCATAGATCCCCACTCCGATAGTTGACCCTACGAGGGTCGCCACCGCATACCAAAATTTATTTGGTTTCGTTATTTTCAGCATCCCCATTTGATTCAAGTTCCATTCCGCCAATATGCTGATACGGCATTTTAGGGAGTAATCTTTTTTCTATCTGCCACAGCATGGTTAATACCAAATAACCAATTGCCGCACCCGCGACTGCTCCGAAAATAAAACCGATCCCGGCGGCAATGCCCACCGCCGCCACCAGCCACAGTGTTGCCGCCGTGGTCGTACCCATAATCCGCGACCCTTGGCGTAAAATCGCTCCGCCGCCGATAAAACCGATACCGACAATAATATTGGCTATAATATGATAATCAAAACCGGCTACACCATTGACCGATGGATATTGTTCAAAAAGATAAATTGAAATCAGAGACAAAAGCGCCGCCCCCATAGCCACCAGCGAATGCGTCCTTAAACCGGCAACTTTATGCGCCCGCTCACGTTCAAACCCAATCGCCCCGCCCAGCCCCGCGGCCAGTAGAAGCCGTAAAATTAAATCGGCATTGGTAATCATTACTTTTATTCTAAACAAAAAGCCAAAACCACGCAACAAGACTATACACAAACTTCGCCTTCAAAAGAATATTTTTTCAATATGCTACCCGGGGTGTATTCACAACATTCTCACATTCTCAAGAATATGAGAATGCCATCGGTGATTGTGCATATTTGAAAAACAAAAACCCGGTTCGCGCCGGGTATCAATGAGAAATTATTTAAAAACCACTTTGGCTCTCTGGGGCATAAGTGTTTTTTTTATTTTAATTCTAGGGTCGCTCTCTGTTACTCCAGTTGGGGTTTTGCCCGATGGCTTAACCCCCTTTGTCCTAGCAAAAAAGATTACTATTTCATTTCCCCCCTCAAGCAAAAACCTACTTTCCATAAAAGACCACGAACCATATATGTTAATCAAATAATGCTCTGCTGGTTGCTTGAAATTTAAGTAACTCGTCCCTTTTTCTATTCCTTCGATGATCTCCCACCCGCTGTCAGTATAGAAAAAATGCTGATGAATATATCCTTGTCCTAAATGACCAATAATTAAATGCTCAACAACCAATAATTCTTTGTATGGCTTTGAAGGCCGAGGCGGATTAACGATTTCTGGATCTTTGGCAAAACCAAGATTGATAAACAAAAACATTGCAACAAACAACAACAAACTTGCTCTTTTCATGGTTTTCTCCCTTAATTTTCAAATAACTCTACTGTCACCATTATAATAAATGGGGACGCTCACTAAGTCAATAGGTGATGATTGTGGTTACCGGAGGGCGATTTTGAGGAGTTCATCCACATTTTTGACGAATTTAAATTTGAGGTCGCGGCGGATTTCGCGCGGGATGTCTTCAACCACATCTTTTTTATTGTCAGCCGGCAATATCACCGTTTTAAGC
Source organism: Candidatus Yanofskyibacteriota bacterium (assembly GCA_016185545.1). GTDB lineage: Bacteria > Patescibacteriota > Minisyncoccia > 2-02-FULL-40-12 > IGHO2-01-FULL-4-A > 2-01-FULL-44-17. The sequence continues at coordinate 104,177 of JACPNJ010000005.1, forward strand.
CCCGCTCTGTGTGCCGCCAATACTTTTTCTTTTACCCCGCCAATCTCAAGCACCTTACCTCGTAAAGTTATCTCGCCGGTCATACCCACGTCTTTACGGGCTGGCTTCTGTGTGAAAAGGGAAATAATTGCCGTAGCCATGGCCGTGCCGGCTGACGGTCCATCTTTGGGAATGGCGCCAGACGGAACATGCAGGTGGATGTCCTCTTTGTAAAAATCGTTTTTGATTCCCAGCTTCGCCGCCTGCGAACGCGCGTAGCTTAACGCGGCATAGGCTGATTCTTTCATCACCTCACCCAAATGCCCGGTTAGCAATAATTTACCGCGCCCCGGCATTTTGGTCGCTTCGATCGACAGTACTTCCCCGCCCACCGGCGTCCACGCCAAACCAGTCGCCACACCGATTTCGTCTTTGGTCTCTGCCTGCTGATGAGTATATTTAATAGGTCCGAGATATGAATGAAGAGAGCCTGAGGTCACGCTAACTTTGCCCTTGGCTTTTTTCTCCACGATCTTGCGGGTAATTTTACGAATAATCGTAGCTACTTGCCGTTCAAGATCGCGTACACCTGCTTCACGCGTATGTTTGCGGATTATATCCGCCAGGACTTGATCATTGAATATCAGCATCCCGTCTTTAATTCCGTGCTCGCTGAATAGTTTGGGCATCAGGTATTTTTTGGTTATATGAAGTTTTTCTTCCTCGGTGTAACCTGGAAATTCAATTATTTCCAAACGATCGCGCAGAGCAGGCGGAATAGTATCCAGCACATTGGCGGTGGTTATAAATAACACATCAGACAAATCAAATGGTACTTCCAGATAGTGATCTGAAAAGGCAAAATTCTGCTCCGGATCAAGCGCTTCAAGCAAGGCCGCCGAAGGATCGCCGCGAAAATCAATGCCCACCTTGTCTATTTCGTCCAGCATGAAAACAGGATTGCGCGTACCGGCACTGTGGATTCCTTGAATAACTCGGCCAGGCAGGGCGCCGACATAAGTCCGCCTGTGGCCACGGATTTCAGCTTCATCTCGCAAACCACCAAGCGACATGCGTACAAACTTGCGTCCCAGCTCGCGGGCGATTGATCTGCCAATTGATGTCTTGCCCACGCCGGGCGGTCCGACAAAACAAAGTATCGGACCCTTGATTTTACCGACTTGTTTTTGGACGGCCAGATATTCAATTATTCTTTCCTTGGCTTTTTTGAGGCCGTAGTGGTCATCGTTGAGTATTTTTTCTGCATTTTTCAGTTCTAATTTACCGCCGTTGCCGGGTGATTTTTTAGACCACGGCAATTCCACCAGCCAGTCAAGATAAGTGCGCAAATATGAAATTTCAGGGCTGAACGACGGCATCCTTTCCAGCCGGTCAAGTTCCTTAAGAGCTTTGGTTTCAGTCTCCTTGGTCATTCCTGCCTCTTTTATTTTGGCGCGAATGGTTTCAATTTCGCCCTTTTCGCTATCAATTCCCAGCTCCTTTTCAATGCTTTTCATCTGTTCGCGTAAAAACACCTCTTTTTGCATTTTGCCAAGTTGTTTTTTGGTTTCCTTAAAAACTTTTTTTTCGGCGTCAATTATTTCAATTTCGCGTGAAATATAAAAATTGATCTTCTTCAGCGCTTCCACCGAATCGGTGGTTTCTAAAATATCCTGCTGGTCTTTGAGTTCCAGATTAAGATTGATGGCTATTAAATCCACAACCTGCTCGGGATCCCTGACCTGGTTGAGCGCTTCCACCAAGTCATGTATAACAGCCGGCATCTGGCGCACTTCCAGAAGTTTTTTAAACTGGTCAACCGTCGCGCGCGTCAGGGCCTCGGCTTCAACGTTTCGCGGCACAGTCATTTTAACCGGCTCAATTTTAACTTTGAAAAACGGGTCAATTTGGGAAAAATCCTTTATTCTTACTCGGGCAATGCCCTCAACGTTAATTTTGGAAGAACCATCGGGAAGTTTATGCACTTCAAAAACACGGCCGACCGTGCCAATACGGAAGAGATCTTTTTGATCCACATCGTCGTAAATATTTTTTTGCGCCACAAAAACCACCAATCTGTCCTGCGACATAGCCAAATCCAAACTGCCGGCCGATTTTGGCCTCTGCACCAAAAGCGGAATTGCCACCCGCGGAAAAAGCACTACGTTTTTCAACGGTATCAACGGCAATTCATCTTCTATTGTGATACTATTGGAAACGAAAGACATGTGGAATAGTAAGTAGAAAGTATAAACTATTAAAAGTTAAAAGTAAAGAAAAAAAACCTAAAAAGGTTTGCCTAAAAGGAAGAAAATTATAGAGGCTGGCGTTTATTCCCTGCCTTGCGCGAACTCACTTTCTTCTTTTGATGCCGTCCTCTTCTCAACTCCCTTGTATTCCTTGCCTATAAGCTCAATCAATTTCTCAACCAGTCTTTTGGGGTCGGAGTCATAAATAATTTTGCCCTTGCCACGATGACCGACATCTATAATATGCTTGATCTCATCGGCCGTTCCCCCACTACCCTCCAACACTCCGATTGGCTTATTGTCTTCAAAGGCAATCGTAAACTCATTAAGCGTCCCGATGCGCCCGCAACAGACTATTACGGCATCGGATGAACGGGTAAGCAAAAGGTTGCGGCCGGAATAATCAAATCCTGTGTAAATTATAAAATCATAATACTCTGTAGGAAGCTTGTAGCTTTTGACATGCGCGGCGTAACTGGCCGCCGGCGAAATGCCGATTGAAATACCGCCAGCTTCTTTAGCGCCCTTAGCGGCAAAATTCGGGATGCCGCTGGTTGCGCCGGTAATTAAAATTCCGTTATGTTTAACAATTTCCTGGCCAAGCTCATATGCCTTTTTGTCGGCACCAACCGCGCAATGCCCAATTTCCGCCGCACCGGAGATAACAAATTTATATTTCATCCCGTACAAGACAGGAAATGATTTATTCATGTAAATCATTTCCGTGCCTATCAATAAGTTACTTTATTAATCCCATTTAGATAGCCACTGCAACCCTTCATCGTTATTAGCAAAGGCTGTCTCGTTCGGGATTCATCTCATAATCATAACAAATTTTTTAATTGCAAACAACAATATTTGATTTTTTGATTAAACTCATGTGTGTTATGCTTTTTAAAGAAAAAAGGTGAAGAAAGAGGATGAGAATACGGAAGGACGCGATGAACTTTAAAAAAATATGGAATTTTTTGGATAAACCCTGGCCGCATAGAACTTTTTGGATAACAATTTTTGTAATATTACCATCGCTTTATTTATTTTCCGGGATGTCATTGGTAAGCCGGCCTTCTTTTTTGCTCTACCAGAATTATCAGCTTGAATATCACGTCAAAAACATTATGAAACTTGAAAGCCTGCCCAGAGAACCATATCCTCGCGTTTATATTTTGCCGCGCGCAGTCAGGACTTTTTTCTTCTTGCCTTATTCTTTTACGCACAGACGCATCGGAAGAAACCGTTATTTCAATCAAGTATATCAGAGTTATCCTGTTATTGAAGATGACTCAATCGTAATGCAGGAGGAAGAAGCCGCAAATCTAGAAATTCTCGCGCACGAAATCGGACACTTTATTGATTATTACTCCGACCCCGAAGTTTTTTTCAAAAAAGATTTTGAAGCGGCAGAAAATTTTTCTCTCCGTTTCCAATTTGCCGTAGCTAGAAAGTTGGAAAAATGCGAAGAGAAACCTAAAGTGCTCCATTGAGCGCTTTTTTAATAAAAACTATAATTCGAATGATTCGCCCTCAACTGGCGCTACGGCTTCAATGCCATATTTTTCGTGAATTAGATTAGCGAGGGTGCGGGCGGATTCGTCTTCGCCTTGAACGACAAAGACTTTTTTTAGATTGCCCGCACCGCCGCCTTGAACTGTTGAACCGCCAACCCACTTGATGAGACTTAGCTGATCGGCATGGGCGGAATAAGCTGACAGGTTTTCTATATGGCACTTGACTGGCACCGTTTGGCCCATGATTCTGACTTCTTTTTCGCCCCTTTGAATGCGCCGGCCCAAACTGCCGTCAACTTGGTAACCGACAAAAAGTATCGTGCTGTTTGTATCCGGTAAATAACGCATTTCGTGATGCAAAATCCTGCCACCTTGGCTCATGCCTGAACCGGCAATTATAATCTTAGGCGCCGGCACGTTATTTATCGCTTTTGATTCTTCGACGGCGGTTGTGAGTTTTAAACCCGGGAAATTAAATACGTCGTCACCGGAACCGATCAAATACGCCGTCTCTTTATTAAAATATTCGCGGTGTTTTTGGTATACAGCGGTCATTTTATTGGCGAGGGGGCTGTCAACAAACACCGGTACCCGTGGAATTTTATTTTCATTGAAAAGCCCGTTTAATTCATGCAGAAGCTCTTGCGTGCGCTCAACGGCAAATGAGGGTATCATCAGCACCCCGCTTCGCTTGATTGTGTCCTCAATTACCGAAATCAGCTTACTTCTTCTCTCCTTTCTGCCCTCATGCACTCGATCACCATAAGCCGATTCAATAACAATATAGTCGGCATTTTTAATTTTTTCGGTCGGTCGCAGAAGCGGCGTCGGCGGATTGCCGAGGTCGCCAGAGAAGAAAATCTTTCTGGTACCAGAAAGATTTTCTTCTCTGGCTTGGTAATTGGTAATTGGTAATTGGTAATTGGTTCGCCATTGTATTTCTACAATTGCCGAACCCAGTATATGACCTGCGTCATGGAAAATTGCAGTAATCCCCTCCAGTTCAATCGGTTCATCATAAAAAACCCCCTCCACAAGCGACATCAGCCCGTCCAGATCCTCCTGTATAAATAATGGCTCATGTCCCATCTCTTTAGCTTCATCCAAAATCTTATTCAAATTATCAGGAAGTGCGACGGCCATCAGGTCGCGGGTGGCAGTGGTCGTGTAAACTTTGCCGCGGAAACCGTCTTTGTAAAGTTTCGGCAAACGCCCGATGTGGTCAATATGGCTGTGGGTAATAAAAACATATTTAATCTCTGCGGGATTATATTTGAATTGACCATAATTCAATTCTTCGGCATATCTTGTGCCTTGATTCAAGCCGCAATCTACGAGTATTTTGGTATGGCCGTGTTCGAGTAGATAATTAGCTCCGGTAACGGTACGAGCACCACCATAAAAAGTTATTTTCATTTTACAATGCTTGATAATGTTTTTGTATTATTTTCCGTGACACCTTTGCTTTTTCAATAACCAACCGCAGGCCTGCCCGCCGAAGCCTCGGCGCAGGCGGGAATTTTCTTTGTTTTAAGCTATTTTCCGTGCTGTGCATCCGTCAATTTGGTCAGATTATAGAAAATGTCATGTGGACAAAAATTTGACAAATTATTACATGCATGCTAACCTTACGACAGAATCAACCAGTTTCTAAGGAGGTGGCTATGCCCTACGATATCGTGGAAGATAAGGACTATACAGGAGTTCGGTGCAGTGATTGCGGTAAAGTTATAGCTGCAGAATTTTCGCCCTATCACGCGGGAATCGACATTACCCAAAAGATATTCTATGACATTCAGGATCATTCCCGAACTTGCCCCAAGACCTCTCGGTCGTCAGATCAAGCCACGGCTCGTGCCTAGCACGGGCTTTTTCTATCCCTATGACCCATGACACTTTTTACACTTTTAATACTGTCATACAAGGATTTTCTTTATTTCCCGCCCGAGGCGGGTCCGCCTCCGGCGGATAAGCCATTTCCCCACCTATGATATGGGCGGAATTGCCAAAATATAGAAAATATCATGCAGTTTTTTTGCTTATTGGTTTCATTTCAAAACTGATATACCTCTCACCGAAAACTTCTTTTAACCTTTCTCCTAATCTCTTATCGCCTTCAGGATATTTACCTTCCTTAGCATGATTAGCCCCAACAATCAGTAAGTATTTTCCCGGCGTCTGTTCATAGCGTCGCTGAAAATTGATAAACATATCTTCGTCTCGGGATTCTCCTCTTAGAAAATATCTTTCATTTTTGCGTTTTGATGTTTCTTGATACTCCCCTTCTTTCGTTTTTGACGAATCGAAACTGATAACTCCTTTTCCGATCTCCTTTACTTTATCGAAGATTTTTAGTAAATCTCTTATACTTTTACCTTCCTTCTCTGCTCCAGCGAAGAAATCTTCCAATGTTTTATCCACCTCGCCACTGGCAAGATATTTATCAATCGCTTCTTGATAATCAACCGGCAACTCAACAAATATCTGATTTATCTGGGAACCAAACCTATCCAGAAAATTCAAAATCGTTTCGCCGTGCTTACCATGAAATGTCTCTCCTAAAACAACTACATCTCGCCTCTCAAACAAATTTTCGGGAAATTGTTCGGCGTTTTCGAGATTAAATTGTTCTCTTTTTATTCTCTCCATGTTTTTCATATTTCACGCCCCATGACACTTCTTATCCTCCTTCGCTACCTCCTTCGCCAAGGCTTCGGAAGGTCAAAGAAAGCTACGGAAGGATTGCGAGATGTCACTTACCGTGACATCTCTTATATTTCTTACACATTGTGCTTGGCTCTTAGGATTATAAAAAACTTGCGACCAAATACCCGACTATACTCATCAACGCTATCGGCGGTAAGGCCGCCATGGGACGGCGGGTTGCTTGATTAGTAAATATTAGGTGCATCAAAAGCAGTCCGAGAATTGAAAATAAAGCAACCGTAACCGCAGACAATAGGGAAATCCTGACTAATGACGCGGAAAGCAAAAGCGGAAAAATTACATCGCCGGAACCAAGAATCATAAAACCCCCACCGGGAATAACACTAGCAATTTTGTGCCTGACGGTATGGCCCAATTCTGGGATAACAAATCCGAATATCGCCCTCGACTCTATCATGGCCTGGGCAAGTTTGATCATATGGCCTGTCTTATAAACAGAGATAATGTCATAAAAAGAAAATAAAACAAGGATATAAATGACTGTCATCGGCAAAAGTGAAATGCCTAAAACGGCCCCGATGCCGGCAATTGTCAAAATCATTGCTGAGTTTTGGGTTATTATATTTTGAAATAGCCAAAAAACGGTTACAATCGCTATCGCCACAAAGATGGATGCCAATGAATTTAACCAAATCCCCAAAATTGCTTGGGTTCCGGAAAAAATTAAAAAAGAAAGGAAAAATTTAAAAAACCATGAGCCGACGCGCTTAAATTTGGCCACAACCAGAAAAAATACAACGAGAATAACCGCGAGAATTAAAAAGCCGCTGACAGAATAATCGCCCCAGCCCACCGACTCTGCCAAAATCGTTTCCGGCAAAAATTTATAAGCCGCGTAAATCCCCAGCACTTGCGTCAACCCAAAAGGCACCAGTACTCTCAAAAAATTGTTGAATTTAAACTTGATGGACATTTACAAAATCATTGCTCTAATGTAAATCTCAAAATGTAAAATGACAGTTAAAAATTTGAAATTTTACGCTTTAATTTTGCATTTTGATTTTTAAATTTTGAATTTAGTTCGCCTTATGGGCGAACGATTACCGTCCCCTCTTCATTCAGATTGCGCGCGCTATGATAACCGAAAATTCCCGTTTGGCTGAAAGTATATGTAAAAACACTCTTGGGCGGGATTTCGCCGACACTGTCAAAACCAGCCAAATCAAGGACACCATTGGTTAAATCAGAAATTATTCGCATCGAGGTGCTGCCGTCGTTTTGAAATCTCACACTATCACCGACGTGAATTCTTATATTTGTCGGGCTAAAAACCCCCAAACCGTAGAAAACGGTGTAGGTTCTGGGCTGTCTAGTATTTGTTTGGCGACCGGAAAAAGCCTGGCCATTATTGGCCAGTGATGGATTATTGCGACTAAAATACAAAACCGCCCAAGCAAAACCGGTCAATACTAAAATAATAAAAAGCCACATGACACCCTTGGGTTTGAAGTCTGAGTCCGACATATTTGTATTCTAACATAAAACCGACTGTTTGTGCCAATAAAAAGCCTCTCTAAGAGGCTAATTTTGATTCCCAAAATTTATTTATTTTTTCTATCGCACAATGAAGATTATGACAGCGATTTGTTCCATAATTTTTACTAGATATCTCAAGAACAAAAATTATGTTCTCCCCATCAGAAACTGAATCTTCATAAAAATCTAGTTTAAATTTATTTATATTGGTCCTTTCTGCTTTTTTATACGCTACAGGAGCATCATTTTCTAAAAAATCCTCATCTTTAGTAACTAAAACAAAAAATGGTTTCTTGGTAACATTATTCCAGCGTTTATTTTTGCGAATGTATTGAAAAAAATATTGTAATACCTGAAAATCATCTAATCGAAAGAGCGCATTCCCTGGATGAAATGCCTCAGCCTTAAAGAAAAATCGGTGAACGCAAAAGACCAATTCTTTGTCGCTGCAATTACTGCTGCATGTTTCCATCTTGGGCATATTCGCATCAAAGAAAACCACTACGTCAACCGGATCACTTATTTCGTCGCCCAAATGATTCTCCCCATATTTGTAAAAAAACTTAATATAATTCTATTTTTAGAATAATCCCCTGATAAATAAAAATCAAGGGTTGACCTTACGCACTTTATGAAAGCAATTCCAAAACTATTTCTTTATCTGACCATGAAATCTTTTTCCCTCCAGCCACAGCCATTAAATTCTCGGACCCCTTGCCGGTTATTACGACTATATCATCAACTTGAGCTAGAACTAAGGCTTTTCTGATTGCCTCTTTGCGGTCTAGAATTTTGGTATAGTTTTCAGTTTGCGAGAACCCCGAAGCAATTTGTTCCAAAATTGCCTCGGGGTTCTCGTCATAAGGGTCCTCGTTCGTCAAAATCACCTCATTGCAATATTTGGCCGCGATCTTGCCAAACTCAGGCCGCTTCCATTTGTCCCGACCGCCGCCGGCTGCCCCCAATACACAGATGAGTTTATTACGAGGTTCAACCTCAACAGAAATATGGGGTTGGTTTCTTAGGGTTTTGTAAACCAGTTCCAATGAATCCGGCGTGTGAGCATAATCAATAATTACATTAAAACCTTTCGGCGCATGAATGATTTCCATTCTGCCTGGTATTGATTTGATTGAATTTAGCGACGCTACCGCTTTATTCATATCAAGATTATAAGCATGCGCTACGGCCAATGCCGCCAAGGCGTTATATTCGTTAAAATCCCCCAGCAATTTTAAGTTAAGTTTTTCATTTTTCGTTTTTAGCTTTTCACTTGTTATCATCCCCCATTTTTTGCCATATGTTACTTTGTGTTGCGCCGTAAAATTGGCAAATTTTTCAAAATACGGATCGTCAATGTTAAGTACGTGGATATTGCCAGTTTTCAGAAAAAGTTTCTGCTTGGCGGCCATATAATTTTCAAATGAGCCATGGCTTTCCAAATGTTCACGGTGCAAATTGGTAAAAACGGCACAATCAATTTTGACACCAGCCAGACGATTTTGGACAATACCCTCTGAAGTGGCTTCGAGCACCACGTATCGACAACCGGCTTTTTTTGCCTGATATAAAAATTTCTGCAACTTGAGTCGCCCCGGCAAAGTCATTTTTAGCGTATTGGGCCATGTCCGTTCTTTTATCTTAAACCCGAGCGACCCCACTGCCGCCACCGACAGCCCCTGCTCCTCAAAAATCTTGCTTATCATATAAACCGTCGTTGATTTGCCCTTAGTCCCGGTAACTGCTATCACCCTCATCGCCTGCGACGGAAAACCATAAATCGCTGCCCCCAGCATTACCAGCCCCCAATGATAAACCGGCTGTGCCAATTTAAAAATCCGCCGCGGTAACACGGCGCGCCCCAAACCTAGCAATTTGTTTAGTAATCGGTTCTCTTGAAACACAAAAATACTTTACCACAAATTCTTTATTGACGGAATTTTAAGACATGCTAAACTCAATAAAACGGTTAAGTACCTTAAAAATGAGGTGGTAAAATGAATCCGGATCAAAAAGTATTCACCCTGGAAGAGTTGGAATCGGGTCAATATGATTCAAGGCTTTATCAGGAAATGGATTTCGGCGAACTGCTTAAATTCGCTCAGGCAAATCCACATGTTTCTTACTCGGCTTATCAGAAGATGTTGCAAACAATTTTAAGCTATGGCTTTGAGAAATATAAATTTACCAGGCGCGATTTTATCCATTATCCGTTTTTCGACGACCCGTTTAATAACGGACGGGATGCCGTATTCGGTCTTGATAAACAAATGATGAGATTGGCAGAGGTATTTAAAGCGGGTGCGGCCCGTTTGGGCCAAGAAAGGCGTATTATATTGCTTCATGGCCCAGTCGGATCTTCCAAAACAACTATTGCAAGACTCCTGCGGAATGGACTTCAAAAATTCACCCAAACCAATGAAGGGCAGCTGTTTACTTATTCATGGGTCCCACGCGACGACGAAGATAAAGAAATTATGGGCTTGGCTAAAAGTTCTCTCAAAGAATTGCGCTGCCCGGTGCATGAAGATCCGCTGTTGCTTTTACCGGAAGACACGCGAATAAAAATTATGTCGGCTATGAATAATACTTCCATCTACGACCGCAAAGAATCCAAAGAGCGTCCTCGACGGCCTGAAGAACTGGTATTTTTGGAAGGTGAAATATGCCCCCTATGCCGGTTGGTTTATAAAGAGCTGCTGCGCAAACAAAAAGGTGACTGGAAAAAAGTTGTAAGCGATTACTTGAAGGTGCGCCGGCTTATTTTTTCAGAAGTTGACCGCATTGGTATCGGCTCGTTCAGACCAAAAGACGAGAAAAACCAGGATTCCACTGAACTTTCTGGCGATATCAACTATCGTAAAATCGCCGAATTCGGTTCCGAATCGGATCCGCGGGCATTTAATTTTGACGGGGAATTCCAAGTTTCCAATCGCGGCTTCTTCTATGTGGAAGAGGCATTCAAACTGGATAAGGCGTTTCTTTATGATTTCCTTGGCGCTACCCAGGAGCACAGGATTAAGCCCAAGCGCTTTCCTGAAATGTATGTTGATTGCGTCTATATGGGCGGCACCAATAATCCGGAATATGAAAAGCTACGCGACGATGAAACAATGGAGGCGTTCCGGGACCGCACTACCAGAATTGATGTGCCTTATGTTCTAAAACTCGCCCAAGAAGAACGGATTTATAAAAAGGTGTATAAAGAAGTTCCCGGGCAAAAACATATCGCGCCGCATACGATAGAAATGGCATCTCTCTGGGCTCTGCTTACAAGGGTGAAAAAATCTAATAAACCGCAAACGCAGGGCATTTCCCTGCGCAATAAAATCAGATTGTATGACGGCAAAACAGTTTCAGGCTTTACCGAGGAACATATTCACGACCTGATGTTTGAAAATCCCGACGAGGGAATGCAGGGAATCTCGCCGCGCTATATTCAAGACCAGATAGGCAATGCAATTGTTGAGGATACGGATGTGCACTGCATTTCCTGGTTCACGGTTAAAAAAGAACTGGAGGAAGGGCTTAATTCCCACTCCCTGTTAAAGGGCAGCCAACGGCTTCAGGATTATAAAAATCTACTGGCGGAAGTGGAAGAAGAATTTACCGAAACGGTTAAGGGCGAAGTTCAGGAAGCGGTTGCCGGTGACGAAAAAGATGTTGATATTTTATTCAATAAATATATTGAGAATGTAATTGCTTATATAAACAAGGAAAAAATTGAGGATCACCGAGGCGAACTCGTAGAGCCGGATGAGCAATTGATGAGCGAGATTGAAGAGAAAGCCGGCGTATCCGCAAGCGGAAAAGACGAATACCGGGCAAGGCTGGTCCAGTCAATGGGAACTTTTGCCAGACGCAAAAGATCGTTTGACTACAAGTCCGACGAGCAACTCTGCCGCGGCTTGAAATTAAAACTTTTTGAAGACAGAAAAGACACCATCAACTTGTCCACTTTGCATACGCGGGTGATAGACCCGGAAGAGCAGGAAAAAATTGAAGTGATAAAGAAGAGGATGGTTGAACGGTTTGGTTATTGCCAGATTTGCGCAACCTTGGTAATGAACCACGTGGCTTCCATCTGGGCCAGCGGAACCAAAGCCAAACAGCTGGCTCTCAATTCATAAGCGGTTACCGCCGCTTTTTTTATTTGATTTTTCTCTATCTTGAGTTATTATTCCAAAGAAGCACTTTGACAATAAAAGGAGCGGCTATGGCTGGCAGAATAAACCAAGATGAAAAAGAGTTTCTGGATATTATAAGAGGCAAACTTCGCAAAGACCTCTTGAAATTCATACAAAAGGGCCAGATTACTATTGTGGGACCAGGACACGGAATTGCCATACCTCTGGAAACCATTCAAATTCCACGCATACACTTCGCTCCCATTCCTCCAGATGCCGAGATAAAAGAGGGCGAAAATGGGAACAGCGAAGATATCGGTTCTGATATCGGCGTGGGCAAGGGACCGGGAAAGCCGGGAACAGATTTAGGACCGGTTGAACCGGATGAAGACGATGAAAATGGCGAAGGTAAAGAAGGTGGTGAAAGGCAGGCCGGATTGGGCCGCGGTCCTGAAATTGTTGAAATTGAAATTCCGTCGGAAGAGTTTTATGAACTTTTTAAAGAGGTCCTTGAACTGCCCAATATTAAACCCAAGGGCGAAAGACAAATAAAAACCGAATCCTGGAAATATACGGATATCAGATCGGCGGGTCCGGAATCGCTCCGCCACAAAAAACGCACCTACAAGCAGGCATTAAAAAGGACGATATCCGAAGGCCAATACAATCCGGATGAGCCGGTGATAATTCCAATCAGCCAAGACAAACGTTACCGCGTCCCAGAACTAGTAACCAAACCGAAGAACAACGCCGTGGTCTTTAACATGATGGATGTTTCTGGATCAATGTCCAGGGACGACAGAGAGTTGGTCAGATATTTCTGCGCTTTGTGCGAATTTTGGCTTTCGTGCAACTATGACGGCGTTGAGATTGTCTGGATAATCCATGACGGCGAAGCGGATAGAGTAACCAGAGAAGCATTTTTATCTACCCAGCGTGGCGGCGGCACGGTTATTTCAACCGCCCATAAAAAAATGCTTGAGATTATGGAAGAAGAATATCCGCCGGAACAGTGGAATGTTTACCCATTTTATTTTTCAGATGGTTTCAATTTCGGTAATTTTGACGGCATAGACGACAATGAAATCTGCGCTCATCTTATTGGTGATAGAATCATCCCTTTTGTCAATCAATACTCTTATTGTGAGGTAAGCGCTCACAGATATTGGTGGCCTTCCAATGGCAAGGGCGAGCGCGACCCGAGCCAGAAATTCCATCCTGCCGGCAGTTTCGGACTTATGCTCTTGGAAAAATTCGAGGGCGAACTGCTGGTCGTATGCACCAATCTGCAGGAAATGGAAAAAGTGCCGAACACCATTAAAGATGTTTTTAAACAAGGCCGATAAGGAGGGCTTATGAGCAAAGCGATAGAACCTAGACCAAAACTACCAGCCAGTTTGAAACTCTGGAAATACGAAATAGAACGGATCGGTAAAAAATACGGCTTGGATTTTTATCCGAATATAATTGTCATGGCCGACCATGAAGAAATATCGGAGTTGGCCGCTTATTCCGGCTATCCGGTTCGTTACCACCATTGGTTTTTCGGCCAGGAAAGTATCAAACTCAAAAAGTCATACCGCTGGGGATTGCACATTATCTATGAAATGGTCATACCCACCATTCCCTGCTACTCGTATTTTTTGGATGCCAATCCTGAAGTTACGCAAAAAGCTGTTATTGCCCACGCCTGCATCGGCCATAACGACTTTTTCAAAAATAACGCCTGGTTTCGCGATATTCCAAGAAATCTCCATCACCGTTTCGGCGACAATGCCGAGCACATAGAGACCCTGCGTCTGGAAATTGGAACGGAAAAAGTAAATAAGTTTCTAGAGGCCTGCATGTCTCTGGATAATTTATTCAATCTCCTGGGGCCGATTATCATTCAAGAACACAAAACCGTTAAAACCAAAACAGAGAAAAGGTTTCCAAAACGTATTAAACCGCGGGATGAATTGCCTTTTTTCATGGACCCATATATCAATCCTCCGGAATATCTGGAAAGGGAGCGTAAAAAAATAGAACAGGAAGAAAAACGGGAAGCCGATATTGAACGCAAATTGATTACACCGCCGGAACCGGTCCGCGACATCTTGTATTTTCTTATGAATAACGCGCCACTGGAAAAGTGGCAACGTGAAGTTATACGGATAGTGCGCGAGGAATCGCTGTGCCTGGCTAAAGGCGGCCAGACGAAAATCATGAATGAGGGCTGGGCGGCATTCTGGGAAGCTAAAATTATGGCCGGAGAAGGCGTCGCCGTCGATTCGGAGGTTTGCTCATTTGCCAAAACATTTGCGGGAGTCCAGCACAGCGGTCGTTTTAAAATAAACCCTTACTGTCTCGGTAAACAACTCTGGGACGACATCAAGTTCCGTTGGGATACCGGCCGCCTTGGTGAAATCTGGAATAAATGCAAAGACGGGATTATAAAAGACAACTGGGAAGAATTTATTGTTTTCAAATCTCTTTATGATGAATTCGGCGGTATGACCGAAGAAGCAACCAGGTTGTGGAATGAATTCTCTACGCTTGTCCACGAAACTAGAGAAAACAAGGGTTGGATTAAAAAAGCATTCTTCTTGCCGGAAGATTGGATTTCGGAATGGTTGAAATACCGCGAGGCAGAAACAAAATTACCCGCGTTGGAAGAAGCTCTGGAATATATAAAAAAACTTGAAGAAAAATACCGTTCAGAACGAAATGATTCGCTGGCACCACTGGCTACAAGACACAAAATCATGCTCAATTCATTATCTCCTTTCGCCTTTTGGGGTTCTGATGAATTAGGTCAGGAAATTGCCGGATACAGATTTTATCTGAATCTGCGCACTAAACTGGCAAACGGCGAAGTGCCAATTCATAATGTTGAAATACCAGAACAATGGATTGGGTGGGCTGGTAAATATCAATTTTTGGGACGTTTGGGCCAAGGATACGAAAAAATATTTGAAGTTCGTGCGGTTTATAATGATGTAAATTTCATTCAGGACTTCTTTAATCAGGATTTCTGTGATAAATACAGCTATTATACTTTTGGAATCGGCAAATCACCGCCGGGGTCGTTCTGGGGCGAAGATCGTCTTTTAATCAAATCCAGAAATTTTATAAGGGTTAGGAAATTGCTTATTGAAATGTGCCTAAACCTAGGCCAGCCGAAAATTGTTCTGCTTGACGCTAACTTCAACAACAATTCCGAGTTGCGGTTTGTGCATCTGTACGACGGCCGCGACACCTGCTATAACGGCTGCGCCGATTGTGGCAGGGCCGGATTGGGTATAAAAGAAGTGTTGGAACGGCTTTATCTTGTTTGGAATAAAGACAAACCGGTTCATTTGGAAACCGTAAAAACAGCTTGGCCGAAGAAAAAACCGCCTTGGTTTTATTGGTTTCCGACAGGATATACGCCTTCGAAATCAGGGATTGAAAAACCAACCAGAAGATGGGTCAGATACACTTACAACGGAAAAAATCATATAGAAGCGGTGGTTGGTAAGGCTGATATACACAACTGGGAAGCCATAAAAAAACTTCTACCCGTAGAACCAGAATTAACTTGAGATTGCTTATTAGCGCGACACCTTCGCGCTTTTTTATTGGTTAAAAAATTTTCCTGGCTAACCGGTAAACCAAATACCAAAATTTTGAAATCGGCAGGTCAAATGAGCCGGGGTATTCAATGGTATTGCCGCCCCAGCCGAGTTTGAAACGGGTAACGCCGGGCCATTTGCGCGGGTCAATACCCCAAAAATCATATCGTTTTAGACCTTCCGCTTTTAATTGCTTCATTATGTGCCAGTGCAAGGCATAAGGAGCCATAAGTGCTCTGTTTTCGTAATCAGAAGCACCGTGTAAATAGTAACCAGCATCGCCGTAAGTAAGAATTAAGGCCGTGGCGATCGGTTTGTCATGAGTTTTGTCGAAGGGTTTGTTGTTATGCTTGGCAAAATATAATTTGGTTTGAAGTCCGTTATAATCCAACAATTTTCTGTAATAGTCATCCGGGTGCGGATTAAATCTATCCCGTTTGGCGGTTTTTTTAAGCAATTTTAAGAAAGTTTCAACTTTTGCACGATATTCTGCACGACATGCGATGTCGTGCTTCTGCACGACATCGCATGTCGTGCAAGTTACCTCTTCGCCCACGATTATGCCACGTTTATCGGCAACACCGATATTGTAGCGGGTCTTGTGATGCATAGCCGCGAGTAATTCGTTTTCGCTTTTTGTTAAATCAACAACAACCGTCTTCGACGGTTGGATTTCTTTTTTTGATTTTTTAAAACCTGCCTCAACCAGCGCTTGGGCAATGCTATCAATAAGCGGTTCGGTTTTTATAAAAATTGACTTGCGTTTTTTGCTTTCTTCGCGCAACCACCTTACGAAATTCGCCACTGGATTCTTAAATCCGCCTATCATCTGATTGAAGTCAATCTCCGGCCCATGCGGTATATAAAGATAGCTTTTCCCAAACGGTAAATTGTGTTTAATTATTTTGGCGCTTATTACAGGAGGTTGAGCCTCTTTACTTAGAGGCTCAACCTCTAAGTTTTCCGGGTATTCCAAAACCTCCCGCCCCAGCGATTTCTGAAATTTCGTCCATTCTCTTGACTGAAGAAATGAGGTCATTATTTTTTACTGCCTAGAATTTTGAGTGCTTCCTTTATTTTTTCTTCCGAAGTTTTGGCGGTTTTGGCGACTTGTTTTAATACATCACGCGCTTGATATTGCGAATACCCAAGCGTCATAAGGGCATCAATCGCGTCAGAGTCGGTACCTACATCAGAGTCAGCCACAGCACCGATATCCGCAGTCATAATTTTATTTTTAAGTTCAAGCACTAGCCGGTGTGCGGTTTTTTCGCCTATGCCGGAAACCTTATGCAAATAATCACCGTCGCCGCGTATTATGCCGATTTGGAGCGTCTGTAAATCAGCCGAAGCCAAAATCGCCTGCGCTGACTTTGGCCCGATACCCGACACAGTGGTAAGCAGTTCAAAGAAGTTTAATTCTTCCGGCGTGGTAAAACCGTATAACTCCACCGAGCCGTCTCTGGGACTGGTTTGATAGTGCGTAAAAAGCTTGACCTGTGAGCCAATTTTTGCTATACTATTCAGATTCTTTGCCGGCATGGTAACGCGATAACCCACGCCATGGACATCAACAATAGCGTATTTGCCCGAAATTGCCTGAATTGTGCCGTTTATGTAACCAATCAAGGAAAGAATCTAGAATCTAGAATCTAGAAACTAGAATTAAGAGTTAATTTAATCATAAGACGACTGGCTGTTTTTTGCAAAAGAATGTTTAAGTTATCCTCAAAATTCCCGCCTACGCCAAGGCTTCGGCGGGCAAGCAAACCATAACATAAATGTTCAAGCTAAGTTCTAAATTTAGCCCTACTGGAGACCAGCCCAATGCCATAGCGAAATTAACTCGCGGGCTTGAGCGCGGAACAAAACATCAAACGCTGGTTGGAGTAACCGGCTCTGGCAAAACATACACAATTGCTAATGTAATCGCCAATATCAAAAAACCGACACTGATTATTTCTCATAACAAAACACTTGCCGCCCAGCTTTATCAGGAGTTCCGGGAATTTTTCCCGCACAATTCGGTACATTATTTCGTCAGTTACTACGACTATTACCAGCCCGAGGCTTATATCCCACACACCGACACCTACATAGAAAAAGATGCGCGCATCAATGAGGAGATTGACCGCCTGCGCCACGCGGCAACACAAGCGGTTATGACGCGCGATGACATCATTGTAGTTGCTTCGGTTTCCTGTATCTATAATCTCGGCTCGCCGGACGATTATCAAAAATTGTCGTTCCGACTTTTTGAAGGACAAAAAATAAACCCTCGCGAGTTAGTTTTATCGCTTCTAAAACTTCAGTATGCCCAAGACATAGAGCTCAAACGCGGAACATTCCGTAAATCTGTTAACGAAATAGAAATAGTTTCAGCCACCGGCGACAAGATAACTAAAATAAAAGTCCACGGAAATAAGATTGAACGGGTAACCGTTGCTGAAGGCGTGGATTTAGATTCACTTATTTACAACGACCCGACTTATGAAAGAATCGTGGAAACCCAAATTTATCCGGCAAAATATTGGATAGCAACCGATGATAAAGTTGATATAGCCATACAAAATATCAAAGCAGAGCTACAACAGCATCTCAAAAAATTGGAGCGCGAAGGATTGGCCCTGGAAGCGGCTAGATTAAAAGAGCGCACCGAACGCGACATCCAAATGATAAAACAAACCGGCTATTGCCACGGCATTGAAAATTATTCGCGCCACCTTGATTTTCGCGCTCCCGGCGCGCCGCCTTTTACAATGCTGGATTTCTTTAAGACGAAAGGTGAGTTTTTGACGGTTTTGGACGAATCCCATCTGACAATTCCACAATTAAACGGCATGCACTCCGGAGATTATTCACGCAAAATGACTTTGGTTGAATACGGCTTTCGCCTGCCATCGGCACTTGACAATCGTCCGCTTCGGTTTGATGAATTTAAGAAAAATATCGGCCAAACAATTTATATGTCAGCTACACCAAAAGAGTACGAGCTTAAAAAATCAGGTAAAAGCGGGGTGGCAGAACAGCTTGTCAGACCCACGGGACTGCTTGATCCGACAATTGAAATCAGGCCGACTAAAAATCAGATAAAACACTTGCTCGGTGAAATAAAAAAACGCATAACCAACGGCCAGAGGGTTTTGGTTACAACTCTCACCAAAAGAATGGCTGAGGATTTGTCAGAACATTTGGCCGACAACGGCATCAAAGTCAACTACATACATTCGGAAATAAAAACTCTCCAACGGCTTGAAATTATACACGACCTGCGGCTCGGCAATTATGATGCAATCGTGGGCGTTAATTTGCTGCGTGAAGGATTGGACCTGCCGGAAGTTTCACTTATAGCAATTTTGGATGCCGATAAAGAGGGATTCCTTCGCAACACCACAACATTGATTCAGACCATGGGACGCGCAGCACGGCACGTTGATGGCCACGTTATTATGTATGCTGACAAAGTTACGCGCTCAATGGCTAATGCCATCAAGGAGACCGAACGCCGGCGTAAAATACAGGAGGAATTTAATCTCAAGCATGGCATCACCCCCACAACAATCATAAAAGCAGTCAAGCGTTCCGATTTGCCGTCAGCAAAAAAGGCACGCATCAGCAAGTGGTACAGTTATGATCCGACCGACAAAGAAACAGAAATTGAGCATCTTACGCCTACAGCGCAAATGGAACGCCTGCAAAAAGAAATGGAACGGGCAGTCAAAGAACTCAAATTTGAAAAAGCAATGTATCTGCGAGAGCAGATGCTAAAATTACGCAAACAGCTTTAGATTCCTAAAAAATTACAAACTTTATTAGTAGAAAGATTGATCCACCGGCTACGCGCACGTGTTTTGCTGGCCCTTCGGGACAGGCGCAAAACGCGCGCGCCTCCGCCGGTAGAAACATCCTTTTCTTAGTAATTAACAAAGTGATAAAAATCACCCCCGACTCCGCCTGCAGGCGGAGTCGGGGGTTTCCGGTTTGTAATTTTTGATAAATCACCAAAAGTTATTTAAAACTTACATACCCAAAACGCACACTCTCTTGACACACGATAGGCATATATGCTAACCTATTCATGATGCTGGCTGATTATAAAAAGCCAAGCAGAACAACTACTGGAGAGCCACAAAAGCCCCGGCAGGTATGATCTTTTTCAATTGAATAAGGAGGAAGAAAAAATGCAAGAATTTACATTTTTGTCAGTACTTGGGGTTTCCCTTGCTGTTATTGTGACAATGACTGTTGTCGTTTCCATTATGTTCCGACGAGTGGTTAGCACCAACACTGTACACATTGTGCAGAGTAGGCGCAAAACAACTCCATATGGTACAACATTGAGCTTCGGCAACGTCTATTACCGTTGGCCATCGTGGCTTCCTTATTTTGGTGTAACGGTCATTGAGTTGCCAGTAAGCAACTTTGACCTTTCATTGAAAGATTATGAGGCCTATGACAAGGATCGTGTACCTTTCAAGGTCGATGTTACATCATTTTTCCGCATCAAAGATACGGCTCTTGCCGCACAGCGCGTGGCCAGTATTAGAGAACTTGAAGAACAACTTTCACTTATTGTACAGGGTGCCGTCCGTAAGGTTCTTGCCTCGGATGTTATTGATTCAATCATGCTTGAGCGTTCCAAATTCGGCGAGCAATTCACCAGTGAGGTGAGTGAGCAATTGAAGGAGTGGGGCGTCGAGTCGGTCAAGTCCATGGAACTCATGGATATTCGTGATAGTCACGAAAGTAAGGTCATCTCCAATATTATGGCTAAAAAGACCTCGCACATTGAAATGCAAAGTCGGGTGGAAGTTGCAAATAACCTGAAAACTGCCAAAGCAGCAGAGATTGAGGCCAAGCAGATAGTTGACGTTCGCCAACAAGAAGCCGATGAAGCAGTTGGCAAGCGTACAGCCGAAAAAGACAAACAGGTCGGCATCGCCCAGCAGCAATCTCGCCAGGAAGTTTTGACGCAGGAGAAGCAAACACAGGAACGCAGCATGGACGTGAAACGTGTTGAGCAAGTTCGACTGGCAGAAATTACTAAGGAAAAGGAAGTTGTGACTGCCGAGCAGAACAAACAGACCACCATCATCAAAGCCGATGGTACTCTAGAAGCTCAGCGCAAAGAAGCCGCAGGAATTGAAGCCATTGGTCTCGCGAGGGCCGAAGCCGAAAAAGCTATGCAACTGGCACCCGTCACAGCGCAAATTACTCTTGCCAAGGAAATCGGTGAAAATGCCGGATATCAGCAGTATCTCGCTATGATTGAGTCTATCAAGGCGTACTTAGAAGTTGGCGGTAAGCAGGCTGAAGCTCTACAGAGGGCCGACGTCAAAATTATTGCTAACACTGGCAATCCAACCACAGGCATGAAAAATGTTATGGACCTTTTCACGTCTAAGGGCGGGACGGAATTGTCTGCCATGATTGAAGCGTTTGCGCAAACACCGCTTGGCAAAGCAGTGCTTACCACCCTTGGCATCAAAACCGAATCCACAACAATCGGCACGCCAACTGGTAAAGAGACAACGGAAAACTAACTAGCTATCATGGGGAGACATTCTCCCTTTTTAATTTGAAAAAGAGTTGTTGTAAAAAAATCACGATTTAAAGATGCATTTTATTGAGCAAATATATTTTTTATGTTAAAATATTAATTACCGCCCCTAGCTCAATTGGCAGAGCAGCTCCCTTTTAAGGAGAAGGTTCCGCGTTCGATTCGCGGGGGGCGGACAAATCTTATCAATTATAAAATCCGCCTCAAGCGGATTTTATAATTGATAACCGACATATTCAGAGACTAGATCAAAGACTTCTTTCCATTTGGAATAGAGCGCTTCGCGATGTTCGGGAACCACACAAACCCTGACACATAGATATTTATCCAATTCTCTTTCCAAGAGTTCAAAATAGCTCGGGTCTTGTTGTTTAAGGGAGTAAATACGCGGACCATCAAAAAGCGTAATATCCTCAGGAATAAAACGGTTTTTTTCCACTATGTGGCTTACCGCTACCTTCCAACCTTCAACGCCTAGCAATTTAGCAATAGAGGTTTCTATTCTTTCCAGATCTGCTGCGCTGGATTTTATAAAAAACCTGTCAAAAAAATCCTTGCCGACCTCAATTACCTTAATCTGTTTACCGGCATGCCGCTCCAGCCACATATAGCCGGTCAACCGTATGGAAAGCGCGGTTTTGGGAAAATGGCGCACACCGCTATCAAAAATCGCTATGCCGTTTTTTACTGTTTCGTCTTTACATTTTTTCAAAGCGTGAATCAGGTCGCCGTCGACCATTTCCCATAATTCATCTTCTGTAATTCCTCCTAATTTTTTTGGGGTATGCAATAACCGGTACATCAATTTTTGCATGAAGCGCTGGATGATATAGGCGCTTTTTTCCAGATGAACGTTACGGTAAAAATAAATATAGGCTCGCTGTATCTCAATGGCCGCATCCAGCGTTTTAAGATCAACGAGGAGCTTGCCGTTTCGGTATTCCAGATGGTTAAAGACGCTCTCCACGCAACGGCGGATGTTCGGGCCGAATTCAGTCGCTTCCTGGTCGCGGACAAGGTAATCCATTTTTTCCATGCCGAAGTTCTTGTCACTGACTATCTGCCAGGCAGGGTTATTCCTTTTCATGTAACTTCTTATCAATTTAATGTCACCGCCGCATTTCTTAATATCACCGGCCATCCGATCTACAATTTTTAAACCGTATTCTTTGTGGTTTATTTTAGTAAAGGGCTCAATGATGTGGGAAAAAGGACCGTGTCCGATATCATGCAGAAGAGCGTAAAGGCCAAGATTGTGTGCTTCTTTTTTGGTTAAAAAACCGCGCTCAACCATCCGCACGGTAAATTCGCAAGTTTTGACATACGCACCCATCGAGTGCTGACGCCGGTCATGGGTCGCCCCCGGAAATACCAGATAGCTGAAAGCAAGCTGGCGTTTATCGCTTAAACGGCGAAAAAAATGATTGTCCACGATCGGAGAGATGCTCCCCTTATCCACCTGTCCAATCCCCGGCCAAGGAATCCATTTGTGACTACTCATCTTTTGATTAAATATCAAAAAACACAAAAAATCAAATTGCTACATCAAAAATTACAAACCCCGCTCCACCCCCTAATTTTTCTTCCTGTATCATGCCTTCATTACAAATTGCGGTCACTGGCTAAATTGTCGGACACAGACCAGGACCGAATTTCTTAACGACTTGCCGTGCATAAATGCACAAGGCAAGTCTAAAATTCGGGATTGAAATGAAGCAGTTCATTTCAATCGTCCGTTTGCCGCTTGAAAACTTCGCCTATTGGCTCGTTTTCTGCGCGTTTTCCGACTAGTCCTAGTGTTACCCGACAATTCTTAACGCCAGTTCCCTTATTTGTATAATCGGCAGATAATGTCAGAAAAATTAGGGGGTTGCGCTTGATACGGTTTGTAATTTTTGATAGGGTAAGCGGCTATTTTTCATCAGAGCCAAGGGATTCCTCCAATATCTTTCGCAATCCGCCGACGTCAATGTTAACTTTGGGTTTTGGCGGCTTGGACTCTATTTTGCGCCCCCTGAAATCAACCGGGCCTTGTTTGAGAGCTTCGGAAAAAGAAGTAGGTTTGACCGAAGGTTTTGGCGGAACAGCCAGTTTGAATGGCGCGGGTCTTGGTATGATTGGCGCAGTGCTCGGCACGGGATTTCGCGGAAAAACCTGCGGTTTTCCCGCACCAAAACGAGGCTGACGCTCATCACTAAATCTTCCAATATCCGCCGTTACCGGTGCGTGCCATTCGGCAATTTTTTTCTCCACATCTTCACGACGGGCTGAGTAATGTTCTCTGGAGTATTCAATAATCCTTTGGCGATTGCTGACCGGCAAACGTTTTATCGTTTCCATCGTCATCGCCGAAAATGCCCGTGAAGCCACACCGTCAATCATCAATTTCAGATAAATTTGGCGTTTACCAAGATTTACTATATCTGTAGCCATGAATTCCGGCGCCAGCTCTTTTTCTAAAAGTTCAGCATCTTCAGCGCCCACTCGAAAAGAAACAATAGTTCCGACATTGCCGAAAACTGCGTCTCTGACGCCCTCATCCATTTGAGCAACGTATTGATGGGCGATCATCAAACTCAAGTGATATTTCCGCGCCTCTGATAAGATATTGGCAAAAGAAGCCGTAGCAAAGTTTTGAAATTCATCAACAACCAATACAAAATCTTTGCGCTCGCGTTCTGGTATGTCAACGCGTGACATCGCGGCAAGCTGGATTTTTGTAATAATCAGCGCGCCAAGCAATCGTGAGGCGTCTTCGCCTATTCTGCCTTTTGAAATATTGACCAGCAAAATCTTACCTTCATCCATAATACGCCGCATATCAAGCGTACTTTTAGGCTGGCCGATTATATTTCTGATAAGCGTGGAGGATACAAACTGGCCAACTTTGTTTTGAATTGCCGCCGTTGCCTCTGAAGCAAACCTGTCGGCATATTTAGCGAATTCTTCGGTCCAAAATGCTTTAACCACCGGATCAGTCAACTGCCTAACGACGTTGGCACGATAATCTTTTTCGGCAAGCATTCGGTTAATTCCAAGAAGTGTAGAATCTGGGACTTCCAATAATGCTAAAATAGTATTATTAAGTATATACTCCATGCGCGGCGACCAAACATCAACCCATATTTTCTTGAAAACACCCATCACACCGTCAGCAACAAGATGGCGCTTATCCGGGTCAACCTGTTCCATAACATTGAAAGCAATCGGATATTCCAAATCAGCCGGATTGATATAGATTACATCTTTAATTCTGTCTTCTGGAATATAATCAAAAAGGTCTTCAACGGGATCGCCGTGCGGGTCAACAAAAGCAAGTCCCCTACTATCTTGTATGTCCTGAATGGCGATATTTTTAAGCAACTCGGATTTACCCATGCCAGTCTTGCCGATGACATACATATGACGCCGGCGGTCGTCCATCTTAACGCCAAAAGTCACCTTCTTGTTACGAAAGTTTGTTTCTCCGAATAGAACTACAGGGTTTTGATTCGCTTCGCTCATCAAATAAATTCAAAACTCAAATTACAAATTTTAATTGAAGCTCAAAATCTAAATTTTAAAACAGTTTTAGACTTTGAATTTTAGATTTCATTTAAAATTTGGATTTGAAAATTTGAATTTCTGCCGAATTTGTTTATCTGGTCGGTAAACCGGCTGGCGGTTGTCCTTTCTTTGCCTCCACGCGCGGAAACGCTGGCGCTTTTACACCGATACCTGGCAAATGGAACAATGTTGCCAGTTCTTCAGTATTTAAAATTATAAACTGGCCAACAAAAGCTCTCTCTCGGTATTTTTGGTAAAGATGCCATTTGCGCCTGTACTCGCGCTCACGATAAAAAAACCCTTTATCCGATGGGAAAAGCCACGAAAACCATCCTTTATCTTTAGTAATCGTTTTTTTGTTAGGCTTGAAACTGTTAAGATTATTGAGATAAAACTGCTTGAGCATACCCATTACCGCAGATATATGCGAGCCATGAAAACGATCTTTGCGGGCAATGTAAAAAAATCTATAACCGGATTTGAAACCAAGTTTTGAAATTTTATTTTCAACTTGGTCAAGAGTAAATTTTTGACCAGGCGTAAGCTTTTGCAACGAAAATTCATCTTTTTTCTTTTCTTCATGCACCGGCGTTCCGCCGGGTAAAAGTAGATCAATAAAATCCACTACCTTGCCCAAAGAGCCACGCTCAACTTTGGGCTCTTTGCCAATAATTTTATCTACTTCAGTCTTGGCTTCTTTTACCCAAGCATCACCCGTAGCTCTAATCGTAAGCTGCAGCCATATATGCTCACCCGATTCCAGCGCGCTCATGATTTCGGCCAACGGCGCTAGAGGATCAGTCCGTTTGAATTCATCCTTGCCTGATTCTTCTTCAAAAAAGGGATAGGTTTTAATCGGATAGGCATCAGGTCTTGTAAAAACCAATTCTGTACCAAAAAGATCATATTCATCATTAGGAAGATACTCTGGCAACTGTGTGATATAGTCATCAGCTATTTTAATTTCAGCATCCGGATATTGGGCAAAAATCTGCGCTTCAATCAAATTGCGCAGATCTTCTGGGGTTCTTATATAAAAATTGGTTTCGCCGCCATTGCCGACTATTTCAAACGAAAGCCAGGGTTGAACCTTGCCTTTGAAAAATTCATCTTTCCAGCTTACGGAACCAGTGTAAAGCGCATGAAGGCCAGCAAAAATGTTTTCAGCTATCTTCGGGCTTTTTTGGACATCGGGTGGAGGTTTAATTTCAAGTAAGACCCACTTTATGGAAAGAAGGTATTGTTTTCTTACATAAAAAAGCCAGCCGTCAAGCGCGCCGAAAAATAACAAAAACGGGGTGAATGTCCACCAGTAGTGTGCTAACAAGTAAAAAGATGTTTTTAGTGGACTAAGAACGTCGAGAAACAAAAATCAGGTGTCAGGTGTCAGGTGTCAGGTGTCAGGTGTCAAAGTTTAGAAGTTATTTTATCTTATACTCTGTAACCTGTAACCTGTAACCTGTAACCTGTAACTAGGCCTCCTTGAGGGCATAAATCCCGTTGCCTTTTTTATCAAAAGTTTTAGAATCCTGCAGATTTAAAAGTATGGTGTTTTCTTTGACCATGCGGTGAGATAATACTTGCGACACTATTTCTTTTTTGTGCATCGGCTGACCGGCTGAATGCAGAAGATCAGTAATTACATCCTTGACGGTACCGGCTTTATAACCCCAATCGGCCAAACCATATAAACCACGACCAACCAGAACAAATCTTTTATCTTTAATCAATTCATTATGGACTGTCTGGACATTAGCTCTGCGGTTATCAAAACCGGATACATTGATGAGTCGGGTAATCTCGCGAAAATGCTTGGGCTTGCCATCGCGCTTCAATACTAAGAAGGCCTTGTCTCTGACACCTCTGGGTTTAATATCCGACCAATTGGCCAAACCAATTTGGCCGAAATTATTCTTGGCTATATTTTGTGAAATTGAAAGATAAGAAGCGACTATTGCCGGGGTTACGTCTTTAAGCGAGGCACCTGATTTTTTATAAAAATCCACGACGGCCGATTCTGCAATAGGGGCATTTTCCTTCTCTAAAACATTCATAAAAATAGAAAGTGATTTTTTAAAATATTCGGCGTGCTGGTCAGATAAAGCCCAGTATGCATGGAGGTCGTCAGTTTCTGCAAACTTCTTAAGTCGTTCATCAAGAAACAGAAAAAAAACTAAAGCGGCATTAGCCGGGTTCTCTTTAGCAACTCCGGAAAATTTAGCAAAGAGATTATCTTCCCTGCTAACTCCACCGGCCTGTTCAAGAATATTTTCGGCAAGACTGACAAACGGCTTAACCTTGGCGGCTATTCCGTCATTCAAGTTTCCCCTGATTTGTTTCAGTGAAACTTCCTCAATCTGTCTGACTCTTTCACGGGTTATGCCATAGCTTTTACCTATGGATTCAAGAGTTTCTTTCTTACCTGTTTTCAAGCCAAAACGACGTGAAATCACATCTTTATTCCTGGTACTTAAAACCGCAAGTACCTGTCCGACCACCCCCCTGATTGTAGCAGTTAAATTGGGCATACAAGCTTGTCCAAGAGCAAGGAGCGAAGCAACAAAGCGATTGGGTAACAAGGTTAGCACCCCGCCCTCTATGCACTTTAATAGCTTAGAAGGTGGGGTAAATAACTACTACCATGCTCGCTACACTACGCTTGCTGCGCGTGGGCATTTATTTAAAGATACCATATAGTTTCTAACGGGTCAATCACTTAACATATCAACATATAACTATGGAGTATGACGTGTCAACCCCGTACGAGGCAGAGGCACGCTGCGTGCCCTCGCGGCCTCGTTCGGGGTCAACCCCGAAATGAACTTTCTGGAAAATCTACTATGGGGTCAGCCACTTCTTTTTCCACTTAACCATACAAGGATCGGAGAAGCGACAAAGATTGACGAATAGGCTCCGGAAAAAATACCGATAATCAAAGCCAGAGCGAAATATTTGATTGATTCTCCGCCAAAAAAGAATATGGCAATAAGCGCGAGCAAGGTGGTAAACGTCGTATTCAGTGAACGTACCAATGTTTGCATTATGCTCTTGTGGACCAGCTCTCCAAAACCCTGACTGGAACCCAGTCGCAAAACATTTTCCCTGATCCTATCAAACACCACCACGGAATCAGATAGTGAATAACCGAGTATGGTCAGCGCCGCCGCCACAAAAATTGCGGTAATTTCAATACCAAAATAATAGCCCAGCAGCGCGAAAACACCGACGGGTATGACAATATCATGAATCAAGGCAATAATAGCGGCTAAACCCATAGCCCATGGCGATAATGCGCGCGATATTTTCCTAAAAACAAATGCGACATACGCAATGATTGCGGCAAGCATTATTATTATCGCGGTGACGCTTTTGCTTCTTAACTCCTTGCCTATGGTGGGACCGATGGAATCAAAACGGCTTTCATTTATCTCGCCGAATTTATCGGAAATTTTGTCTAAAATATTTTGATGGGTTTGTTCGTCAATACTGTTCAAACGAATCAGTATTCCCCGCTCTCCGACCGGACTGATATTTATGTCTTTGGCGCCTGAAATCGCACCAATGACACCGCTAAGTTCGGCAGTTGGCGGACGGTTTTCCTTAAAAACAATTTCCATTACCGCTCCGCCCCTGAAATCAACGCCAAACCGCAAGCCGAAAACAGCTGTTACAATAATCGCAGTGACGGTCAGCGCCATAGAAATGAAAAACATGATTTTATATACAGGTTTCATAAAATATCAATTGGATTTTGGATTTTGACATTGGAATTTATTTCAGAATAGCCATCTCCTCTTTTCTAGCTTTTGCCCTATAAATAATCTCAAAAATGATTTAGTCACGACTATTGAGCTGAATAAACTCATTAATACTCCAATGCCCAGTGTTAAAGCAAAACCTTTGACTACCGAGATTGAAAAAATATACAAAATAATGGCACCCAGTATAGTCGTCACGTGACTGTCGCGTATTGAATACCAGGCCCGATGGAAACCTTCGTTAAATGACTGCGGCAATGATTTACCTGCCTTAAATTCCTCGCGAAAACGGGCAAAAATTAAAACATTGGCATCAACGGCCATGCCCAGAGATAGTATGAATCCGGCAATACCAGCCAGGGTCAGCGTGACTGGTACCAGTTTATAAATAGCCAGAACGATAATGGTATAAATCAAAAGCGCCAGAACTGAAACCACGCCGGGAAGACGATAAAAAAGTATCATGAAAATTGCTACCAGCAATAAGCCATAAAGACCGGCCCGGAGAGATCTTTGGAGTGATTCCTGCCCCAATGATGGACCGATTGTCTGCTGTGAAATGAGCGTTATTGGAACCGGCAAAGCGCCAGCATTAAGATTATTGGCAAGATCCCTCGCTTCTTTTATCGTAAATCCACCGCTGATAACGGCGCGACCGCCCTGTATTTCGCTTTGGACTGTTGGCGCGCTTATGACCAAACCGTCAATATATATGGCGACTCGTTTACCGAGATTGCGTCTGGTGATTTCAGCGAATAACTTAGCACCATCATCGTTCAGTTCCAGTGATATTTGCGGCTGTGATGTGGTTTGATCAAAGGCAAGCTGGGAACGTTTGAGATGCTTGCCGGTCAGACCGGTTGATTGAAAATACGGGTCTTCGCCAAGCTGTTGGCCTTTTTGCTGGGCATCAAGGATTTTTTGTGATTCTTCCTGTGTTCGTTCTTCCTTGAATTCTAGAAACGGCGTTTGGCCTATCATTTGGATTGCTTGGTTAACATCGCTGATACCGGCCAGCTCCACAACCAATCTGTCTCTGCCCTCTATCTGAACTAACGGTTCGGCTACACCAAAAAGATTGACTCTGCGCTCTATTACATCGCGCACACCGGCCATGGCATCACCAGCATCCTGTCCGCTACTGTCGGAAAGATCGGCTTGATAAACCAAATGGGTACCACCAAGAAGGTCTAAACCGAGACGAAATGACGGAACTTTAAACATATGCGGAACTTTGAACTTTGAACTTTGAACTTTGAGTTTAGCGTTAACGATGTCCGCCCCCTTGTCCCATCCTTGCGGATACACAAAAACCGCCAAAAACAGTGCGGCGGCCAAAATTATCAGCGGTGTAAATTTACGAAGCATTGTTTGATAATAAAATATTTATACCTCAAAATCAAGACCGTGAGACCTCGTCAAAAACAAAAGCCAAGTTTCCTTGGCTAATCAGCGGCTACAAACCCTTTAGTTTAATGCATCATTTGACTGGTCTTGAACTAAACTGGAAATCCTATTTGGATATTTGTGAATAGTGGCTCCAGGAAATTTTTTATTAATATATGCTACTGCCATTTCAGGGGTCTCGAAATACAATTCATGTTCTTGTGAGGCGTAATCTCCATCACCAGTGTTATATGAAATTATACCAGAACTAACCTTGGTCCAAAAACCAATCGGATACCAACCCATAAATCTTTGTATGTAAAATTCTTTTCTAATTGGCTCGCCCCACCCTTTCGTTTTTCCGTAGCTTTCCCATGCTTTTAACGTTGCCTCGTCATATTTATTTATCCGTTCTTTTCTTATACGAAATAACATTGGCTCCTCCTTATTCAATTGAAAAAGATCATACCTGCTGGAAATAAGGCAATTTTAGGCCACTTCCAACATCGATATCATCTTAACATGTATAGTGCTAGATTGTCAACATTTCGTTGGCTCAATCAAAAATTACAAACCGGGAACCCACGATGTAATCATCGGGGGTGATTTTTATCGTTAGCAAATTGCTAAAACCAAAAACATTAGAGCGCACCCCGTCAAAAATTATTCAGAGCAAACCATATTGCCTTTTGGGACTTCTGGGATTGTCCCAATTTAGACTAGAGCGACATCCTTTGATTTTAAAACATTTGTACCGAGTGACTGATTTATATAACGACTAGAGCGAGCCCCTTAGTTTTTCGTCATTCATCTGTCAACTAACAAATTAGCAAAGCGAGCGTTAAAAATTGTCGGGTAACGCCAAGACTAGTCGGAAAACGCGCAGAAAACGA
Source organism: Candidatus Yanofskyibacteriota bacterium (assembly GCA_016185545.1). Taxonomy (GTDB): domain Bacteria; phylum Patescibacteriota; class Minisyncoccia; order 2-02-FULL-40-12; family IGHO2-01-FULL-4-A; genus 2-01-FULL-44-17. The sequence continues at coordinate 134,979 of JACPNJ010000005.1, forward strand.
AGCTTTAGCTGAAGTTTTCAAGCGGCAAACGGAGAACTGGTCTGTGTCCGATAATTTAGCGAGCTTTGCGTATATTTGTAGGCAGACATGATGTTGTAAGAAAAATTAAGGGGCCCGCGTCACTCTTCTGGTAATTTTTCACGCGACACTCTCGGCTTCTGTTTTTCCAACCACTCCTTGAGGAATAGCGTTGCTTTTACATCGTCTTCGTTGTATTTGATGATTTTGTCCATGATTTTTTGGTCTTTGGTTTTGAGCCAGTCATTGTACCAAACCACTGACTCGGCACCGCCGGCGTCTTCGGCCTGCCATTTGAAACCAAGGTACTTGGCTACATCTTTCAAGCTGTAAAAATAAATCGGTAAAACCGCCGCCTCTATAAACGACCAATGCAAATCAATAGTATTATTCTTAAACTTATCTTCTAGCGCCAGTGAAATACCGTATTTATTACCCAAACGCTTGAAAACTTCGCGCTCATAGTATGAATAGTGGTAAATCACAAAATCCTCCAATGATTCCAAAAAATCAAGAAATTCACGCCAAGCCCTTTCCTCGTCTTTTTTATCCTGTGCCAAAAAGTATTTGTATGTTGGCTCTTTCTTGCCACTTTCTATAAGCATGCCCAAAAGATAATCAATGCCTTCGGTGGGGTCCGATTCTATATCAAAGTAAATCTCATTTTCCACTTGCGGAAATTCGCTTTTTTTGAGAATTCTAGGTTCGTTTGAAATCAAAACCTGGGCCTGATTATAAAAACGCAGGATTTTATCAAACGGCCAGTCTTCAAGACGGGAACGCAAAAAATCCAAATCAGCCGAAGCCAAGTCATTTACAGTATGAATACCGAGCTCATAAAGTCGCCGCTGATCGTTCTGGCTCAATTTATAAATTAACGAAACGTCATCGCAACCCTTCGTTTCTTCAACGCATAAAGAATACCAAGGCGATTGCTTACAACCGCTTTTTAGAAACGGGGGGGGTTTTTCGCCGGCAAGCACCCGCTCTATCCTTTCTCGTGTCAGATGAAAATAATCTAAAAAATCATCAACCATGAATGACCGCTCCTCGCCATCGGAATTGATGATGTGGGCATCGCGGGGCAAAACACCCTGCAATCTTTCTAAAATTAAACTGTAAAAAACAAGCTGGAACTTGTACTCATCGCGTATTTCTTTGCCGCTTTTAATGTCATAGACAACATAATAATGATCGCCAAGATTTGATTTCATCCCCTTTTCTACGGGACGGGCTTCAAGCAAATCAGGTATCCCGACCCAATTTTCATCCATCAATACACCATGATAAATATTTTTGCCCTGTTTCATCAGTTCAAGAGTCGCCAAAAATGCCTCATCAAGATCGTGGAAAAATTCCGGTTTTATTTCTTCAAAATTCCGGCCCTTGATCATTTCCAGCTCATGCTTCAATCCGCCGCGGTGAATCATTTCAATCAGCGGCGGGATTTCACCCTTCTTCGCCTGCTCGCCGTAAATGTCATACCAAATCCAGTGGGGACATTGGAAAAATTTATAAAAATGCTCCCCGGTCAATTTTGGCTTTTTATCAGTCATTTTATCGGGATTTATTCGTTTATGTGTTTATGATTCTCCGCCCAAAGACAATACTGACATTCCGAGTGAGATTGCGGTGGAACGTCGGAGCGTGCAAGTTTTACCGCGTCAGCGAAAATATCATAGATATAACTCGGGTCTGCGGTTACCTCACGAATTTCACCGCGAAATGGCAAACGGCCGCGGAAACCGTCAGTTTTGTCCACTTGGAAGAATACGAAATAGGCTTTGCGAGCGGTTTTGAGACCCAACTGTTCAAGTATGTAAGTATATGTATCCATTTGCATTTGATAATCATCATAGACAGAAATTTCTTTGGCGCCGGAAGATTTATAGTCTATAACGGCCAGCGAGCCGTCTGGAAATTTAAGCATGTCGTCAACGGCGCCGAAAAGCGTGGCATCAAGACTCTCATCGTGATATTTCAGCCCTTCAAAATTATTGCGCCATTTTTGGAGCTGCGCTTGATCGGGGTAGAGTTTCGCATCGGACAAACCGTTATGACCCAGCAAAACTGGATGCATCTCTCCCTTTTCTCGATATTCGTCAAACTCATGCTTAAGTAATTGGTCTACGGCTATTGAAAGCGTATAAGGATAACCCTGCGGACGCCTTATGTCTTTGTGTTTATACAACCAAAAACACCGCGGACATTCTTTCATCAGCTGAAGATTAGCGCGGGATATTTTGAGGAGTTTGGATGTTTTGATAAACGTCATAAATCCAAATATCAAAATCCAAATGACAAATCAATGACTAAAATCCAAAACCCAAATTTAATTTAGTCATTTGAGCTTTGTCATTTGACGTTAATTTTTACGATAATATCTCCTTGTTTAATCTTCAATACCACATCCATACCCTTAATCACCTTGCCGAAAACCGTGTGTTTGCCGTAGAGATGCTGTTGCGGTTTGGTTGTAACAATGAAAAACTGGCTGCCGTTGGTGTTGGGTCCGGCATTGGCCATGGCAATATAACCCGGGTCAACAGGCAAGGATTGCAAGGTATCATTATATATATAGCCCTGTTCTTCGTATTGAGCAATTAATTCATCAGGGGCGCCAAGAGATTTTAAATTAATCTCATCTTCAAAAGGATAACCCAGGCCAGTTGGTCCGCCAGTACCGACTTTCGGGTCATCCGTTCTAGACAGCGGGTCACCGCCCTGTATCATAAAGTCATCAATAACCCTATGAAATTTGGTTCCATTGTAAAATCCTGACTTTGCCAATTTCACAAAATTAGTCACGGTCTTGGGAGCAACTTTAGGATAAAGCTCTAGCTCAATATTGCCGCGGGTAGTTACCATTGTAGCCTTAACTGTCTCCGGTAATGACTCAACGGTCGGGCTCGCTTGAACTGTTGGCGTAGGCGATGGTTCCTGGCTTGCACTCGGATTGACATTGCCCCGCTTTTTTAAAGCAAAATAACCGCCAAGGGCAACTATAATGGCAACAAAAACTAGAAGAAAGACTTTATTCATAAATTTAATCTAGCAGATTATTAAATTCTTGTGAAGCGAAGCCGAGTCAGACTCGGCGAAGCGGAATCCGCCAAAGCACAAACAAAAAAAGTCAACCTTATTTAAAAAGTTAGCCTTTATGCTAGTCTGATTCTTCGCCACACATTTCAGCGACGGCGGACAAAATTTCCTCGGGTATCGGAATCTTTTTACCAACCGGACTGACCCCGGGATACCGCCATGCGGATATTATCCGCATTTTTGGTTGCTGGTGGTTGGTTTCTAGTTTCTGGTAATTTTTAAATTTTGCATTGCCATTTAAATTGATTCGCATGCGCTTTTCGTTAAGCGTATCCGCATCGTTTTGATTTTTGCCTGCCCCGCCGTTGGCGTACGGCCTGGGTAATTTTGCTTGCCCCGTAGGGTCGCGAAGCGACTCCTTCGGGGAATTTTGAATTTCTTGAAACATCACCCATATCTCCTGTTTCTTGCTTGATGTCGGCTGCATAACGGCTATAGTTTTGGGCGCAACTCCGTCTTCTCTCCTTTTGGGAAACCTGACGATCCTTTTTATCAAACTCTCTGATATCCCATAATAAAGCATCTTGTCTTTGACATGATTAGTCCATTGGTATTTATCATTATCTTTCGGGAGGTTAAATCGCATAGAGCTTTCACGCCTATTACATTATTAATCGTCAGAATAAATTATTTTTCCGGCTTCAAAGATGTGGAATGCGCCGGTTTCTTCGGAAACCGTGTACACAGTTGTATTTTGAAAAATATACGATGAGACAATGGCAAAGAGATGCCTGGAGTGGACTTTTTGTCGGAATCCAAATTGTTCGGATAAGTCTTTGAAACGGCCAGGATTGATTTTATCGGCAACCGTGCGCGGCCTTAAGCCTTCAAGGATTATGCCGGAATGCGCGAACTTGCCAGTCGCATCTATTAAGATCGCGCCATCAAAACCAACTGTGGATTCGACTTCACGATACCATTCAGCGTGGTTTTCAATATCATTGATATTTATGCGGTATGCGACAAAAATATCCTGCGTGGCATCGGAAATGTCTGTATATTCTTGCCACTTATCTTGCCAGCCAAGTATTATAAAAAGACCAAAATTTTTCTGATGGGCCATTAAATTCAAAACTAGCTCAGCTGTTTTCATTTTCAAGGAAATCGGCAAGACAATTTCCGATTTCTTGAAAATCTCGATTAATTCAAAAATCTTTTTTTCCATTATTTATTTTTTTAGAACGGTCGGAAACTAACCAGGAGCTTGATTGTATCTTGCCACCACGGCCAATGTTGAAAATTATTTTGCAGCCAAGTTTGTTACAAACAGCAGCTTCTGGAATATCATTTGCGGTTCTATCTCCCCCATTGGCAAAAATGTGGGGTCGGATTTTTTTAAGTTCGGCGCATACGCTCATATCCGCCGGCTCCGCCGGATGACTGGTCAAAATTACCTGATCAACTCCCCTTATTGTTTCCAGTATTTCCTTGCGTTCTTTTTCAGACATAAACACATAACCCTTTTTCTTTCTGAGCCAGTTATCGTTATTCAAAATAACAACCAATTTGTCGCCAAGTTTCCGGGCTTCCTGAAAAAGCCGGACATGGCCGACATGAATTGGGTCCCACCCGCCACTTACCGCTACTATTATTTTTTTCTTTTTATTTCCCATGACACTTTTTATCCTCCTTCGCTACCTCCTTCGCCAAGGCTTCGGAAGGTCAAAGAAAGCTACGGAAGGATTGCGAGATGTCACTTCCCGTGACACTTCTACTTTTTCAATAACCAGCCGCAAGAGTTTTTCTTTATTTTGAGCTGTTTTTAAAACCGCGTACCCACTGAAATAGCCATAAAATAGAAAATGTCATGCGGGCTGCCTATTGATTCTTTTCTGTTATTTTGCCATTATACTACCAGGTCGTTAAATCTTTACAGGAGGCGAAACAATGCGACATTCGACTTACCAGCAATTGACTGATTTGCAGCGCAAGGCGCTCGATTCAGCGGAAGAAGCTCTCCAAAATTCGTACAATCCGTATTCCAACTTCTTTGTCGGCGCAGCTCTTTTTGCTGAAGATGGCACGCTTGTCTCTGGAACGAATTTCGAAAATGCGGCGTACGGTTCAACAATCTGTGCGGAACGGTCGGCAACTTTTCGGGCCAATGCTATGGGTTTACGGCGTTTTTCTGGCATTGCAATCATCGCCCGTGGTTCTAATTTTGACACGACAGAAGTTACTGGACCCTGCGGTAGTTGCCGCCAAGTGCTCTACGAGCTCGCTCAGTTATCTGGCACCGAATTCGAAGTCGTTCTTTCAACAACCAAGAAGGACAAACTTATCATCGCTTCCATCAAAGAACTTTTGCCGCTTGGTTTCGGTCCGCTGGACCTCGGAATTGATATCGCAAAATATCAGAAGTAGCCTTCTTCTCGGAGTCACAAAGTGGCTCCTTTTTTTATCATTTTATCTCCCATGACATCTTTTATATTTTTTACCTGACCCACAAAAACATGGGGCATTCCTTCCTATTCTCGCATGGTCGAGAATGTTTGATGGCCGACTTGATTCTTGCTCCATTTGTTTTGAGACAGCTGACCGACTAACTGCCAAATCCTCACGTTTTTCTTCAATTGCAACAGTTTTTGGCTGTTGGACAAATCCAACCTTAAAAATTAAACCCGCCACTTGCGCTCCAATGGCCTCCTGCAGTTGAGTGAACATTTTTTGGCCTTCTATTTTATATTCAACTAACGGATCGCGCTGGCCGTAAGCACGCAGGCGCACCGAGTCGCGAAGATACTCCATCTGTTCAAGATGATCAACCCACAGCTCGTCTATCACGCGTAGTAAAACCATTTTCTCAATATGTCTCATTGATTCCACGCCTGTTTGCTGTTCACGCTGAATATAAACTTCATCAATCAAACCATGCAGAAATTCGGATAATTTGCCTGGCCCATTCGATGAGTTCAGGTCAAGCTCTTGTGGTTTTGCGATTTCGTTTAATTTAGCGTGCAAATCGCCAACCATCGGCATCAGAGTTTTAACACTCTCGGCTATTTCTTCGGTATTATATCCCCCCGTTTCGCTTAAAGCGTGGAATTGCATAATTTTATCAATATGTTCGTGAATATAATTATTTATTTTGTCCTTGACGCCTTCTCCCCCCAGTATTTCCTTGCGCAAACTGTAAATCGCGGTTCTGTGGCGATTCATTACATCGTCATATTCTAGGACGTATTTTCGGATATCAAAGTTGTTGCCTTCAATTTTGGATTGGGCTTGCTCTATGGCGCGGGAAACGAAACGGTTTTCAATAACATCGTCTTCGCTTACGCCAAGCCGATCCATCAAGTTTTTAAGACGATCGCCGCCGAATATGCGTACCAGCTCATCTTCGGTGGATACAAAAAACTGCGAAGAGCCCGTGTCGCCCTGCCGGCCGGAACGTCCACGCAATTGATTATCTATGCGCCTTGCTTCGTGCCTCTCCGTCCCAATCACATGTAAACCTCCTAATTCCTTTACTCTTTTATTTTCTTCCTCCCAATTTTTATATTCTTCATTTAAAAGTTTATCTTCTTCAATTTTAAATTTTGCCTGCCCCGTAGGGTCGCGAAGCGACTCCTTCGGGGAATTTTGAATTTTGAATTTGCTAGGCGCATGCCCGCCGAGCATGATATCAACACCCCTGCCGGCCATATTGGTTGCCACCGTAACAGCGCCGAGCCGACCGGCTTGAGCAATAATTTCACCCTCTTGTTCGTGGTTTTTGGCATTTAAAACTTTGTGCGGTATACCTTCACGGTTGAGATGCACCGATAAAAGTTCATTTTTAATAATCGCCGCCGTACCAACAAGTACCGGTTGACCTTTAAGATGCCGCCCCTTGATTTCGGCAACAATTGCTCTGAATTTACCCGCTTCTGTTTTATATATACGATCGGGTAAATCAGCACGTATCATTTGTTTGTTGGTGGGAATAGTAACGACATCCAGTTTGTAAACCTTGTGAAACTCTTCAGCTGATGTCTGCGCCGTGCCGGTCATACCGGTAAGTTTTTTATACAAGCGAAAATAATTTTGGAAAGTAATCGTGGCATAAGTTCGGGATTCTTTCTGGACATATACCCCCTCTTTGGCTTCAATCGCTTGATGCAATCCCTCCGACCATCGCCGCCCCGGCATTAAACGGCCGGTAAATTCATCTACTATGATTACTTCACCGTCTTTTACAACGTAATCCTTGTCGCGGTGGAAAAGAATTTGCGCTTTCAACGCCTGTTCAAGATGGTGAACATAACGAGTACCGCCTTCCTCGTAGATGTTTTTGAGATTCAGCACGCTTTCAACTTTTTCAATGCCTTTTTCGGTAATTGACACGGCTTTCAATTTTTCATCAACATTATAGTCTTCGTTTTCGTGGAGACGTGGAACAATTTTGGCAAAAGTTTCGTAAAGCTTAGTTGAATCAGAATCCGGTGCAGAAATAATTAGCGGGGTTCTGGCTTCATCTATTAAAATGGAGTCAATTTCGTCAACAATGGCATAATTATGCCCTCGGGTCTGCGCAACTTGCCCCAATTCATATGCCATGTTGTCCCGTAAATAATCAAAACCGAATTCGTTATTGGTCCCATAAGTAATGTCGGCTTCGTATGCTTCTCGCCTAGTAACCGGACGCAGAAATTCATGAACAACCCTGAATGCCCCTGTTTCATCGCGTATTTCGTCTAATTTTCGTGATTTATCATTTTCTTTTTCACTTTTGAATTTGAAATTATCATTTTGAATTTTGAATTTTGAATTTTGAATTTCGCTATGCAGTGGATCATAAACGTAACTCATTTCATGGTTCAAACATCCGACATTCATTCCGAGAAGATGGTATATCTGCCCCATCCATGCCGCATCGCGCCTTGAGAGATAATCGTTCACGGTAACTATGTGGACCCCATTAGAAGTAGCCGCGCCGCGGTCCTCTGGAGACGCGACCTCGTCGCGAGCGAGACTTCTGACGGGGTGGACACCACGGCCAGCAAGTGCGTTGAGGTACGCAGGCAAAGTGGCAACCAGCGTCTTACCTTCTCCGGTGCGCATTTCAGCGATCTTTCCTTGGTGTAAAGTGATACCGCCCATCAACTGAACATCAAAGTGCCGCTGGCCAAGAGTACGCTTGGCTGCCTCGCGAACAGCCGCAAATGCTTCTGGCAAAATATCATCCAGCGGCTCGCCTTCGGCAAGCCGCTGTTTAAATTCGGCGGTTTTCCCACGAAGTTCCTCAAGCGAAAAACGCTCGAACACCAGTTCGAGCTCGTTTATTTTCTGAACAATCGGCTGATAGCCCTCAATTGTCCGCTTGTTAGCATCGCCAAAGATTTTAGATAGAATTGACATTTTATGGGTTAATTTTACCTTAAATTTTCAAAAAATACAAATTATCGCTCGCCATTACCAATTTTTATCAGGTGTCCTCGCAGTACTGCTCAAGCCAATTGATAAAAATTGATAATGGCTCGCTCTACTTTTTCATTTTCTCAAAAATATAAAAGCCGAGTTTTCTCGGCTAATTTAGATAGAAAATAATTGTTCAATTTTATCTAATGCCTCAATATTAGGTAAGTCAGTAACCAATTGCCTTGCCTCTTGTATTGTTAGCCAACTGGTTTCGTGAAATTCTCTCGGATCGATATTGAATTCACGGCCATCGGTAGAAAAGCGATACCAAATATCCAGATGTTCTTTGCAGGAATGGGCTGGATTGTTAATCGAAGTAATGGCCAGATTTTTTATGATGGACGACAAAAACTTTTTTTGCGGCGGGGTTATATGGAAGAAAGTAAACACAAAAATTACTTTGATCGTTCTTGTCTCTGGTTAAATTTCCCTTAGCCAATCTTCCAAACAAATAACTGCGAACTTTTTTCGTACAGATTGGCAATTGTAAAATTGCCTTAATTTGTTCCTCTAGAATCAGCATGGCTACCCCTCCTTTGAAAGACCGGCAGGCAATGCCTCATAGCACCGTCAAAAGGGTGGATTGCACGGTTTGCGAGCAGTATAATATTCAGGCGATAGCCCACTGCGAGCAAAATCCACGCTTTTGACGGCGGTTGAGCCAACTGCTTGGCTCAACCCAGAATTTTAGCGAAATCTCCGCGCGGAGCGTTAAAAAATTCTGTCGCGGTCCGCTCGTGGGCGGACAAATGGTGATAAGGGGTATTGCCTGCCGGTCTTTCAAGTTCTTTTGGGTTTCCGACTGGTGTCGCGTATTTTAGATTTGAATTTTTTAATTTGGCGCTCCACTTCGTCACGGGCGAAATCAATGGCGGTGCGCAAGTCAACATGCTCAACTGTAGCGCGCAATAGTTTGCCGGCTATCTTAAGATTGATTTCGGCATAATAAACAAGGCCTTTCTGGTGATGTTTGGATGGTTTACCAATCTCAATTCTGGCCTCGGTTAATTGTTCGCCCGGTTTAAAAAGCTTCGCAATCGTATCCATCTTCTGATTAACAAAAGTTTCTATAGACGGCGTAAGTTCTAAATTTTTTGAATGGATCATTATTTTCATAGATATAATTCTAGCAGAAGTAAGAACAAATGAAAACCCCGCAACGCGGGGTTTTCGAGCCGTACCGAATGGCACGACGAAGAGATTAGATTCTCTTCTTTTTCTTTGCCTTTTTTTTCTTTGCCATTTGGCTTGAAGTCACGAGACAACCTTTCGCTAGTTACTAGTAATAGTTTCTAGTTGCCGGTTCTCTCGCCCTCCTAATGTGACGACTGACCAAGCCGCCGTTACATACGCTTAACGAATAGCGCATGCTAATTTTTTAGAAAAATTTATGTAAAAATTTTTCTCGTTACAATATAATTATAACATGAAAAATATTTTCATATACAAAACAGTGGATAACCCCGCCCTTGAAAAATAAAAAACCCGGCATTTTTGTGATTCTTAAAAAATACCGAGTAAATTTTAATCATTCCTTTTCAAGAGCAGAATTAAAAATCTCCTACCAAAATAATTTCTTCTTTAAGTAAAATTCCGAATTTTTTTAAAACGTGGCTTTTGGCGATTTTAATTAGCTCAATAAAATCTCTTGCCTTAGCGCCGCCGAGATTCACGAAAAAATTAGCATGCTCGTGAGATATCATTGCACTTCCAATGCGTTTGCCCTTAAGGCCGCATAAGTCAATGAGCAATCCGGCGCTCAACGTGGATTCGGCCGGATTTTTAAAAATACAGCCGACACTTGGTGATTTTGGTTGCTTGCTTTGTCGCAAATTTCTTATTCTTTTTGTTTCTTTAGTAACTTGACCGCTATCCTTAAGCTTAAATTTCAAACGTGCTTCGACAATTATCCAGCCGGGATTATCTTTAAAAATACTCCAACGATATCCGAACATTTCAGGTCTTTTTTTCAAAGTTCTGAAATATTCTCCGTCAAAAAACATTATTTTTTCAACTATGTCCCAGAATTGTCCGCCAAAACAGCCGGCATTTCCGTAAATTGCGCCGCCGACAGTTCCGGGCAAACCGGCGAAACATTCCAAACCCCCGCAGCCGTTTTCATATAAGGTAACCAAATCGGATACCAAAGCTCCCGCCTCGGCTATCAGTTTATCGTTTTGAAAATGCACTCGCGACATACCCATATGCAAAACCAAACCGCGAAAACCAGAATCCGCAAACATTACATTGGAACCGCGTCCTAAAACAAAAATATCCAATCCATTTTCTTTGGCAAATTTATGGGCTTCGCATACGCTTACAAAAAATGTTGCTTTAGCTTCTCGTATGTGATAATCCTCCGATTCAGAACCATCAGTTTCTATTCTTTTAATGTCGGCAAAATAATCAGCAGGTCCGCCCACGCCCAGCGTAGAATAGCCAGCCAATGGTATGTTTCGCCTCACAAAATCAGGGAATTTCATGGAATTTTTCCTATTTTTAAAAATCTATCTCATAATGCTAGCACCAATTTTATAAAAAGTTAATTCTTCAAGATTAACCTCAAAAATTGAGTCCCATGCACGGCCGGAGGCGGTAAATTGCCGCGGGGTAATATTAAGCCATTGGCGCACGCCCTTTTCATTTACGGCATAAACTTTTTGCTCCGCGACATATCGGACTAGATTGCTCTCTTGATAGTTTGATAAAACCGACGGTGGAACAACTTTAACCTTATCAAAACCAAGATGCGGATAAAACTTAAAAATTTCAGGACTAATTATATGGCGGCGCCACTTGCCATTAATAACATAAATCTTGTAATCATTTTCGGCTCTGATTAAAGAACCGTCTGAAAAGCTTGGTAACTGGTAACCGGTAACTGGTAACTGATTCATAACGGGTTCGGTTATTATTGCGGGTGTTAACATGCGTGGCGGCACAATCGCATTCTCGGGCAAAGAAGCAATGCGCTCAAATTTAGTTATCAGCTGCACCGCGGATTCGTTGGCAGAAAAACCGGATAGTTTGTCCTTTTTAATAGGCATAATAACCACACTACTGGCATCAATACCAATTCCGGGAATATAAAGAGTGTTGGCATTCGGGATCGGATTAAATGAATAGACCTCGTATTCATTATCGGCGTTAAAAACAATGTAAGAAATATAAAAACTGGCAAGCGATGGCGAATCAAAAGTAATTTTTAATCCATTTTTACGGCTTGGGATAAGCTGAGAAATATCGTACCATCTCCCTTGCCAATCTTTTATTGTATCGGCAATCGTAATGGGGGTATCATCGCCAAGATTTTTTATCGCTCGTGTAGGATTAACGCGAAAATCATTTAACCCCTTATTCGTATAGCCAAAACTGCTATTTGACGATAAGCCATTGAGAAAATTAGCAATAAGCCAATTACGATATATATCAATGAAGGAATCAGAAAATCCATTGCGCGATAAAGCATTATTTAAGCTCGGTATGCTTTTCAGATTATTTTTCAAAGTATCGGCTATAACCTGCGGCGAATAATGCTCGGCAATATATTCTCCAAGTAAGCTAATCTGGCCATAATCAGCTGGGAGATTTTTCCACTCAGTAAGACTATCCGTGGGATTGTCCTCCAAAGCGTTAACCCGTTTTTCTAAATGTGAACCGTCAAAAACATTGTTGTAACCAAGCAAGGTAATAGCATATTCAGACCGCAGTTCGTTAAGCCAAACATCATCCGAAACGCGGCGTATGTTTTCTTTTTGATTAAAAGTTATGATGTGCTGGAACTCGTGGGCCAAAAAAGCAAACATTTTATTTAGATCAGCAATTACATTAATATTCAGATAAATCATCTCACGCTGATTGGAATTATTTACTTCTGCTAACGGATATTGATTTGCTGTATCGAAATAACCGCCGGCATTTTGAATAAGCGGGGTTAGTAAAATAGTCATCCGAGAGTTACCGTTAATGCCGGGGTTTGGCTCGGAACCGAAAAATTGCGTTTCTATCGGATAGATACGGCTGTCAAATTCCTGGGCCAACAATCCAATTTGATCAATAATTTGGCCGCGCACGGCCACTCTTACGCTATCCCAATACTCATCAGCAACATAAAAATACGCGCGTTCCGATATATATTTTAAGGTAGCATCAACCATAGTACGTGATTGCGCATCATATTGAGAACTGATAAAAAACCTTTGGCTTTGGCCTAAAACATCGGCACTCGCGCCAAAAACAAAAACAAAAAAAATAAATACGGAAGCCACCACAAGTTTTATTCTGTTCCTCATTATTGTAATTTTACACTAAATTAAAAAACTGACATAGCCAGTTTTTTAATTTACTTGGCGGTTCGACAACCAAGTGATAAAAATTAGGAAGATTTCAACATCGCTAGTCCTTCTTCAAAAGATATCGTCGGCTTCCAGCCGAGAAGATCACGGGCTTTGGAATTATTGGCCAAACTGCGTTGGGACTCGTTAATACGGAAAGGAATATATTTGGCGCGGTTGTCTTTGATCGCGGCGGCAAGTATTACTTCTGGCTGAGCACTTTCAAAAGCAACAGTTTTGGCTTGCATACTTCCCAATAATTGCCGGGTATTAGGCGCTAAAATCATAGCCGCCACCTCATTGATAGAATAATTTTTACCAGTGCCAATATTTATTACCTCGCCCTTACCAACCTTTTTAGATTGGGCAGCCAGCATATTGGCCCGGACAATATCATAAACATGGGTGAAATCATGACACATATTGCCATCACCAACAATTGTAAGCGGCTTGCCTTGTTTTGCTTGTTTTAAAAAAATTCCTATTACGGTGGCATAGGCACTGGCTGTACTGGCTGACAACTGTCTTGGACCATAGACATGAAAAAATCTCAAAGAAACAGTTTCTAATCCGTATAAATCACTAAACAGCTTACACAATTGCTCACCAACATATTTAAATAGCGCGTAAGGATTTTTAAAATTAGAAGTCATTTCTTCATGATATGGCACTGTCTTTTGGTCGCCATAAAAAGAAGAAGAGGCCGAATAAATTACCCGCTTGACTCCGGCATCGCGAGCCGCAAGTAAAATATTGAGAGTCCCGCTTACATTATTTTCTAAAGTCGCAGTCGGATCTTTGATTGACGGTTGCATTCGAGCTTGAGCCGCGGTGTGGAAAACCAGTTCCGCTCCCTTAAAATATGGCTTGATTTTTTTGAGGTCGCGGATATCCGCTTTGACGAATCGTACCGCTTTGTTGACCTGGGATCTTTTGCCGGTTGAAAGGTTATCAATTACCACAACCAAATAACCCTCTCCAACAAGAGCATCAACAAGATGGGAGCCTATGAAACCAGCGCCGCCGGTTACAACGACTTTTTTAGTTTTGCCGTTTTTTAGCATGCGTACGTATTGGTTTTACTTTTTGTGTTACGATTTCCCTATCATGCCTAGAAACATCTTCTATTGTCAACCCCTGCCAAGCAAGCAACGCTTTGTTATAGTCATGAATGGATTGTAAAACGGCAATGCCTTTCTTGAGGGTTTTAGAATGGCCATCATCGGTTTTTTTATCTTTGACAAGATCGTCAATGAGCTTTTCTCCGAATTTTATAAATGCCGCCATATCTTTTGGAAAGCAAAAACCACCTGAACCGCAATAGTTACCATGCCCAACATTAAGCCAGGCCGGGCCGATTCTCGGATCGGCAGAAATAGCTTCCCTTATGTTCTCATAGTCAATTTCCGCACCTATTTTATTTTTTTTAAAATTAACCTCTAGAGCATGGCACATATCAGCCAGAATATTGCCATAAATTACCTTGATATAGCCAAAAACATTGCTGGCATATTTGACCAATTCTGCTTCAGTGGCATTGATGTCTTTTTTGCTGTAATCGCTTGACCAGGGACGTTCAAAGTGCGCCCGAGGAAGCACTGCTAAAATTTCTTTAATATCGCCGTAGCTTTTGGCTGTATGGCCAAGAATCTGGCGATCCGGTTTGATATAATCAAGCCAGGATTGCGATTCGGTCAAAAATTCTGGATTGAATATAAACTTTTTGTGCGGATATTTCTTTTGCAAACCCTCTACCGTACCTGGCGTCACCGTGGATTTGATAATCACAACCTTGCCGTCATTAATTGTAGACACGGCATTTTGGACAATAGAAACGTTGCAGCTGCCGTTTGGGTTAGCAGGTGTTGGCACGGCTATAAAAACCGCATCAGCCTTATTTACATCATCGCTATAGCCCTTTTTGGGATCGGTATCATAACAAAAAAGCTCCTTGCCGCGTCTGTATTTGTGGTATTCTTCAAACCACCTTTTAATCGGTTCCCCAACCATGCCAAGACCTATTATACCGATCTTTATTCTACTTTGCGGTTTATTGGACATAAATTAAAACTTATGTTATTATTTAGATACCCGGCACGTTTTCGATTTATGATTTATGAATCATGAATTCTTATGAAAAAGTTTTTTCTTTTTATCGGCGACATCGCCATTTTATATCTTTCACTTTTTTTAACCCTTTATATCCGCTATGGAAACAATTTTGACGTCCAATTTGGTTTTCATATGTTTCCCTTCACCATAATTTTCGCTGTTTGGACAATTATTTTTTATATCACCAATCTTTATGAAATAAGTTTTACAAAAAATAATATCCGCTTTTTTTCTGACTTTTTATATTCTATAGCCGCGATCTCGGCTATCTCAATTTTCTTGTTTTACTTTATCCCGTTTTTTCGCATTACCCCAAAAACTAACTTTTTCATATTCATTACCGTTGCCACCATTTTGCAAACCTTATGGCGATTCTATTTTAATCGGTTAACGGCCAAGAGCGGCTACCAAAACAATACTTTACTCATCGGGCTGAGTCAACAATCGCGCGAACTTTACGATTTTTTACTTGCCAACCCTCAGCTTGGCTATGGAGCACTGGGTATTATTGATGTTGAAGACCGGGCGGTTTACGGTATTCTTGAAAACCTCATCAAACAAAAAAACGTTAAAACACTGGTGCTCGGGCCTTCTGTTTACGAGATACCGCATATTATAGACGTCCTTTACCGTTTGGTAGGTTTCGGACTTAACTTTCATAATCTTTCTGACTTTTATGAACAAACAACGGGCCGAGTGCCCCTGGGAGTGATTGATCAAGCGTGGTTTTTAGAAAATCTTTCCGAGGGCAAGAAACGCGCTTACGAATTGGGTAAGAGAGTGCTGGATGTTATAGGCGCATTTATAATCGGAGCTGTCAGTTTACCGCTTTATCCGTTTATCGTGTTGGCCATCGAGCTTGATTCAAAAGGTCCTGTTTTTTATCGGCAAGCAAGAGTCGGCAGAACAGGTAAAATTCTGACTTTAATTAAATTCAGAACCATGTTTTATGACGCGGAAAAAACTGGTCCGGTGTGGGCCAGTGAAAATGACGCGCGGACAACCCGCGTGGGCCGGTTTATACGCAAAACACGAATAGACGAACTGCCACAGATCTGGAATGTTCTCCGCGGTGAGATGTCGTTTGTCGGACCTCGGCCGGAACGGCCTGAATTTCACGGGAAACTCCAAGGAGAAATCCCCTTCTATAAAGAACGATATTTGGTCAAACCGGGGCTTACTGGTTGGGCGCAAATCAAGCACAAATTGGATTTCCGCGGCGGTATGACCATTGCCGACACCTATGAAAAACTCCAGCACGACTTATTTTACATAAAAAACAGGTCTCTGCTGTTGGATCTAGGAATCATACTAAAAACTATCAATATCCTTCTCAAAAAAGCAATCCGGTAAAACTTGGCTCAAAAATTACAAACTTGATTAGCAGAAAAGTTTATCTACCGGCTACGCGCGCGTGTTTTGCTGGCCCTCCGGGACAGGCGCAAAACGCGCGCGCCTCCGCCGGAAAACCCGCTTCGCTATCAGTCTGTCTTAATAACCCGCGAACGATAAAAATCACCCCCTCTCCAGTTTTGCAAAACTGGGGAGGGGGATTCCCGGTTTGTAATTTTTGACGGGGCTAGCGCTATTTGGACAATTCAAACATTTTTTTATAAAACCCGTCGGGGTTGAGGCCGCGGCGGAGCAGGGAGCGTTTGCGAACCCAATATTCAATTATGGAGTAAGCACGAACGAAAAACACTTTGTATTTTAATAGCCAGATTATATCCAAAACCAAATGAAACATCATTCCCCAAAAAATCGTCATAAAAAAGGTATAATTCCAATAATACGCCAGTAAATATATACCGATAAAGATTTCGGCGGTGTGCAATATGCTGATTGCAAAAAAATTTTTATCATGCAGGTGCTGGGTTATGAGGTTGTAATATTTGAACATACGCCAACCGCTCCAATCCTGAAATCTGCTCCGCCACAGATAATCCCAATAGTGGTCGGCGTCTATAAGAACTTCCGCTCCCCAAAATAAAAACGCCCGCCACAAGCCCCAATGCGGGGTCAGGATTATCATAGCAATCCCACCAATTATAAGATGTTCGCGTAATTTCATCCCGTACGAGACAGGAAATGATTTACTCGTGTAAATCATTTCCGTGCCTATCAATAAGTTAAGTTACTTTATTAATCCCATTTAGATAGCCACTGCAACCCTTCCTTGTTGTTAGCAAAGGCTGTCTCGTTCGGGATTCATACAAATGATTTTATACTAAATTTGGTTTGACTGGCAAGATACTATTTTGTATGTTTAATCCATTATGAAGAAGGTTCTAATCACAGGAATCACCGGCCAAGACGGATCGTATCTGGCCGAGTTTTTACTAAAAAAGGGCTATCAGGTACATGGCATGGTGCGCCGGGTTGCGTTTGAGGATAGTAATTATCGTTTTTCACGAATCAATCACTTAATTAAGGATAAGCGCATTAAATTACACGGCGGCTCTCTGGAAAGCTACCCCAGTATTTGCAACATTTTAAGCAAAGTAAAACCAAATGAAATATACCATTTAGCCGCCCAAAGTTTCGTTTCTTACTCTTTTGAAGACGAGCACTCTACAATGCATACCAATGTTTCCGGAATACATTTTCTTTTGGCAGCGGCCAGCCAAATCGTACCCAAAACTAAGTTCTATTTCGCCGCCTCAAGCGAGATGTTTGGGGATGTTTTGGAGGTGCCGCAAACGGAGCTAACCCCGTTCAATCCGCGTTCGCCCTATGGTGTTTCCAAGGTTACCGGTTATCACCTTACCCATTATCATCGTAATCATCCGGGCATTAATATGTTCGCTGTTTGCGGAATATTGTTCAATCACGAGTCTCCGCGCCGGGGAATGGAATTTGTAACCAGGAAAATTACGCATACCGCCGCGCTAATCAAGTACGGACTTGCGGATAAATTGTACTTGGGCAATCCCGACGCCAAAAGAGACTGGGGCTATGCCGGCGATTTCGTTGAAGCAATGTGGTTGATGATGCAACAACCCAAACCGGATGATTTTGTCATTGCTACCGGCGAAACACATACAGTAAAGGAATTCGCTGAAGAAGCGTTTAAAGTTACCGGGCTAAATCCAGCTAAATACATCATTTGGAATAACCGGGCTGATATCCGCCCATCTGAAGTCAATTTGCTAATCGGAGATTATTCCAAAGCGCGCAAAAACCTCGGCTGGAAACCAAAAGTTAAATTCAAAGAACTTGTCAAAATGATGGTGGAATCTGATCTTGAATTAGTAGCCCAACAAAAAAAATGAAGATCGGCTAAAACCGATGATTACCACTAACCTAAACCCCGTGTGCACGGGGTTTAGGTTAGTATTTTTTCCAAAATCTTTTTGTGTTCTTCAATTATGTTTCTAGGAATATCGCTGAATTTTTTGAAAAATTTAAACTCTCTTGCTTGTTTGTCTAATTTGAAATCTTCCGATCCGGCATTACAAAATATTTGCAAAGCTATAGGCCAACCCCAACCCCTTGATTTCTGATCGCTGGGGTACTCTGCATAACCAGCAAGGCCAATAATTTTCACCTTAATACCCAATTCTTTTTTGGCAATTCTTTTGGCGGCCGCATCAATTGACTCCCCATATAATATCGTCCCGCCAGGAATATGCCACAAATCCTTGCATGGCTCAATATCCCTAAGAGTCATCAAAACCCCGCGATCGGTTTTAATAATAATTTCAACGCAAAGCCGCGGCACCTTTGAATAAACATCCTTAAATTCTTCGTCTGTAAGAGTATAATCAGTTTCCATGGTCACTATTGCTGATGCACGCTAACAAGCGTTTAAAATTCCCTTCCTAAATTTTTAACGAAAGCGCGGGCTTCCTTTTCAAAAGCTTTATCTAATTGGGCGGCGGCATGCGCCTGCTCAACGGCTTTGTCTATTTTGCCTATTTTGGCGTAAGCGGCCGCCAATGAAGCACGGTATTGCGGATTATTCGGCTTAATGACGATTAATCGCTCGAAAAGAACGGTTATTTTCTCAAGATCATCAGCTTTAATGTAAAGGTTGATTAACCTCAAGGTATCAGATTCCGAAAACGCGTATCCTAACTCAGCGGCTCGACCTGTGGCCTTCAGTCCGTTTTCAACATCACCCTTCTCTATTAAAGTCGCCCCCAAATACCAATGGCTAAGCCCGACATCGGGATTTAACTCAGTGGCCTTCTTAAAATATTTTACTGCGTTATCATAATCTCTTTTATTCAAGTGGGCCTGCGCTATTTCATAATATGTTCTTATAAAACTTGGTGATATTTCCAGCGCCTTTAATGAATTTTCCAATGCTTTGTCATTATACGGTGATTTCTGATCATCTTTTCCTAAAATTATGTAGGCGCGGGAAATGTAAAGATACGGTAAATAATCCTGTTTGCTTTCATTAACATTTTTCTGGACTTGCTGTATTGCGTATGCTAAAGTTGCCATTTCTTTTTCTCCGCGTTTTTGACCGTTAGCATATTCAATAATCCACTGAGCAAAACGGTGACGATATTCGTATTTGCCGGGCACATCATAAGCTAATGCTTCTTTATATTTCGCCACAGCACCGTCAAAATCCCCGGCCCAACTTCTAACAATGGCGCGTGTGGTTGTGTAATTGGCCTTGGATTGTAGGATATTGGTTCGGTAAATCAGAACTGCAGCACCTATCAATAAGAGAAACATAAAAGTCTGCTGGCCGACTGTTAATTTGGAATCGGTATGGGAAACTTGCCCTATTTTTTCGTTGGCTGTTGTTTCTGAAGTTAACCAAACAATAAAACCGAGAACTGTAAAAAAAACGATAAAATTGGCCGAGGTATCAAAAATAAAAGAGTTGTGGATCATATAGGCTACAATCAGGGAAATCAGTCCGATACCCACGGCCTTATCAAAACCCGGTGGACCACGAATTACTCTTTTCCAAAGCAAGTAAATCGCAACAGCAAACATGGCAACATAAAGCAAGAGGGCGATAAGACCCATCGTCACCAATGTTTCCACAAACTGATTATGGGCGCGATCAAAAAGGGTTTCCGAACCAATGCCGCGGAAAAATTTAGGATTAAAGTGTTTGGAAAAAGGAATATTAAAGTTTTCCGGCCCCCAACCGAACAAAATCGTTTTCGGCGTTTCTACCCAGCCAGTCAGTCCAGCTCGCCAGGCCCAAAAACGAGTTTGAACCGTAAGCGTTTGAAATGAAAAATCAGTTAAACGCGTCAGATAACCGGAACTTTTAACAAAGTTGGAATTTTTAAAAGCAAAAGCAAACCCAACAAAAATAACCGCCAGACCGACTAATGCCAGCAAAATCCTTTTTGCCATACGCGAATGGGAGGAAATGGTGTACAGGAAAGCAAAAAGTAAAAACCCCACGCCTACACCAAGTATAGAACCCCTGACAGCGGTCATAAAAACAGCAATGGTGTTAATAAGGGCCGCGGTATAAAAATAGCCTTTTTGTTTCGCCGGTAGCCAAGAAGAAAAAGCCAGAGATAAAGCAAGAAATAAAACAACCATCTGATAACCGGCAAAAAGCGCGGCATTGCCGATGGTGCCGAAAATCCTAGCACGTTCTCCGGAGCCAACGAAAAATTCTAAGTTAGTTTTCTGGCCGAAACCGTAAAACGCGGAAAGAACCCCGACAAAAATAGCCAGTTTAAGCAGGCGTAACCAATCCTCTCGGGTCTTGAATATAGAAATAAGAATTATGAAATAGACAAGATAATGAAAAAAACTCCACAGTCCGCCCATCCGCTCAAGCGAACCCCAAAAACTTAAATATGGATTTACGCTGATAAAAGTGGAAACACCAAAAACTAGAGTAAAAAGAACAAAAATCGTCAGGAGCAGATGTTTTTTAGGTAAGTATTTTTTATCTTTCCATATCAAAATCAAATAAAAAACTGCCATTATTTCCACAAGCGAACGGAAAACCACCACTTTGCCAAAATGAAACGGCGATATGAATTGTGAAAATATAATCAACGGCACAAAAGCCGCGATATAAATTAAATATTTAAGAATTTTTGTTAGTAATGGCTTGTGCATATGGTTTTATTTCATTCTACCCCATAATTCTTTTAATTCAAACCCGCCCCCCGTTAAAGCGACCAGAATCTGAAAACTAAACAACACAAGCGACACGCTTAAGGCCAGCTCGCGGGGCACGCCTATTAATGAAAAAAAATAGACAAATGTTCCTTCCCTTACGCCCAATCCGGCATAAGATATTGGAAGAAAAGTTGCCACAGACATTATCAAAAAAGTCCAGGCAATAAATAAAAATGGCACATGAAAGTTAAAGGAAAGAACAATAAAATATATGGCTAAGACCCAGATAAGCTGAGCTGCAGTTCCAATACCGATACTTATGAGAGTGGATTTTTTGCGCCGATGGTATTCAAGAAGATGATTTTTAAAAATACCAACGTGGCCGGCTATAAATGCCGGGAAAAATTTAGCCAGATATTCAGGAATCTTATACATGTATTCCAACAATGTGCGGTTGAAAAAAATCATAATTCCCACCAGGACGATAGCGGCACTTACCGCAAGACTCAATATGCTTAATCTGTCGCCATATAAAATCGGCTGAGTTAAAAAAGATATCAAAACCAGACAGCCAAGGGCTATGAAACCGATAGCTTTATCAGCAAAAACGGACAAGTACAACTGATCTTTGAGTTCGGATTTATTTGATATCCTCCATGCCTTAATTCCTTCACCGAGAAGTTGACCCCCGGGCACAAATAAAGCATAGAAATAACCGACAAGATAATATGAAATAAAAAATCTAAAAGGCGGGGATTCATCCATGATAGTGTTGGCAAGAAATCGCCACTTGAATATGCCTATAATCCACGCTGGAACAGAAATTACTAAAGCAAAAATAATGTATTTTATTTGCGCGTTCTTAAATGCTCCCGAAAGATCGCCTAAATGAATATTTTTAAAAACAAAAAAAACCAGCGCCGCGCTGACAATCACTTGAATTAACAAAAATATGTATCGTTTTGTAAATAATTGCGGAGATTTCAATAGGTTGATAATAACAAAATATCGCCAAAAATTAAAGAGAAAAACAAAAACCCCGCGAACCAATCGGCTCATGGGGTAAAATTTTGCATCATTTCTTACCGTAAGTATTTACAACATTAAATATCTGGCGACTATCAGCATACGGTTCGCTTATATTCTTTATCTGAACACTTGTATGGCCTACCGCCTTATATGGTTTAGTTTGCACCCTAATATCACAGCTGTTGCATTTTCCATACACGTCACAATAACGCCATTCTCCTAATTTAGGCGGCTCTTCATCCAATAAATGTCCGATTGGCAGACGCCCGGAATATAAATCAGAATGACACCTGAAAATGTGACCGTCCGGAGCGATTAATAACTCCGACGTTCTGCAATCGCAATGACGAAGTTTGTCACTGTTTACGGCATCAGAATAACCCAGTGTTCCATAATTCTTTCCATTCCAGGGACCCAGAAATTCTTTCACACGATAATCGACGCCCAATGATGTTGCTTGTCTCTGCCTCTCATGGACATCGTCTATGTACCCCGGATGCCCAACCTCCCATACCGCGATAGAATACCCGCGTTTAGTCAGCTCCCATACACGCGCCATTAGTTCCTTAAAGTTACTCTGTCCATGGTGGTAACTAACCCTGATTGCAGGATAATCGTCTTGTCTTCGTTTAATTCTGCCGGGGGCAATATTCTGGCAAAATTTATCAACGTCTATTTCAAGATTAGTTAAAAGCTCCATTTCAATCCTATTATCAACTCCGTTCACAACATCATAAAAATGTTTATAGATCGTCGGCTCGCCGCCTTGCAGAGTTATAGGCAAACCGGGTCTTATTTGCAGTTTATTTAATCCATTTATCCAATCGTCCTTAGTCATCCTCCTGCCTTTTAACAGATCGTCGCCATGAAAATTTATGCAGTAACTACATCGCAATTGACAGCTGAGAGTCAAGAAAATAGGTACATAAGTGAAATTATCTGGAACAATTATTGTTTTTGGCATTATAATCACACCCCCTATGCCATTAATGATCTCATAAAATTAAACAGCATACTCTTCGTAATACAACCATTAGTTCCAATATAAGTTGTTGCAAGACCACCAACTAAATTTCCAATAAAACCGACTAAATTAGGCGGCAAACCCTTTACCGCACACATTGCGGTTACCGAGAATAAGGCATCACCCGCGCCAACAATATCAACGATATTTTTTGAAAACACAGGAGTGTTGTAAGTCATACCCTTATCGTCCAAGATCATTGAACCGTGGCGGCCCAAGGTAATATTTATTAATTGGGCATGAAGAATATCTTGAAGCTTGCGCGCAAGTACTATTGGTTCGGAATGCTTATCGTGAAGGGCTAATTTAGCTTCGAAATAATTAACGCATATATAATCTGCTCGCGGATAACAAGTGATGACATGGAAACCTTTATTGGCAGCATTTGCCTGGGTGCTAACCGCCAGAAATCGACTATTGTCCGCAAGAAATTTAATAATATTAGGCGTAATGAATCCGTGGCCATAGTCAAGTACAAATATCAGGTCATAATTTTTTATTTCCGCTTCCAATCGTTCTATCACCAACATCTCTTCAGCATCGCTCAGGGAAGCATCGTTCATAAAATAAGTCTCGGTTCTTTTAGAAAAATAGGTGGTTTCCACTTCTCGTCTCTTAACAATAGTTCTAAAGTTGTCCTTGACAAGAAAAAATGGGTCCACATTAGACGCCAGCGAGCCATTAATGAACGACTCGTGGGAATCAACACCCCCCATACATGAAAACAGTCGTACCTCACTACAAAAATTTGATATATAGTTGGTACAGGCGAGAATACCACCTGCAAAAAATTCCGATTTAAGATACTGATGAACCATAACTCCACCCTTTGGTGAAACGTCCATCGTTTTCACAAAATCATATTGATCTATGATGGTTTCACCAATGACCAAAACTCTCAAATCAGCCAATGAATTTACTGCACTAATGATATTATCAAGAGTGTAAGTTTTACCGAGATTTTCCAAAAAAGTCAAAACCTCTGCAGGATATGGGTCCACAAAATTGTTTAAAAGCGGCGTAGCATGAATGGGCATCTCATGGGAAAAATACATCTTGCCGCCAATTTCCTCAATTGCCTTTTTTTCCAAAAATACCTTTGTTGATGAATCTTCGGCACGTTCATGCTCAGAAACACCCTTAACATACACATCTGGTTTCAATAGTCTTATAAGTTCAACACCGGTTTTAAAATTAGAGATTGTTACAAAATCGACGATTTCCATTGCCGCAATCATTTCAGTTCTTAGGTTCTCTTTAAATACAGGCCTACCCGGACCCTTCGTCATAAACACATCAGCCGTAATACTTACGACCAGAACATCTCCCTGTTTTACCGCCTGTTCAAATTGATGCAAATGACCCCTATGAAGCAAATCATAATCTCCATGACACAGGACGATGGTTTTATTTTCGGATTTTAACGCTTCAACAATAATTTTTAGTTCCTCGGGAGTTTTAATTTTTCTCTTAAAGTCATTTTTGAGCATGGGTACCTGATCCTAATTATAAAAATACTGTCTTGAATCTTAATTTAAGGGACCTTCTTGTCAATATTGACCATAGAGCACATTATGATGTTTTAGAGTGAAAACTTTTTTAAAAAAATCCCGCTTAAAAAGCGGGTGGTATAGAAGCCAATAATTCTAAAATATACTTATTCGTTTGGGAACAAGCCCAATTCTTTTATGATGCGATGATAGAGATTTGGAATGGTAATACTGCAATTGCCCTTAATGTAAAAGCTGTGTCCGAATCCTCCGGCAACCGTACGGGTCAAAATGGTTTTGCCGGGACGGAAATAATATCGTGAATCAAAATGTTCCTCATCCCCTTCATCCAAAACCTTCGTGTCGCGGCGCCAGTCATAAATCTCTTTCTGGGATTCACGCCAGTTGCCTAAATCTAATATGTCAAAAACTGCCGTGGTAAAATTCAAAACATTTTTGCGGCCTTCCTGAAGCTCAACATTTCTTGCCATAGACAAAGCTTTGAGATAAACTTCAGGCCCATGAACCGCCGTACCGAGACTCAAAAATACTCCACCTTCAAGACCCGCAAGCGCACGGGCAAAAATGAGGAAATCAGTGTAAGTTGCCTTACCTGTAGCCGCGCCATCCATATTCGGATGCTGGTGAACGATATCGGCACCAATAAGAACATGAACCGTAGCCGGAACATTCAACCGGTAAGCCGCGGCAAAAACACTGATGTCCTTGTGCGGAAATTTGAAGCCAAAACGGTCCCGCTCTATCATCCAGCCAATTGTCTCGCCAAAACCCCATCCTAATTCCGCGGCCCATTTGGCTGCTTCGTTGATGGCAAAACCAACTTCATCCCAATTCCCAAATTTACCGTCGCGAACATAAAACTCAACATCTTCAGAGGTTGAACCCATAAGCGCGAGTTCAAAATCATGTATGGGAACGGCGCCATTTCCGGCAAGATGAGTTACAATACCTCGCCTCATCAAATCAATAAGATAGCGCTGATTACCGCGCTTTATAGTGGCATGATCACCGGTCATCCAAATGACCGGCCGATTATTACGATAGGCCTCGGCGATTTTCTTTGCCAACCCATCAATCTCTTGTTCAACTTCAGGATTATTAATTGGCGGTACGGATTCGTCCAAATACTTTATTTTCTGAAAAGTCATTCTGTCTTGACGCTCGGAAAGCGGAAGCTGTCGGACCTTTTTCGGATCAAACTTTGGAAAAGGCATATTCTTCTCCTGTCTTGTTGGCAAGGTGCTACATTAATTTCAAATTACAAAACAAACCGATTTACGTCAACCTCGTAGTGAATTTTCCAGCTTTTTGAATTTACGGCTATGCCGCATCTGGAAAATCTACTACGGGGCTAATCGTGCACAAACCAAAACATTGTTACCGTAAAAGGGCGGGGAAACTTGCTTCTTATCAAATAAGCGATAAAGATTCTCCTTAGTGAAATAGACCGTGTCAAAAAATGGATACTCAACGCGCATTATTTCAAAATCACAATCTTCCAGCATCTTTACTAGGGAAAACGAGGTAAACAAACTGACGTGGTCTGAGTCATGAAGCAGACGGAAATTTTTTTTGAATCTCCTCGCGCAACCGGAATCAAAATCGGGGGTTTCAATAATCAATATGCCGTTCCTCTTAAGTATTCTTTTAATTTCTTTTATATATTCAAGTGGCTTGGGCAATTGTTCTATTACATGATTCAAAACCACTACATCAAAATAATTTTTATTAAAATTGATATGCGGTAATTCGCCTTGATAAACATGGGCATATTTAGAACAAATATCAAGGGCTGTCTTGGACTTGGAAATATCAGTCCCATATTTATTCCATTTTTTGCTTAAAACCGACAACAAAAACCCCGGACCGCAGCCAATATCGAGTATCCTGCCCGGTTTTACCTGCTTTAAAAAGTCTGCTATGTGCTTGCGATTTTTAATCTGTTGATCCCACTCTTTCAGAAGATTTCTTTTGTTCCCATCCGGATCTACAGCTTCTCCCCAATAATTTTTTTCATAATGCGGGGTGCGCCGAGGATAAACCCAATAATACTTTTTCCAAGCTAAATCCCCAAATGGACAAATTGGGTTTTTTCTCATAGACATTTTATCAATAGAATTTTTCACGTCAAATTCGACTCACCTGTACGACATCGCAAGTCGTGCAATTGCACGACTTGCGATGTCGTACAGGTGATGTCGTACAGGCTCGTACAGGTATATCACGGGTGCAACTAACGTAAAAATTTAGCATAGAAAAATAACTACGGCAAGGATATCAATTTTTTGAGCGAGTACTTAAACTGCGTAATCGGGCCGGGGTACTTGAATTCCACCAAATGTTGGCCTGGTGGGACCAAAACCGCCTGATACACATAATTTGCCATACTAATTGGGGACATTTTCTCATCAATCCTCGCTTCCCAATATGGCAAATTAGATTCCGAATAAACTAAATATCTTGTATTTTTGGTTTGCGTTTTAACTTTTAAATAGCCGTCCCTGCTTTCAATAATTTCCAAACTGTCTTTGAAATTCGGTCGGCCGGAATTAGGGCAATCCCCACTCGCACATTCAATAAGCGTTGTGTTCTTAAAATTTTTAATAGCCAGAAATGCTTCCCAAGCTTTGTCCTCGTCTGGTTCTGCAAAACTTGCGTTATTAGCAAAATAGACCCTCGGCAGAACTTCCGTATTTTCATAAACATAAGTCATAATTTTTTCGTCTTCAATCGGTTTAGTTTCAAATATCTTTTTCCACGGCAAACCAAAATTAAAAGACGAGATGATATATTTCACATTCATCATTGACAGCAAATTCCTGTTTGGCGAGGATTGCCACGCCTTAATTCTATCGGCTGTTGAAAGTTCAATTCTCCTTCCATCGTCTGATTCCGTAATGATATCCATAATTTTGGCGTAGCGGCGCGTATCAAGCATCGTTATTTCACCCTGTATGCCAGATACGCCGTTCAACCCAAAACCTAACATCCGGCTGCGCCGTAATAGCATATCTTTTTCTGGATTAGAAAGATCGTATTTGTCATAGCCCATTTTTTCCAACTCTAAATATCCCTCGGAAACGATATAAATCCTGAAAAGCCCATCATCCCTTGAATTCAGAAATACTGCCGCCGGTGACGGGTCCAACCAATCCCTCGGCATAAATCTGTAGTGGCCTTGCCAAACTAATAATAAATCAAGGACAGTAATAATAACGGCGATAACTTTAAAATTACTGAATGATAACCCCGTTAGAAGTCGCGCTCGCGCCAAAGGCGCGAGTCCGGAGGACCGCGGCGCGGCTACTTCTAACGGGGTCAGCTTACCGTGATGATAAAAATGAAAAAGGCCGTAAACCGCGACTAATGTGAATAGCACAGCCAAAAAATACGGATTTGAAAAAGACACGTGCCAAGAAAACCTATCAAAATATCCGTTGATCAAAGTATAGTAGTGCTCTAACGGACGGCGTTTCGTAAATTGCAGCAAATTTTCAACAAAATAATTATAGGCCATGTTTTGCAGTACGTCCCTATAAAACCGCGCAATCAACGCGGTCACCAAAGCCGCCGCAAGTCCCAAGATAACTGTTATTTTCAACCCTCGGACGTAATTTTTGAAAAACTTGAGATTTAGAATTGTTTTATTTTCCGACAGACCATCCAAACCGAATCCCGCAAGTATTGCCAAGAAAAAATTTCCCACAAAAAGCAACTGCAGAGGCACACGGAAAAGATTAAGTATCGGGGTAAGGTTAAATAATTTCCAAACAGGCGAACCGGGAAACAAGGCGGAAAGAATAAAAATATAGCCGATGGAAAAAAACCTGACCAGCCGGTCTTTTCTAAAATTTACCAGGGAGAAAATGGCTAAAACAAAAGGTAAAATACCGATATATAAAAAATGTTCGCGGATAAGTCTGGGCATTGAAAAAGACGGATAGATATATGAGAAAATAAGATCCCAGGGAAAAAGCCGCCCTTCTCCTGCCGCCTTCAAAGAAAGCCCTCCGGCCCTGGAAGAAAGTTGTATAAAATCGTAAACCGGGACCAGCCAAATGAGAGCCAAAAAAGTGCCGGGAATAATAAAGTAAAAAAAACTCCTAACGGCTAACCATTTTTTTGGAGAAAGAACATTTTCGCGTCTCGCAAAATCCAAATACAAGGCAAAGGCCAGCGTTGCAATAAGCGAATATAAAAATATTTGGGGCAAGGCGAACGGCCAGGCTAAAAAAATAAAAAGGGCCGACCAGTATATGAACTTGCGTTCACCCTGATAGGCCTTCAGCAACGTCAAAAACAAAAATGGCAGAAGGAAGTAGAGAAATGAAAATGAAAGTAGCAGCCCCCACCACACATTAAAACCGTTAAAAGCGTAGGCTAAGGCAACAATTATAGAGGCGGCCTTGGATAAATTCAGCGCCCTGCCCAAAAAATATGCCGCGTAAAATCCGACTAAAAAATATATGAAAGTAAGAACGTGGGACGCCAAAGCAAAATCTAAAAACTTGGTCAGAATAATGTGAAGCGGATTTAATAAACCGAAATTTGCCGGAAGCAGCCAAAGGGAAAATCCGCTGGCCCACTGATTAATCCATACAGGAAACCAACTTCCCGAATTTAAAGAGCTCTTCAGAGAAAATAAAATTGAATACTGGACCGTGGAGTGCGCTGAATCCAAAAAAACTTTGCCGCCCCAAAGAGTGGGGCCGATTAAAACAGAGGTTATTACAACCGGTATCAAAAAAATAAAAAACCATGCGCGGTTTTTTACGATTTCTTTGTAGAATCTTCCTTGCGGCATATAAAAAGAATTTGGCCGTCTATCACCGGCAATGGAACTCTGTCTAAATGAGTCACCCTGGCAAAACCGACAAAAAATCTTTCTAACCAATTTAAACTGCCATTTTTAAAAAGGCGGCCGAACAAATGGAAAAAGAATTCCTCAATGCTAAAAAAAGTGCAATTTATTGAAGTTTTTATGGTTTTAAAACCGAGGCTAGACAGAAATTTAATTAGATTCTTTTTTGAAAAGTAGAATACGTGTTCAGGCACTTTAACGGCGCCTCTACCCAAAAAATTTCCAGTATCCAGTGTTAGTACAACCAGTAACCCATTCTCTTTAAGAATTCTGTAGATTTCCGATATTTCCTCCTTTGGATCGTGCCAATGTTCAATAACGCCTAAAACCGTTACAACGTCAAAAGAACCATCCGGAAAGCCAAGTTCTTTGGTTTTGCCCAAAACCACATTTATGCCGCGGGCTTTGGCGTAATCAACCGCTTCTCCTGAAATATCATTACCCATAGCTTCAAACCCGCGTTCAGAAGCCAACTCAACAAAAAAACCATAAGCAGCGCCGATGTCCAATAACTTGCGGGGAGGACCACCTTTTATATTTGACTTTGAAAAATATTTTGAAATCTTGCGGAGTATTAAGCCATGCCCCATATTTATAAAAGATTTCTCTCGGGTATAATCCTTATATCCCACCCCGTGGTCATCAGAATGAAAATATTTTCCCGAATTATAAAATTCCATCAAGTCTTCATTGGTAGGTAACGGATCAACATAAATAAGACCATCGTTGGGACATTCAACCAGCCGCCAGCCGTCTTTTTCCATAAAAAAACGGGACGAATTTTGGCCGCAAATAATACAATTCATAAAAAAAGGTTATCATATTTTATATTGTCTGCAAAATACCGTAAATCATGACTTTAAATATTTTTCTTTGATTTTACTGGCTTAACACAAACTAATTATATTCAATGGAAGTGTAAACACTTCCTATCTCGTACAGGATTGACAATCAGCGTATTTAGGTTAAAATTATTCACATGAACTTTAAAAATAAAATTAATTTTCTGGAAGGAGAATAAATGAACAAAAATAACTACTCCGTCCTGGATGAACACAAAATCGTTTTTGCAGTTATGCCAGAGATATTTACCGCTTATACAGGAACCCGCATTAATGCGGCAACACAAGTATTTCCAATTCAAGCATATCAATATTTATCCGCTTATCTTAAACTCAATCTTAAGGGTTTTAAGACTTGCGTCATAGACATGGGCATACTTGAGTCAAAATTGGCTTGGTACATTTATAGAGAATTTCTACTTAAAGAACGGCCAAAATATCTGGGTTTAATGGTGGTAACGCCATCATTTTATAGCACCAAACTAGCCGGTGTTATAGCCAAAGAGGTTTTGGGGCCGCAGGTCGTTGTGATTCACGGCGGCGTGCATGCTTCGAATATGGCTGGGGAGGCCTTGAGCGAGACAATGTGTGATGCGGTTGTAAAAGGAGAGGGCGAAGCTACACTGGCTGATATCTGCTCTGGCATGCCCATTGAAAATGTCAGAGGAATCTTTTATCGGGCCGGCGAAGATGACCGGCGCATAAAATTAAGCGCCGATGAAATGATCCGCCGTCTTTCGGCCGGCGAGTTAGCTTATGATGTTGCTCTTGGAGCAATGTATCCCCCCGAATCGGGAATTAAATTGGAGGTTCGGGAAACCACGCCGAGGCCTTATCTGAATATGGATGATTTGCCGCCGCTTGATTTGGATTTATTCCCCTACCATCTTTACAAAAATCCGAAGCTTATTGTTCATGAACACCCATTTATAGGATTTGAGACAAGCAGGGGCTGTCCTTTCCGCTGTAATTTCTGCTCAGCTGAAGACAGATATCGGGTATTTAGTCCTGATAAAGTCATCGAACTGATGAAATATTTCAAATCCAGAGGCATCAGAGAATTAAGAATTACTGACGACCAGTATCTGACTAATGTGAACAGGGGAAAGATCATTCACCAAAAAATGCTGGAGAATAATCTCCATTTCGCCATTAATTTAGGCAATGGCGTCAGAGCTGATCGAATAGACGAAGAATTCATGAATCTGGCCACTCGCACCGGCCTTTACTCTCTGGGAGCCGGTTTTGAATCAGGCGATCAGGATGCGTTAGATTCAATTCAGAAATCTCTAGACATCGACAAATCTTTCAAGTGCATGGAAATGCTAAAAGAATTTGACGTCGAAACCATTGGTTTTTTTATGATCGGCGCGCCAAAGGATACTTTCCGTTCAATGCAGAAAACCATAGACTTCGCTAAAAAACTGCGGCCTGATTTTGCTAAGGTGACCATCTATACTCCCTTTCCTGACACTCGAGGATATAAGGAATGGGAAAGAGCCGGTTTAATTCTTAGCAGACGTTGGGATCTTTACAATATTCATAGGGTTGAGGGGGTTTTCCGCCATCCCAACCCGGAGTTAACGCCTGAAGTTTTACGGGCTTGGTATAACAAGTTTTACCGCGAGTTCTACTCGCCATTTCATAATCCCGAATATACTTTCTGGAAAATAAAAAAATCGATCAGAGACGGCTCTATTTGGCGCAACGCATACTACGCCGCCAAAACTTTTTTCCCGTCTTTGATTCCGGGTAGTCCGTTGGATAATATAAGAGCCGGCATGAAAGAAGCCGCTAAACATCAGCAAGTCCAACTAAAACAAAAAACTATTTAAAATAAAACGCCCTAGTAATTAGGGCTTTTAATTTTCACCTTGCTAAATGGGATCTTGGCAGATAACACAGTAATCAGTGTTTTCATGGCATTCCTGGCAAAGCTGAGCGTTGGCATAGAAAGAATCGCGAAGCGACTCCGGATCACCAGTTGAACACATATGACATTTTATTTTTACCGGAACTTCCAGTTTAATCTCGTTTGCGTGATTATTGCAAAGAGGAAGCGGCGAAACAGTCATTTTAACTCCTTTTGCAAAATTATTTTTAAATATTCCTTTGATGGCAGATCAAGTACGGCATCATCAAAGTTTGTATTCAAAATATCACCCCCAGAAATTCTGGTTAAGTCGGTACCCGTAAAGTCAGCACCGCAACAATTAGTATTTTCAAAAATCGGTAAGCCGAATTTTTTGATATTTCGAAATATCGTCTTTATGGCAGTCGCGTCCATAAAACACGTCACACCCTCAAATTCAGAGCCAGAAAAGTCAGCCCCGGTCAGATCGGCTCTAGTAAAGGCCGTCATTGAGCACCTGCAACCGTTAAGTCTCGCTTTGACCAACTTAGCACTATCAAGAATCGATTCGCGCAAGCTGCAGCCAGCCATATTGGCTTCGCTCAGGATTGAATCCGAAAACTCGGTTTCATCAAGATTCATTCCCTCCATTATTGCTTTGGTTAAATCCCGACCGCTTAAGTCAGCAAATTCCAAGTTGAACTTACGCAAGTCTTGGCCGATAAAAGAGTCGTACGGATATGATAAGAGCAATTCTCTTGTGTGGCGGTGCAGAATTTTTATCATTCGTCCCCTTTTCTAAAACTTTGTATTTTCATCCCAGCGCCAATAAGATGTTCTGGCGCCATTTTTTTGAGCGCCAGTCAGATCAGCCCCACATATATTTATTCTTTCCATGTCCGCTCCTTCAAGGTTGGTGCCGATAAACTTTGCGCCTTGGCATTGGGCATAAACCAGGCAGGTTTTCTGGCCAGACATATCCGCGCCGGAAAAATCAGCTTCACGGCAATGGGCGCCTCCGAGATTAATATTTCTCATGTCCCGGCCGTGGAAATCAGCCCGGCCCAAGTGTTTATTACTCAAATCAGCCCCCACCAGAGAGTCACCCGGAAAAACAAAAATAACCTTTCCGTCCAAGTTTTTTATTTCAACCACAGAAAATTCCTTTCTTTATTAAATAACTATCATCCAAACAAGATAAACCAATTACCAACAAAAGTCAAAAATATCTATTTGAAAAATAAAACAACGATCGCTCGTTGTTTAAGATTGCGTATTTTTAACCAGACGTTTCGGCTGGAATCGAACCAGCCAAAATAATCTCAAAAGCGTTTTACCAACTTCGATAAAGTTATGCGGCTTAAGAACGAAGCCGCTTGGTTTCCCACGACTTAAAATGACTGGAATCTCCTTATATGTTAGATCAGGATGTGATTTAACAGCAGATACAAAGGCCTCAACATTATAGGCCAAACCGTTATTCCTCAAATCCAGTGATCGCAGAAGCTCCCTTTTATAAATAGAAGTTCCATTATAATAAATCACCTTAAGACCAAAAAGAAAATTGCACAGTCGGGTAAAAATTCGTGAAAGTATTCGTCTGAATAGCGTGCGCCATTCCATATTTGCCGTATATGATAATATAACATCTGCCTCGCCGATATGTGAAAAAATGGACGTAACCACTCCTTCATTAATCTCGTCGTCACAAAGGATGCAAGTTATATATTCTTTTGTGGCCAGATCAACTCCTTGCCTGTACTTAAATCCAAGATTAACATATCTGGCGTTATGAATATCTTTTATATTAGAATATCTAACCGCCAGTGCTTTAGCCACAGCAGGCGTTGCGTCGCAAACACCAGTTTTGTCGGTATTTGTAATGATTAAAATCTCTAAATCTTCAAAACCTAACTTGTTCAGAACGCCAATCACTATTTCGGTAAATGGCTCCAGAATCCCGGCCTTTTTATAAGCCGGGACAATCACGGTTAATGACGGCATATTTTTTACATGTGTGTTTTGCATATTAGACGGATATCCTTAACTTATTGGCAACTTCGTTAATCAGCCTAGAGGTCCAGAGGTCAAAAACAATCTCGCCACTTTTTCTCATCTCAATTATTTCAACAAGCGGCCTAACCACCAAAAGAGTAAATTCATTCTCTTGAGGCTCGCCATAAATTCTATCTGGCGGTAGATCATTCTTATTTATTTCTACAACTCCACCCCAACCGAAAGCATTAATTAGAGAAGGGAGCAAATATTCTTTAAAAACCACCTGAATATCTTCAAGATTTACTTTAACTCCAACCTCTTCTTCAAGTTCCCTAGCCATTGATTTTAACACGCCTTCAGGTCCGATTATGCCGCCGGGCGCTTCCCATGTAACAATCTCAACCGCATTCCTAAACTGAGCCACCAGAACAATATAACATTTGCCCTCGGATACAAAATACGGCAGGACATTCGCCCCGCTTGGCCCTTCAACCGCCGGTAAAATTACGGTTCTGCTGAATTTACCGCCAATCGTAATACGGGCCTGTTTTTCTACAAAACAAACAAGATTCCATCGTAAAAGTTCTTTTATGTCAACTATCTCGCCCGTTATACTCAGCATTGTATCTCCTTTCAATGATATCTCTCCACCGTTGTTTAGGGATCTCATTCTGATTATTTCAGCAAACGGTTTGATTATCAATGGCAAACAGATTGACGGTCCTAAGCGGATAAATTATTTTCGGCCTGTATTACTTGATTTAATTCGTTGTCTGAAATGTGGTGGACATGTTTGTCGCTTGGAAATCTTTTTTCTTTTACGGCTTTGACATACCATCGAAAAGCATCCAGGGTCGCTTCTCCGACGGTAATGCCCTGTCTCTCCGTAAGATATTTTTCAAAGTGGATCGGCGGATTACCCGGCCATTCAAAAAATCCAAGCAAATCCGAACTGATAACAAGCTGGCCGTCAAGTTTGCGGCCGGCGGCGATGCCAAATACTGGAATATTAACTTTTGATTTCAGCATTTCGGCCACCTCTTCAGTAACCGCTTCAATTAAAATCATGCAGGCACCCGCTTTTTCGGCTTCAACGATTACTTTGCTTAATTCCAAAAAACTTTCTCTTGTCTTACCTTGAGTTCTGTAACCCCCGAGCATTTCAGCTTTATTCGGATTTAAGCCGATATGGGCTACCACCAGGCAAGCATTGGCAACGGCTTCAATGCGATCAATATAGTTAAGATTGATTTCTTCTTTTACCGCATTGCAACCCCCTTCCTTGATAAAGCGCAAGGCATTGCGTACCGCTTCTTCTTTTGAAACCTCATACGAACCAAGCGGCATATCGCCGACAACGAACAATCTGTCCGTACCTCTTCTCACCGCTTGGGTAAACATAATCATCTCGTCCATTGTCTCCGGTAAAGTATTGGCCCGACCCTGCAGGGTCATACTCACAGAATCACCGACAATAATCATATCCCCGCCAGCTCTATCAAATAAACGGGCATGTAGAGCATCATAAATGCTCAGGGCACAAATAATTTCGGGGTCCGGCCTCTTTTTTTTCATGTCATGCAAAGTCTTAATAGTCACCCGTTTGGTTTTTGACTGAAGGGGAATGGCGCTTTTTTCGTCAGACATTATTCTTCTCCTTTATGTAAAAGAGCGTCAATTCACAAAACAAGTAAACCAAATGTGTGTTTAAAAGTCAAAAACCCCTAATGGGGTTTATCTAATCAAGTATTTTAAAAGGTTCGTCTTTCTTTTGCGGCTTTGGCGGCGGGGGTATCAGCCCGCCTTGCGGCAAACCGCCTAGCATCGGCGTTGTCGCTTGAGACATTGTTCTCTTGGGCTCGTAAAGACGCTCGCCGGGAGCATGTTTCTTGTACTCCAACTCTATGCTTCTGCGGATATTTAGCAGAAGACTTACAATTGAAAATTTCATCGGATATATTTTGAAAACATTCAGATAACCCTTAACGAAAAAATAAAAAATGAAATAAAGTTTTGCCAGAGGCAGTTTGAACAGAAATTCGGCAAATTTCCTGGAATATAAGAACGGGAAAGCAAGAAATACCGTTCCCAGCAACGACATGTTGCTTTGCATTCTTTTTTCCAGTGGGGTAAAACAATTTAACGGACTCTCGTTTTGATAACTTGCGTTAAGATTACCGAAATCAGAATAATCAAACCAGCCGTTTTCTACCACATAGTCGGAAAGTTCACAGCCCGGATAAGGATAAACGGGCGAGAATTCTCCGAAAGTAACTTTGGATTTTATATTCAACTCCAAAGAATCAAAATCGTAATCAATCGCCGTTTTTCCCTGCTCGGTCATTACTTCACTTTTTATCGGAATGGCCAAGATTGAATTGGCAAAAGTTTTGACGCCCATTTCATTGCAAAGCGCGAAGGCCTCTTCAATTTCAGGCCGGGTCATGTGGCGTTTTATGATTTTTTCTCTGATATAATCGTTGCCCGACTCAATGGACATTGTTAATGAATGAAGGCCGGCTTTCTTCAGGGCGGTAAGATTCTCTCTGGTCAAAACGTTGCATCGCGTTAAGCAGAAAAACGGCAGGCCGACTTCTTGAGGGTAAATTTCGGCAAATTCAGCAAGCCAAAAATCAACGCTCCGGCTTAAAATAAACATATCGTCATAAAATTTAATGAACTGGGTAGGATACCTGTGTTTTAATTCTTTAAGTTCGGCGCATAATCGTCTAGGAGAATATCTTCTGTATATCGAACCCAAACCGCGCTGCTGGATGTTCGTTTTGGGTTCAAAACAATAAGTACATTCAAACGGACAGCCCCACGAACTCATGAAACAGCGCATTGGAAATTTGCCTAAATGCGTTTTGCTGTAAACAATCTCTCTGTCATAAAAAGGTAGCCCATCCAGAGGGTGAGTTAATTTGTGTCTGAAACGATTCCGATTCGCTTCCGTTTCGTTTTTCCATTTGGAAAGCCAAGTCTCTCTGGTAAAAATATTAGGAATATTACCGGCATCTTCTCCGGCCTGTAAAGCTTTAAGCAGTTTTGGCCAAGCAACATCGCATTCGCCTACACCAATCGCGTTTAAATCGCTTTCTTCAATAATATCGGGATTGAAGGTCGGATGAGGCCCACCCATAATTGTAATAATATTTTTGGAATAATCCTTTACTTTGTCGTTAGCTTTCAGAAAAAATTGCTGTTCGCCAGTTTTTACACTGCAATGTGCGACTATATCCGGTTTGATACGCTTTAATTCTTCGCCCAAGTCGTCCTGACTCAAAACGGTTAAAAATGTCGCGAATCCTTCCCGTTTTGCCAAGGCTGACATCAGCATTACACCCATCGGGTCAATGTAATCAACGTTATTTACAACAAAAAGAATTTTGTCGGCCACATTTCACCTTCTCTCCAGCCATAATTTAATTTTCAAAAAACTTGTTATTGAGAGTAACACGAACTATCATATTTATCAAATTCTTCAGGGGTCAAAAATTACAAACCAAGCTCACCCCCCTAATTTTTCTTCCTGTATCATGCCTTCATTACAAATTGCGGTCACTGGCTAAATTGTCGGACACAGACCAGTTCTCCGTTTGCCGCTTGCCCGCCTAAATTTTGCTTCGCAAAACTTGGGCGGGCTGACGCGTTTTCCGACTAGTCCTAGTGTTACCCGACAATTCTTA
Source organism: Candidatus Yanofskyibacteriota bacterium (assembly GCA_016185545.1). Taxonomy (GTDB): domain Bacteria; phylum Patescibacteriota; class Minisyncoccia; order 2-02-FULL-40-12; family IGHO2-01-FULL-4-A; genus 2-01-FULL-44-17. The sequence continues at coordinate 172,811 of JACPNJ010000005.1, forward strand.
ACGCCAGTTCCCTTATTTGTATAATCGGCAGATAATGTCAGAAAAATAAGGGGGTTCCGCTTAGGTTGGGTTTGTAATTTTTTAATTTTAGAGTAATTTTGGAGATTAATTTTGGAGATTCAATCTCCAAAGAGTGGGCTTGGTGGGCAATGCCTCATAGCACCGTCAAAAGAGTGGGTTGCACGGTTTGCGAGCAGTATAATAGTAAAACACTGCGAGCAAAATCCACGCTTTTGACGGAATGCAGTCCGCTCGCTGGGCGGACAAATGGTGCTATGAGACATTGCCCACCAAGCCCCGTTTAGCATTTATTAAAATGTTGTATAATAAAAATATGGAAAACGTAAATCTAACCACAATGTTTGCCTCTGCTATTATACTCTCGGGGATTTTTGTTCTTAATTTGATTGTAGGTATGTACTACGGTTTTGGCGTTCGGCATTACTGGTTTTTCCAGACATTGCATTTTTTGGGCGGGTTTTTTGTGGCTATGTTTTTCTCAAGCCTTTTCAACTCCACCGTTTTGATTTTAATAGGTCTTGGCGTCATCAGCATTTTGTGGGAATCGGCGGAGTTTTTGATTGCGTCTATTCCGACGCTTTCAAAATACGTAAAAGAGCAGTTCCGGCTTAAAAATGTGGACTACAAATGGGCGGACGCCTTATTTGATCTTGCTTTAAATTCCACCGGCGCGATTCTGTTTATCTATATTTTTAAATGACCAAGTGTATTTTTCTTGACCGTGATGGCGTGCTTGTTAAGAGCGTTTTAAGGAACGGGCAATTGGACGCGCCGTTTAATTTGGCTGAATTCGAAATTGTAAAGGATGCGCCGGACGCAGTAACAAATTTTAAAAAATTGGGTTATCTTTGTATCGTAATTTCTAATCAGCCGGGTATCTCTCTAGGCCAGATTAGCCAGACGGAAGTTGAACTAATGAATCAAAAACTTCTAGCCCAATTGCTATTGGACGATATCTACATTTGTCCCCACTCTCATCTTGAGAATTGCGAGTGTCAAAAACCAAAAATCGGCCTTTTTTTAAAAGCAATCCAGAGATGGGAGATTGATCCCAAAATCTCGTTTATGATCGGAGACCGAGATACAGATATTCAAGCGGCCAAAAAAGTTGGTTGTCGCAGTATTTTAATAACTGGCGGAGACGATTCTGGATTAACCGAGCCCGATTTTTATGCGACCAGTTTGACTGAGGCGGTTTTGGTGGTAGCTCAAAATAGCTAAGAAAAAAACTGAGCTTTTAAGCTCAGTCTGTAAAAGAAAAAAGTGTATAAGCTATGCGGGTTTTGTGCGGGTTTGTGATTTTCAAGTGATGGATCGGCGGCTGTACGGTACTATCCACGAACATCATCAATTACAGGGTCGAATCTTAGACAGCTAACAAATTAAAACTCCATTTCTCGCGAGAAATAGTGTCGTTTATTATGGGTTACCAAGTGCGTTCCAAAATTTTGCACTCATCTCTTTAGCACTAATTTTAGGATAAACCCCAATCCTGCCGTAATGGAGTATCAAAAAAGTACGATCATCACAAGGAATTACTTTTAAATTTTCTGGTCGAACATCATTTTCATCTAAAAACCTCATTAGTCTATTACTTTTAACCCCCGAGGAATTCAGATCATTGACATCCAAGAAAAAACCGTGCCACTTTATTTTTTTTCTATTTTTCTCTGCGACTTTTCCATTACCCAAACTTTTTTCTTTCATAGTTTGTTTCACTGTTTGTTTCACTTTTTCCTCTTTATTCAATTGCAAAAGACCAATCTGCCGGGGCTTTTATGGCTCCCCAGCATCATAAGTAGGTTAGCATACGAGCCTATGGCGTGTCAAGAGTAAAAGGTAATGTGCAAGCACATATGGCGGTTTTCTCCTAACATGGAGAAATGGCCATATCTATGTCAAAAACAATCAAAGAAGAACGTTTAAGATGGGTACAGCCCATAGTCAGAAAAGAGGTAAAGTTGGTTGATGCGGCAAGGGTTTGTCTCTACGGCAAGCGTACTCTTGAGAGATGGGTTGCCGCATACAAAAAGAATGGTGAAAGCGGTTTAGAACCCAGGTCTACAGCACGCAAGACCCAAAACAACGAGACACCGATTCGTATTAAAGAGCATGTAATTGCGCTCCGCAAACAAACCCATAAATGCGCTTTGAAATTGTACTGGCACATGAAGAAGGAGGGATTGATTGTTCCAGCAAGAACCATCGGTAAAATCCTTAAACAAGAAGGGCTGGTGCGAAAGTATCGGGTTAAACGAGTAAAGTATAAATATCTCAAAGCCACGCTCAAACCAGGCGAACTTGTGGAAATAGATGTTAAATATGTTCCCGGAGCTGTTGCGGGACGCCAATACTTTCAATATACCGCTGCCGACAAGGCTTCGCGGTGGAGACATCTTGAAATTTATGACGAGCAGGTCAATCATCACAGCGTTTTGTTCCTTTCAGAAATAATCAGAAGGGCGCCATTTCATATTTTAGCAATCAAAACGGACAACCATTCAACATTTACTAATTACTACACCGGTACCAACAAAAGAAGCGACCTCTTGGTAAAGTCGCTTCATGCACTGGATATTGCCTGCCGAGAATATGGCATCAGACATTATTTAATTGACCCGGGCAAGCCGGCACAGAATGGCACAGTAGAACGAAGCCATCGTGAAGACCAAGAAAAGCTTTATGATAAACATTCGTTCGTTTCTGAAAAAGAGTTGCGCTACCGCGTCAGATTGTGGAATATGTACTACAACAACCTTGAACACTGCGGGTTGAACGGAAAAACGCCAAATGAGTTTATCGCAAATTATCAACTAACCCATCCGCCAAATGTGCCTGCCTAGAACAAAAAAACAAAACCGCCAAATGGCGGCAAATCAGTTGGTTAGTAATTTTTGATAAAGTAGGCCCAAGCGAAGTCGTAAAGACACTCCATAATAAAAAACGAGGTGTTTCCTCGTTCAATTAATTCAACCTGTTTACTATAAAAGTTTTATCTAGTTTTTCTCCTAACATGGGGGAATATTTTTTTGTTTTCCAGAAACCAGGTTTTTCTTTAGAAACCTTCCACCTGCTACCATTAGATAAAGTGACTATCCAATAATCTATTTCCCTAGTTATTGCAAATTGAGGGACGGTTGTTTCTATAAAACTATATGACTCAATTTTTGTTATGCTGTATTTGGAGTTTTCTAGAAGTACTCTTTGTATTACTTGACCGTTTCTCACAAAATAATAAAATGCTGGAATAGCAAATATAAGAAAAAATATCAGCATTTTTGCCCAAGGATTAATACTATTAAGTTTTAACACAATATCCTCCTTTTTTATTCAATTGAAAAAGATCAACCTGCCGGGGCTTTTATGGCTCCCCAGCATCATAAGTAGGTTAGCATACGAGCCTATGGCGTGTCAAGAGTAAAAAACAAAACCGCCAAATGGCGGCAAATCATTTTTCTTTTCAAGATGATTTACACCAATCTTTTTCCAATAGCCTTGACGGTGCGCTCAAGAATCTTAATCCTATGCTGCAAATCTAAAATATCACCTTCTTCAAAGCGAGTTAAGACCTCATAGATATCATCAATTTTAGCTTCTATTTTACCCGTACGAGATTGAAATTCTTCCTTTGTCACCATTCTCTGTTCCACTGATTCAAAACCCCTGGCCACCATATTTGCCAGATCATCAAGGGTTACCCCTTTTTTATTCTTGTTTGGCATATATGTAAATATATCTAGTGGTCGCCAACTTGCAAGATTGACAAGTAAGTATATGTTTTGCAAATTAAAAAGCGGCTGACTGCACCGCTTGTTTATTTATCTCTTATTTGATAAGCCCTTCTCTACATTTCCCACCAATTGCGAGGTTACCGAAGTAACCTGATGAAAAGTAATGCGTTGTTTTGCCAAACCATAGGTGAATAATATGGCAAAAAGCAAAAAATGTGCACCTATTAAATCCATAACATCTTTTGTAATTTTGAAAATAAAAAAACCCGGCTCATTGGCTGGGTTTAAATTCCTTGCATCCCCTCTTCTTCATTATTTTTCAAAATATCAATTAACATGACTTCTCTTAATTCTTCCCGTGGCAAAAGCGGGTGCTGGTCTTCAAGCGGATTACCGAATTCCAGCCGCGGAGCGATTTTCTGGTGTTCATCCAACATCACATCGCAAACAACCGGACCGTTATAATCCATGGCTTCTCTTATGCTTGATTCCATTTCGGCATGGTTATTAATTCTGAAAGCGGCAACATCATAAGCCCGGGCAACTTTTACAAAATCAGGACAACTATAACCATCGCGGGACGACACCGCCAAGTACCTTTTTTCAAGCTCTTCCACGCTGGCAATACCAAACCAAGACTCAATTGTCTGTTTAATGATTCCGTAACTGCGATTATTCAAAACAAAAACTTTAATCGGCAGTCCCAGCCGCTTAATCGTTTCCAATTCCTGTATGTGAACCTGGAATCCCCCGTCGCCGATTATGCAAACTACCGGTTTTTTATCATTGGCAAGACAGACGCCGATACTCGCGGCAAGCGAATAGCCCATTGAAGACAAGCCCATATTGGAAAAAACCCTTTGGCCTTCTTTTACCTCAAAGGCCTGCATTGTCCAAATAAGATTTCCGCCGCAATCGGTAATTACTGAAACGGAAGCATTCAGCATATTGGAAAGGATCTTTAAAAAAACATAAACATTGACCGAATCTTTTTGCTGATAATATTCAGGTAAAACTTCAGTGTATTTGACTTTATAATCCGTTGTTTGATTGCGCCACTCACCAATATTAAGCTTCGGGAGATATTTGTTTTGACCGAACAAAAGATCAAAGAAGTCGCGCAGGTCGCATTTGATAGGTAAATCAATTTTGACTCGCGCTCTTTCCAGCTCAAATTCATCAATATCAACCATGATTTTTTTGGCGGCTCGCGCGAATGTATGCGGGCTCCCGCCGGTTTGCCTGACATTTAACCGCGCTCCAAGAGCAATAACCAAATCGGCGTTTTGAATGGTAAAATTAGCCCGTCTGTTGCCATAACTGCCTATATTGCCCAGATAAAGCGGATGATTGTGCGGCATATTATCAAAAGCGGCCCAAGTAGCAACCGTGGGAATACTAAGTGATTCAACAAATTTTCGCGCTTGTCCAATTGTACCAGATAGTCTTAAACCGCCGCCAAGCAAAACAACAGGACGTTTGGCTTTTTTGATTATGGTTAAGGCTTCAGCAACTTTACCGGCAAGTTTATCAAGCTCATTTTGCGGCGTATAACACGTGACCTGATAAATACCAATAAGTTTTTCCGGTTCAATATTGGCTTTCTGCACATCCAAAGGTATCTCAAGAAGCACCGGTCCCGGTCTGTCTTCGTTAGCAATAAGAACGGCTTTCTCCAGGTAATATCTTATCTTCTCCGGGTCTTCGACATATTGGGCATACTTGGTAATAGAACCGGCGATAGTAACCATGTCTACAATCTCTCGGCCATGCGAAGCTACTTCTTTGTTGCGGTTCCATCTTTCTCTGACTACCTGCCCACAGATAAAGATACACGGAATGGAATCGTTCCAACACCCATCAATACCATTAAGCAAATTAAGGGCGCCGGGAGCATTGGTGGTTATTACCGCTCCAAGACCGCAATCCGCAAATCGCGAATATCCTTCTGCCGCCATAGCCGCCACTTGTTCATGATTAACGCATACGTGTTTTAACCGTGGTTCGTGGTGCAGTGAATCTATCAGATTTACCGCGTAACCGCCGGTAACCACAAAGACATGTTTTAGTCCCAAATCAGCCAAAAAATGAATCACATAATCAGAAAGTTTCATGAGCCTTTCTCCTCAAATTGTTAAATAACATTTGGTGCTAATATAACACAAAAAATACGGAAGGCAATAAAACCACCGTTTGGTGGTTTTAATTAAAAACTTCGGCATATCTTTCTTCCAGCCATCTTGTGATATTTATTTCTGTTTGCGTCCAAAAGTGCCATGGTAAACTGCAATAGCCTAACTTTTTCATCTCGCGCCATGCATCTTTGACATCCCAACCCATCACTCCAACTCTGTATACAAAGCATAGGCACCCGGTGCGATCTCTGCCGAGAACGCAATGAACCAAGACCGGTTGATTTGACTTGCGGGAAACAAATTCAATGAATTTGTTTATTTCATCATCGCTGGGAGCACGACCTGATATGGGAATTTGCAGAACGGCAAGCTTGTGAGCCGATGCCCAATCAAATTCCCAATCTTCGGCATGTTTTAATAAAATAATAATAGAATTTATGCCATATTTTTCCACAAAATAAGACAATGCCTCCGGCGTGGGTTGAGACGATCGATACAGCTTCCCCGCTTCCACCTCGTAAAATCTAAATCTTTTTTCATACGACAACCAAGGAATAAAATGTTTCAAACGCGTAACCACTTCGCGAAACATTGATTTAAGCATTTCTACCCGCCTCTCCGAGAAAAGTATATTTTTTTAATGAGTTTGAGCACCGTCTTGGCAACGCTTATAATATTATCAATTCTCGTAGCATTAGTCCGTCCGTATTTACGGAGACCACGGGTATAAAACGGCGCTTCCGCATAGGAAAGGCGGTATTTTTTCAAAAGCATCACCAAGATCTCGGCCATATAAGCAAAATCATTGGCATCGGGGTTAAGCTCACGAAGTATTTTGGTCGGGATAATCGTCGTACCGTTGTAGTAGCGAAGGCACAAATCGAAAATTAAATTCATGAATACGGTAAATGTTTTGGATATCAGGCGGCGCTTGAACGGCCGACGACTCATATCGGCTTGATAACCGATAACGATATCGGCGCGCTCCAGGCAATCAAAAAGGTTTTTCAAAGAATCGCCATGCAGGGTGTTTTTACCGGGCACCATCATAAAGTAATCAAACCGCGCCGTTGCTAATCCTTGCTTATATTTTAAACCCAGATTGATGAAAGCTTGATTGTGAATAACACGCACTTTCTGATTTTGGCTTGCTAACTGATTGGCAAGCTCTGGCGTGCCATCACTTGAACCGTCCGGCTCAAACGAGTCCACAATTATAATTTCCCAATCCACAACTTTGCCCTCTTGGACAAAAGTCATCATGTTTTCGTTAACATACCTGACCGCACCCTCCAAATTACCCGCTTCTTTGTGAGCGGGCATCACCACGCTCACAGAAACGGCCATAAGACTCTCCTGTTGAATTATTTGTCAACGAACTTGACACAATAAATATCACAAAAGTGGCATATTGCCAATACGTCAAAATTATTATAAACTCACAAAAGCTATTTCACAAAAAACAGGAGATGAAATGGAAACTAGGCAAATTGACACACAATTTGATAGTCAAAAAATTATATATCATCCGGCTTGGCTGAAACGGTGGCTAAACGACCCCTTTTCAGCGCCGCCGATTTATATGGAAATATCGCCTATCGGTCTTTGTAACCATCGCTGCACCTTCTGCGCCAAAGAAGTGATGGGGTATCCCGACAGAAGTATCCCAAAAGAGAGGCTACTTTGGTTTGTCCAAGAACTGGCATATTTAAGATCTCATGATCCTGATGGCTTAGGCGTGAAAAGCCTAATGCATGCTGGTGAAGGAGAACCGACACTCTATAAAGACCTTGCTGAAGTTATCGTGGAAACTACCAAATGCGGTATAGAAAGCGCGCTCACTACCAATGCCACCGGTTTAACGGAAAAATTTCTTGACACCGCTCTCCCGCATTTAAGCTGGATTAAGGCCAGCGTTAATGCCGGCAAGAAGGAGACCTATACAAAAATACACAAAGCCAAACCGAACCATTGGGATACCGTCTGGCGTAATCTTGAACGAGCAATAGAGATACGAGTAAAATTCGGTTATTCGTGCGAAATCGGTTGTCAAACGGTGCTTCTGGTAAATGACACAACAGACTTAGATGGCACAGTAGTGCCCGCCAACTGGCAAGAAGCTACTGATTTAGCAAAGAAGGCAAAAGAAACGGGCCTTGACCATGTGGTGATTAAGCCCTATGGCCAAAATCCATATAGCTTGGGAACCATGCAAAGATACGGCAACATGAAATATAACGGATTCTTAAAAGAACTGGAAGAAATGGACAAAGAACTACAGAAATTAAATAACGAAAATTTTAAAGTTGTTTTCAGATGGAATACTATACTTAGCTATGAAAAACCAAAACGGGAATACGAAAAATGTCTGGCGACACCCATGTCCTGGGCATATCTCCAATCAGACGGCATGCTCATCAGTTGTGCCGCCCATAATAGCAACCCGGACTTTGACCTCGGCAACATAAAAGACAAAACCTTTAAAGAAATCTGGTGGGGCGAGCGCCGCCGCCGACACATTGAATTTATGAAAAATTTTGACATCTCCGCCTGCCGTAAAAATTGTAGGATGAATTTTGTAAACGAAGCCCTCTGGAATTTAGAAACGAAACGCCAATCCGGATTGGTAAGTATACAAGAAACTTTTCCGCCCGATTCCTTACCCAAAAATGTTAATTTTATCTGATGAAAGGAGCGAACAATTATGCAACCGGTGCTGATTGTTTTTCTTGGAGTCCAGCTTTCAGGTAAAACAACTCTGGCCCAAACAGTATCCCAAGAAACCGGCATTCCTTTTATCAATCTGGACCAAGTGAGAAAAGAACTATTTGGACCAGTTCTATCGGGACCAAAAGATTGGCAAAATGCAGAAAAAGAAACCATAGAGAATGCGAAAACTGCGCAGGGCTATGAACGTCTTTTTACAATCATGGGAAACAGTGCCAAGCAAGGCAAATCATTGATAGTAGAAATGCCATCGCTTACAAAAAAATGGGGCCTTGGCACCAGAGAAGATCAGCTTAAACAAATTGTTGAATTATCTTCGGCAAAATTAAAAATAATATGGTGCTACATTGCCAACAATGAAGAATCAGAAGTTAAAAAGAGATCCGATGAAAGATTAGAGGACATCCAAGCGGCTCCGATACGACCGGAAGATTATTATATGTTTAAAGCAAGATACGCAAGATGCGGAGGAAGGCCCGCGCTTGAACATTTAGCCATAGACACTTCGCAACCACAAGAAGTCTGTCTGGCGCAAATACGAAAATATCTGGACGCGTAAGTCCTCCAAAAAAAAGAACCCGTTTTATAAGCGGGTTTTTATATTTTTTACAAACTACCGATTACCAGTTACTAATATACCCGTCAATCGTCTTCTTGAGTCCCTTTCTGAAATCGGTTTTTGCTTTAAAACCGAATTCTTTTTTTGCCCTGTTGACATCAAGCATTCGGCGCGGCTGGCCATCGGGCTTGGTTTTGTCCCAAACAATTTTTCCTTTATATTGCGTAACCATAGTAGTTTCCTCAACGTCATAATAAAATAATACAGCCGTTTAACTGTTATTGGACTGTTTTTATTTAATTTGATATATTAGCTTCACTCAATTAAAATGATAGATACAGCAATAATCTTAGCGGGTGGAAGAGGGCTACGACTAATGCCCCAAACGGCCGAACAGCCAAAAGCTATGGTTAAAGTTTTGGGTCGCCCGATGATTGAATGGATAATACTTTGGCTTAAAAAAAATAAAATAACGAACATAATCGTAAGTGTAGATTACAAAAAGGTAAAGTTGATGAAATATCTGGGAAATGGTAAAAAGTTTGGAGTAAATATATGCTATAACGACCACGCGGGAGCGTCAGAAACAGGAGATGCATTTCGCAGTGTCTTTTTAAATATAAAATCTTTGCCAGATGTTTTTGTAGCGATGAATGGGGATCAAATTACAAATCTTCCAATCAAAAAACTTGTTGCCCACCACAAGAAACATGACCCGATAGCAACCATAGTGACCTGCCCTATAAAAAGTCCATACGGAATAGTCACTCACAACAACCTTAATCACTTGGTCAAAGATTTCAAAGAAAAGCCTATTCTGCCGAATATTTACATGAATACCGGTATTTACATTTTCAACAAAAAAATCATTAAGTATCTGCCGCAAAAAGGGTCAGTAGAGAGAACGACTTTCAAAAAATTAATCAGAGAACAAAAACTCAAAGCTTATATTCATAGGGGACTATTCGTCACGATAAACGACAACAAAGACCTGCAAGATACTGAAAGTATTTTAACCAAATCAAAAATTAATTTTTTATGAATCCCGTTAGAAATTAATCCTAACGGGAATAAAAGGTATTTTATTAATATAAGATTGTGAGCTTGCCACCTGTTTAAAGTGGTGGACAGTCCGCAAAACTTCTAACGGGATGAATCCCGTACGAACCAAAACGTTCTATTATGCATATGTAATACAAAGCAATAAAGATGGGCGTTTTTATACAGGTTTTACGGTGGATTTACGGAAGCGCCTTAAGGAGCATAATGAAAGTAAGTATATTTCTTGGACAAAAGGAAGGGGACCGTTTGACCTAATTTATTATGAAGCCTGCAAAAACAAAGAAGATGCCAGGCAAAGAGAAAAATATCTTAAAACAGGACGAGGCAAGCGCTTTATTAAAGAAAGATTAAGGCGCTTCCTGGTTCGTACGGGATGAAAGTATTAATAACCGGCATAACCGGATTTATCGGAAGCGAACTTGCGCGCAAACTCTTAAAAGACGGGGACTTTGAAATCGCCGGTCTTTTGCGTACTTCTTCAAATCAGAAAAGAGTTGATGCTATAGACGACATAATTAATAATATCAGGGTTTTTTATGCTAACTTCAATGACCACCATGCCATACGCAATGTAATAAAAACTTTCCGCCCTAATTATATACTTCACATTGGCGCTCAAACTGCCGTGCGAGATTCTTTTGAAATGCCCCATGAGTTCAATGAAACAAACTATCTTGGCACCATCAATCTGATTCATGCGGCTCTTGAAGTGGCTGATTTTAAAAAATTTATATTCGCTTCCACGATGGAAGTCTACGGATTTCAGAAAGCTCGGAAGCCGTTTAGAGAAGATCTGCCGTTAAACCCGGGTAGTCCCTATGCTGCATCCAAGGCCGCCTGCGAACATTATCTGCGAATGGCTAATCAGGCTTTCGGCCTCCCCTATCTCATATCACGCGCCTGTAATACGTATGGCAGAAAACATAACTCCGGATACATAGTTGAACATATCATTACATCCATGCTAGACCGAAAAAAGGTATACATAGGCACACCCAAAGCAGTACGCGATTTGATGCATGTAGATGACCATGTAAATGCCTACGTGACCCTGTTGAAATCTAATGTTGTTAATGAAACCTTTAACTTCGGCACCGGATCGGGCCTGACCATGTTGGAGCTAGCCAACATTATCAAAAAAAGACTGGGTTACAAAGACAAAATAATCGCAAGATTTCCTTCGTGGTATCTTTTTCGTCCTTTGGCCGAGGAATATTTATCAATAGACAGTTTGAAAGCCAAAAAAATTCTTGGATGGGAACCGAGAATTTCTCTTGATAAGGGTCTGATTTCAACAATTGCATATTGGAAAAAGGTTAAAAAATAAAAAAGCGCTTTTGTAAGCGCAATGGCAACCATTGACAATATCACATCATGCGGTTAGTACAATTTTGGTTGGATTGAATTCCAATATTTTATTTGACACGAAATAAGCTCTTTGGGACAACTATTGAACCATTTTCCACAAGTAGGCTTGGCATTTATAATTTCGCAAAGCATAAAATATGCTGAATCGTGCGACCTGTGATTATCTGGATTATTAAAGCAATCTATCTTCCTGACAACCCTTACTTTAATACCCAGCTCTGCGTCAGCGATTCTTTGTGCAGCCTCATCCAAGCTCTCTCCGGGACCCAAACATCCGCCAGGAAAATGCCATCCCTTGAAATACTTATCGTCTCGCCACGTGAGAAGAATGCGGCCTTCATTTATGATAGCTAGATCAACATTTGTCCTTACGAGAAGCCGCGTCAATGGGACAAAGACGGGACCCCATATGCCCTTGTGAATCGGCGGTAAGTGCTGTAATAACTCCGCCAATACCATCTTGCCCAGATCATTAAGCTCGTTGCTATTGCCTATCAAGTTTTTGCAAATGTTGTTTATATTTTCTTGCGTCGCCATCTCACAGCCTCCAATTTTTAAATTACATATCCCAAATTTAACATTTATTATTTTAAAAGTCAAACCTACGCATGCATCATGTAATAAAAATGTGCCAGATTGGTTTAAATAGTCATTATTAACGATTTTCTATGAATTTAAAAAACAAAAAAATTACAGTAACCGGCGGCGCTGGTTTTTTGGGTTCTCGTGTGGTTGAAAAACTTATAAAAAGAGGTGTCCCGACTAAAAATATTTTCATACCCAGGTCAAAAGACTGCGACTTGAGAAAATGGGAAAATTGCCAAAAGGCAGTCATGGGTCGCGATATAGTAATTCATCTCGCGGCAGTTGTCGGCGGAATCGGCGCCAACAGAAGAAATCCTGGCAGGTTTTTTTACGACAACCTTATGATGGGAACGCAACTCATGGAAGCGGCACGGCTTGCCAAGGTCAAAAAATTTGTCGTTATAGGAACAGTCTGCAGTTACCCTAAATTTACCCCTATTCCATTCAAAGAAAAAGATTTGTGGATTGGTTATCCCGAAGAAACCAATGCCCCTTACGGCTTGGCCAAAAAAATGCTTTTAGTTCAGGCGCAATCCTATCGACAACAGTATGGCTTCAATGCCATAAATCTTTTGCCTGTAAATCTTTACGGGCCGGGGGACAACTTTGATGTTAACTCCGCCCATGTTATTCCAATTTATATCGGAAAGATATCCGAAGCGATCAAAAATAAAAACCCCCACATAGGCGGCTTGAGTAGCGGCAAGGCAACCCGAGAATTTTTGTACGTTGAAGACGCGTCCGAAGGAATAGTTCTGGCAACTGAAAAATATGACAAAACAGATCCTGTAAATCTCGGCTCCGGCATGGAAATTTCGATGCGAGATCTTATGGGCAAGCTTTGTAAATTAATGGGCTATAAGGGTGGGCTTCTTTGGGATAAAACGCTTCCAGACGGTCAACCGCGCCGAATGCTTGATACATCGCTGGCCTATCATGAATTTGGTTTTAAAGCCAAGACCTCTTTTGACGAAGGTCTGCACAAAACTATTGAATGGTACAAAAACCAATGAATCCCGTACGAGACACAATGAGTAAACACACAAAAATGGCCGGTGGCCGGAGTGTCTTTACTGGATAAAATGATAAACTAACTAGGCACGGTTGCGACAGAGTCGCAACCTGTCTCGTACGGGATGAAAATATGTTATCTAAATATAACCAGGGAAATCCCCCAGCGGGATGTAGTTTATATAAACGGGTTAAAGGAAAATGGTGTTGAAGTAATAGAAATTTTAGATAATTCGCCAAAGTTAAAAAAATTCTGGCATATTTTTAAAAAACATCGCGCCTTAAACAACAACTACGACATTTTGTGGGTCGGATATTCTGCCCACATACTTGCGCCCTTCGCCCGTTTAATTTCCAGAAAAAAAATAGTTTTCAACGCACTCTGCTCATTGTACGAGGGACTGATTATATCGCGCAAACAAGCGCCACGGTTTTCACCAAAAGCTTTTTTGGTTTGGTTACAGGATTTTTTGTCATTTCATTGTTCCTCGTTAATACTTGTGGAAAGCGAGGAACAAAAAAAATTCCTTATCAAAAAGTTTTTTCTGAAAGAAAAAAAACTGCAAAAAGCTTGGACGGGAGTTAATGACAGGGACTTTTTTTATAATCCGGCAATCAAAAAATCGCCTGTCTTTTCTATAATTTTTCGCGGCGGATTTCTTCCCGAATCAGGAATTGAACACGTTGCTGAAGCCGCCTCACTTCTTCAAGATGAGAACATACGATTCAGAATTATAGGCACCGGTGTTATGGAAGATGCCCTAATCAACAAGCTCGCTACTTTTAATTCTAAAAATGTTGAATTTATTTCCGAAAAAATCAAAAGAGTCAGCCGCCCCGAACTTAACATTAAAATGCAGGAATGCCACATATCGTTAGGCCAGTTATCTGACCACGACCGCCTGAATAGAACCATTCCTCATAAGGCATTCGAGAGTATGGTTATGAAAATTCCATATTTGACCGCGCGCAATAAAGCCGTACTGGAATTATTCGCCGAAAACGAAACTTGCTTTTGCTGTAACCCGGCTGACTCTCGTGATTTGGCCGATAAAATTATTTGGATAAAAAATAATTATGAAACGGCTCAAAAAATCGCCGAAAACGCTTATCAATTATACTCACGCGAACTAACCCCGAAAATACTTGCGAAAAAGGTATTAGAATTGTTTTGATATTTGATAATTTTTGGATACACTACCAAATATAATCATGCCAAATAAAAACAAAATCGCAGAAAGGAAAACCTGTCGAATCTCCGGCGAAAAACTACGGTCGCTTTTTTCTTTGGGCAAAACCTATATTTCTGACTTTGTGTCACCTGACAAAAAACCGCATTTACCGCCGATCGATCTTAAACTTTGCCTTGCTCACAAATCAGGATTAGTTCAATTGGCCCATACAGCCCCAAGCGATGAAATGTATAGACACTATTGGTATAGATCGGGCACTAATGCCACTATGACCAAAGAACTTGAAGAGATCGCACGCTCAATACAGAACCTTATCAAAACCAAACCGGGTGATGTTTTTATTGATATCGGCTGTAATGACGGCACTCTTTTGAGTTTTTTGGATAAAGGACTCATTCGAATCGGCTTTGACCCGGCTCAAAACGGTTTTAAGGAGCTTTCGAGCGAACATGCTAATTTAATAATTGATGACTACTTTAGTTATAACGCTCTAAAAAAAAGCAAATACGGCAACAATAAAGCCATGGCAATAACATCTATTGCGATGTTCTATGACCTGGAAGACCCAAATAAATTTGTGCGAGGCATTGCTCAAACCTTGCACAAAGACGGCTTGTGGGTACTGCAAATGAGCTACCTGCCGTTAATGCTCGAACAACTTGCTTTCGATAATTTGTGTCATGAGCATTTAGAATATTACAGCCTTGAATCCTTAAAATATTTATTGGATAAACATGGCCTAAAAATAGTAGACTGCCAGTTCAATGATGTTAATGGGGGAAGTTTTCGGGTGTATATCAGAAAAAACAATGCCGACGAATCAAGATTTTCCACTGCCCCATATCGATCAGTGGCTTCTTATCGAGTACTGTCGACTCTAAGCCACGAAAGATCTTTGAATCTCAAAAGCAAGAAAACCTACTTTGATTTCTACAAAAAATCTCTTGATTTAAAAAGGCAAACTGTGAGTTTTATAAAAAAGGAGAAAGCCAGGGGTAAAACCATTTGGGGCTACGGCGCCTCAACCAAGGGTAACACACTCTTACAGTGGTTTGGTTTGGATGGCTCGCTCATAGATGCCATCGCCGAAAGATCACCGGCCAAATTCGGCCTCAAAACCGTAGGCACCAACATTCCCATCACATCCGAAGAAGAGATGAGAAAAGCCCAACCCGACTATCTTTTAATCATGCCGTGGCATTTTATAAAAGAATTTAAGCAAAGAGAGGCAGAGTATTTAAAAAAAGGCGGCAAGTTCATCGTCCCATGCCCCAAGTTTGAAATAATTAGTATATGACTTACGCGCTTGAGCCACGAAGCCCAAGAAATGTAGGGCTTGGCGTGGCTCAAGCCACAAGGGTTTACCCAATTTCTTCGTTAAAAGGCTCCGGTTTGGCTCACCATACCTCTAGTATGGCTCGCCCAATCCTCGCCTTTTGCCTCGAACTTGGCTAAACGCATAAGTCCTATAGCAATGTCCAGTTCAACTGGACATTTTATTAATACTTCTCATACGATTTTTCCTGAACAATATCGGACTTTAATAGCAGATTAATTTCTCTCCAAACCGCCGCTCTTTCATCATTATTTTTAAAAGCGGCGCGGGCTGCTTCTATGAATTCCGGCCCAAAATCGCCATTGCGTTCGCAGAACCGCTTTTTATCTTCAATATCCCAGCCCTTGGCGCTTAACTGGCGCAGTTTATCAAAAAGCCGTTTGAGTTCACCTGATGGCTGAATGCGTTTATTAAAAACTGCCAGATGTGTTTTGAGTTCGTGTTTGACGTTTTTTAGTTTTTCTTGATCCTTGATTCTTTCTGATTTCACTTCCAAAATCGCGATTTTATCCATCAATTCAGCCGGAGAAATAGGTATTAAGATTTTATTTTGTGTCATGGTTTTACCCTTTTTTATTTAGATTACTTAATATAACATCAATTTCTTTTTTAGCCATGTCAAGTGTTATATTTTTCACATCGCCATCGGTACCCTTGAGAACGCGATTAAGTGATCCTGGCGGGCGGTGATACTCTCGCTCATCGGTGGGCCCAACTAAGACAAGGTTAGCCACATCAAAGGCATCAGCCGTTACCATTGGGCCGGAATCATTGCCTATGACAAGATCACACTTTGAAATCGCGGCCTTAAATTCATCTAGGTTTTGATTAAGCAGGTTAACCGCCGGAACGCCGTCTAAAACCGCGAGCATTGCTGTTATCGGCCCCTCATCTTTACCGGCACCAACAAGCAAAATCTTAGCGTTTTGTTCTTCGTAAAAAAATTTAGCTAATTCAGCAAATCTTTCCGCCGGCCACCAGCGCTCGGGCACCGCGCCACCCGGCGCAAAAGCAACAATAAAATCGTCCACCGACATATTATTTTGAGTGAAAACATTGTTGATTTTATTTTCAGCTTCTTTGGAAAAATATAACCGGAAATGAGCATCGCCGGTATTGGCATTAATTGGCTCCAGCAACTTAAGATATTGTGGCGGGACATATTGACCGGTATAAAACGGCGATGTGATTGCAAATGTTTTTAGAATTGAATAAGAAACCGAAGTATCTCCTTTGCCGCTCTCGAGTGAAAAAGTAGAAATGGTTTTAATGCCGGCAAGGTATAGCAGAGCAAAACCCATTGTACTGCCAAGATTGGCCAAACAAGCAAAATCAATTTTTTCTTTTTTTAATAGTTTAACGACGGTCCAAAAGTTATTTTCGTAATTTATATATTTATCTATATCCGGGTTGTGTCTGATCACTTCTTCTACCCGACCAGCACCAATAACATATAGTCTGCTATCTGGATACCTGGTCTTAATGGCCCTGAACATGGGCGTGATATAAACAACATCGCCCATGTGCGGTTTCCAGCGCAAGATAAGAATCCTTTTGGGGTTTGAGGTAATTTTTTTTGCTCTGCCGCGGAATAAATAATATAAAAGACACAATAATAAACTGCCAAGATTTGTAAATTTACTGGATAATTTCATCCCGTTAGAAGTTTTGCAAACCGGCCACCACTTTGAACAGGTGGCAAACTCACAAATTTTATATCAATAAATGCCCTTTATTCCCGTTAGGATTAACTTCTAACGGGATTCATTTCCTTAAAGTTACGCAAGCCACTGCTCTGGCGGCGGCCACCCCGTCATCGTTAATTTTTTTGCCGGTACGGATGTTAAAATATTCCAAACCATCGCATTGCTCCTGTTCACTTATCTGCCAACCATCTTTTGAGTACTTATAGAAAACAGTATTAAATTCGGCGGCGCCGAAAGCATCGGCAACTTTTTGCACCATTTGTGAATTAAACTGCTGAAAAAAACCATGGTTTTCGTATCGGCCGAACGGTACGGTAATAAAAAGTGTTCCGCCCGGCTTCAACATTCTTTTCATTTCAAGAACCGCCGGCAGATAATCGCCGCTGTTTTCCTTGAACCGGTTTTCACCGGTATATATTTGCGTGTTATCCATTCCTATATGCTCAAGAGTGGAGACACAGGAAATTATATCAAAATTATCGCTTTTGAATGGTGCTTTTCTTATATCGCTATAAACATACGATACTCCTTTATTCCAAAAACAATTTGATTCCGGATTGAGATTCATTATAAAAAGATTCTTGGGGACAATATTTTTATGTTCAATAATTTCCTTAAAATTAAGGGCCGAACCGGCATCCAACATTTCCACACGGTCACCACCGATTTGGGAAATAACCCATGGAATTTCAATGATTCTTTCATCAATTCCAATGCCATATTTTTCGGGCAACTTCCCATTATTTTTAAACAGTCTCGATAGTTCATTATTTTTAAGAACTGCGCCAATTTCACGCCATTTATATTCAAAATAACCCCTGCTCCAAGGCTTGCGGCCGTGCAATTCGTAGGATAATAAATTTCTTCTAGCAATTAAACTTTTTGCAAAATATCTTAATTTTTTGTTAAACCCCATCCCGTTAGAAGTTTTGCAGACCGTCCACCACTTTAAACAGGTGGCAAGTTCACAAGCCTTATATCAATAAATACTTTTTCCCCGTTAGGCTTAACTTCTAACGGGATTAAGCAATACAAATGAAAACTTTACTAAAAATCTCGTTAATCGGCTTCTGATATTTTATCACGAAAAGTTCGCCGTTGTCGTAAATTTGGAACACGGTTTTATTGAGGCCCAAGAGCGGTTCCCAAATTTTATTATAAAACCAGCTTGCTTTGGTAAACCGGAAATCGTCATTGTTTGAATAAATCTGGTTTTCGGAATTGTAGTGGTAGTTGAAGTCCCTTTCGGTTATAAACCCGAGCTGCCTGTTACGCCGATGATATGACAGAAAACAATTTTCAAGAAAATCCACTTGGGAAAAAGATATTATCATATCATCCGGATTGACATTCATTTTTTTAACGGCCAAAGCGATTTTGAAATTATTAAATAATTTGCGCGGTTCCAATGAATAAAAGATTCTTGGAAAAAATTTAATCTCATCAAAGTACTCCCTTATATCGTCTGGTTTTACAAAATCCCAGCGAGGATGGCGGGAAACGACCAAGTTTATCTTGGTACTAGGCAAAAAAGACCTTATAAAACGCGCCAGGGATACCGCACTAACCACAAACTCCGTATGCGAAAGGACAAACCAAACTTTACCGTGAAAATCGGAAAATAGTTCGCGTATATTACGCTCAAAAAGTTCATCTTTTGCGGTGGCTATTCTATTTTCAACAAGCTCTTGTTTGAGGTCGGTTATAAAAAGTGAGCTTGGCACTTTTGCAAAATATGTTTCGGTAGTCTCAAAGTACTTGTCATTATAGACATTTTTAAAAAGCCGATAAAATAGGTAAGCATTCAGACCGAAGCTATAGGCGGAAACCGCCGATGTTGAGTTCACGGCAAAAACACATTTAATTTTTGGAAGATTTTGCCACAAAAACAGTTCAGCCGTTGTTTTGTCTTGGATTAAATTAAAACCATTTAAGTTTAAAAATAATTGTTTTTTTTCATCAGATGGATGCGGTTTATAATAAAGATCGTACCCACCAAAATTCCGGCGAATATAATCAAGGCACTCGTTGCATTTAGCAACATAAAACTCCTTGTCTGCAAAACCTGAAGCCAGAATGCCTTTCATATCACTGCCCATAAAAACAACCATTTTCGCGCTAAAACCGCTTTTAGAATCCGGTTCTTTTTTGTTTAAACTCAACAAATGAGGCAGTGAAATCCTGACGACATTATTTATTTTTTTATTTATACCGACAAATTTTCTTATATCCATCCCGTATGAGACAGGCTGTGATTCTGTCGCAACCGTACCTAGTTAGTTTATCATTGTATCCCGTAAAGACACTTCGGCCACCAGACCTTCTTGTGTGTTTACCCTTCGTGTCTCGTACGGAATCCATGAGTAAATCTCCGAAAGCCCTATTTAGTTTTATAAGCAATGAAGTCTACGTGACGAACACCGCATGCACCCTTGAAGAGGTGTTTACATGAATCAATATATGCCTTGACTTCATGTAGGTCTGAATTTTTAACCAAATATACAAATTGCTTCGCTTCTTTAATAAATTCTGATAACCGAGTTTGCAATGGCTCTAAAACCGATACTTCCTCAAAAGACATATCAACCGCATCAGCTAAATTATTAAATTTATCCGCATTAAGTTGAGACTTGGAATTGAAATTTGCAACATAACTGGTCAAGTCTGATAATTCCTTTGAATATTTAAGATAGCCCCCGCCTAGCGCTTTAACATTTTCCAAATCACCATCTTTTTGTAACAGCCATACGGTTTCTGCAAGAGCAGGCATTCCCGGTATTTCGGCAACATCAAACTTTAACTTATGATGCACGGAATCTCCAATTACTGGCATTAAAAATGGCGGATAACTTGAATAAAGTTTCAAATTATTTTCTTTTAGCCATTTTAATGTCTCCGCTACGGAAGGATCGTCTTGGCTTTGAATTACCCAACGGTCAAATATTATTGCTCTTCGGGTCCGTTTGATAGCCACCTGACTTCGGTCAATATCTTCCTTAAAAAGTTTTTCACATACATCCACCATATCATCCGGCGATTTGGCATAGTGATACACAGCAAAACGCTGAAGCATGTTTTGAAAACCACCTGCTTTATTAGGATCCCCAAAAATTAGAAAACCGCCCGGTTTAAGAAATTTGGCAATTTTCTTGAACGCTCCCCGGTTATCTGCAGTATGACTCAAAACTCCTCTACAATGGACGATATCGTACTTTACAGATGAATCATAATCAAAAATAGATGATTTGATAAACTTGTGCGTACCGCCATTAGAATAGCGCTTAAAAACTTTTTTTGCTATGGCAAGCGCTTGATCGTTCATCTCTACAAGCGTGCATTTGGCGCCCCATCGCGCTAAAGAAATCGTATTCTCTCCGGTACCAGCACCGAAGTCAATAAGATTGGCATTAGCAAACATTTTCGGCGGAAATTTAAACAAATCTCTATACATGTATAGCACATTAGCCGTATACTGACGGAATTCTTTTTCTGATTTATCAGAAAAATAAATTGAGGGGATTTCCTCCTGAAATGTGCCGAGGGTAGCTTGTTCGACCCGCTTGATTTTAGCAAGTCTTATAGTTTTACTCTTGTGTTTAGTTGATATTTTTTTCATCCCGTTAGAAGTAGCAACAGCGACAAAAGTTTTAATTACGGCCGCAGTGTCTACTTGAAAAAAAATAACTTTAATTCGTGAACCCGCTAGGTCTACTTCTAACGGGATACATTATTAAATTAATCGCAGTAGCTTTCAAGCTTACTATCCCGAACCGTATCAAGAGTACTGCAATGAATACCACCCATAAAATAAGAATGCCTGAATGATATCGGGATAGGAGTAATTCCGTGTTTCTCAAGTATTTTCATAAGAGGAATCTGAATTTTATCTACAATGACATGCCCGGGATCAATGGATAAAAAATTCATTCCAATCCAAGGAGAACTGATGGAGCCAAGGCCGGATTTAACTCCCAGCTTTTCAAGTTCCAGATGAGCCGGTTTTCTGACCTTTTCGTGAATATCCAAGGTCCTCTGTGGCGTCGGAACAATATCGGAAAAATATATCTTGTCCCATTTTTCAAAAACCGGCGGACAGGTCTCGGGACTGACCCGTGTAGCATTCAGCATAACCAGACCCGGACGCAATGCCATGGCTGTTGAATCTATGTGGCTTGAGCGATAGATCTCGCTCGTAGTATGGACCCTATATTCATCACCCAAAACACTCTGGAGCCATTTGGCGCCGATATTATTACCGGACCGAGAAACAAGATATAAAAGATCCTTGCCCATTCTTAAAGTATTAGCGGCTTCAAATAATATCTCATCTTCAGTCAGTCGTGTGTATTTTTGTCCGTCATCATATTGGGATTTACCCTCAACGGTATAAACTTCCATGTGGTCGCCTGGCACGCGCGGCTTAGGACCGGCTACCCACCTAAAACCGCCTTCTTTAAAATACTCGTACAAAACCGGATATAAACCCATGGCTTCAAAATACCTGTGCTGTTCCTGCGACGGTGATTCAATGACATTACCGCCGACCACTAAATGCAGATCCCTCATATTATAGACATGGTCACCGACTGCGGAGAAAAATGGTGTCGTAAATAATTTATTGTTATGGGAAATATCGGGACGAAACACTTTCACGCCAAACGATTTTAAAACATTACAAAGCCCCTCTAAATCTTCGTTAATTTCATCAGTAAGCCACTGGGGATAAGCCTGGCGGGCTAATTTAACTGATTTTTCTAAAAGATCTTCTGAAACTAAGCCATGTTTAAATACCAAGGGAGCATGGCCATCTCCCCGGCCAACAATTATTTCTCTCAATTTATCCCACT
Organism: Candidatus Yanofskyibacteriota bacterium; assembly: GCA_016185545.1. GTDB lineage: Bacteria > Patescibacteriota > Minisyncoccia > 2-02-FULL-40-12 > IGHO2-01-FULL-4-A > 2-01-FULL-44-17. The sequence goes on from JACPNJ010000005.1 coordinate 195,092, forward strand.
CATTGTGGCTGTTTATTTTCATCCCGTTAGAGGCAGGTTACGCTCTTTGAGCGTAACCGTACCCAAATAGTTTAAATGATAATTCCCGTTTGTATGTTTCTTGCACCGCTATTCTTGATTAATTGCCTGTTGTGCCTCTAACGGGACGAGTCATCATTCTCATTATATTAGCATGGTCTTCTCTGGCAATCTCGTATTTGCTTTTATTCAACTGGCTTGGATCATCCCGTACGAGACAGGTTGCGACCCTGTCGCAACCGTGCCTAGTTAGTTTATCATTATCTCCAACAGGGACACTCCGACCACCGGCCTTTTTTGTGTGTTTATTCGTCGTGTCTCGTACGGGATCATCCCTAGGAAACATATTGGATTTAAAACCGCATTCAACGCCCAATTGACTTAAAATCTTAAGAGTACTGTCATTGTAAGAATTGGCAGGATGGGCCATGTCCACGGGCGGCCTGCCGCAAACTCTTTGTATGTGTTCATAATTTTTTTGATACTCTTCTTGCTGTCGTTCAAAAGGAAGTTCGGCAAGCATCATGGGGTGTGAATATGAATGCAGTCCGATTACATGGCCTTGCCTATTTAAGTAAGCAAGGTTTTCATTTGACATCCATATGTTTTTAGAAAGATCGGCCAAATTCAACCCTTGGTCTTGAATAATCGCATCCATAATTATTTCAAATTCCTCACGGCTTAACACGCGATCCCTAATCAAACGAAAGCGCATGTCATTGGTTGAGTAAAACGGGAAAGTCTTGGAATACCTTACCATATCGGTCTCTTCTAAAACTTTCCTGGCATTATTTCCAAATTTTGATTGAAAAATTTTATCAAAAAAAATATTGTAAAAGTCATCAATATCTTTAAAAAACTTAGAGCGAAAAACCCGATAAATTTCAAATTTGCCAAGGCCGCCCTCAAATACACTGGAATAGACGAACCAAAATGCTTTTAGGTTGTACTTGTCCAAAACCGGCAAGACAACATCAAATTGACATAATAGCCCATCATCCAGGGTTATGCAAACATCCCGATTGGTTAATTGGTTCGCCCCCAATCGCTTAAGCCATTCTTTAGGATCAAGTATCCGATCTAATCCTACAAACATAAGAATGGCTTCAAAATCCGACATTGATATCGAACCTTGCCCTTTGTAATGTTTCCGTTCGTCATGAAAATGATGGAACATTATCCCGTGAGCAACCGAACTGAGATATTTTTTTTTAGATAATTCGCTCAATTTTTTTAATATCTAAATAATCCTCGGAAGAAAAACTTAAACCCGAGGTAATTTTTTGAAAGCCCTCGTAAAAACGCGGCTCACTGACAAGGTTATGAATATTGGCAGTTGGTACAAGAATCAACATTTCATTATTAACCCATGCTTCTTTATTGGAGTCGTTGGAACCCATAAGAGCTTCGTGCAGTTTGTCGCCGACACGATCTCCAATGTATTTTATTTTTATCACAGCCCCAGAAGACCGCTGCTTCAGTCGTGGATGATTGGGTCTTCTGGGGCTGGATTCCGCCCCACGGTCAAGCCGCCAAGCTTGACTGTGGGTGATGGTACCACGGGCTTGGCCGTGGGGCTCCATTTTTTTTCCAGAGTAATATTTTTTTATAAATATACTGGCTAGATCTCCCAAGCGGATTGACGGCATTTTCAAAATAAAAATTTCACCGCCCGAACAAAGCTGGGCCGCTTTCAGAGTCAAACTAACGGCTTGTTTTATGGACATGAGAAAGCGGGTCGCGTCTTTGTTGGTAACATTAATCGCGCCGCTGGCTTCTACTTGTTTTACCCACATCGGCAGTACTGAACCATCGGCCCAGGCAACATTGCCGAATCTTACACAGGCAAGCTTCATTTTATCTCCCAGAAAAAAACTGGAATTTATAAAAAGCTTCTCCATCATAAGCTTGGAAGCGCCAAGCACATTTAAGGGGTTGGCAACTTTATCCGTGGAAATGGCAATAATTTTTTCAACACCGGCGTGCAAAGCCGCGTCAATAATATTATGTGAACCGACAATGTTAGTTTTCATCGCTTCTGACGGATTATACTCGCAAAACGGAACATGTTTTAAGGCGGCGGCGTGAAAAACTATGTCTACATTTTTAAAAGCAAGATGTAAACGCTCTTGGTCTCTTATGTCTCCAATCAACATCCTTAAGTTTTTTGGGTAACGAAGCGCCTCCAATAGGTGGTATTGGCGTGTTTCATTTCTGGATAAAACCCTGATCTGCTTCGGCTTGGACTTTAAAAGCTGGCGAACCAGTTCTGCGCCAATACTACCAGTGCCTCCAGTTACCAAAATGGTTTTATTTTGAAACTCGTTAATCATAGAAAACAACTTAAAAATGCAAACCTCAAATCTCAAAATGTAATTTAAAATTCCAAACTATTTTCTGCCTTTCATGGTTAGTACGCCAGCGCCAATAATTTTAGAAATTTCTTCGGCTTCTTTAAGCAATGGGTTAATTTGATTTCTTAAATTAGGCGTACTTTCAATGAGCAAAATCAACCAATATTTTGTCTCATTAGAACTCTTAAGAGCAATCTGAAAAAATTTTAAATAATCCAATTTTGAGCTAGCGGCTCGAGCTTCGAAAACGTTGGCTCCAACTGAAGTTGCAGATCGAATCAGTTGATCGGCTATCGCCCACAAATTCCTACTTTTTCTTACTTCTCCACAAAGTTTAATTATTGCTAAAGAAAAATCAATAAGCCGTTTATTAAATTGCATTTTAAAATTTACATTTTCATTTTGCATTTTGAGATTTGAATTTTGAATTGGGTAATTTTAACTATACTTTTTCAGGACATTAGCAAGGGTATGTGAAATATACTTAATATCTTTCTCTTTCAATCCTATATAAAAAGGCAGGGCCAGCGACGACTGACTGACCGCTTCCGAAACAGGAAAGTCCCCTTCTTTGAAACCAAATTTGTCTTTATAAAAACTGAACAGGTGAATAGACGGCAAATATGGCTTAGTGCTTATTCCTATTTTTTGTAAATCTTCTATAACTCGGTTTCTATCGGTTTTCTTATTTTTTATCTTTATCACATACACAAACCAGGTAGGATTATTACCTTCGGCTATCTTTGGGGCCTCTACAAGACCAGAAAACGTCTCTAAATGCTTGCTATACCAGCCAGCGAGCGCTTGTCTATGTTTTATCATAAAATCGAGCTTCTGCAATTGGGCAGTACCCAAAGCCGCACTCATTTCGTCCATTCTATAATTATATCCAAGATACTGATGGTCTAACCATTGCATATTCTCGGCTCGACCCTGATTGCGCAAGCTCGCACAAAGCTCATATATTTTCCTGTTGTTTGTTACGACCATCCCGCCTTCAGCTGTGGTTATTTGCTTATTGGGGTAGAAAGCAAAAACAGCCGATTCGCCAAAAGTGCCGACCTTTTTCCCCTTATATTCAGCACAAATGCTTTCGCAGGCATCTTCAATTATTTTAAGTTTATGTTTTTTGGCAATTTTAATTATCGGGTCCATGTCCACCGCCTGGCCGAAAATATGGACTACCAAAATGGCTTTTGTTCTTTTAGTAAGACGTTTCTCAATTTCGGCCGGTTCCATGTTATAAGTAACAGGGTCTATATCAACAAAAACCGGCTTCGCGCCGACATACAAAATACAATTTGCTGACGCAATAAAAGAAAATGGGGTAGTTATCACTTCGTCGCCTGGACCGATACCAGCAGCGATCATTGCTAGATGCAGACCGGCCGTACCGCTTGATACGGCACAGGCGTATTTTGTGCCGATTTTTCTGGCAAACAACATTTCAAATTCTTTATACTTGGGGCCTAAGCTTAAATTTCCAGAACGCAAAACTTCGAGAACTGTTCGTTCTTCTGATTTCGTTATGTAAGGTTTTGCCAGTTGATATTTAGACATTTTGATATTTAAAAACCCAACTAAAAAGTCGGGTTATTTTAATTTACTCACTATCTTGGCCGGACATCCGAAAGCAATAACGTTTGGGGGTAAATTCTTGGTAACTAAACTGCATGCCCCAACGGTCGTATTTCTTCCAACCCTTACTCCGGGCAATACGACACTATGGGCCCCGATTCTGCAACCTTCTTCCAACACGACTCTTCCCCTTTTCCCGTCTATTGTTGACACTGAATATATATGGCAACCGCCACCGATCTCAACCCGATCTCCTATCTCAACCCCAGCCTGAGCGTTGATATAGGTAAAAGCCCCGATGTCAGTCTCTTTGCCCAATTTTAAGCCGGAAAGACCCTGAACCATCCAATTCCATTTAGTTAACTTGCCTTCTTTAATTATCGGTTTTTTCCAATTTTTAAATCTTTGTTTTGCCATATACCGTCCTCTTAGTATGTTATTTGCTTTGTTAATAATCTGGAGTTGATATTAATATTTTCCAGTATTTTTGCAACTCTCGGACCGGTCTTGCCATCCCCCCAAGGATTTTTAATTTTCTTGAGCCGCTTTAAATATGCTTGATCATTAATAGATTTATAAACGGCTTTTTCTATTTCTTTCTTGTTATAGCCAACGTCAATAACATTGGCACCGCGTTGCCGTCCCGTCTGACGAGTACCGACATTCACCACCGGGGTTTGGAAAGAAGACGACTCTATTATAGCGCCGCTTGAATTCCCCACCCAAACCGCGGTTTCCCGTTCCAGAGCAAGAAATTGCTTGTATTCCAAACTTGGAAATATATGAAAAAGCGGATTGTTTTTTTCTTTTTCTATGACACTTATAATTTTTCTGCCGCCGGCATCAGCGTGGGGATAAGTTATCACAACAGGCAAATTGAATTTTTTTACTGCCGCCAAGGTTTCTTCCATCTGCAGACCGGCGTTTTCTACTTCTTCGCTGACGGGGTGCTGAGTCACCAAAATAACATTCTTGCTTGGATCAAGATTCAATTTTTTAAAAAATTCCTTTTTTGTCGGCAGTTTCTCATTTAATATTACGTCCAATGCCGGCGCGCCCACAATATGGATTCTCCATTTTTCCTCGCCCATTTTTTGAATACGGTCAGCCGATTCTTGAATCGCCGGAAAATGAATATGTGATAATTTCGTAATGGCGTGGCGGGCCAGCTCATCAACGGTGGAAGTTTTGTCGCCTCCATGAACATGGCCGGTGGGAATTCCAAGGTATAAGCAAGCCATGGCCGTGCAAAGCATCTCCGGCCTATCACCAAGAGTCAAAACAAAATCAGGCCTATTTTTGCTAAAAGCCCCTACCAATCTACTTAAAAAAACGCCTGTAAATTTCGTCATGCCCGGTCTGTCACCTGTTTCAAATCTTGCTTCTATATTTATTGCATTGGGAAATTCTTTTCTGACATACTGCACTGTTTCTCCAAATTCCGGCATCAGATGAGTCCCCGCGGCATAAACTTGTAAATCAAGCTGCTTGCTTCGGCTAATGGCCTTGAGTATTGGGGTCATCAATCCAAAATCAGCGCGAGTACCGGATATATATGCAATTTTTTTCTTATTTTTTAAAATCATTTTTTGATATTAAAACATCGGCTTTTATATCTTTTACTGCTTTACTGCCTAAAACTTTAAAATAATATTTTGGCTCAAGTCCGGTTCCAGGACGTTTTATGCCTATATTATTGGCAGTAAATAACTCCCCTCTTTTTGTATCCTTTATAGAAACAATGCTTTTTCTGGCTATGTTCCTTAATGAAAGTTCCTCTGGGGTTGGTTTTTTAACCCGAGATCCCAGTATAGCTCCGGTATTTTTAATAGCCGAGATCATTTGACGCAGTTCTTCCGATTCAACAGAGGCATTGTGGTCGGGACCTGGCATATTTTTATCCAAGGTCATATGCTTTTCTATTAAAACAGCACCTAGGGTAGCAGCCATAATCGGTACATTAATTCCCAAAGTGTGGTCGGAGTATCCAACTAGAACGCCGAATTTTTCTTTTAACGCGGCCATTGCCCGAAGATTTACATTTTCAGGCGGACAGGGATATTCAGTGGTGCAATGGAGGAGGATTATTTTATTGTTGCCAGTTTTTTTAATATGGCTTACGGCTCTTTTCACTTCTTCCGTGGTTGCCATTCCAGTGCTTATAATCATCGGCTTGCCTATTTTTGCGGCATATTCCAATACAGGAAGATTCGTCAAATCACCAGAGCCAAACTTAAAAGCCGGGACTCCTAAGTCATTAAGAAAACCAACGGATTCAAATCCTCCATGGGGAGTAGATAAAAAAATGATGCCAATTTTTTTACAATGGGCCATAATAGGTTGGTAAAATTTTTCGTTTAGTTCCAGTTTTTTGAGCATTGCCACCTGGCTTTCAATTTTTCCGATGTTTTTTATTTGGTAAGCAGCCATGGGAACGCTAGCCAGAGCTACTTGTTCGGCTTTGAAAGTTTCAAATTTTACCGCATCCGCGCCCGAATTTTTTGCGACATCAATCAATTTAAGAGCCAGCTCAATAGAGCCATTATGATTAACCCCGGCTTCAGCAATAACAAAAACCGGTTTATTAAAACCGACTTCTTTATTTCCGATTTTTATCGTCTCCATAATTACCGATTACCAATTACTGATTACTAATTACCGGTTCCCCTATATCGTCCACCCGCCGTCAACGACAATATTCTGGCCGGTAATATAAGCGGAAGCATCGGATAACAAAAACAGCAGCGCTCCGGCAACATCTTCCTGTTTGGCCATGCGGCGCGGCGCCAATTTGACTTTCCCAACATATCTTTTTACAAACGATTCCGGCTGATTATCAAACACCCCCCCGGGAGATATGGCGTTAACCCGGATGCCGTGCGGCCCCAAGTAAGACGCAAGATATCTAGCCAGGTTGACGATGCCGCCCTTTATTGCCGCGTATTCCACCGGCATGGTCATATGCGTCCCTTCGTAAATTTCAAATTTAGGAGCGGCTATTCCATAGATTGAGCCCATCAATACGATACTGCCTCCCTTTTGTTCTTTCATTGTCCGCGACACTTCCTTGGTCATCAGGAAATATCCCCCCAAATGAGTTGACAGGTTGTCGCAAAAATCCTCATAAGTCACATCTTCAAACTTTCTCCCATAATTTTTGTTTCTGGGATAAGCGCAATTTACCAGAGCATCAATTCTTCTAAATTTTTTGAGAATATTTTTAATGGCTCTTTTAACGCTCGCCGGTTTGGTAATGTCGCATTGCTGAAATAAAATATTTTTATTTTTGGTATCACGGACAAGGCGGCCAGCGAGATTTTTGCCCGTTTTAGGATTGGTATCAATGATAACCACCTTGGCCCCGTTTTCGGCGCAAGCTCTGCAAAAAGCCGAGCCAATTAGACCGGCCCCGCCGGTAATAACACAAACTTTCCTCGCGATATTAAACATTGTTTTGTTTTAACGCTAGGGCATTTTTCAAATCCCCTAGCGCCTCGTTAAAATTACTATGCTTCACGCGTTTTAAAACTTTTTTAATAAAAAACGATAGCTCGTTAAGATACATTTTATTTCCGTCAACTTTAACATTTATAAACGATTCTCTTTTCGGCAATCTTACGGCTATTTCGTTTTTTAAACTGTCCCAAGTGGCTGTTCCCTTGTCTCCGATTATTTCGCAGTATCTCCGACCCGGATATCGAAGGTAATCTTGGTGAATTGAAACCACGGTTCCTGTTTTTGACTCAAATACTCCTTCGGCTATATCCTCCGATTTTATATTAAACATTCCCGCTCTTTTTACCAGTCCGGCTTTAAATTTTATATTTTCATCAATCAGCCAAGCCGGATAATTTATTTCGTGAATCAGGTCCAGCACTACGCCTCCGCCCCTTTGGGCATCATACGAATATATTTTTTTATAATCTCTTTTTCGCCAAGTCCTTAAATCTTGGCCGACTGAAGCTCTTATAAAAACCGGCCGGCCGATTATTTTCTTTTTTATTATCTTTTTTAATTCAATAATCGGTTTATGAAACTGGAGGCAATAGCCGACAAAAAATACCGGCGTCCTGCTTAGAAGTTTTTTTATTTCATTTGCTTTTTTCAAATTATGAAATAGCGGTTTCTCAACAAATATTCCTTTTGGCTTTTGCTTTAGGCATTTAATTATCGCGTCAGCGTGTTTGTATGTTTCATTGGTTATGAAAAATACATCGGCCGTATTTTTGAAAAATTCATTTTCTGATTTAAAAATTTCGTCCTTTAAAAATAAATCAGTCCTTTTGGTTAGAATTTTAACCTTGACCCTTGGATAGAGTTTTTTAATATTCCGGTAATGCCTTCCACCGATTGAACCGAATCCAATTATGCCAATAGTTTTTATCATCATCTAAATTCAAAAAGCAAATCTCAAATCTCAAAATCTAATTTATAATTAAAAACTTTCATTTTGGATTTTGAGATTGAAATTTTGAATTTTTTTCTCTATTTTCTTTTTGTGGGCAAATATAGTTTCCGCCAAAATCCAATCTTCTATGCCGTCCAAATCAATTGAGCGCCATTTCGGACAGACAACGCCGCGGGTATCGGCATTAATAAATTTTCTGGTTTTTATAAATTCATTGATTCTTATCATATAGACCATACAGCCATTGAGCAAATAACCGGCGGGCCAAACCTGCCTATTGGTGCTTTCTTTTTCAATTTTATTTGCCAAAATTAATTTGCCTTGGTCATCTAAATGATAAAGACGCGGATGCGTGTCACATATTGTACAGACGGATCTGACCTTGGAATCTAGCATCCGTTTCCAGCATTTTTTGATATCGGATATTTCTCTCAATGGCGAAGTTGTTTGTAAAAGAGTTATTATATCCGGCTCATAACCATCCTCTTCTTTTAGTCTTTTAAGTAGAAGTAAAACGGCGTCAACGACAGGCGATTTATCACCAGCCAACTCCTTGGGCCTTAAAAACGGCACCTCGGCGCCGTATTTTCTGGCCACTGCGGCGATTTTCTCATCTTCTGTATCTACAACAATCCTATCAAACAAGCCGGTTTCCCTGGCTTGCTCTATGGCATGTGCAATTAGCGGTTTACCATGAAAAATTTTGATATTCTTGCCGGGTATGCCTTTAGACCCGCCTCTGGCCGGAATAATGGCTAAATTTTTTATTGATTTTTGCATAGCTAATTATTTGACTTGAAATTTTCCGTTTTCAAATAGATAAACCTTGTCATACACATCATTAAGCGGTTTCTCATAACGGCTGATATTTAAAACGGTTCCGTCTCCGTATTTCAAATACAGTGTCCTATTCAGTCCCAATAACGGCTCCAGAATTCTGTTATAAAAAATATTTGATTTAATCTGATAAAATTTGTCATCACTCAAAACTTCCGATCTTTTAACGCTATACATCCATTCCGGATTGAGTTTATTCTGACAAGATATTTTCATGGCCTTCTTATTGTAAGAAATCAGGCAATTTTCCAAAAAACCGGAATGGGTAAAACCGAAAATAATGTCTTCACTGCCAATCGGTAATCTTTTGGCCGAAAAAGCGATCTTAACGGCATCAAAAATCTTTCGCGGCCTAAAAGAATAAAAGGTTCTTTTAAATGTATGGACCGCATCAAAATACGGCCCAACCTCCTCAATATTCATCTTACCCCACCTATTATGACGATAAATAATTAAGTTGGTGTTACGGTTGGAACTAATGCTTTTTATCAAACTGGTCATAGCAATTATAGTGGGCAGGAATCCGGGGTCGGCAATAATAAACCAAATAGCGCCCTTTTTTGAAGAAATCGCGTTTCTAATCTCTTTTTCCAATAATTCATTTTTTGCGGGAATGATTTTATTCTGGGTCAACTTTTCATCAAAATTGTTTATAAAAAATTGAGGCGGCATTTCTTTGAAATAATCCTCATAAAAACCGGCTCGCGCTTCACCCATGGCCGTTTTAAATAATCGGGAAAAAACATAAGAATTTAATCCCATGGCATAAGCCGGTACGGAAATCCAGGAAAACGGAGAAAAGACGCACTGAATCTTATCAAGATTTTTCATAAGAAAAAATTCGCTGATTGAAGTATCCTCAATGAATTTAAAAGACGCTAGGTTAAGGAAATCTCGTTCATCTTTCTCCGCCGGATGCGGCTTATAATAAAAGTCATAACCCGCGCATTCTTTTCTAATGTAATCGAGGCATTTGTTTTCAATGTCTATGTAATTTTTTTGGTCTAATTCGGGAAAAAGACGAAAATCAAGGCCCATAAAAATGACCATTTTCTTTTCGTCTTTTCCTTGGCCTAAATTGTTAAAAACAGGATAGGGCGTTTTAAAAACGGCAATATTATTTTTTGCTGTGTTCAGTTTTTTCAATTTTCTGATGTCTTTGGCTAAAAACATGAGTAGAATAATTTAAACCTCAAATCTCAAAACTCAAAATTTAAATTTTGAATTTTAAATTACATTTTGAGATTTGAGATTTGCATTTTGAATTCATTAAAAATACGGCTCTTTTAATGCCGTATTAATTTACCATAAAAACAAGGGTATGGCTAGATCAAAATATACTCTTACTCCAGGGTATTTTTTCTCCTTAATTTGGCCTCAATGGGTTTTTCTGAATCCAATAAAACTTTTGCGGGTTGGCCCAAATAAATAGGTAAATCCCTAAGCTGTACCGTCAATCTGCCCAAACCGTATAATTCAAGACTGGCCGCTTGGTCTGTCCCCCACATAGCCCTATCCAGCGTAATGTGCCGCTCAATGACGCAGGCGCCTAATGAGGCGGCGACCAATGAAGAATATACCCCGACCTCATGACCGGAGTAGCCGATATGAACCTTGGGGTATTTTTTAATCAGCCGGGGAATATTGGCTAAATGCAATTCATTGTCTTTACCGGGGTAAGTGGAGGTGCAATGCAAAATTACAAGATTTTCTTTCCCTAAAAATTTAACGATTTTTTCAATTCTCTCATCGTCGGTCATACCAACCGAGACTATAATAGGCTTACCCTTGGCTTTGATATGGGCCATCAGATTCCTGTCCAGGTTACATGCAGAAGCGATTTTGTAACAGGGCAGGTCAAACTGTTCAAGAAAGTCAACGCTTCCTTCATCCCATGGTGAAGCAAACCATAAAATTCCTTTCTGCCGGCAATATCGGTCAATTTCCCGATATTCTTTTTGCGTCAGCTCCAAAGCCCATTTAAGATCCCCGTTCGTAGAATTTTCAAAATCGGAATTGGTCAGTCGCTTGACGGCTTCATCGGAAAGGACTCCTCGTCTAACGGCATTTCTCAACACGCCTTCGTTAACTTGGCGCGGCTTTGCCAATTCTTCAGCGGTATAGACAACCGGCACGGTTCTTTTTTGAAATTTAACCGCGTCACATCTCTGCGCAACTGCCCCGTCAATAAGCTTTTTAGCAATCTCAATATCGCCGTTATGGTTTATTCCAATCTCCGCAACTATAAAAACCGGCTGGTTGTATCCAATCTCTTTGCTTCCTATTTTCAACATCTCGGCTCCCAATTTTTTGTCAAAGAAACAATAAAGTCATCAAAGCAACCTAGAAATTTAAGTCAATCTTGACTAAAAAAATTATTCTGTTTTTGCTTCTCGTTCGGTAAAATAAAACCGCGCAAATGCGTGGTTTATTAGTAAAAACTTATAGTTCACTTTCTACCAAAGAACAGAGCAGATGTATAATCATCTGGTGAACCTCTTGGATTAAGGCGGTATTGGTTGCTGGCACGATAATTGCAACATCAACCAGCGATAATAGATTTTTAGTTTTTTGACTGAATAATCCGATTGATTTGGCACCATGATTTTTAGCGGCCAGGAAAGCATTATAAATATTTAAAGAATGACTGCTACCGGCAGTTACATCACTCGTGGTTAATCCTATTACCAAATCACCTGGACAACATAGCGCTTCAATCTGTCTTGAAAAAACCAACTCAAATCCATCATCATTGCTTTGGGCCGTCAAAATTGAGGAATTGGTAGTTATGGCAATAGCGGGAATAGCTCGCCGGTTTTTTTCAAACTTGCAAACCAACTCAGCTGCAAAATGTTGGGCTTGAGCTGCCGAACCGCCGTTGCCTAAAATTAAAACCTTTTTACCTGAATTGATAGTCTTTTTAATAAGTTCATGGGCATTTAAAATCTGCTGCTTAAATTCTAACGATTCGCTTATTTTCTGATATAAAAGTTTCCTTTGAACCAAAAGCTCATCCAACATGATTAAACTCCTTTTTTAAAAGTGCTGTTCTTCTGCTGATTGCATTATTTTTACACGACAAACCGATTACTAGCAATATCTTGACTTGTTTCAACAAAATGGTAGATTATTTAGAATGCGGAATTGGTCTTTTAAAAACAGGAGAAAATTATGGGTTGGAGATTTAAGGGCAATGAGCTCAAATACTTAAAAGAAGTTCTGGATTCCGATTTCAAACTTACCGGTGGAAGCATGGTTAAAAGATTTGAAGACAAGTTCAAGCAAGTATTCGGCATGCCGTACGCGATAGCTACCACATCAGGGACGGCCGCGCTTCATCAAGCTCTTCTTGCCTGCGGCATTCGTCCTGGCGACGAGGTGATCGTACCGCCTCTGACGCCGCTTATGTGCACTTTGGCGGTAATTTATTGTCGAGCCAAACCGGTTTTCGCCGATGTCAGGCCTGATACATTTTTACTTGATCCAGAGGATGTCAAAAGAAAAATAACACCCAAAACTAAAGTCATCATGCCCGTCCATCTGTGCGGTCATATATGCGATATGGACGAAATCATGTCCGTAGCAAGAGGGGCTGATCTTCGGGTAATTGAAGATTGTGCTCAATGTTGTTTTGGGCTAGATCATAAAGATCGCGTAGCGGGAACAATCGGCGACATCGGTATTTTCAGTTTTGGCGAATATAAAATGCTTTCAAGCGGCGAAGGAGGCGCACTTATAACAAAAAATGTTGGTCTTGCCGAGAAGATTCGCAAAGTAGGACATTTGGGTTTTAAAAATGTTTCCGCTGAAAGCGCTGGATCAGTAGGCAAAAACCCGTTGAGAATTCAGGACCCAAGCTTTTTGAGACACGACTCCATAGGTTTAAATTATATAATGTCAGAATTTACGGGAGCCGTGGCCATGGCTCAATTGGAAAGAATCCATTGGTTCCTAAATAAAAGAATTGCCATGGCGGCTTGGTATGATCAAGCCATAAGGAATTGTGAATGGCTAATAAAACCGCAATCTGCACCACCTGGTTCTAAGCCGACATTTTGGACTTACGCAGTTTTGTTTGAAGGCCAGAAAAAACTTGGAATCAGTTGGTATGAATTCAGAGATAAGTTTATTCATTTCGGCGGAGATAAAATCAGGGCGGCTCTGGCCTTGGTTTATAATGATCCGGCAATTTTTAATCTTAGCCGGACCGGATGTTTATTTCATGACCAGTACGAGCAAGGAAAGGACCTGAAAGATTTTCTAAAAGATAATCAATACTGCCCTAACGCCGAATATCTTCAGCCACGATTAATGTATTTCACGACCAATCAAAAAAATCAAAGGGGGATGCAAAAGCAAGCTGAAGCACTACGCAAAACAATAGAATATTTTGGAATTTAAAACCGGCATAAAACCGGTTTTTTAAATACAGTATTTTTTAAATTCCGACATCGCAACAATTCTTTTTTGCTGTGAGCTTTGCCAACAGGCCTCAATCACCGCAAGCGCATTTAATGCTTCCTGATAGCCGGTTTCAACATTTTTTTTCTTGCCTTCAATAACATCAAAAAACTCATTGATTTCTTCGGCTATCGTGTCAATTGGATTTAAATCAATTTCTAATTCAGGTGATGACACCTTGTTTATATCCCTTCCATTTCGTAGCCACATCTGATCACCGAGAATATTTATAATGCCATCCGTTCCATAGATATTAAATACGTCCACCGACGGCATATTATAATTGGCCTCAATGAACGCGGTCGCGTCTTTTTCCAAACAAAGCATAGTAGCATTAGAATCGGGTACGGCTGATAGTCTGGATATGTTTTTAAGCACTGACGAAACAGAATCAACTCTTCCTGCCAGGTAATGAATGGCTTCAATTAAATGAATGCCGACCGTAATCAAGGGCCCTTCTCGGTGGCGAGTTTTCTGGAAACGCCAGTTAGATTGGTCCATTTGATAGGCAATCCCCTTTGAATCGTTGGCATAGATGCTTACAACTTCACCAATAACCCCGTCGGATATTAACTCCTTGGCTTTTCTTATTGGTGCTTCACGCCGCTTATTGTGTCCCACCATGAATACTTTGTCTTTTTGCAAAAGCGCTTTTAACGGCAATGCTTCGTGATAATAGCCGGCGATGGGTTTTTCAACAAAAACGTGTTTTTTTGCTCGCAGGCAATGCTCCAAATAAAAAGCGTGGCTGTCATTGGGCGTTGTAATAAATACAATATCAGTGTCAGGATCAGCTAACGCTTCGCTTAAATCCCAGCTTGCCTCTGAACCGAAATGTTTTATTGCCTCCACTTTATCTGGATAAAAAAATGATATTTCCACTTTTTCCGACCAATCTATTACAATACGGCCAATCTTTTGGGCAAAGTTGCCATATCCTATCCATAGTATTTTGTGTTTCATGTCCTGTTTCATGTGCCTCCCTTCTAAAACCCGCAACAGCGGTTGCAAGGCGAGTAATTATTCTTCAATTTTGCCAAGTGGTCAGTCCTCATTTTTTGGAGTTTTTCACCAAGCCAAATAGATCTAACCGCATGGTCTTGATCTAGCTTTCCCAAACAAAGCATTGATTTGTAGTCCTCGTCGCATGGATTAATCCTGCCATCCCACAGAATATAGAGTCTTTCCCACAAAAAAGAACATGGGGAGTTTTCGGTAGGACGCAGGGGGCTTTCATAAATTCCCAAACGTTCAGTTGCTCTTTCGCTTGCGAATTCATCCGCTAACCCGTTCCAGAAAACCTTTGCTTGCTCAATATCCTGACTTTTTTTAAAAACAACCATTGACACTCTGGATAAAGTCGGGGAATTTGGAAACACATTTTTCTTCAATTCCGTAAATCGCTTGAGATTTTTAGTCACCTCTTCAAATTTAGCTCCTCGGCGGATTTCTTCATAACTCTCTTTCGTATGCGCGTCAATTGAAAAAACTATGAGCGCCGGACCTGCTTCAAGCAGTTCCCTCGCCATTTTGTCCGTTAGTTTGGTCGCATTAGTGTTAATCTTTACGTCAATGATGCCTTTTTGAGTGGCATAAGCGACCATCTTGGAAAAATCAGGATGAAGGGTCGGTTCGCCCCTTCCGGCAAAAACCATAGAACATAAGCCGGCTTCTGACGCCTCATCTACAACAGCTTTAAATAAACCAAAGTCCATCCAGCCCATATGCGATCTTTCCGAAGTAAAACTCTTGTCTGACCACCAACACATCTCACACCTTAAGTTACAAATACTGGTTGGCTCTATCACCAAAACAATCGGAAAATGATCAAGTATCTTCTGCGCCGGGTATTGGCAAAATTTATACCGATAAGCCAGATATTTTATCCTAGTAGAAGCATCATGATACGAAAGCGAGCGCGCCAATTCAGATGTAGCAAAAGAGTTTTTCTTAAAATTATCGGATCTGCCGGCAAATTCATGGAAACTGTGGTTTTCTAGAAAACTGATAATGCCCTCAAGCACTGTCTTTGGGTAAGACGAGGCGGAAGCATTAATTTCAGCCCGCACGATGCTAATTAGCTCTCGAATAGACGACTCGGTTAATGGAGTATTGGCAGTGGAGCAATGAAATCGAAGCTCGTCTTCAGAATATAAGCTGTTGCTTGAATCTGACATCACGCCTTCCTTTCCTGTTGTCAAAATATCTTGGTTAATTATAATATATTTTGCCCAAAATGGCAACTTTACGTTATTTTTGCAGAAAATAAAAAAGAGTAGGGAAATCCTACTCTGGAACTATTGAGGGGAAAGCGTAAACGGATCTACTCCCCGACACTCAAGTATGAAATTTGCAAAATCTCGAATGGCCCCATTACCACCGGGACGTTCAGAAATAAAATGGGCAATGTCTTTAACAATCTTCTCGGCAGATATTGGCGCTGCCCTTAAAGCCACGCGCCGTAGCAATGGAACGTCAACCAGATCATCTCCCATAAAGGCGGCATCATCAAAAGATAGTCCAACCTCGGCTAAATATTCCTCAGCAGCAATGATTTTTTTGGTCCCCCCCATGCCAGTATACAATTTTACGTGATGCCAACCTCCATCACCAGGATTTTTTTCCGAAGATGGTAGTTTATTAAGTTTTGCCACTACATCAGAAATGGCTTTAGCAGACTCGTCTTTCTCGTTAGTAATGAAACAAACTCTAATACCTATGGCTCTAAGCAAAGAGGTCCCCTGTCCATCATAATAGCTACGCCATTTTCCTTTGTGTGTGGCGCCTTCCAAAACTTGATTGTTGGTAAAAACACCATCCACATCCGAAAAAAATATTTTGACTCTCTCAACTAGCTTTTTATCTGCATTAAAAACCATGGGTATTTTTACCTCCTTTTTTAAAAAACAATCTTCTATAACTTAGCAAATACCCAAAAACTTGTCAAATCATGGGTCGCTACAGTCGTCTTGCCTTTATGAAAACTTAAAGGTATACTTAAAAAGTCTACGCAGTTCGGCTGACCAAAGGGTCTTTTAAAATATGTACTGCTTAAAACCAAGAAAGGGGAAATCTATGGATAATATTTATGTTTTTAAACCAAATAATCACAGCAAGTGGCAGATTAGCTGGAACCCGGTTTCAAGTGCTGTGGTAGAAGAGATTAAAAAGGTTCTACTTGAAGGATACGGCCTTTTTGACACAGTAGAGGTTTGCCAGGTTGATGAGTGGGAAAAGATGAGCAATAACTTTAAAATTATACTCGCCACAGAAAACGGTTTTAAAAAATTCCTGCTTAGAAAAAATATAGTTATTAAATCTGAACATAATCTTGATATGATGGAAAAACTGTCTTCTTTCTTGCGACAAGATGGAGAAATCCCAACTCCACGAATTATCAAAACCAGCAATGAAAGTTTCTTCTTTCATTATCAAGGATTTTTCTACCAGCTTTTTGAATTCATTGGGGGTGATCATTTCCGAGGAACAAAAGAAGAGCTGGCTGATTTTGCAGAAAATCTTGCTCATGTTCACACAGCTTTATCCCATTTTCCCTTTGCTGAAGAAATGAAAATCTTGAAGTCAGCAATCCTTATGCCGTGGAATGCGGCTGGCTGGAAAGAAATATTTTCTTGTTGCCAGAGAAAAAGTACAGAAATTGATTTAGCTGTTGTGTCTGCTCAAGATTTAATCCTCAAAGCATCTGCCTGTGCAAAGATAGACTCCTCAAAAAATACCAGAAAAC
The DNA here is from genome assembly GCA_016185545.1 of Candidatus Yanofskyibacteriota bacterium. Taxonomy (GTDB): domain Bacteria; phylum Patescibacteriota; class Minisyncoccia; order 2-02-FULL-40-12; family IGHO2-01-FULL-4-A; genus 2-01-FULL-44-17. Next base: position 212,493 of record JACPNJ010000005.1, read on the forward strand.
AGGTTATAAAGGGCGACCAACATCCGCTTAATACTTTATATGAGAATAATAAGCTTACGGCGTTACTTGATTTTGCTGATGCTGAATTCGGCGAGCTGGTCAAAGATATTGGCAATGCCTGCCATAGATTCGTGCGCCAATTTGTAGTTTTTCGGGAAGGCGATTGGCAAAAAACACTCCCACTCGGACTTGAGGTTTTTTTCAATCATTATCAATCAATTAACCCGCTAACGGAAGAGGAAAAGCTATCAGTTCCTTCGGCTATATTAGATGGCCTTCTTCAAAAAATTTATACACGATTATATTTTTACTATATGACTACTGAATCAGAAAAATATGATGACATAGCGGAAGTTAGAAAGTTATTAGGATTGCTTAAAGAAGCTTGCATAATAAATGAATATATAGCAAAGAAAATATAAAATCGGCATTATGCCGATTTTTGTTTATTAAAAATTAATACTACCAAGAAGTAAACCCACCATCTAAAACCAAAGTAGTTCCGGTCATATATGAAGCCGCCCCGGAAGCCAGGAAAAGTATTGCTCCGTTATATTCATCTACATTGGCCATTCTACCAAGAGGTACGCGCTGACTGTAACTTTCTATGAATTCTTTATCGCTGGCCGGATTGAGAACTCCACCGAACGCGACTGCCACCACTCTTATCCCGCGAGGAGCCCATTGTATGGCTAAATCTCGGGTCATTGCCACAAGAGCGGCCTTAGAGGCACCATAAGAAGCGTCTTTAACGAATTTATTTTTACCAATTTTTTGCCTATAATCGTAAATCCTTTGATCGGGAGCAACCAGGGCATATTGTGATACAATATTTATAATTACTCCGTTTTTTTCTGCCTCAATAATTCTTTTGCCAATTATCTTTGCGCAAATCGCCGCGCCGGTCACATTCACTTTAAAAACTCGCTCCCACAAATCAATGGGATATTCCTCAAAAGCTTCTCCCGCGCCCTGTGGATTATTGGGCGATGCTTTCCAGCCGGCATTATTAATTAGTATAGTGGGAATGCCCCACTGTTTTTCTATGGCTATTAAACCCTTTTTTACGCTATTCTCGCTGGTGATATCTACTTTTAAAAAAAGAAGCGGATACTCTCGGGCTAATTCTTCCAATTCTTGGTTTGGTTTTTCAGTTATATCAAATGTTGCCACCTTTGCGTTCGCCTGAACCAAGGTTTTGGCAAATTGACTACCCAGTTTGCCAAGACCGCCGGTTATAATAACAACTTGCCCGTTCAAATCAAACAGATTGAAAGGATATGCCAACTCTCTCATAATAAGCCCTCCTTCGTTGATGATTTAAAAGCAAAGCTAGAAGCGTACCATTCTACATATTTACACCAAGTTCCCTGTGCTGTCATTAAAATCTCAATTGCTTCAGACACAGCTCCGCATCCGCCTTTAGATTTTGTGATTATATGGGCAATTTTTTTATTTTCATTTGAACCGTCTTCTGGCGTCATGGCGACACCGACCTGTTTCATGACGTGCAAATCGCACCAATCATCACCAATATACATTATGTTTTCTGGACTTGCGTCATATTCTTTTTTCATAAACTCAAAAAAATCTATTTTTTGTTCGATGAGTTCCGCTTTAAATACAAGGCGCACGCCGGTAACTTCTTTGCTACGCCTGATAACCGCAGCGCATTTGCGTCCGGTAAACCAAGCAATTTTTAAACCGCTTCTCATGGCTACCATCATCCTTGGTTTGTCTTTTGCCCAAAAAGCTTTGGTTTCTTCAGGATGGTCACTCAGATAAATCTTACCGTCCGTGAGCACCCCATCTACATCTGTAACAATTACCCTGATTTTCTTTAATTTATTCTTAAGATTTTGGGCGTTAAGTTCCACGGTTGCCTCCCAGGATTTAAGTTATTAAAGTTCTCTCTTTAATTTTAAAGATACGGCCTGACATTAAATTTGTCAAGATTTTTATTTTACAAAACATACAGTATATGTTATTCTAAAGATAACTGTTCTTTCACAAATACACACCGCACATTAGAAAAAACAAGGGGTGGAGAGAATATGGGGATTTTTAGGTTTTGGTCGTCTGTCGGCTGGCTGATAGTTCTTGGAACAGTAGCCATAGCGTTCATTAACATTATAAACAGGGCGATTATGAAAAAGAAGTGCGCTTCACCATTGCAATTTCTTGTGCTTTGGTACGCTACTACTACAGTTCTTTTTGGCACTATCTACATATTGTTTTGGGGATTAAACGCCCCGGATTTGTTACCAGGGTTTTGGATAGCACTTGGGGCTGGCGTTCTGGTTGGTCTCGGAATCCATTTTTGCGAAGCCAGAGCCGCAACTATTGATGCGGGGGAAACATCACTCACCGCTCCTTTTCAAGCAATGACACCCGGCCTTATTGCAATTGTTGCGCTGACTTTGGGAGAATTTCCGAGCAAACTTGGCATCTTGGGAATCTTTTTTATGGCATCCGGCTCCTGGATTTTATTGGTCCAAAAAAAATCCTCCGGCGTTTACGAATATTTGGGGCCATTAAGGCAACTGCGATTTTTATTGCCCCCAGCAATTAAAAGGAAAATAAATGCCGGACCATTGCCACTGGAACTGAAAAATAAGGCTTTGGCCGTGCGGCTATCTATCATTTCTGCATGCATGGGTACATTCGGATTATTAATGGATGGTCTTTATACGCGGCGAGCCGTTACTCTACAAGGATTAGCTCTCGCTTGCATGGTGTATATGGCCAGCTCCGCGGTTTTGTTTTTGTTTTGGTATTTAATTAAAAACGATGCCACGCCAGAGCAGAAAAGAGGAGCTTTATCTTTTTTTATCAAATATCCCGGACTTCTGCTTTTACTCGGCATAAGCACAGCCTGGATAGCACACGTCTTTTTAATTTTACCGGCATTTTCCAGCACTTATGTGGCATATGTTGGAACGCTTAAACGATTGAGCATCATTATTTCTGTCATTCTCGGACGCATTCTTCTTGGTGAGGGCCAATTTAGAAAACGCTTCTTGGCGGCCTGCCTTGTTTTATTTGGAGCAATACTTATATCAACTGATGACTTACCGACGCTTCTTTCGGTAAAGATAGAAGGGTTTGGATTTTAAAACTAGTGACCTGCGATAAGCGGGTCTTTTAATCAGAAAAGTTTCCTAGGCAAAAATCTTATATTATTTCCAATAGGTTACATCGTAACTACAGAGAATGAGTTTACCAAGATCTGGCTTATATTTGTATTCCGTAACACCGCAATTTGCCGGGTCGGTTTTAGAAATCAGCCCAGTCTTCTCAAACGATAATTCTTCGTTTACCATGCGAAAAGCATCAGTTGTCCTTGCATGGCTTACAACTAATACTTTTTTATCTGGATAATCTAATCGCAGTTTAACTAAAAACACGTTAATCCGCGTACACACATCCGCAACGCTTTCGCCACCAGGCGGCACCGCAAACATGGGATGGCTATTATCCCAATAATTCTTTCTCCAAGGAAAATGTTTTCGTACTTCTTCTGCCAGCATATTCCGCGTATAGCCGCCCGCGCGTTCGCGAAGCAATATATCAGAATGTGCCCGTGATTCAATTTTGACACGATCTCTTCCATAACCTTCTAAAATATACTTGACCGTTTCCTCGGCACGAACATATCCCGAATGAAATACGACATCAAACAGACCATATGCCTTTCGTAATGCTACCCCTGTCTGACGCGCTTGTTCAATACCACGCTCAGTAAGCGAAATGTTTTCATCAGAAAGTTCGCCTGCGACAATTTTTTCGGCTTGATCTTTAAAGAAAACTCCCTTCTTTTTAGTATTACGGGCAGATTCGGCATGCCGCACTAAAACTAATAATTTTGGGAAATTAATTTTTTTCATTTTTTCCACAGACCTCGCGTTTTAATATTTTCTACTGCCAAATCGGCCTTGTTTTTTTGATTGCCAAGGAAATCTTTTTGTCTAAAAAAATTAATATCTGCCAATTCCGGCTTTTTTTCTATTAGTTCAATGATTTCTTTTGTGGGAGTAAGGTTTCGATCTGTTCCAAGTTCATTAAAAATCGTTTTAAAAAAATCTAGATCCTCCGGATAATCCAGAGTCATCCTGATATTTTTGTTGTAATAAATCGAATTTTCCACGAATAAATCCCTAATGTCAAATAGACCGGTCTCTGTAAAATACTTGGACATTTGATCGCCGGTATGCATGCCCTTAATCTCACAAGCCTTTTTAATGGCCGAACGTGAAATGCCCTTGGTGAAAGAACCGCAAACTAAACCCTCTGGGGCTTTTATATAATCACAGGGGTTGCTAATGATTTGTTCTACGGCAAGATCTATGAGTTCGGGATCGCAAAAAAGATCGTCGCCATCAAAATTAATCAAATAATCTATTTTGAATTTTTCTGCTGCGCCAAGCCATCTGACAAACTTGTCTTGTAAAGGACCCCTGTAACTTTCTATTTTTTCTTTTCTCGCGATTTCTTCCAGAATATTGTCTTCCGAACAATCGCTAGTGCACAAAACTATTAAATCTATTTTTTTTGCCAGCTTAGCTCTATCAATATCATGCTCAATCACTTTTCTACCTTGGATCGGCAAAAGCATCTTCTGCGGCAATCTGGTTGAACTCGTCCTGGCTGTAATAAAAAGTCCGAATTTTAGTTTTTTGTTTTTAGACATGGCTGTTTGTTATTTGGTTCACTAATTTTTCCAGTTCCAAGGGATAATTGGGAGTATCCGGCGATATAAAATCAAAAATATTGGCATATTTAACACCATCGGCCTCTGATATTTGCGAAAATGATTCCGTGAAAATTTTTTCCAAATCATCGGTGTTTTCAATCAGATAAATATTTTTAAATTTATTAATATCTTTGAAGTGCGTATGGCGGGCAAGCAGATTTTTGGGATTGGTAAAGTGAACGCCGTCATCATAAACCGGCACAAAAACTTTTTTTCCAAACAGCAATCCTTCAATCATCATCGTGGAAAGCGGGCAAATCATAAACTCCATATTGGCCAAGAGTTTCGGATAATACTTCAGGTCTGGCATAAAAACATCATTGAACTCGTCCATTTCATCGCGTTTATAATAAAGTTTGGCTTGCTCATCTATCACAATGTGCTTGAAGTCATACTCAAAAAAAGTATCGGCACATTTGCGATGCTTTCTCCAGGGGTGAGGACGATAGATAATTTTGATGCCAATCCCTTTTCGGTCAATTATTTCTTCCAGCTTCTTCAGCGTAGAAAGCTCATCAAACGGCGCGGCAATTCCGGCAAAAAGAATATATTTAAAATTATATGGCGAGGGTAGGTCGCGTCCATCACGATTCATATATTCCATAAAACGTGGAGTGCCCAATGGAAAAACATGGCTTCTTTCCATATTGTGAATGCGAACGGCATCCTCAACCGCTTGCTTTCCCCAAACTACTAGATAATCGGGTCTCCTGGTAAGAACAGTTTTGCTTGTTAAATTATCCCAATTGTCAATAAGTAAGCAGGTCGGAATTTTTTTCTTTTTTGCTATTCTGATAATTTCAAAGGATAGGCCGTCATAGCCGCCAGACGGTAAAAGTATGGCTTGCGGGTTTATCACTGAAAGAATCCCCTCCAGATTTTTGTCCCGAGTAATTTTAAAAACAAAAAATTTAACTAAGTTATATATAACGGGTAAAGAGGCCAGCTTATAATAAAATTTGCGGCGTCGACTGGATAATTGCTCAAATCGGAAAGCAAAGGAACTGCTTTTATGCCTGTATCTCCACGCATCTACGTAGAAAAAATGGCGATACCAAGATTTGTATCTCTCCGGATAAAGATACGGCACCAATTGTTCTCTTTTTATACCGAGAAAGTCTTTAACCATTAACTTTTCATGGACAATAAAAACACACCTATCTTTGATCTTATACAACGCGGGAGAGGAAATAAAGTTACGATAATATTCGGGTGTAGAAATGACAACAAGTATTGTTGAATTTTTATGCGGATTGACCAATGTTATATTAGACGCTTACCTTCGGCAAAAGGTTATGATTTTGTTCAACCAAATGCTCGGCAACTATCCAATCTTCGGGCCTATTTATATCAAAACCTTCATGGCCTTCGGTAAAAAACGGGATAATCTCATCGCCGGCAATTGCACCTTTTTCTAAAACCGTCCTGCACCAAGCTATTTCAATACTGGCGTTTTGGGCGTAAACCTCCGGCAATGACTGATATTGCATACTGTGCCAAGGCACCTCGTGCTTGGCCGGATTAACCAGCACTGGCTTCATCCGATTCGCGGCTAAATCAACATGCCACATCTTAGCCGGATGCTGTTTGCACTTTTCCACGGCTCTCAATGAATCAGCCCGATTATCTGATAAAAATTGCCGCCAAGCCCGATGGATAGTTTCCGACTGACGGAAGGGACTTGTCGGACGCAATATAGAAAAACAATCGGCTACATTGCCTTTTTTGAAAAGTTTGCCCAATAGGTGCTTGACCCAATCTATATCCGGCGAATGGTCACCGGCAAATTTAGCGGGACGCAGAAAAGGAATTTCCGCTCCGTATTTTTGGGCAATATCGGCAATCTCACGGCTATCGGTGGAAACAATAACTTTTGCGAATATCCCCGAATCAATCGCTGCCCGAATCGTATAAGCCAAAAGCGGATGCCCGCCAAGCAACTTGATGTTTTTATTAGGTATTCTTTTTGAACCTGCCCGGGCCGGAATTAACGCCCAGCAAGTTGGAGTTTTTGAAGACATTGTCTTTGTAAATTAATCACAAATTAGGATATTTTTCAATATCGGGCGTAACCTTAAACTTGACCCCGTAAGAGGCAGAGGCACGCTGCGTGCCCTCGCGGCCTTGTTCGGGGTTGACCTAACGTCCAATATCATGTAAACATAGCTCATCTTTAACAACTAAATAAATTGAGGTAGAGTAGAAATGGAAGAAAGAAGCAACATCAGTCAAAAATTTGACCTTACCGGCCGGATCGCTATAGTTACCGGCGGCTTAGGAATGTTGGGAAACCAGTTTGCGGATACTCTGACTACAGCTGGCGCAACCGTGGCACTGGTAGACATCAAACAGCAAAATAAATCAGCAGATTCGCGCAAATTTTCTCACCAAGCGGATATTACCAAATTTGATGAAGTCAAAACTGCTTTGAGTCAGATTAGAAAAGATCTTGGCGTTCCTTCAATACTAATCAATAGTGCTGGACTTGATTCTCCTCCCGACGCGCCCATCAATGTAAACGGCCCCTTCGAAGATTATACTGAAGAAACTTGGGATGCCGTTATTGATTCGCATCTTAAGGGAGCCTTCCTGGTTTCTCGGGAATTCCTTCGCCATTTCAGGTCAGCCGGATTAAATAAGGGCAGTATAATCAATATTTCTTCGGATCTGGGATTGGTTGCCCCAAATCAAAAAATATACGAATATCGCCGCAAAAAAGGTGAAAACTTTTATAAGCCCGTCGCTTACTCTGTGGCAAAGGCCGGCATGATTGGATTTACGAAGTGGTTGGCCGGATACTCTGCTCCACTTGGAATCAGGGTAAATGCCCTTGCACCGGGAGGAGTTTATAATCAACAAGATCCGGAATTCGTCCAAGCGTACAATCAAAGAACAATGCTAGATAGAATGGCAAACATTGATGACTATAACGGAGCAATACTTTTTCTTGCATCTGACGCTTCCGAGTATATGACTGGGACCATTCTTTCCGTTGATGGCGGTTCAACTGCCCTTTAGAAAGGAACTGGCAATGACTGAAAAAAACAAGCTCTATTTCCTACCGCTTGAAGAAATGCGCAGAATCAGGCAAATTGCAACCGACCGTTTCACTCTTTGCAAGATTTTATCCCAAGCACTTAGAATCAACATACTCTATATGATAAAGTATGCCGGCTCAGGCCACATCGGCACAAGTTTCAGTTCAATTGATATTATGCTTTGGTTGTGGTTTATGGAAATGAGAAATGCCAACCAGCCGTGGCTATCATATTCCGACACGTTTTTTTCTTCCAAAGGCCATGACGCTCCGGCGCTTTATTCAATTCTGACCGCTTTGGAAAAAATAGATTTTGACTACATCCACAAATTTCGCAGGTTAGGCGGTCTCCCCGGCCATCCTGATATCCATACGCCATTTATCGCGACCAATACCGGTTCTCTAGGTATGGGCATATCTAAAGCCAGAGGAATGGCAATTGCTAACAGATTAAATGGAAAACGGGGCGGGTTTTTTGTCTTAACGGGTGATGGCGAATTGCAAGAAGGCCAGATTTGGGAATCTCTGCAACCAACGGCAAATGGCCGTTTTGACAAAATAACCGTAATTGTTGATTTTAACCGCATCCAGTCGGATACGGCAGTCAAAAACACAAGCTGTCTTGGAAATATTGTTCAAAAATTTAAGGCCTTTGGCTGGCAAGTCGAAACCTGTAATGGTCATAATTTTATTAACCTCGCCGCAGCTTTCAATAGAACCAGAAATAATGCGGGAATCCCCCATATAATTATTGCCAACACCTATAAGGGTAGCGGTGTTTCTTTTATGGAACGGCTTGGTGATGACGGCTTGTACCACTATCACGGTGGGGCGCCAACAGATGAAGATTATGTAGCGGCATTAAATGAGTTGCTAGCAAACGCAAATCAAAAACTTCAAGAAATAGGCGAGCCCCCGCTGTCATTGCAAGCAGCTGAAAAACCGACTGCTGTTGCTACAATAACAAATCTGGATAACTTGATAGCAGCTTATGGCGACGAACTATGCAAACTCGGGTCCGAGAAAAACAACATTGTTGTTTTGGATGCCGATTTGGCAAAGGATTGCGGTTTATTGAAATTCAAGAAACAATTCCCAGACAAGTTTATTGAGTGTGGCATCGCCGAACAAGACATGGTTTCAGTTGCCGGCGGTTTGGCTTTACGCGATAAATTACCGATTGTCCATTCATTCGCCTGTTTTCTCTCAACGAGACCCAACGAGCAAATTTACAACAATGCCACCGAGGGCAATAAAATCATTTATGTCGGCTCTCTAGCCGGATTGTTACCGGCAGGACCTGGACACTCTCACCAGTCCGTCCGCGATATTTCATGTTTGGGTGCAATTCCTGGCCTGACCCTGATAGAACCGTGCAATGAACAAGAAACACGCGTAGCTTTGCGTTGGGCAGTCGAAGAAAACGAAGAAAGCACCTACATACGCCTAGTCAGTATTCCAAGAAAATTAACTTATAACTTGCCATGCAATTATAGAATGAAAAAGGGTTGCGGCGTGAGATTGCGCGATGGATCGCAAGTTGCGTTGATTGCTTACGGACCGGTTATGCTGGAAAAAGCGGTAGGTGCCGCCAGGCTACTTGATAATGGGTACATGAGTATCGCTGTATATAATTTCCCGTGGCTTAATTTTATAGATACCGAATGGCTGGTTAAAGAACTATATACTTTCAAAACTTTGGTTACAATAGACGACCATTATGTAAATTCTGGATTAGGCGCACTGATTACGGCCGAAATAGCGCGAACATTTGTTAGGGTACCAAAGATTATAAATCTCGGCTTAAATGAAATTCCCGCTTGCGGACAAAATGATGAAGTATTGCAATATCATCAACTGGATGGATTATCAATTGCAGAAAAAATTACAAAAGCATTAAAATAAGCTCCCTACCGGGGGCTTTTGTTTGTATTTATCCCCACACTCTCATGTAAATGTGGGGGTTTACTTTTTTTAAAAATTAATGTACGGTTTAGCAAAAGTTCATTTAAAAAATGAGGGAAATCAGTGAAATATCCTGAAAAAATTCACCACTGGATAGCCGACAATGATGTTATTCTGTCGGGCACAGAAACATATTTGCCCAAATACAATCCGTCAAACGGGTCTCAACTAGGTTTGGTCGCCGAGGGTAAAGAACATCAAATAATTTTTATGACCGCAGTGGTGGCTTTTGAAAATTGGTCACATACACCTGTTGTTAAAAGGGGCGAAATTTTAAGAACGGCAACCCAGCTTATGGAATCACGCAAACAAGAAATAGTTGGAATTGTCGCTCTTGAAACAGGGAAATCGCCCAAAGATGCCGCAGGTGAAACACGAGCTGCCATTGAGCTGGGTTATTTTATAGCCGGTGAGGGTAGACGATTTTACGGCCAGACAACGACAAGCGCAGTCCCCAACAGATTCGCCTACACAACGCGCCAACCGGTGGGAGTCTGCGCTTTAATTACTTCCTTTAATACTCCTATCGCCAATGCGGCTTGGAAAGCGTTTCCGGCATTATTGTGTGGAAATACAGTAATTATGAAGCCATCGGAATATACACCATATACTGCCATATGGTTTGCTAAAATATTAAAAGAAGCAGGATTGCCAATAGGAGTTTTTTCAGTAATTCAGGGCGGCACTCAAACAGGCGGATTTTTGGTCAGCAATAAGGATGTTAATCTTGTCAGTTTTACGGGTTCAGTAGCAACAGGCAAGGAAATTGCCGAAATAGCCAGCAAAAGACTTGCCAGGGTTTGTCTGGAACTCGGTGGTAAAAATCCTCTCGTTGTTTGTGATGACGCCGATATTGATTGGGCGGTTGAATGCGCCGTTTTGTCGGCATTCAGCAATGCCGGCCAACGATGCGCCTCGGCGAGCAGAATTATTGTTTTTGACTCAATTTACGAAAAATTCAAACAAAAAATGTGCGACAAAACATTGGCACTTAAAATCGGGCCTACCGATGAAGATGATTTTGGACCGGTTATCAGTTTGACCCAACTCAAAAAAGTTTTAAACGCTGTTAATGAAGCAACGAGCGGGAAGGAAATTTTACTTACCGGCGGTAGCCGTTTCTTTCACTGCGATTATCCGAACGGTTACTATATTCAACCGACTATTCTAGAAAATATTCCAGCAAATGATCCGATATCGCAAGAAGAATTATTCGGACCGATAACATGCTTGTATAGAGTAAAAGATCTAGCGGAAGCAATAGTGCTTGCCAACAACTCTAAATTCGGCCTAACTGGCGCCATTCACACTAGCAGCATCCACCGTAAGGAATATTTCAAAAACCACTATCGTGCCGGTGTGGTTTCAATTAACGGCCAGACTTACGGAAGCGAGCCGCATTTACCGTTCGGCGGATTGCGCGATTCAGGCAATGGCTGGCGCGAACCCGGCGCTCAAGCGCTTGACGCTTATTCAGAATGGCAAACTGTTTACGAAAAATACGACCCGAACCTTGTTTAAAAAACCCCAATCGGGGTTTTTAAATATGTTCAAAACTTATAGCTTCATCTTTTATGAGCGCAACTTTTAGAACCTTATCATAAAAATATTCAGCACAATACGGTTCCAGGCCGTCACCCGGCGATTTAAACGCCAAGTCGCCTTCGCTCAAAATATGACCGGCCGATAAGTCACGGGCGGCAACAATTTTCTTGCCCATTTTCAAACGGGCCGGTTTTTCTTCAGGATAAAAATTCTTGGTGCCATCACCAAGCGCGGCATGCGTCCGTCTCAAATCACGAACCAATCTGCGCATACCCACCGGTTCAATGGAAAAGGCATGGTCAGTGCCTTTAGTGGTATGATTTAGTGTAAAATGTTTTTCTAAAATTCTGGCCCCCAAAACATAAGCGGCAATCGGAAGAGCGATACCATTATAATGGTCGGATAGTCCAATAATGGCTTGCGGAAATTTTTTTAAATATGTACCAATTACATTCAAATCAAGTTTTTCAGGTTCGGTAGGATAAATAGCCGTGCATTGAAGCAGGGCAATCTGATTGTTGATTGGTAGAACGGCCTTGAATGCCCTTTCCACGTCCACCATCTGCGCGGCGCCGGTGCTAATTATCATCGGTTTACCGAAACTGGCAATATGCTTAAGCAGTGGGGTATTGGTCAAATCACCGGAGGCAATTTTAAAACATGGAATATCTAATTCACGCAAAAAATCAGCACTGGTAAAATCAAATGCCGTCGCGAAGAAAACCAAACCCAGTTCTTCAGCATATCGCTTGAGTTCTCGATACTCCGCATCGCCCAATTCTAGGGCTTCGCGATGGAGCCCATAAGTGGGACCAAAAGCATTTTCTGAATTATACGGGAGATTGTAAAATTCTTCGGTATAAAGCTCGCGGTTACACCGTTTTTGTAATTTTACGGCGTCAACTCCGCAATCTTTTGCCGCTTTAAACATTCGCTTGCAAATTTCTAAACTGCCCTGATGGTTATGCCCGATTTCCGCGATTATAAAACAGGGAGAACGGTTATTGATTATTCTATTTCCTATGAGAAGTTCCGTCACTTGAACTCCGTTTTTAAATAACTACTAAATCACTATTAGAACGTAAAACGAACTCGGAATTGAGTAAAGATTGACGATTTTTAAAAATAGTTTATGGTAAAAATCTGATTTTAATCATGAATGGCCTTCGTTGTCCAAGCCAACTTGGGCCTGATTATCCCATTATAAGACGAGGTATAAAATGGCGTAACCGATGGCACTGGACCTTCATATACTTTAAACGTCAGCAGATTGTCTTCTTTAATATGCCTAATCTTAGCCACGGTTTTGGTCCAAACAAAAAATCCAACGCGATAAATGCCGGCAATCAATAAGTTTTTGGGGACAACGATCTTTTTTTCATATTCGCCTTTTAAGTACTTCCGATTTAATTCGTCCGTGGTTGAAAACAACACTTCTCCGGATTCGTTGTACAAGTACAAGAACGGCGTCAACGGTGTAGTTTCATCCGTTACTGAAATTTTAACTTTTATTATTATATCGTCTTGTAATTCAAAACTGTCTTTTTGTTCTCCCTCTACCCCCTCCAAACCGATAGAAAGCAAACGAACAGATTCGTCACCTGGTGCAGTTAGAGGGTTATCCCAATTCCTGCTACCAACAGTCCTGTGGTCCGACCTCAAATATCGGTCTATCGCCGTATGGGCATCGGCGTCAATCACAATCTTGCCTTCCTTAAGCACGATAACCCTTTTACAAAGCCGTGAAATTGATTCCATGTTGTGGCTTACGAATAAAATAGTCCTATCTTCCTGCTGTGTTACTTCCTCCATCTTGCTTAAAGATTTTTTTTGAAATTCAGCATCGCCAACCGCCAGAACTTCGTCAACAACCAAAATATCAGGGTCCATGTGAGCCGCCACGGAAAAAGCCAGCCTTACGCTCATGCCGGATGAGTAACGTTTAACCGGTATGTCAATGAATTTTTCCACACCGGCAAAAGAAACAATTTCATCAAATTTTTCTTCTATTTCCTTTTTTTTCATACCCAAAATTGAACCGCTAAAAAAGACATTTTCCCTGCCCGTTAACTCCGGATGAAAACCGGTTCCCACTTCAAGCAGAGAAGCCAGTTTGCCTCCGATTCTTATTTCGCCTTTGGTTGGTGGTGTGATCCGGCTTAAAATTTTAAGAAGGGTTGACTTACCGGCGCCGTTGGGACCGATTATTCCCACTATTTCACCCTTATTAATTGAAATATTTATGTCTTTCAGAGCCCAGAATTCTCCTTTCTTAAAGTCTTCTTCGCCGCCAAAAATCCTGAAAGGATTTTGGAAAAAAGATGCAATTACATCGCGCAACGCAAGATACCTGCGCTGACGATGCGCGATGTTATATTTTTTAGAAACATTGTTGATTTCAATAATCGGCATGAATTAAAAGATGGAAGCTCGGGATTAGACAATGTCGGCAAAATATTTTTCGGTGTTTCTGAAAACCACAATTCCAACCATGAAAATAGCCATGCCAACCGCTCCCGATATGGCGAGTAGTGTCCAATTGACGGGCGAGCCGCCCAAAATGGCCGACCGGGCCGCTTTTATCACTCCGGTCATGGGATTAGCCGCAAGTATCCAGGAATATTTGTGCAAAATACTGGAAGGATAAATAACCGGAGTTACAAAAAGCAATGTTTGAATAAAAAATGGAAGGGCATACCGCACATCTCTATATTTGACGTTAATCGCCGCAAGTATCATGCCTCCGCCGACTGAAATTAAGAAAGTGATTAACAACAGCAGGGGCAAAATTAAAAGGCCGGCTAAATTTGGCAGATATCCGTAATATATCATCAGGATTACGAGCATCCCCGAAGCAATAAAAAAATCCACAAACTGGGTAACCGTAGATGATATGGGCATGAGCAAGCGTGGAAAATAAACTTTGGTGATGATACCCTGATTGCCGACTAAACTGTTGCTTGCGCCGGATAAAGACGCGGAAAAAAACTGCCACAAAAGAAGTCCGACGAAAACAAATATGGGATAAGGAATGCCGTCCGATGGCATTTTGGCAAAATTACCAAAAAAAATGCTAAAAATAACCATTGTGATAAAAGGCTGGAAAAGCGCCCACAAAATACCGATGGCCGTTTGTTTGTAACGAATCTTGATATCACGCCATGTAAAAAAATAGAGAAGCTCGCGATAATCCCAAATCTCAGCGATCTCGCGCCAAGAAAATTTCTTTTTTGGTTTTATGATTATTTCCATAGCCTAATTCAAAATGCAAACCTCAAATCTCAAAATTACAGACTTGCAGTTTTTCTGCAATCATAGATCCGAGCCGGAATTTTACCAGAATATTCCTCATAAACCTTTCTACATGACGAAAAATATTTTACATAAGGGCTGTCGGAATGCAAGCGAGGAATTTCAATTATTAAATAATGGCCTTTGAAATTTTTAAGAATATCGGTATAACTTGACTCAAATTTCGGCGCGGCATAAAGTCGTCTTTGATATTTGTCTATTTTTAACAATTCGCGGTAGCCGATGTTGTTATAAGTGATTACTTTTTCTATATCCGGATCGTTTTTTATAAAGTCAACGGCATTTTTTAATACTACAGTGGGGCTACCGTTGATCTTGCCAAATAGGTACTCTTCAACAAAAATACCGTTATAGAAAAATCCAAGAATTAGAATTATCGCTAAAAATGACTTTTGCCATTTTGTCTTTATAAACGACAAAATTACCAGAATTAACGCTATTAGCCAAGCCAATGCCATAAACAACCAGGAAACATAAAAACCCATCGGCCCCGAACCGCCGATGAACGGAAACAGGAAATTCCATTTTAAACTCAAAATTCGGTTAAACCATTCTGTTTTGGGATATAGTGCTGGTACAAAATGAGGCAAAAACTGCAGGAAAAACAAAGCCAATCCGATAGCACAACCAAACACTATGACCCTCCACTTGTTATAGACGCTCTGCCCTTCAAAAATGTTGCTCACAACAACACCTGAAATAACAGACAAAGGCACAATCATGAATTGAAAATAACGATCCAGCGCGCCAGATGAAAAATCAAAAAGTACCAAATAAAAAATCAGGCCGAGGATAAGAAAAATTATAAAAAGACGCAATTTTCTCGCCAAATCTTTTGTTAAAAATAAAAGAGGCAATAAGAGAAGCGGCGAACTGTAAAGCAGGGCTTTGAAAAACTGAATTGAAATCTGGAGATAATTTCTGTCAGAAAAAACGACAAAATGCTTCCAATAAGAAAGTGGCCTTGAAATGTCGGCATTAGGCAAAATATGCATAATACCCAAAATCAATAAAAATAATGAGGCAAGTATGCCAATACCAATTGAGGCAAACTTAAACAATTTCCGACGGGATAACAGGTGTTTTTGCGAATACAAAAAATCCAAGGCAATGGCGCCAAGCGCTATAACAAAGCTAACTTTTGTTAAGGAACCGAGAAAAATAAAAACCGCCAAAACGCTCCCCAAAATCAGTTTTTTCTTTAAATTTATGCTTTCTCTCCATTTATAATAAAAAAGGGCTGAAAGTAAAAAAAAGAAGGGCAAAACCTGCCCATCGGTATCAATCATCAAAGAAGCCAAAACGCTAAAAAAACCGGCGCTAAAAAATAAAACGCTCCAAAGAGCGGCTTTTGTGGAAAACCTGCGTTTTACCAGAACAAAAAGAAGCCAAAAATTAGCAATGCCGAACAAAAACGGCAAATGGCGCAAATTATCTTCACCAAACGCCTTTACCGCCACAAAAAAAATTAAGGGGGTAAGCGGCGGATGAACAAACCCGCCTAAACCCCCTAATCCCGCACTGCCAAAGCCAGGCCAAACCCGTTCATCCTGATGATATGGTAAGTCCAAACCTGGAATTCTTAAAATCAAAAACAAAATAAAAATTATAACCAGTATTGCACGCGTATTCATCTTTTGAAGCATACTTGAAGTATAAAATACTGGCGATTTTAGTCAATCTATGTTTTAATTGGCTAATGTGGCAAAACAAAACCATCTCGGTTATAATCTCAACTTACAGGGAAAAAAATTCCGTTAGAAAGGTCGCGGATGATTTTTTTAATACAGGATGTGTTGATGAGGTAATAGTGGTTAATAATAATGCGGAACCAGGAACAGATGATGAAATCCGCAAAACCAGGTCACGACTTATACATGAACCCAAACAGGGTTACGGCTACGGTTACCGGCGGGGTATCAAGGAAGCCACTAGCGATTATGTCGTTTTGTGTGAAGCCGATAATACCTACGCCGCGGAAGACCTGGAACGGTTTTTAGTCTTTGCCAAGGATTTTCCGATTGTAGTCGGATCACGTACCAATCGCAGTACGATTTTTGATACCAAAACCATGAATCTCTTAAGAAGACTGAGCAATGTAATCTATGCCAAAGTTATAGAGATTATCTACTCCACCACGACCTTAACTGACGTCGGCTGCACCTATAAACTTTTTCATAAAGAGGCTTTGCGGAAACTTGAACCGCAATTCCAAACCACCAATTCGCTTTTCGCGACCGAACTTGTTCTTCTTGCGGCCGTAAATCGCATTCCATTCGTGGAAATACCGGTTACATTCCGTGAGCGGATTGGGATTTCAGGAACAATTCCCCATTTTGGCAAACTCATTGAATGGGCAATCCGTATTTGGATTTTCATCTGGACCTACTGGTGGAAATGGCAGTGGAAAAAACTTTTCCTACGCAACTCAAATTTCTAAAATGTTGCGGTGAGAATTTATCACCTTATCCCAGGTTTGGTTTAACGCCATTTCATCTACAACCGTTTTGGCTCTCTTATAAAATTCTGCGTTAAAAAACTGGCTCATTTTTAATTGAAACTCCTGTTCGTTTTGCGGGTCAAACAAAAATTCGTCTGGTAATTTGACCGACAAACCGTTCTCGCGGCTTAAAAGCACCGGCTTTCCCAAAGACAAACATTCTAAAATAAAATTGGGATTAAACTCGGTAAGAGCCGGCCCAATACCCACCCACGAAGAACAGATATATTCAAACAATTTATCCTGATTTATTTTGGGAATAATTTCTATATGACCCGCGGAGGGCAAGCTAGTTATAATCTTTTCCAGTTTTTCTTTGTCCGGACCCGCGCCTATTAAAATCAATCTGCCCTTATTCAATTTGACTCTCACTCGGTCAAAAACCATGATTACCAACTCCAGATTTTTATATGCCACAAAGCGTCCGGCAAATAAAACAGTCGGCTCATTGCCTAACTCAACATTTAGTGGCTGTCGCCTAAAAACCGGATTCGGTATAATTGTAATTTTGCCGGCTGGAATTTTATAAAATTTCTGATAGATATCCGATAGAAATGGGGTATAAAAAACAATTTTATCAAATTTCGGCAGGACGAATTTAATGATCCTAAAAAGCCACGGACGGTCAGCTAGATAAAGTCCTTGTTTATAATAATCCGCGAAAGAAACCAAGCGCTGGCCTCTCTCAACAATTCTTTCCCAAATCGGATCGCCGGGAACGCGTATCAGTATCTTTTTGACTAGCATTTTACCAACAATAAAAACTGGGAGGCCAGCCGTAGCCAAATTGAAGGCGTAGAGCGTTCTCGCGCTAATGGCTTCTTTGAAAATAGTCAGAAGATATTTCGTGCGCCTCAAAAATGGATTTAACTTATTTGAAATTCTTATTACCCTAAATGGAAACTGCTCTTGTCCGTCGTAATCGCCATAGGAAACAACGACGACCCGCCAGCCGTCTTGATGTAAAGCTTCAGCGATTTTGCGGACATGTATTGCCGGTCCACCAACGTCAGGAAAAAAAATTCCGGTCGCCAATACAATTTTACTTGATTTTTCAGGCATTTTATTGCATTTTAAATACTAAGTTCACAGTGGCCAACACTTCATCGGCCGCTTCGACGCAATTACCGATTTTGCCGGAGAATATAGAAACAGTTTTATCGTCAATCTTGGAAACCACAGTCGGTCTCTCATCGGTTTTTTCTTTATGAGGCAGGACCGTCCGAAAAGTGAACATTGAACCGACATGTGTTGCTTTAACCAAGCCTGGGATAAATTCCGAACCGGATTCAATGAATTTTTTAAAATTAGTAACCGATGGGTTGCTTACTATTCCCCTATTCAGTAGGGGTTTGAATTTTTTATCAAATTCCGGTTTTTTACCAATGTTAGTTTGATGAATCGCATGCACCACATTTCCCAACAAAAACATGCCAGTCTTACCAAGAGGGTCAACGCACATGAACGGTCCGTCCATTACGACAAGACATTTGCGATTGAACTCGCGAGGCAGACGAACAACCGGTTTTTCGCAAAGTTCAAACTGATAATTTTTGCGTTGTGTTTGCGGAAGCAGTTCATTAATCGACGCGTAAGTCGCAATAACCGCAAAATTGTATTTTTTTAATTTATTCTGATTTGCAATCTCGCCCAATCTCACATTAACTTTTGCTTTCTTCAATTTCTGCCAGCAAATTTTTCGTAGAGCTGTCGGATCAATTCTTTTTTCTTCACCCCTAGCGGATAATTCAAGTTTGTCGTGATTAACAAGGTTCGGCTTGGCCATAACATATTCTAAACCTATTTTTCGGCAGACATTTTTGTATTCGTTCGCCGAAACCAAACTGCCTTGCTTGGCAATACAATAATAATGTTCTTCGTTGTCGATTGTTGCTCCGCCATATTCTTTCAAAAAACTCCTTTCAGCTCTCAGGCAATCACGCATTGTTTCCGCACTGCGCGGATAATGGTAACCGCGATGCAGACGAAACTGGTTAATTCCCGATGCTGCCTGTAAAATGTCTTTTTCTTTTTCAAAAAGGTCAACATTAAAACCCGCTCTCGCCATATGCACTGCTGCCGTTACGCCAAAAATACCGCCTCCCACAACGGCAATTTTAGCTTTTTTTTTTGTGGCTTGACTCTTTTCCATAAAATCAATTGGGTATATCTTGTACGACATCGCAAGTCGTACATTATGCACGACTTGCGATGTCGTACATGTCGTACAAGAAATTAATAATCTTACCGGATATTACCTGGTGGCTGAAATTTTCTATTATGTATTTTCTGCCGGACCTGCCAATCTGTTTAGCCAAATTGGGATTGCTTAAAATTTTTGAGATCGCCCCAGCCAATTTTTCGGAATTATTAGGCTCTACCAACAATCCAGTCTCGCCATGAAGCACCACCTCATCTATTGAGCCTGTTTTAGTCGCCACCACAGGAATCCCACAGGCGCTGGCTTCAGCCATGGCATAGCCAAACTGCTCCTCCCAGCCACCCGACGGAACGCTGGGGTAAACAAAAACATCGGCAGCATTGAGAAGGGCTGGCAACTGGTCATTAGACATCCAGTCAAGAAAAATAATTTTTTCTTGCAATTTTAAACTCTTCACTTGCAACTTTAAACTTTCTTCTTCAGGGCCAGTGCCAATAATTACTAGTTTGATAATCGGTAATCGGTAATCGGTAATCAATAATTTGAATGATTCTATTAAAACATTAACTCCTTTGCGTTTATCTATGGCACCATAGAATAAAATTAGTTTCTCTTCTAGTTTAATACTTAATTTTGCACGCCAGTTGCTAGTAATTCCGGGTCTAAATTTATCCGTATCAACGCCACTAATCGGAGAAATTAAAACTTTAAACTTTTCACTTTCAACTTTAAACTCGCGAACTATGTCCGCTGCTTTTTTATTGCCACAAATTATACCATCGGCAAAAAACAAGTTAAGTCGGACCAGGATTGTATAAATTCTAAGCTTTAAGCCGCCCATATATTGTTCCGGCGGAATATTTTGCCAAGTAAAAAGGATGTGCTTGAAACCACAAAATTTTGCGATTATACCGTTATACAAAGTAGTGAGCAGATTAGGTTCGGAACAAGAATAAAGAACTTTTGCACCATATTTTAGTTTCAGATATGGCAATAAAAAAATGATGCCGGGCATCCAACCCTTGAATAAACCCCTAACTCCGTGACCCCCATAAGACGCTGGGCGTAAACCGTAAATTTTGTGGCTTGGCTTTTGTTGAAGTCGGATCTTGACCTTACCCTTTTTGGCCAACCAAAGCCCGGGTAAAATGAAAACAAATTTATCCTTATTATCCAAATACTCAAAAACCTTAAAATAATAAGGAAAAGCATAAGGAAAACCGGTTATAACGAATGGCTTTGCCATTCCTAGTTTCTAGTTTCTAGTTTCTGGTTTCTGGTTTCTGGTTTAATATACCAGCTACCAGCTACTTGATACTAGCTACTAATTTTTGGGTCCATTGTTTTTGGGAATGATGGTTAATTATCATATCCCGCAGTTTTTGGCGAAGCCTGGCTTTGGTTTCTTCATCTAAATTTAAAACTTCTATCAACTTTTTAGCTAAGTCGTGTGGATCATCTTGGCCAAATAAGAGTTGCTCCTGAAGTTCGTCATCAAAAAACTTCAACCAGGCGCGATTTGAAGATAAAACCAAAACGCCGGATGCCATTGCCTCGAGCATTGCCTTATCAAAGCTTCCGGCTTGGGTCATATTGACTACGACATCGGCTTCTTGATAGTATTTTGGCATCTGGGTGTGCGGCATTTGCCCAAGCCATTTTATTTTACCGGCAATGCCAAGTTTTTGAGAAAGTTCGCGTAATTCTATCAAGTACTTATCATCGTTTTTATTCGCCGCCCCTCCCACAATTTCTAACACAATGTTGCGCAGCAACATGGGGTTGAATTTGCTCAACTCGGCAATAGCCTTGATTAGAATTTCAAGCCTTTTCACTGGTGATATCCGACCTACTGAGACAATTTTAAATGCCCCGCCCCCTACTTTGAACTTTAAACTTTGAACTTTGAACTTTTCTGTATCTATCCCCTGCCCTATAAGCACAAGTTTGTTGGTCTTAAACGGAAATGCTCCCGGTACCGAACAAAAAATCTTATCAACCAGTTTTTCGGCCAGTCGTAATTTCCAATTGCCGCGCCAAACGGCATACCAAAGATACAATTTCTTCTCCAAAATTTTCGTTAAAAATGATGACGCGATAACCCACGAGGGGGCCATAATGACAAAAACGCCGTCATAATCCCGCCTCAACCGCCAAAGCAAGATCCAAAATTTTAAGATGCGCGAAACCGGATTTGGGTTTTGTTTTTTTTCTATGGAAAAAACACTTAAATTGTCGGCCGGATCAAAAACGCCCATAGATTGAGTAACCACGATAATTCTGGGCAAATACCTTGATAATTCATTAATCCAACCTACAAAAAAACCAAGCAGGTCATCGTTTTTATCAAATTTATTTACAAAAATTAGTAATTTACTCATCCCGTTAGAAGCAGGTTACGCTCTTTGAGCGTAACCGTACCCAACTAGTTTAAATGATAATTCCCGTTTGTATGTTTCTTGCACCGCTATTCTTGATTAATTGCCTGTTGTGCCTCTAACGGGATTGTAGTTTTTCTGCATAATTTTTAATAGTGGCCTGTTTTTCGAAGTGTCTAGCTATTTCTAAGCCGCTCATTAGATATTTCTGGTATTTGTTAGTATTATCAAGCAATTCTATTGCCTTTTTAGAGATATCCACAGGATTCCAATCAATTATTTCTCCAGACTCACCATTTTTTACAATATCGGGCACTATGCCGACTGGGGTTGCCAAAATCGGCACCCCGCAAGCCATTGCCTCCAGAACAACCCGAGGGCCGCCCTCGTTATAAGATGGCATGACTAAAATGCGAGATTGGTTGAGTAATCTTGCCACCTCGGCAGAATCTTTGGCCCAACCATATAACAAGATGTTGTTTTGTAATTTTAAATTTTCAATTTTAAATTTTAAAAACTTGATTAAAGGACCAGTTCCAACAATCAGCAATTTAAAATTTATAATTTGAATTTTAAGTTTACTTGCTGCTTCTAGCAGCAAGTTCAGTCCTTTGTTTTTAGCTAATCTACCAATAAAAATTAGGTCGTACTTTTTGGGAACATCCATGGGTTTAAATATATCTAAGTCAATGTAAAAAGACGGGATGTAAATAATTTTTTCCCGCGGTACGCCGGACTTACTCAAAAAATAAGGAACTTGATGTTGATTGACAACGCGCACTGCTTTGGCTTTGGCGGCATCAAACTTTATAAAACATTTCGTAGCCAGTTTATAAATCCGTTCCTTAAAATCAGCCGCTTTCGGATGGCCAGAAATATGGTGTATTTCCAAAATATAAGGAATGCGGATCTTTTTCCAAAGCAGTCGCGCCCCTATGCCGTTATAAAACGGCGGATATTCGTGAACGGTCATTAAATTAAATTTATTTTCACGATAAAGTTGTTTCCCTTTTTTCAAAATCCACAATGGCTGCAACCATAACGGCCACGGAGAGGGATGAATAAAAACATTATCAAAAAGAGGTTCAACCTCAAATCCCCCAGAGGTTGAACCTCTGGGAGTTTTCGGACAAATTATATTCACCCGTTCCCAGTACTTGTGGAATTCTTCCAGTGTATTATAAAACGCGCCGCGTTTACCTTCGGCCAGCGAACGATCACCGGTTATCATTAGTAACTTCATGGGATTGGTAATTAGTAATCAGTAATCAAAATTACTAGTTATAAGTTACCGATTATTTTTACTGTTTCTTTAATAATCTTTTCTGGATTAAAATAAGCAGCGGTTTTTTTGCCTTCTTCAATAAACCGTTCCCGCAATTCAGGCATTTGCCAAACTGTTTTTATTGCTTCAATCAGATTAAATTCATCGTTATATTTTATCAAAAAGCCGTTTTCACCCTGCCTGATTATTTCAGGATTGGCGCCCACGGCAGTAGTTATAACCGGTATGCCGCAAGCCATCGCCTTGATTGTGTTATGCGGGAACGGTTTGTGGCCGCTGTTTAAAACAAAGATATCCGAAGCAGCCAAATACCAGGCCAATTCTTTCTCGTTTTTCCGTCCGACTAGATAAACTTTTTTATCCAAATTCATATTTTTAAGCATATTTTTAAGCATTTTATGTTCCGGCCCATCGCCAATAATAATAAGACGAAAAAATTGATTAATGCTACTAAGCTGGGGCATGATTTTAATCAGCATTCTGAAACCATTCCATGGGACTAGTGGCCCGACGGAAATAAGCAGATTTCCAGGAATTGTAATTTTTTTTCTTGCCTCTTCTTTGGTGGCATTGATTGCTTTGAAATCCGCCATACTGGGAACTGTCTTGATCTTATCTTTTTCTATTCCCCAACCTTGCACAATTCCTGACATGAAACCGGATGGCACGATAACCAATTCTGCTTTTTGGCAAAGTCGTACCTGTCTTTTGTGCACAGAAGCGAAACTGCCGTTCTTTTTGGACTTTTGAAAATCACTAGCCAAAAGGTTGGTGTTTCCATTCTTAATAGCGGCTCGCCAAGCGTAATCGTCGTCAATCTTAATTAGAAATTTTTTTTTGCGAAAGCGAGCAGAAAGGTAGCCGGCATAACCGCCGCCAATTGGCGACAATGCAAAAACAGCATCAACGTTAGTGGCAAGTTTTAACATTTTAAAAAAACTACCGGATAAATAAACCTTAAAATTAGCTGATAACTCCCGCGCCAAAACCTGGCCATAGCCAGACTCCTCGGATTCGCCACTGCCAATGTTCCCGGCTATTAAAATACTAGTCATTTTTTTCTTGTAAATAGATTAAACCTAATAATATGCCAAATCGCCGCCAATCCGTCTTTCCAATTTATCTTTTTACCCTCTTTGTATGTTCTTCCCTTGTAGGAGATGGGCGCTTCCATGATTTTAAAATTAAATTTCGCCGCCCATGCCGTCAGTTCGGGATCAATGCCGAATCTTTTTGAAGTAAGGCACGGATGAATGCGCTCAATTGCATCTCTGGAAAAAACTTTGTAGCAGGTATACATATCAGAAAGATGAAGCCCATTTAAAACATTGGATGTCCAATTCAATGCTTTGCTGAATAAATAGCCGTGCCTATAAATAATTTTATTTTGACTGGATATATCTGACTTAAGAAAGCGTGACCCATATACAATGTCTGCCTTGCCATCCATGATTGGTTTTATTAAATTCGGATACTCCTGAGGATTATACTCCATATCAGCGTCTTGGATGAGTACAATATCGCCTGCGGCTTCGGCAAATCCTCTCTTTACCGCCGCACCCTTGCCCATGTTTTTAGGCTGATAGTAAATTTTATATTTGCTCTCCAGTTTTTGCAGTACTTCTCTTGTACCGTCGGTAGAATAATCATCAACGATTATAACTTCTTTTTCCGTCCCAACATCCACGCTCTCAACCAATTCCAAAATACTTCCTATAGTTTTGGCTTCATTAAAAACAGGGATAATGACACTAAGTTTCATATTCAAATTTGGAATTCGTATAATTCCTTAAATTGGATGGCAATTTTATTCCAGTCATATTTCTGAACTACTAAATCTTGGGCGTTTTTAATAATTTTCTCGTGCAATTCTTTGTCGGTCAAAATTAAATTTATTTTTTCGGCTAGATTTTCTGGATTGTCAATTTCCGCAAAAAGCCCGGTTTCATTGTTTTTGAGAAAATCGGGAATGCCGCCAATTTTCGTGCCTATTACCGGCGTACCGGCGGCCATTGCTTCCAAGAATGCGCTTCCCAAGCCTTCCGAACGTGACGGCCGGACAAAAACATCAGAGATTTTTAGATACTTGGGTAATTCGTCATGACTCACTGAACCGGCAAAAATGACCCTGTCCCCTAACTTTAAACTTTTAGCTTTAAACTTTAAACTTTCCCCTTCAGGGCCATCGCCAACCAGCAATAGTTTACAGTTTATAATTTTCGGTTTACAGATTTCGGCAAATGCCCCAATTAAAACATCTACGCCATTTTTAGGAACGAGGCGGGAAACGCTGACTATAACTTTTTCCCCAGGTTTAACACCGAGATAATCAGCCAATTCAGATAGTTCCCCATAACTATATTCCTTGCTGAAATTATCCAGATCAACTCCATTGGGAATAATTGTGATTTTTACATTTTTATTAAACTTCTTGGCATAATCCTTAAGATAATTACTGATGACCGTAATTTGATCGGCTTTCTTTATTATTTTTTTTCTAAAAAAATTTATCCAGAATCCTTGTTGTTCAAGATTTTTGCCCTCTTGCAGAGTAAGGATAAATTTGAGACGCGGGTTGAAAAATCTTAAAAGCCAGGCCGCACCGGCACCATAAGATGCCTGGTAAGCATGCACCATCTCATACGAATTATGTTTTACTAGTTTTCTGGCTTTTAAAAATCCACCCATTGGAAAGAAAAATTTATCACTCGACCAACCCCAGCCAACCCTAAAAACACGCATATTGCCGAAATCCTCAAGTTTTTTCAGTTTTCGCGTATATCTAGGCGTAATTATGTCAAAATTGACGTTGGGTAGACGCTTAGCAATTTCTTCGATGGCCAGTTCCGAACCGCCGATGAACGGACGAAAAGCGGTGGTAAACAGGAGAATTCTATTTGAATTTCTTTCCATTTTATTTTATTATATTGTCATAGATGGAAGATAAAATCAACCCAAAAGAACACATAAAAAATAACCCTAAAAGAAGGGTTTTATTTGTAATTACACAGGCTGAATTCGGCGGTGCGCAGAAATTTTTATCACAGTTACTGAATAATCTTGAGCCGGAAAAATTTGAATGCGCCATTGTTACCGGCCCGGAAAAAAACAAAGAAATTAAAAATTTGCTGCCACTCGGCGTGAAATATATTCCCTCCAGGCATCTGCAGCGCAACCCCGGTTTTTTCAGCGATATTGCCTCACTATTTGAGCTTAAAAAAATAATTAAAGAATTCCGGCCCGATACGCTTTTTTTAAACAGCTCAAAAGCCGGATTTATCGGCTCCCTCG
The DNA here is from genome assembly GCA_016185545.1 of Candidatus Yanofskyibacteriota bacterium. Classification (GTDB taxonomy): domain Bacteria; phylum Patescibacteriota; class Minisyncoccia; order 2-02-FULL-40-12; family IGHO2-01-FULL-4-A; genus 2-01-FULL-44-17. The sequence goes on from JACPNJ010000005.1 coordinate 238,720, forward strand.
CTGCTAAACTGTCAACTGTCAACTGTCAACTGTCAACTATTTATCGCATCGGCGGTTGGGCATTTAACGATCCGCGATCATGGTGGAAAAATATCCTCTACAGATTGTTGGAAAAAATTAGCGCTTCGTGGAAAGATTATATTATTGTTAACAACAGACATGATTATGAACAGGCAATTAAATACGGCATAAAACCACGCAAGGAAGTAATTTTGGTTTATAATGGCATTGATCCCTATAAGCTTGAGTTTTTTGATAAAGACGAGGCCAAAATACGGCTGTATGAATTACTGCCGCTATCGCAAAAACATGCCGGCTTCTTGCATGGTGGTTTAATAATCGGGACAATAGCTAACTTCTACAAAACCAAAGGATTAGAGTACTTAATTGAAGCATTCAAAATTTTAGCTAACACCCTAAACCTTATACCCTATACCCTAGTTATAATCGGCGATGGCCCGGAGCGGGAAAATCTTCAATTACAAATTGCTAACAAACAATTACAAAATACTATTTTCCTGGCTGGCCGTATTCCTGATGCCTATAAATATCTCCGAGCTTTTGACATTTTCGTTTTGCCATCGGTAAAAGAGGGATTCCCGTGGGCTCTTCTTGAAGCCACGTCAGCAAAAATTCCTGTAATAGCTACGGCCGTTGGCGCGGTTCCTGAAATACTCGAACACGAAAAAAACGGGCTACTTATTCCGCCGCACGATTCCCAAGCCCTTGCCAACGCTATTACTCATCTTGCAGAAAACGAATCCCTACGCCGCGAATTTGCCATCCAAGCTCACCAAACCGTCCTTCACAACTTTGATCTCCGCAAGATGGTCGAACAAATTAAAAAACTGCTATAATCGCAGTATATAGTCAATTTACAGTCACTGCTTAACTTTTATTAAATATCCATTTGATTTATAAATCCGCTGGGCTGTTTCTAACGGGATCAACCCTATAAATCACGCCGGCTGAATCGTCGGAAATATAAAGAGCGCCATCCGGACCGAATTTGAGATCAACGGGACGGCCGAGAATATTTTTGCCGTTATAAAACCCGGTAATGAAGTCATCGCCATCCTGCGTTTTTGGCTGAAGGAGGTTTCCGTTTTTATCCAATTTGAATCTGATGATTTTATAACCGCGTGGTTGACTGCGATTCCATGATCCGTGGTAAGCCACAAGCAGATTGTATCGCCAATCTTCCGGCCATCTATCAGAATCAATAAAAGCCAGGCCAAGCGGCGCCGAATGTGCCGGAATCTCAATGGCGGGCGGGAAGGTTCTGCCGCAATCAGTCGGGATATCCTTACGTTCCGCCCCGGCATAATTAAAAGTCTTGTCGTGTACTTTGTTGCCGTAGCAAAACGGCCAACCGTATTTTTTGGCGCCGTATTCATCCCGCAGTCCAGCGACCTTAATTACATTTACCTCATCGGGCGGTAATTCGTCGCCAAGGTTATCTCTTCCCATTTCTGTCGCCCACATCTCGCCAGTTACCGGATGAAATGTAAAAAACACAGAATTGCGCAACCCACCGGCAAATTCAGCAACAAAATTTCCTTCAGGGTCTGATTCCAGTATTGCCGCTCTCTTCCAGGTTTCGGTTTCAACACAGACATCACAAGACGAACCCACGCTTATGTAGAGTTTGGTTTCGCTCAGGGTCTCTTTTTGGAGCTGGTTATCAAGAATGGGCTGGGTGCGGTAGTTGGGACCCATGGCGATCGTACGCGTAAAGTGCCTGCCATCAGCAGGAAGAGCGGAAATATTCTGCGGGGCTATTTTCTGTGCTTCATCAATTGCGCCTGCTTTTACATCGTAAACATTACGTGTAACCCTATGTGTTTCAGCAACATAAAGATAAACGGTTTTGGTTTCTGGGTCAGTATAAAAAGCTAACCCGTGCGGCAAACGCAATCCGTTAAGTAAAACTCTCTGTCCGTCAGCAATGCCGTCTTTATTTTTATCTTCCAAAACTAACACTTTTCCCTCTTTAGGTTCACTTACAAGCATCCGCCCCCCAGGATCAAACGCAATGACGCGCGGATTAATAAGGCCTTCGGCGAATTTGATAACTTGAAACCCTTCCGGCACCTTCAAAAAATCAACAACTGGACCTATGGGTAACATGGTAACTTGAGGTACATTATAACCAACTAGTTTTTTAATCATGCTAACTCCACCTAAATAATAAAAGACGGTGAGTATAACTAAAATTAAAATAGTTAAGATATGCTTTTTCATATAGCAGTTTATTTAGAATTTATGCACAAAAAATGTAATAATTTTACAGGCCTAGGTGAATACTATGTATCTGAACCTAGACAATAGCAATTGACAGTAAAACAAAAAATCCGCAAAAACGGACCTTTTGTTTTCAAATCAGATTAAACTTCAAATCGCTTTCAAGTAATTGCTGTGTACCCAACCATCTTTTGTCTGATATTTTATCTTATGCCATAAGCCTTGCTGGTCCAAGCTTTCTATAATCTGCCCTGCCGGAAGTTTACCTAATATGACGCTAGACGTACTAGCTAAAGTTCTAACATTAAGAAAATCTGTGTCAAAGACTTTAAATTTCTTGACGGTGGGCACTGGAGTAGAAACTGAGACGGGAGAGACGCTCGTTCTTGTATAGTCTGGAATCTGGTTGACCGATGTATAATCGGAACCTTTGGGGTACCAGTTAAACTCCTTAGTGTTAATGCAAAATACTTTTTTGAAAAAGTTAGGATCGTCGACCACCGCTTGCTCGCCGGTGGTATTGACCCAGTGAAGCATGCCTGTATCTTCACCGGAAGTTTCTACGCCATAAACTTTTTTATCATTGGTTTCGCAATTTCTGAAAAGACCGGAGGTTACAAATGTGTCTCTGACTGTCGAGGTGGATTTTTTAATTTTGGAAAACCCGCCAAGGTGACCATAGAATCCGAATATAGCCGGATTTAAGAATAATCTCTTGTAACCATGAACATTAACGATGTATACATCCAGATCGCTCGAACCGGTCGCGCTAATCACGTCTCCATCTTTAAGACTGACGGCAGCCAAACTGATAAAACCTCTTGAGACTGGGGTTGGCTTACTGATGGAAACGGAAACAGGAGCTGGTGTTGGTGAAGCGATAGGACTCACTGTGGTAGCAGGTGTGGGAGTAGGAGTGGGAGTGGGAGTGGGAGTGGGAGTAGTGGGGGTAGCAATTGTGATTACGCCGCCACCGCCGCCACCGCCGCCACCGCCGCTGCTACCGCTATCACCGACAGTGCAAGTATCTGATGCTGGAGTGATTATCACTGTTCTGGTAAAGGAAGATTCTATAGTAAGCTGTGATTGCGTATCGGTACAAGTAGAATTATAGCCGCTGTTATTATTTAGCCGTTTTCTACCGGATGACGTTAGCACGAACTTTTGGCCGGTAGAAATAGCAACGGTTATGGTAGTATTTGTGGTGACCACTTCGTCAGCGTCAGAACCGAGATTTATAGTGAAATCACCGACATCTAATGAAACTGTAGTAGCCTCCGGAAAATACGCGTCTCCTACCGCTTGCGCCGGGTGGATTACAATTAAGAACACTCCTGCTACCAAAACAACAACGAGCGACAGAAGAAAAAAATTTGTTTTTTTCATTTTATACATTAGTCTTTAGTAACTTATTTAGGTGGTATATTTTGAATTGCTCTTATTACTTGAGAGTCGGGCTTTAAATTCTCCCAAAGCAACACCTGGCTCTTACTGATCACCATTGCGTTTTCAGGACCATGCGGTTCAATTCCTCCTAGTCTAACGATCTGATTACCGCCTTCGCTTACTCTTACATAATATACATCCGCTAAGAGCAGATAATCTGGCTTAATATCTTTTAAATGCCCGAAATATGTCTGATCATTTGTTAAGAACACGGCTTGATACGCATTTGGGTCAATAAAATCTTGTCGATTGTAATGGTCATATTTAAGAAAATTTGTTAAGAACAGGACGCTAACTATGCCAATCACTAAGCCTAGTACTGTGAAACTGGCCGCAAAAACAGCCGGGGTTATATTTTTGTAATTCATTGGGCTTTTTCCTTATCCCATCCCAGGAAAGGTAAATAATAATACTTATACCCTATCGGCAAGAAGTCGTATTAATAACCCAGGCATTGGCAATAATACGCGCGAAAACCCAAGTTCCAGCTGTGTCTCTTAGTTGAAAACAGGTACCCAAAAACGGAGTAGTGGTATCACCAAACAAAATACTGGTAGTAGCTGTACTGCCAAATTCCGCGGCATACACAGAGTTAGAGGCAGTGGTTGAACCAACGGTAAGATTACTAGTTAGAAGTAAATCACCGGTAAATGAGTGGGAAGCAGAACCGGCTCTAATTCTACCCGATGTCTGGAAATTGCCGGACACGGAAACCTTCGCGTCAAAGAAAGCATTGTCATCAAACTCAACCAAGCCGGCGAAGAGCACATCGTCTGTGGCCGCTAGCGAGTGACCGGTTGCTCCGATCCCGAACCTTGAATAGGCCACAGAAGCCACCCCGGCTACTTGCAATGAATTTGCAGTCATCAACCATGACGCCGAGGCAGTGCCCTTTACCTCAAACACCGTAGACGGCACTCCGTTAACTCCAATCCACCCTTTAGTGCTGTTGGCTACAAAATAATTAGTGCCGGCGGCATTTTGGAATCTAACAGACGTAGTAGAATCGGAAGCGGGCTGCACAAGAAAAGTCCCCGTCGTACTCATATTTGTCCCGATCGTGCTTGCCGCATACGCGCCAAAAACGGGGACAAAAACAAAAGAAAAAACCACGCTAAGCACAACTGAAAAAGTAATCGACCTATTAAGACCGCGAGACTTGTTCTTATTCATACCGTCTTTTTTCCAACATGCCGATCTCCTTTCTTATAAGAAATCCACATCCTGGATTTTATAGAAACCTTACTTCTTAACTTAATTATAAAACACAACTTTTAGTGGCACAAATAAGTTATCCACAATGGAAATGGTTTTAAAATATTTTTATTGCAACTCCTCTAAAATTCTTCTAATTTCAACGGCAACCTCCGGATCACCGGCCGAGAACCTAAAAGCCGCCTTCAGATTTTCCAACGCCAAATCCTTTTTGTTTTGAGCCAGATAAATAAGCCCTAAATTATAATAAACTCTTGAATCCTGGGGTTTGAGTTCTTTGACTTTTTCCAGCATCAAAGCCGCTTCAGTCAAATTGCCGCGACCTGCGTAAATTACCGCGAGATTTTGATAGGCAAATGGAAAAGTTGGGTCAGCTTTTATGGCTTCTTTATATTGCATAACAGCTTTTTCCGCATCTCCCCTGTCCCGGTAAATGTTTCCCAAATTGTAGTGCGGCTGAGCAAAAATATTTCCATTCGGATTCCCTATCGCTTTCACATACAATTCCTCCGCTTTGCCAATCTCGCCTTTTTCAGAATACAGATTGCCCAAATTATTCATTATCCTCACGGAGTTTGAATTATATTTTAGAATGTTTTCATAAAATTCTATCGGTTTGCCCCAGAGAATATTGCGCTTGATGGATTGATAGCCGAAAAAAGAAAAATAAACAACCAAAGCGGTAATTAGTAAATGGTAACTGGCAATCGGCAATCGGTAATCGGTAATTTTGGGACGAGATTTTAAGAAATCAAACAGCTTGGCCAGATAAAAACCAGCGAGGGTAAATAAACCAATCAACGGCAAATATAGCCAGTGTTCATACATAATGGCGTTGATCGGTATAATACCCGACACCGGAGCAAGACCGATGAAGAACCATCCCCAACCGAAAAACCATATTCTGACATCGGATGTCACAACGACATCTGATGTCGTTAATTTAAAAACTCTTCCTTTCTTATAAAGCACAATTCCTACCCAGACAATTAAGACCACAATAATCACTGCAAGCCAAACAGGCCACTGGAACAAAGAGGTCTTTAGCGGCAAATCCCTTTCCATGTGAAGTCCGACTGGAACAAAAATTAGTTTAAAATATTCCACAAAAACATGACCAAAGGTAAAAAGCCGATAACTTAGATGCTGGGAATAGTCACTGGCTTGGGAATAAAAATTGAGGGTATTTTTAAAATTTAAAACCGTCAGGCGCAACACAAAATAACCGGCAGAAATTACCCAAAAATATGATGTTTTTAAAAGTGCCGCCCGAAATGATTTCCAAAAACCTTCACTAGACAACCCCATTAGAACTTGCGGACGAATGACCCGTCCTACTTCTAACGGGGCAAGAAAACTTATGTAAAAAATCATCAGCAAGGGTGGCAACAAAACAGCCGTTTCGCGGCTTAGAATCGCCAAGATCAAAGAAAATAAGGAAAAAAATCGCCAAATTGCACGACATCGCAAGTCGTGCATCAATCTTATCCACCACTTATCCCCCTGCACGACTTGCGATGTCGTGCATGATTCGGTTTTGATAAAAAACCAAATTGCAAGAAGCATGAAAAACACCGACATGGGATCGCCGCGGCCGGAAACATAAGTAACGGCTTCGGTCTGGAGTGGATGAATTAAAAAAAACAGTGCTGCCAAAAATGCGGGCAAACGCCTTCTAAATACTAGATATAGAATACTAAATACCAATACGCCGTTGGCAAGATGAAATCCATTACTGACAAGGTGGTAAACCAACGGCTTTATACCGCCAATCGCGTAATTAACAGCGAAACTAAGTAAAAGCAAGGGTCGGTAATAATTACTGTTCAAACCAAAACCCGAAAGGATATTTTGGGTAAAAATTTCTTTAAGGTGCGAAAAATCGTGGACAAAAATATTTCCTTTTATCCAGTCGTCATCATCCCAAAAAAGCTGGCCATTCAAATTAAAAGCATAGATCGCGAAAGCAACACCGACAAGAATTAGAATTGGCAAAAATTGTTTGGGTTTATTCATCCCGTTAGAGGTAGCCCCGCCAAGGTCCTTCGGACTCGCGACATAGTCGCGAGCGAGACCTCTAACGGGATTCATGAATTGCGCGGGAGAAAGATTAAAACCCTCTTATTATTTTTATAAGCTCGGCTAATTTTTCTCCTTCTTCTTGGGTATAAGAATTAACCTTGCGGTCTTTGAAATCTTCAAATATTTGATACAAAATTTCATCCGTCTTAATAATTCTCTCGCTTCCTCCGGACGCCGGAAACTCAATGGCTTTTTTCATATAAGTAAAAGCTTCCCGATTGTTGCTCAAATCAAGATTCAAAAGGGCAAGCATTCTATAGAAACCGCGGCTGTTATTGCCTCTTATATCCGCCTCAATTGCTTTTTTAAATGCCGCTTCCGCTTCTTCGTACCTGCCGTCCCGCCAATGTAATTTGGCCAGAATATTCAAAGCCGGCGTAAAAGCGCTATATATTCGTAACGACGCCTCCGCTTCTTCTTTTGCTTTATCAAAATTCTTGTCATGCAGATAAACCGCGGCCAGATTAGACCTCGCCCAGGCGCTATTGGGAGCCATCCTTGCCGAATAGACAAAAAACGATTTATTATCAAACCATACCCTATTCTGTTTAATTATTACGAAAGAAAACCAGCCTGTCAAAAACAGCAAAAAAACAAAAAAAACCGGCTGCAACTTTTTATATTTGTCGACCATCCAGTCAATGAAAATCGCGGCCATAACCATAAGGCCAAAAGACGGCAAGTACCACCAGCGTTCGGTAAAACTGCCGCTAGTCAAAAAAAACATATTTGAAATAAAAATAAACGGGATCAGCAAAATTGAGGCGGCAATCTTTAAATTTTTCCGCCCAAAAATAATAATCGCGATAACGCCCAGCAACAAAATGAGGCCGATTATCGCTTGAGGCGAAGAGAAAATGTTTCGTACCGCCGGGATTTGATTGAAATAATAGTCGGTAGAGAGGTCAATGGGATAAAAAGATTTCCTTATATACAAAAAGAAACTTAAAAAACCATTAAAAATTCTCTCTTTCAATCCAAGAAAAGCCAATGGAGCGGTAACGCGGTCAAAAATAAGACCCCCGAAAGCATATTTGCCCAAGGTTAGATAACGAAGAAAAAAATAAATCGCAAACGGAGGAAGATAAAAGAGTCCGATTTTGATAAATTTTTTAAGTTTTTTGGCTTCTACGGCCTCAATTAAAAGCAACAATCCGATCAAAGGCAGGAAAATCACGGCAAACTCTTTTGATAAAAGGGCGCATAAAAAAACCAAAGAAGCCCAGATGTGCTTATTTTTCAAAAATAAAAGAAAAGTCAGGAGAACAAAAAAAACGCTTAGTAACTCACTACGGCCGACAATTGATGAAACGGCTTCCGTATGGATCGGCAAAAATAAAAACAGGAAGGAGGAAAGATAGGCGATTTTTTTGGAAGCAAACTTACAAGTTATAAAAAAAATCAGAACAACATTGAAAGCGTGGAGAAGTATGTTTAGAATATGGAACCCGGCTGGTTTTTCAGAAAACATAAAATTAAAAGCATATGAAAAAAGGGTCAAAGGCCTATAAAGTCCGACTGACGCCTGACCAGGATAGGCCGATGAGGTAAAAAAGGCAGGAATATTTTTTAAACTCCTCAAGTCGGCTCTGCTATTTACAATAGAGTCGTCATCGCCCACAAAATTGCCTTTTATAACATTACCAAACAGAAAAAACGACAAAATTATGCTGGCAATCAGCACTCCAACAATCTCCTTTTTTTGCTGAGATGAAATCATAGAATTAAAACTAAAATTGGTAGACAAAGAAAGAATAACCTATCCGGTCAATTGGTTTATACAAATCCAGCCAATTAACATATTTATCCGGCGTCATGGAACCCTCGAGTTTTAGCCGCACCAGAAAATGCGTGTTGATGGCGTATCGGCCCGAGGGATTCAATAGCCATCGCTTCTTTATACCGTCCAAAAATAAATCATTTTCTATACCATAATAAGCCGGACTAGATTTTCTCCAAGAATAAAGAACCTTTGTTTCCGGATGTTGAATTTGATAAGCCCTTAAACGTTTTAAATCCTGCCCCCATTCAATATTAGAATCATCAAGATATTTATGGCCATTGGCCGGTCCGCCGGCAAATTCATTAAAATAAGCCAGAAAATCAGGATAAATCCGAACCGCTGAAAAAACATACCAAACACCCAAAATGGCAGCAACGGCATAAATTACTTTTTTATTTAAATTCCAGTCAAGATTAGTTAATCCTCCGGCATAAAGAATAAGGAAAGGATAGATCGGAAGAATATACCTCACCCCAATATTTTCGGCCTTAAAACTGGCAATTAAAAGAAAAACAACTACTGGAATAAATATGAGCTGTTTTTCCAGTCCGGTCAATTTATACTTTTTATAAGTCACGAATGACAAAGCAAAGACAATCAAAGCTGGAATCGGCGTTTTTATAAGAAAGGCAAATATAAAATAATACCACCGGCCATCCTTGGAAAAACTGCCATTCAGATAATAATAGTAACTACCCGTAATATCGGAATAAACGGAGCGGAACCCTTTTAAATAAAAATCAAGGCTGGTTGGAAACAGATAAATAATGTAGAGCGCCAAAAATCCAATTGCCCCGATTAAAACAGAATAACTAAAAAATCTTTTCGTTTTTAAAAAATAACCGCCCCCGCTTTTCCATATATAAACAAAAAGCAAAAAAAACAATATCGGGATAAGCAGGATGCCGGAAAATTTTGAACCCAAGGCCAAACCTAAGCTAATGCCAATATAGATAACAAATTTTTTACTGCCGGTTTTAAATAGCTTCCAAAGATAATAAAGAGTTATGAAAGAAAAAGCCGTCACCGCCAAATCGGTAGTCACAAATTGAGCATGGGCAATCATATTGGGCATAAAGGCGTAGAGGAACAACGACATGACACCGGTTTTGCGGCTGAACATTTCCGAAGCCCATCTGAAAATATAAAACCCAAGCAAAACTGATATTAAAATCGGGGCAAGCCGTCCCAGTAAAAGAAGCTTGTCCGCGTCATTCGCGAATAAAAATTTCCGACCAAACTGCCATTCATTCCTGGAAGAGCCCGTTAAATCAGGATCATTCTCGTCAAAGTCAAGATTTAGGAATAATAACGGGAAAGACGATAATAATTTCACCAAAGGCGGGTGCTGGGGATTCAAAACAATCTCTCCGGTTTTCCAATAGGAATAGCCGCTCGGCAAATGAGATATCTCGTCGCTTGAGGGACTAAAATTTTGAGCGCTAAAAAACGAAATAAAAAAAATTACCAATAAAAGAACGACGACGAGAACGAAAATTTTGGGGTTTTTAACCATTTAAAAGTTGCGTAAAAATTGAATTTTTTCCACCTCTGATTTGCCGGAATCCCAGTCAAAGTATTTTCTGGCTTCGCTCATATTGCCTATGTTAAAATAATCTACAGCCAGAACCAGTTTTACCTGCGAATCATTGAAATCGCCGGCAAAATATTTATTCACCGCGTCAATGCTTGCCTGGTATTGTTTAAGTTTGGCTAACGCAAAAGCATAAATCAAGACGTCTTCGGTTTTGGGACGCGCGTACGCCCCAAGCGCCGAGTCAAACATCTTTTTCGTTTTTTCATATTGGCCGGTTAGATAATATAACCGGCCGGCATTGATGTAGCCCGTTGGTATATGCGGGGCCAGCTCAATGGCTTTAAGAAACGCGGTCTCGGCCAAATCATAATTTCCATCCTTAAAAGCAATGCCGCCTATTGTATTTAACAACGGCGGATATTCCTTATCTATGGCAAATCCGATCTCGGCTTCGCTTTTGGCTTCCGCCGTTTTGTCGTTGCGCATGTACCAATTGGCGAGATTGGAGTGCCCTTGGATGCTATTCGGCGCCGTTTTTATCATACTGCGGAATAAGTTTTCGTCAGAAAGCCAGATTTTATTGCGGGGAATAATAATCGCCGCGTATGTCACCATTACAACCCCAAAAATGACAATTGCCAGTTTCCTCCTCCGTTTATAAATCAATAATATAAAATACGCGGCCATAATACTCAAACCCACGGATGGGAAATACATCCATCTTTCGGCTAAAATATCACCCGATTTAAATATAAATTTGGAAATGACTAGATAGGGAATAAAAAATGAAAGCGCGCCGATGCCAAGTGGGGTTAGCCGGGTTTTTTTATAGAAAAACAAAAAAATTAAACCGGTTAAAATAATAAAACCCGCAACAGCCTGCCAAGAGTTAAAGAAATAATTGACTAGGGTCAAATGGTTATAGTGATATGTCGCCGAAAGATTTATTGGCAGTAAAGTTTTACCGATATACACGAAAGCAATCTTGAAAGCCGTCCATATTCTTGTCTGAAAATCCACATGTCCCAAAGGGTTAATGGCAAAATATGATTTATCACCGCCAAAAGCGTAAGACCCCAGAACCTGAAAGCGTAACCAAAGATAAAAAGCCCCGGTTATTAAAAAACCACTTGCCGCTTTCAAAAAAACCAAAAACTTAGGTTTTTGCTTTATCCAAAAAATGGCCAAAAACAAAACCGGAACAATAATAATCAGCTCTTTGGATAAAACCGCCAGCAAAAATAACAGGGCACTACCTGTTATTTTTTTCCAACGGAGCCTATTCCTGTTTTCGATAGCAGAAACGAATAAAAGCCACGACCAAATGGCAAACAAAGCCGCGAGAATCTCATCCCGCGACTTGATAAACGCCACCGATTCGGTATGGATCGGCAAAAAAGTGAAAAATAAGGCGGCAATGAATGCAAGCATATGGTCGCCGAAAATTTTAAGAACAAGGAGAAAGACCAGAAAAATAACAATACCGTTAAGTATGATATTAACGAGATGGAAGCTGACCGGCGACTCACCGAATAAAATAAAGTTAAGCGCGAATGAGAAAACCGCCAAGGGACGATAAAGACCGGCCGTCGGATTCTGCGGCAGATACGGTTCAGTCCATATTTTCAGAAGGTGCGCCGAACTTTTTAATTCCGACCTGTCGGCAAAAAAATTATCATCGTAAATAAATCCCCCATTCAAGCTATTGCCGTATAACAAAAAACTAAGCGCAATCGCGCCAGCAAGAAACAGCCAGAGTTTTTTATCTCGAGACATCCGATACCCATTGTGACATCGGATGTCCAAACATTAAAACCCTGTGGCAAAAACAGTCAACATCAAAAACAGACATTAGATGCCGAGGATAGTTTCAAAACAGGAAGTTTCTTAAAAACTGCCAAAATGACCTAAATGGAAAGATTGCCCGGCTGGCTTTGGGTTTGAGGCTTATTGAAATACTTGGTGTCGGCGTAATCACGCTGCGCAACTGGGTTGGCAGACTTGTTGCTGGCGATGCAGTTATTCTGGCAGTTGGCGTTGGAGGAGTTGCCGAGGAAATTACAAAAGGTGATGGTTTTTTTGGAATTGAAGAAAACAACGGCAAACTAGATGGTGTCAGTGTTGCTTGAGGTTGAACCTCCACAGAAGGTTCAACCTCTGGGGTTGTCCCTACAGAAGTCGGCGAAACAAAAGGAGAAGGTGAGATGGTTATAACGAAATTTTTGTTGAAAGTCACTTCAACTGTCTTTGTTTCTATGACTGAATATGTGTAGACATCCGCTACTTTAACCGAAATCCGGCCCGAGTGAGAACCATCAGCCACCATTTCGGGTCTGATATCCAACGTAAAATTAACCGCGCTTTCACTTTCAAGATGAAGAGATGCTACATTGTCATAACCCTCGCGTGAAATAAAAATCCAGGGGACATTTGCCGAAACATCAAATCTTTCTCTTTGTGGCCCGACATTTTTGACGTTCAAATAATAAAGCGGCCTGCTCTCCCCCGTCTTGTAATCAAAAACAATACTAGCCGTATTTAGCTGAATATAAGTCGGGGCAGAAACAAGCCCCAAAATTGAGGCAAAGGATAATACCAGTTTTGCAAAAATAGAACTCATCCCGTTAGAGCCAGGAAGCGCCTTAATCTGTTTTTCAGGTAGCGCTTACCCATGCCTGTTTTAAGAAATATTTCTCTTTTTCGTGCATCCTCTTTGTTTTTACACATTTCACAATATATTAATTCAAATGGACCTCTGCCTTTTGTCCATGAAGTATACTTACCTTCGTTATGTTCTTTAAGGCGCTTCCGAATATCCACCGTAAAACCTGTATAAAAACGCTTGTCTTTTTTGCTTTGTAATACATAAATACAGTAAAACATTTTGGCTCTAACGGGACTAAGGCATTGTAACAGTTATGATCCCAAAGCATGACGCCTCTTTTATTTTTTCAACTTCCCTCTCATCATTTTCTCCGTAAGTAATAGTGGCGGCAAGCGTATATGACTTAGCCGATGCCGTTTTTTCTATAGTTACTCCGATTTCCCTTTCACCGCCAGGAAGCGGCAACCCGGAAAAAATATTTGGGCCAATCTTTAAAACTCCGTCGTCGGGTGTTACTTTCCAAAAAATCAGGCGCGCCGGACTGTCAACGTTATGATAAACGATTTTCGCGCCTTTTGATTCATAAAGGTCTTCCCTGATAAAGTTTATCCCCCCTTCAAGACGGCAAGTGGCGGAACCGGTAATTTGTTCCTTCGGAACGGAAGTTGGGACCAGTCCCTGATCCGGTATCCCTTTGAATAATTCACCAGCGTCACTTGCAGTTGGAGTGGGTAAAGCTGTTTTTGTAACTTTCGGGGTAATGGCTGGCGAAATGGCAGGGAAAACGGTTGGTGAAACAATAACCAATGTTGAAGGAGACGGGTTTTTCACGCTAGGCCCGGCATTTCTTGAAACCGAGGAAAAAATCATTAAACCAAGACTGCCGACAAGAACCAGTGCCCAGAATACTACCTTGGAAGGAATTTTAATCATACCAAGAAATATAGCATAAAAAGCGCCGCTCAACAACCCCAACTTAGAGGCTCAACCTCCAAGTAGCTAAGAGGTTGAGCCTCTATAAGATTAACCCAACCAAAAACCGCCTAAAGGCGGTTTTTGGAGTCTCATCAGAACATCATGCAAGGTTTGATGTCTGTTGACACTGATTAACTAGAGCTTACTGCTTGACGAAGATAGGTCCGTTCATCGGCAAAAGTTTGAACACTCCTGCGGCGTTCGTGATTTCCTGATCCTCGCCCGTGCGGGCACCGTCAACGTATTTGATTACACTAGCATCATCTCTAAGAATAAGCTGGTAGTAATCAGATTTATCAAGGAAGTTCTGGAAGGCCGTTTCAACCCTGAATGACTTTGACTGACCGCCTTGAATTTCAAGGTCTTTCTCCCAGTCAGTGAAGCTGACGGAAGCGTTTAATGTCGGGGTTGTCTGAGCAGATCCTAGAGTATCTTGGATACTGGCCAACAATTCTCCCGTATCATAATCATACAGGTAGTGCCACATCGTCTGATCCGCTCCGCCGGAAGCGACTATTTCAAACTTCAAAGATGCAGAAGTCGGATCGTCAAACAATATTTTGGCGTCTGCCAGACCCATCGCGGTGATCTTAAACTTCAACGTATCCTTGGTACCCAGCGGTTCGCTGGCGGCTAGTGTCAACTGCTCAATCTTCGGGAATACCCTGTAGACATACATATTATTACCGCTAAGATCGTCAATCGTACTGCCGGTAGTATTGCCTTCAATCACCGTGCCTGAACCCTCGCCAACCGCGCGGAACTCATTAGCCGCGCCGCCAGAAAAGTCAAGAGCAAAGTTCACTTCCGAAGTAGCACCCTGCGCCTTGGTCTTCAAGTTTGTCTTTACGATAATATCGGCGCTTGAATCCTTTGGCACATAAGGCCTATTATCACCGGTAAATCCGAATGACACGGACGGCCGGGTATCGGTATTAAGCGTACCAGTTGATGTCAAGGTAGAACCAGCCTTGTTGGTATATGTGAGTTTCACCGTATCAATATTATTGGTCACATCGGCTGCCGTATCACCGCTAATATTCCAGAAATTCAATCTTTCAATTTGGAACGCTTCGTTGGTTGCCCTGATTCTGATGCGGAGAAATTCGGTATCGGCCTGACCCCAATACTTAGCTTCGGCAATCGGGTTAGCTGGAGCCAAAGCCACCGCTATTGTTCCCGCGTTCGAAACTGTTGTCTCCACGGTTGGAGTGGTAGCGCCGTTCGGATCTTGATTCCCAGCATTAACCGTTGTGCTCCTGTCATCAATACCAGTTATATCGGAAGTAGTATTGATATCAAAGGTGAAGAAATCATTTCCAGAAGCAGAGGTGGCATTAGATGAAAGATCGGCTTTCACCAATAACCTCTTAGTCTGGCCGGCCGGAATTGTCCAGCTCAAATTGTTGAACTTAATCGTACCGGTCGTGTTGTTAAGGTTATTGCTTAATGGAGTGTCTGAAATCAACGTTCCAGCATCTCCGTCATATATCTTCACAGCCGAAACCAAGTTGCCAACTGATAAACTGCCATCGCTACCTGAAGCAACACCCACATCATAGTTTCCGCCGCTGTCATCTACATAACCGGTCAAAGTAACATCGGTAACTTTGATAGCAGAAGCTAGCGATGCGGCAAGCGTAAATGCTACGACATTTACATCCTTGGTTCCCTTAACATATGTCGTGCTAGTCGGTGAAGATGACAATCCAAGAGTCAATGAAGAAGCTTGAAGAGTCATATTATTGCCAGAGAGATCCGTGTTGGGGGAAATATCTGAATCATCAACCGCCGTGCTGGTGCCGCTGTATTTCATAACACCGATATCACCGGCAGTAGTGGCCAGGTCTGCCTCACCATAACCGTCAAGAACTACTTTTAGGATGTCAGTGGCAGTTAATTGGGTACCGCCAGTATTGGCAGTCTTAATATCGGCAGTAACTTTGAAATTCCTCGGTTTACCGGCCAACAAATCAAACGTATCAGTGAATATCTTGCTCGCGCCATTAGCACTAGCCGGACAGCCGGTCGCTTCAGAAGTGGTAAAAGCGGAACCGTCAGCAGGACCGACTACAACTTGTCCTGTGTCTTCATCGGTAATCTTAACATCTTCCAGGTCTCCAATACCGTTTGTCGTATTGGCGGCGTTGTTAAAGCCATCTCCATCGTCATCCCAGCAGAGAACCAGTCCCAATTTCTTAACCTCAATGTTTGAGGCGGCCGCGAATGTGTATCTTGCCAAAACAGTATCAGAAGTTGTCGTGCTGACATTGGTCGCGCTGGGACCGTTAAAAGTGATGGTCAACACACCGCCCTCCAATGTCAGGTTATGAGACTCGGTTGAAGCCGAAGTGTCAAAATCGGTTATAGTCGCCTTCATTCCTTGGCCGTACTGGTCGCCTATGCCGAAAATATCGGAAGCATACTCAATGTAGAATTTAATGGTCTCATCCTTTTTGCTGGATACATCACCGATTAATTTAAATATCTTGTTGTCGCCCTTAGTAATCTTATGACCGGAGCCGAAGTCAAGGACGGCATAACCATCACCGGTCATCACGCCATCAGCAACCTTTACGCCGCTGACTTCTAAACGAAGATTAGTAATATCGGCTGACTTCACACTGCCTCCGTTAAGCAACTGAAGTCGCTTAAGTACGGTAGCTTCCGTGGCAGTCTCAACTTTGAATTCCGAAAGTATGGCATTCTTCTGGCCAACTTTTGGATTTGAAACCGAGCCGCTCTTTGTAACGGTTAGGGTTCCAGAGTTAGAACCAGAAATTTGGAAATTATTGCTGGTTACGGGAAAACCGCTGACAGTTCCCGAGGCCACAACGTTGGTCAATGTCCAATTATTAACATTGCCAGCCACGCCGGAATGATCGGCAACTATCTGCAGATCTTTGGTCCCGTTCACCGCAACACCCAAACTGATGAATGAAACCGTACCATCGGATGAAGATGGAGATCTCCCGCCGGTTAAGCGTCGGGTACCATCGTATACATATAAGTTATCATAATCGCCAACAGCACCAGCACCGCCTCTCTTTAGAGTCAATTCATTTACGGTACCGCTACCAGTAAATCTTAACGCCATAACCGTCATCCCATAAGAATTTATGGTGATGGTTTGGGCTGGTGGGTTGGAAGGAGCCAAGCTGACCGACAACGGACCAGTTGCAACCGGGGTTGTAGTCGCGCCCGGAACTCGGGCATAACTTGGAACCTGGCTAACCGAAGTGTAATTGGAACCCTTGTTGTACCAATTAAACTCATTGCTGTTGATACAGAAAACTTTCTTAAAGAAGTTCGGGTCATCGGCAACGGCTTGCGAACCGCTGGTGTTTACCCAGTGGAGCATACCGGTATCTTCGCCGGTCGTCTCAACGCCGTAGACCTTCTCGTCATTCGTTTCGCAATTGCGGAACAAACCGGAAGTGCCGAATGCGTCTCGGGTCGCCGGTGAAACATTCTTAACGGCCGCAAAGCCGCCAAGATGTCCGTAGAAGCCGAAGATCGCGGGGTTCAAGAATAATCTTTTGAATCCCATCTCATTAACAATATACACATCCGGATCGTCGGAGCCGGCGGCGCTAACTACGTCGCCTTCTTTCAATCCGAAGTCGGAGGGAGCTACCGCGAAGGTGTTTTGCACACCCAAGAAGTAAACCAACCCTACGACAAGCAACATCGCTGTTGCTATCGCGACAGCCACCTTTAGTGTTCCGGCGGCATCGCCATAAGTCATAGTTTTACTCATGGATTTTAATTTTATTTTTATCCCGATCCTTTTGGAATCGAGGATCCTCAATTTTGTTTTTTCTTTTTTGATTAATTAATAAACAAAATCGGGACTCTTTGTATTATCCTGTCAAAAGACCGGATAAGGCAAAGAAATTTATAACTAAAGAATCTGTTATCTTACAATAATCGGGTCCTAAAAAAGTGTGATGTATTGCGTGGTTTTAGATCCGTATTCGACCACAGACCCAAGATTTGGCACAAATACTCGACTCTTTAAAGATCCGCTAATTACACGTTTTAAACTTTAAACATTAACTTTCATTAGCAACATTCTTATTTAGTTTTCAATGTCCGTTCCCTTGCGAACCAGTGGCGACACTCATTCGAGGTTTAACCTCTAAATGACTTGAACCGCCATTGACTCACAAATAACAATAACTTTCTAAAAACTCACACACAATTTGTAAACACATCTAACACAACAAAGCAACCAAAATGGTTAATTCCAAGCGGTTGCGTAGTACTTAAAAACATTCATATTTTTCCTGTTATTTTGCTAAATATAGGCCTTTGTAACGCCCTATTAAACAGGTTGCATAATTATACTAGCAACCACGTTAATTAAAGTCAACAAGCGCAAATTGCCTATCAAACACCTCTTATATTCTAAACATATTACCACGTTGGCACAACTGCCGAGTGTGGACAATTATAGTTAACTTACATACATTATAAATCCTTAAAAAATCCCCACAAGCCCCACCTGTGGATAATCAAGATTCAGAGGTTGAACCTCTGAAATAGGTCCCTAGAGGTTCAACCTCTTGGGGGTAGGGGAACTAATCCTCCAGCTTGAACAACCTCCCTCCCGCGCTAATAAAAAGTGAATCCCCCCAAAGCAAGGGGTAGTTATCAGTTGGTGTTTTAAGATCCAAAACCCAGCGTTCTTGGCCGTTTTTATTTAAACTATAAACTCTGCCCAAATGTGTCGCAAAATATAGGTTACCTTTACTATCCGCGACTATTTGTCCTCTTACTGGCGAATCAGTCTTGAAAGTCCAAATTACCGTTTTTTCGGACTTATCCACTGCGTAAACCAGAGAACCTGAAGCTGGCCGTTTAAAGCTGAAATCAAGTCCGAAAACCAAAGAATCAGACAAAACAGTTATCCTGGTGGTTGGCACGCCTTGCATGTCAATGACATCCTTGGTTATAGCACCGTTATCCTTGTCAAATGTCAAAATCTGGCCGTAATCGGTTGTAATTGAGAAAAATTTATCTTGGTTAGGATCATATACCGGGTCGTACTGGGAATAAATAAAGTTATCACCGGCTCTTGTTTGCCAGATAGGGGTACCGTCACTACCGTTTAACTTATAAAACCCCGGCAAACCAGTAATATTAGCCCCGACATAAATATTGCCATCAAAACCGGCTATTGGTGTAAAACCAAAGGTAAAATTATCTTGAGTTAACCATTTTAACTGACCGTTAGGTTTAACTTTTGTAATTAATCTATTCTCCGAAGTAAAGTAAACATTACCGTAGGCATCTACTGCCACGCTGTTAACTCTGTCACCAACGCCATATTGCCATCTTTGACTGCCATCCGGATTCAAAGCGGTAACGTAAGCTCCCGGGTCAAATTGGCCAAAATAAACCGCGCCATCGGCGGATACAGCAAGTTCAGACGGTTCGGCAAGTCCGTTTTCCCAATACCATTTTTCACTTCCGTCCTGATTAACAGCGTATAACCTCAACTTTCTTCCAAACTCATAAGATGGAACGCTGATATAAATTGTGCCATCCGGAGCTGCTGCCGGCTGACCCATCCGCAGGATATTTGGAATTTGAAAAGTCCATTGTATGGATGGGCTGGCTGGACCCAAAATATCGTTAATTTCATCAAAAATCGCCGATTTAGCGGCATATTCCGCTTGATTTGATATATCAGACCATTGATTACCGTCACTGGTTTTAATGGCAAAATAATACAACTGGTTAAATCCGTAAACTGAAAATGACGAGCTTTGAACATCACCAAAACCTGAAACCGTAGGTAAGAGCGAAACAGCTACCGGGGAAGCATTTTCCCATATTATTTCATCAAAACTCTTTGTGGCATAACGTAAATCATAACTCAAACTTGCCCGCGAACTATCATAGTCAGACGGCGCTGACCAAAGAAGTTTAACTTTTTCAAAAAATGACGATGCCAAGTCAACTACCAGATCTAAGATTGCCGAAGGTTTTTGGCTTATATAAACGCTGTTTTTAGCTCTGGGAGTGCCAATAATTGGGTTGCCAGCGGCATTTTTACCAGTGCGGATTAGGCCATTGTTTGTTGCCCAATTTTGCTGGTCATCACCGGTTTTTAGCGGATCTATCCGTTCCATTGAAGAACGTGCTGTTTTGTCACCGGCATACCACTCGCCATCACCAAATTTTGACACCAAATCCTGCAAATTGCCGTCTTTATCACGTAATTCTAATATTTCGCCGCCATCATTGAGATTGCCAGTATAAATCTGGTCAGCTGATATATCCGATATCGTGTCATCGTTAGTTCGTTCAAGCAGGAAAAAACCGTATGGCTCAATGGTTTTTGAAGCTAAAATGATGTTCGGACTGTTATCGGTCAACGATTTGAATTTCCATCCGCTAATATCCACTGGTGATGATGTCGGGTTGTAAAGTTCTAACCACTCATCATTGGATAGTGTCGCCACGCTTCCGGTTCCCATCCAGGCAATTTCATTAATGACAACCCGACCCTGCGGAGGTTGAGCCTCTTGTGGAGGCTCAACCTCTGGAGTTGGGGTTGGTGTGAGTTCTGGTGTAGGAGTGGGTGATGGTGTAGGAGTGGGTGATGGTGTTGGAGTGGGAGTTTCCGTAGGTGTGGGTGATGGGGTTGGTGTCACCTCAATCTCTAGAGTCACCGTCGGCGTTGGCGTAGAAGATGGGCTTAGTGTTGGCGTCGTATTATTATTAAAACCCCCACCTGACACCACAGAACCACTGATGGGACCGTAATATAACTGGCTTAACGACTGACTTGGCAACGGTGTTGGACTACTATAACCATTGGCTATACTTCCAAGATCTAATGGTGTCGGCAATGGTGATGGTGATGGTGATACTGGTGGTGTCGGAGATTGTGCCAATGGTGTCGGGAATGGTGTCGGTGTAATTCCGACATCATTGACACCATCTATGGTGTCCGTTAAAACTCCCAACACCTTCGGTTGGCTAATTATGGATTGGATAAATTCCGGATTAAATGTTATCGGTCTATTGCCGCCACCGGAAAACCCCAAAAAACTCAAAAACTGTCCGGTCCAGTCAGAAGAAACAGTAACTTTCTGCATTTCTTCTGCGTATTCCTGTTTTACTAATTCAGCCTGGTCCAAAAATAATTTTAACGCTCCCGCTCCATGCGCCACAAAATACGACGCCAACCTAGACCAGTAGTCGTCAAGGATTAAATCCTCAAATTCTTCATCAAATAAGGTTGCCCTAGAAATTTGGAAAATATTTCTAATCTTTCTGGTATTTAAGATAGCAAGATTAAATTTTTGACCATTTTTATCCAAACCAACTGCAAATAATTTTTCTTCCGATTTAGTCCTTTGGGTTTCAATAATTTTCGGCAGTTGATACTTTGCACTAAAAACCGTATCTTCACTGAAAAAATAATTGTTGGAATAATTAGCGATTTCATCAAAATAATCTCCGAGTTGGCTTAAAAGAATTGGTTTTTTTAATTTTTTAGAAAGCTCATTTGCGATGTTAATATTTGCCGGATTCCATTTCGCCATTGTTTTTTCATAAGGACTCTCTGTCCCGTGCCACGGCAGATGGGTATCACCTCTTGTGTGCTCCGGCACATTTGAGTCCTCCAGCAAATGCATAACATGGCCCATTGCAAGCATTGCTCTTTCTCTTTTTCCAACAGCATAGTCGTGCAAAGCACGTTCATACGAAAAATCAGTCGGCGACAAGCCATCACTAAATAAGTTGGCAAATCCTCCATAATTATAAGCGGAATCTGTAAATGCTTGCTGTGTGCCAGAATCTATTGCCCATTTTTTAGATGTTGTATAGCCAATCCAGCCAACATTGTACACAGGATCATAGAAATGATTTAGCCATCGTGGAGGAGTATCTTCTTCAATCGCGCCCTTGATTAGTAATTGCTTGTCCTCTTGGCTTAATTGATTATCTAGAAAATTAATATTATAGAAGTCAACCGCTTCATCGGTAAGAGCTGGGTGAGTATTTTGTTGGTCGTAGGCAAGGGCGATATTGGATAACGCTAGCTGTACGTTTACAATACCTCGCTCTAATTTTACGAGTTTATCTTTGGCAAAGCGCTGCGCCCAATACAGTATGGGCCTATTCGGCCCGCGCGCTTCGCGGTTAAAATCACTACTTATTTTTATATCTAGTTCATCTTGCAAATAAGGCAAAATTAGGGCGGGATCATTTTTTACAAGTTGTCCTTCATTCTGTTTTTGAAAAAACAAAATTCCGGACAAGTAAAAAATAAAAAGAGCGCCCGTTATAAGCGCCCCTCCAAGCGCAAGTTTATTCAATTTTCGCTTCCGTTTTCTCTTCATAAGCCATTAATTTTCCAAATTCCGCTTAAGTATTTTTCAAATATAATTGAATTTTTGTACCTAACAGCTGGAATTGCAATGCTCTGACCGTTAAAATCAGCTACTGTATTATTTTCGGCTGTTGTGTAGTAATTGTATTGGGCAATATTTTCTTTATTGCTATTAATTTTTTCCCAATTACTTTTTTCATTCTTTAATTCATCTACAAAATCAGTTATTAATGCTTTGGTCTTATACTCTTCCAGTGTTTTTCTCCACTGTTCCTGTTTATTCAATACAAAATACTTACTGGCAAGATCAACATCACCTTTTTCAAGGGCGGCGATGAACATATCAAATGTTTCCTCAGGTGTTTTGCCACCATATTTGTCATTACGATACAGCTCCTCCAACTTCTTCTGGGCGGCTGCTACCGCCCTCTGCTCCTGCCATGTACGCAACCACGGACCAAGGTTAAGCATGCTCCAAATCACCAACCCGGCCAATACGGCCAAAATAAAAACGACACTCCAGTGCCGCCACCAAACCCTCAATTGGCGATTATCTTGATTAGCCATCGCTAGTCCAACCTTAGAAAACAACTCATCGTATGTCAACCAACTTATCCACAAGCTTATCCACCACCTATCCACATGTACGACTTGCGATGTCGTGCATGAAAGCTTAATATCGCCGGTATGGACTTATATCACACACTAAACAGGGGCGTGGATAAACGTGTTATTTTCATGGACGATCAAGATCGTTTTCGCTTTGTCCATGATCTTTTTGAATTCAACGATTCAGATTGGGTCAATACGACTACGAGGACTTTTGCCAAACTGCACGACATCGCAAGTCGTGCAGTTGAGAGAAAAAATAGAAAGTTAATCGTTGATATTCATGCTTTTTGCATCATGCCCAATCACTACCATTTGCTGTTATCACCAAGGGTTGAAAATGGAATTACTTTGTTCATGAAAAAGCTAAACATGGGTTATGCCAAATATTTTAATGAAAGATATAAAAGAACCGGTGCATTATTTGAAGGAAGATATAAGTCGATTCTAGTAGAAAATCAAGTACACTTTAATTTTCTGCCCTACTATATCCATTTTAATCCTCTTGATTTATCAACTCCGGAGTGGAGAGAAAAAAGAATAAAAGATTATGAAAAAACGATTAATTTTCTAAATTCTTACCGCTGGAGTAGTCACCTTGATTATCTTGGCAAACAAAATTTCCCATCAATCACCAACAGAAAGTTCCTGCTAGATTATTTTGACGGGAATCAGGGGTATGAAAGTCAAATTAAAACCTGTCTCAAAGAAATGAATTTAGAAAATATGGGGACACTCCTTTTGGAATAAGGCTTGCACGACACGACATCGCAAGTCGTGTATGGGGATAGATAGTGGATAAGTTTGATGTACGACTTGCGATGTCGTACAGGATGTCATACGGACAAATCGTCATTGGTGAGGAAAATAATATACTTCTTTGCCCTTTGTTTGTTTCTTAATTACACTGGCTTTTATTAATTCGCTCAACTTGCGTTTTAATGTGCGCCGCGTAGTGTCGGCAAATTGACCGAAAACCTCAATGTTCTGAACAAGTTTTTTGTTTTGTATAAATCCGGCAATTTGCTTGTGTAGTACGTTTAATTTTACAGGTTTAGCATTTTTATTTTTATAATTATTTTCTTTAATTACCGAATTGTTACTTACTTCTATGCCTCGCGATAATGGCTCTGTCCGATTATAATTTAGTAATAATAGCTGGAGTTTCAACAGTTCTCGTTCAAGAAGCAGGGGAGAGACTAATTTTATTAAATTCAAGTAGTTTAATATGTTTAATAAATTTAAAATTGTTTTGATTTGGTTTACTATTGCACACTGACATTGTGCGACATTGTTCCTGTACGACATCGCAAGTCGTGCATTATGTACGACTTGCGATGTCGTACATTTGATTTTCAAAAATTTTACATATTCTGCTAATAATTTATCGGATTCCCCCGCTAAAAGATTAACAAAAAAGCTATTCTGCATACCGGCATTGAGTTTGGCGAGTAATCTAAAACAGCTTGCAAAAGTTTTGATTAAATTGTCCTCTGATCCCATTCTCTAACTTTTACTACTATTTCCTGGTGGCAGTCAAATAAACATTGAGAGTATCCTCTATTATTTTTGAATAAATCACGGACGGTTTCTGGTTTCTGAAATCAATCAGGCCCAGTATCTTACCATTATTATCCGCTATAACAGATCCGTAAAAATTTGGCTCGTAGGCAAGTGAAAGCTTAAACTGGCTATTTTTCTCATCCGTTTGTGAAACCAGAGCTTCTTCAATAAGCGGTTTGCTTTCGCTTAGTTCCATCGTTTCGGCAAAAATTAATAACTTCTGCCCGAGTCCCGGCAATTCAGAGCTCAATCGAATTACCTGAAGATTATTTTCTGCAGTCATTGAAATTATAGCGATATTTTTATTGTAATTGCGGAAAACTACTTTGGCTTTGGAGATTTTGCCGGCATTGGTTACTTGTATGACGTCGGCATTTACGGGAACGATTGAATTAAGGGTAGCGATGAGTCCGTCCTGCGTCAGTATCGCCCCGCTGCCATAACGCATCAGCATGCCACTGGAAAAACCTTGAATGACAACGACACTCGGCTGAATCTTGCCAATGGCTTCGGAAAGATAGTTTGGTTGGGGAGTGTTGGTGAGTTTATCTTCTGTTTTGTTGATAATCGTTGCAGTTTGAGATGGAATTATGAGATTACTTAAAATTGTCGCGGTATTCAAAAAATTAACCCGCAATAAAAAGAATAAAATAAAAAGGGCGCCAATCAGGCCGCCGGCAAAGCCGGCGGCCCCGACAATCAAAATTTTCTTAAAATTTTCCATCTATTTTCTCTCTTCCAGTTTAATCTGCGCAACCTTCTCCTGGCCACCGCTTAATATTTTAAAAGTTACTGTCTGGCCGACCACAAATGATTGCATCACTTTAGCCAAGTCATTCTCCTGATTTATGCGTTTACTATTGGCCTCCAAAATTATATCGTTTTCGCGTATTCCCGCCTTGTCGGCTGGCGAGTCGGGCGTTACTGCCAAGTCGGCCTGTGTTTCGCCACGCACCACCAGCGCACCATAATTTACCGACAGATTATTTTTCTCCTTAATTTCATCATTTATCGTTAAATAACGCACGCCTAAAAATGGATAGCTTATTTTCCCCAATGTTTTGACTTGTTGGATGTCTCTTTTGGCTTGATTTATCGGTATGGCAAAACCGACATTCTGCGCTCCTTGCGCTATCGCCGTGTTTATTCCGATTACTTCGCCCGATAAGTTCAAAAGCGGCCCACCGGAATTACCCGGATTGATTGCGGCATCGGTTTGGATAACTTGCTCCAATCGTTCGGTCCGTCCGCCACCCTCACTAGCTACAATTGAACGCGAAAGCCCGGATATTACGCCCTTGGAAACAGAATTTGAAAATTCGCCAAGGGCGTTGCCAATGGCAATCACAGTTTGGCCTATTTGCAGTTTGTCTGAATCGGCTAAAGGTAATGATTTTAAGCCAGGAACATCAATTTTGAGCAGAGCCAAATCCTGTACCGGGTCTTTGGCTAGAATTTTTGCCGGATATTTTTTGTTGCCGCTGGTTATAACGGTAAAATCAGCTTCGGCGATATTGATTACATGCTTATTGGTAAGAATCAAACCGTCGGGACTAATAATGAAACCGGAGCCGGCTGCAACCTGCTGACGCTCGGTTTTGGTTTGCGGTGGCTGTGATTGGACATCACACTGGCTGCCCAAGAACTGCCTGAAAAACTGGTCTTTGCAAAAATTTTCAAACGGATTAAAAATGCCTTGCCGCTCTACCACGGTGAGATCTTTGGTGGCGACAATACTGACCACGGCAGGAACGGCTTTCTGAACTGCGGCTATCACTCTGGCTTCATCAGAAATGGCCGGTGTTTCGGTAGTCGTAGGCCTAATTAGACGCGCAAAAGGCGTAACTAGATTTTGATTCAGCGATGTCGCGCCCCAATAACCAAAAACTGCTCCGACTGCCGCCGATACCGCAAAACTGACGACAATATTAGTTAAAATCTTATTTTTCTTAAAAGTTGTTATTATATCAGCCATATAAAGATGGAAATGGTTTATAGTTAATATTAATGTTATCAAAAAAAATTAAGATTTTCAACTGATTTTCTCAAAATAACGACCTTGCACGTTCCCAAAATTCGGAGTGGTTTTGCTTGGTTTTCATCCAATACCACCATTCCGCGCCCCAGAGATATTGGGTATCAAAACCCGACTTGCCGGCAAAATCAATCATTTCGTTGAACTTGTCTATGCCCATGCGGCTCAGGAGGATTTCATTTGGCGTGCCTACGATCGGTCGGCGCAACCACGGTTCGGTTGAAAGTTCTATCAAAACCTTGGGTTTTTTGCCATAAATAAGATCAACAAGATTTTGCTTGATCCTAAAAAATGCCGGTGTGATAGGGTAGCGCAAAGGCCCGGTCTTCCACCAGACATAAAGATACATGCTTGAACCGAAGACATCAGCGCGCTTATAGGTCTGAAACCAGAGATCAAATTCACCGCTAGAAGTAAGCAGAACCGGCCTAACCGGGTCAAGCTTATGAACTAAATCAATTTCTTTTTGCAAAAATTCTTTGTCCAGTTCGCCACAAACGGAACGGCTGAAAAATGCCAAAAACGGCTCATTCTCCACTTGCCAATATTTGATATTATCGTAATCCTTATAACGATTAACTACGGCTTCAATATATTTCAAAATCCTCTCTTGTTTAAAATTAGGGATTAACGATTGTGGATTGGCGATTGAACCCGGCTGGCTTAACCAACCAGGTTCATGGCATTCCGGCCAACCGGGCAAACGCCGACCCACAGCCAATATCACAGATGCGCCGCGCTTACGCGCTTCGTTCATTTGAAAATCCAGCTCGGAAAAATTAAATTTGCCGTCTTCTGGTTCAACCATCGGCCAATGCGCGGTCAATCTGAAATTGCGCACCCCAAGATCATCTAATAGCGCCAGATAAACCTGTTTCCAATCCAGTTCAAGTTCGTCAGAGTGAAACTTGCTGAACGAAATGCCGTAGGTAATTTTTTCCGGCAGGGACCGCAGAGACAAAACATAAAAAACAGCGGCTAATAAAAATACGGCAATCAAAAATATTTTTAATTTCTTTTTCATTAATATACCGACATTGCAAGCCGTTAATTAACGGCTTGCAATGTCGGTAATAGATTTTATAAAAACAGCAAGGCCAAACCGATAGCTATTACAATTGTCGCGATTGCTTTTCGTAAAATGGCATGGTGGTGATGGACTGACTCATAAAAATACTTGGGAAATTTTTTCGTAAATAAAACGGCTAAAAGCAACAGAAAAGCAAACTGCGCTCCAGTTAAAGCGTTGATTACGGAAACATCACCCAACTTAATCGCGTAAAGTATCAAAAGAAAGGCAAACCCGGCAATTATTTTGTTGGCAACCACAGCAGTTTTGGTGCCGACAGACGAAGTTTTGACATTATTCCATATAGCTCTCACGTTGCTCGGCCATAGTAACAACACTGTCACTCCCAGCACATTGGCAAGACGCGACCAGAAAAATCCATTCCAAAATGCTGTCTGGTTAAAAAGTTCTTTCAAGAAAACCGTTGAAAAACCAAATAGAATGCCGGCTATTATCAAAAATAACGTTGCCTTTCTCGTTAGATGGAAATACGAAGTAAGAAAAGTTCCAATAACAAGCAAGATAAAACCATATAAAAAATTGCCAGTCAAACCTTCGCCTAAAAACACCGTGCTAAAACCAAAGGTGGCAACTGCACTGACCGCGCCCAGCGCCGGCGCCACATCCGACGCATCCGACAGCTTGAGAGATTTATACAAAAAAAGGATTGAAAATACGTGGCTGACGCCAGCCACGAGAGACAACTTGATAACAGCCAATTCTGGCGCCATGACAACGCCAAACGGCAAAAACAAAATCACAACCACTGACATTGCGCCAATATAAAAAGCATAAATTACCGGCTTGCCGATCAGAGCCGAGGTAACAAAATGCTTGTCAACAAGAGTGACAATGGCTAGAAGAAATTGGGCAAGGATTATAAGATAGACCCAAAGCATATATATAATTTCTAGTTTCTAATTATTAGTTTCTAGCATGTTAGTTTCGCAGATTTTTTTATATTCATACGCTGATGAGCGGATTCCGCGTTCCATTGTTTCATAATTCATTTCAACCAGGCCAAATCGCGGTTCAAAACCCTTGTCCCACTCAAAATTATCCAAAAGCGACCAGTAAAAATAACCGCGCACATCAATTCCGTCATGAATCGCGCGATGAACCCAATATAGATGATCTTTTATGAATTTGGCTCGCTTAGAATCGACGGCATCGGCAATTCCGTTTTCTGCGATATAAATCGGTTTGCGATATTTTTTTAGTTCCATTAACACATGATGAATAGCCGGCGGATATATTGCCCAACCCATATCTGACTTCTTTTCATAAATTTTATAACCAAAGTGTTTGTGAAAATAAAAGTTGAGTCCTATGAAATCTTGTTGCCTCGAAATTTTTTTAAGAAAATAGTGGTTCCAAAAAAGACGAAGGAAAATCTGAATCAAACGGCCGGCAAAATTAAACCGTGATGAATCAAAGTCCATATTATTCTTGGCAATACCGATCAAGATATTTGGATCCGATAACTTGATTTTTCCATACACTATATTGTGCGACATGATTAAGTTATTCACAACCTTGATGAACTTGAAAATGTTTTTTCTGAATGGCGGCCAAATTCCTTTCATATAAGATTGCCCGGCATAAATCATCGGCTCGTTGATTGTTATCAAAAATTGCGCCCTCTCCCCTAGCCTGCTCACCACATACTCGCAATACCGCGCAAAATAAAAAGGCGCTTTTTTATTTTCAAAACCGCCCATTTTGGCAAACCAGATCGGCAAAGTAAAATGCCAAAGCGTTACAAATGGCTCCAGTCCCTTTCCGCGCAATGCCTGCAATACCTTGCGGTAATGCTCTATGGCATCCTCGTCAAATCTTCCCTCTTCCGGCTCTATCCTCGCCCACTCAATTGAAAACCGATGGGCGTTTTGGTTCAGTGATTTGGCAATATCAAAATCCTCCTCATAGCGGTTGTAATGATCGGCCGCTTTACCTGCCGCCGGCATTTTACCTTCTCGTGCGGCTTGCGCCCAATCATTATATTCTATTCCCCCTTCCACCTGATAGCTTGATGTCGCGCTTCCCCAAAAGAATTTATCCGGAAATCTAAGTTTTCCCATAAATATAATTATATCAAATCGGTGTTGTTTTGCCTAAAAACAAAACGCCGTTTAGGGCGTTATTTTAATGAGAATCACCGAAGGGTACGCGGAATCCAAAGAATAGCCGATCGGCAGTTTTTCGTAATGGAAGCCCGCGGTAATCAGTGGCGCCGTTAGGAATGCCTAGATTTCTATATACGGTATAATATCCGCCTATTATTAACTTGCCGTGCAGTTGTCTTTCAATTCCTAAGTTCAGTATGGCACGCGCCATATTTATATGATTACTTATATAAATCTCGGGCTTTAGAATAAGGTGTGTATTTTCTATAAGCTTGCTCTCGGAAACCATACCGAAGTGCCAGCGGGCATAGGGCTCCGTGAAATGAGTATAAAAAATCGGTTCGTTGCTTTTTAGACTATATCTTGCAAAAATTGAAACCTGGTTTTGATATTTTTCAAAATACCAACCGCCGCCCAGCCACAAAGAATTAACGCTTGATGTCGGTCTTCGAGCTTTCGGGTCAACCGGCGGAATATTATTTAGAGAATAGGCATCGAAAAGGAAGGTTTGCAAGGAAAATCTTCTCGGCAATTTATATGATACGCCAGCTAAAAATTGAAAACGGTCCGGATTGTCAAAAGTTGCCGCCCCTACAATCATGGGCGCAAAATAAAATTCTGTTTTTTTATATTCAAGCTTCAAATTGACACCCGTTTCCCAATGTTCATTGTTGCCCACCCCTCGCGGGTACACCGGCATACCGCTTGGCCCCACGCGAAAGTAAAAATCACCATAAGTTTTTTCCTTCTCAACCGCATTTTGCTGAGCCGATAATTTCTGAGTTGAAACCAGTAAAACTAAAGATAGGGGTAAAAAACAAATCCTGACGGTAACAGTTTTCATTGTTTCTCCCGTTTACTAAAAGATCTGCCACCATCATAACACTACCAAAATAGCTGTCAATTGTTTGATAATGCAACTAGGCGATAAAAAAGTGGAGGCTTCATAATAATTCCGCTGCGGGGCTTTGCTTTTGGCGCTGAAGCAGATAATTATAAGCCGCCAAAGCCGCCTTTACGGCATCTCCGGCAGAGATATTATTTTGTTTATAGGGGTCATTGGTGATATCGCCGGCTGCAAAAATACCGGGATGGGAAGTAGAAGCATGCCGCGGGTCAATGACAACTTGCCCCCATTGATCAAGTTCTACCAAACCCTTTACTATCTCCGAGTTTGGTACCGAACCTATTTCTACAAAGACACCGTCCAGAGCTATTGTCTTCTCTTCTTTGGTTTGTTTGTCCCTGTATTTTAGACCGGAGACAAATTTATCACCCATTATTTCAAGAATCTCGGCGTTTAGTATCAGTCCCTTGAATTTATTGCTCTTTTTAATCTCTTCGAATGTGGCAGTATCGCCCTTGATTTGGCTAGAGTTATTGAAAAGGTAAATTTCAGACGCATAGGGTATCAGGTCCTGAACTGCTTCCAGTCCGGCATTGCCACCACCAACTACGGCTACTTTTTTATCTGGAAAAAGTGGTGCGTCACAGGTTGAACAATAAGCGATACCCTTGCCATCAAACTGTTCTTCACCGGATATTCCTAGCTTCCGGCGCCTTGCGCCGGAAGCTAGAATCAACGCCTTACCTTGATATTTATTTGATTGATCGGTTTCAATTTCAAAATCACAAGCCCTTCCTGAATCGGCGCATGCTATCGCGCCCACCCTAACGACTTTTTCTGGAGACTTTATTTCGACAATTTCCGGATATGAGCGTATGTGGGTTTCCAGTTTTTGAGCTAAATTGAATCCTGAAATATGGGGATCGCCGATCCAGTTTTGAATATCATCTGATACAATAGATTGTCCGCCGAATGAATCGGTAATAAAAAGGGTTTTTAGTTTTTTCCTGGCCGCATAAACCCCGGCTGCTACTCCAGCCGGTCCGCCGCCAATTATTATTACGTCGTAGATAGTTGTAGTGTTATTCATAATTTTTTATTTTAATCAAAATACACAAAAAAAACATCTTGAAAAAAGGTGTCTGAAATTTAAGAGCTTGCGGCTCGTTTCATAATTTCGGCGACTTGTTCTTTGGTAATGTTTTTTGTTTGGAGTTCTTTGCCGTAGAGCAGCCAAAATGCTTCCACGCCTTGATTGATCACCATAGGAATTCCGTCAAGGGTTTCGAAACCAGCATCTTTGGCAGTTTGAAGCAGGGGCGTCGGTTCTTTGCCGAGCACTATGTCGCTGATAACCACACTTCGGGGAATCGTAGAAAGTGTTTGCGCTGCCAGTTGAAGGTTTTTTTGTATATTTTCCGCGTTAGCGGGAAGGCTTGCCGGCGCAAGCGCCGAGTACTTTTCCAATTCCCCCGCCGAACCCTTAGTAGAAACATTGATGATCACATCGGCGTCTTTTACTTCAGTGGCGATATGATCTTCGCCGCCAAACCGCACCAGTTCACCCGCATCTTGTTTGTTAAAATAATTATTGATTTTATTCGCTAAATTCTTGGCTTTCTCGGAGCTTCTGTTTAAGATAACAATCCGCATTCCTTTTTCTGCAAGCGCAAAAGCGACTGCGTTGCCAGCTCCGCCGGCTCCCAAAATCACTGCTTTTTTGCCGAATAGCTGCCCGCCTTTTTTCTTAAATACTTCTTCTAATCCTTGCGCGTAGCCCATGCCGTCAGTATTAAATCCCCTAAACTTTCCGTCTGGATTTTTCAAAACAAAATTAACAGCCCCGATCTCTTTGGCGAGAGGTTCAACTTCATCAAGGAATGGGATAACCTCGTCTTTAAACCCCACACCAGCTCCGCCGCCTCTGTATTTTGGATCTTTACGGAGCGTATTCAATATATGTCCACATTGCTTCGGATCGCCAACCAGCATAATATTACCGGCATCTATGTGAAACTCCCGATAGGCCGCATTCCACATTATTGGCGTCTTAGCAGGGTAGTCATGTTCCACAAGGGGTATGGTAAAAGATGGGAAGTCTAAGTTTTCCGGATTTTCCTTGGGTTCGCGGGCGAAAGTTAATGCTTTTGTCCGAATCAGATCATTCGTTTCTTTCAGGTTGTCTTCGTACTCAAACCGTACAATCGTGACAATTTCGTCGTCCGTAAATTCTTTTCCGTAAAGCCGTTTTAATTTTTCAACGAGCTCGGTTTTTGTTTTCGTCTTAAGCGGCGTCCCCGCCAAATCTTTCGGCTCAATTTCTCCAAGCGTCTTCTTCTCCGCGGCATATACCACTGCCGAGGTTTGCCAAAGATCGAATTCTTTATCTTCTTTCTGAATTTTTATCCGAATAAATCGGCCTTCTTTATAACCATTCTTGGGATCGACTGTTTCGGCGGTTCTGTCTCCCACTCTGACGCTTGCCGTAATAAGCTTATTCTGGAGAAGATTTTTTTCGTCCTCGCGAAACCAAAGTTCATTGGCAAAAAAGGGCTTTTTACGCTCTCCGCTTTCAGTTTTATTCATTTCGGCATAATCCTTATTAAATTGCGGTTTTTCGCAACAGTTAACCATTTTTTTATTATATCACCGCTTGAATAGATATTCAAGAGATTATTTCGCATTAACATATAACTTGATATCAATATCAACACCGCGCCGGCTACGGCCAATGTAAAAGTTACAGCAAACGGCCAATACAATAAACTTACAAGGACGAAGTAAAGGATATAGGAAACGTGGTCAATCGGCCGGCGGGGAAAAAATAATTTTTTTTCAACAATCATTCTTTTTGTCAGTACCACTGTGCCCCAAATTACACCCGGCAAATACAATAAAGCAAAGCTGATAGACCCCGGTTTTAAAAACATCACAAAATAAACGCCTATAAAAAATGTGAGATCGGCCACAGTGTCCAGCATTTTACCTTTAGGACTTGCTCCGTTCCAACGCCGAGCCAAATATCCGTCTAAGCGGTCGCCGACTGCCTGAAATATGATAAAACCCAAAAATAAATTATTTGCTCCAAGCCAAAAATAAATCGCGGCCGGTATGGCCGATATCAGCCTCGCCGAACTAATGGCGTTTGGAATATATTTTTTAATTTTAATCACGGTTTTAATATAAAATCCTTAATAATTTTTTAACAAACGGCGTAAGCTGGCCGGCCATATGCTCACTGACGGCTTTTCGGTTTATTCTGGAAGCGACGGGGTAGGGATATATTTTATTAAACAAGGTGTTAATTTTCAAACCGGCGCTATTGGCCAAAATCAGTTCCTGGATCATTTCCCCGGCATTTTTAGCCGCCATGGTGCCGCCGAGAATTTTTTTGTCGGAAGAGATAAATAACTTAAGCATACCTTCCGTGGATTCGTCTACAATCGCGCGGTCATCGTTTTTAAAAGATTTTCTAATTGTAAGATACTTTAACTGTTTTTTATTTAAATCTTTCCCGTTTAGGCCGAATGTTGCTATCTCCGGGTCGGTATAAGTTACCCAGGACATTTTATCGGTTTCCAATTTTTTCTTAAATGGCGAGAAAAAATTTCTTAAAACAAGTTTGGCGTGCAATTCCGCCGCGTGAGTAAATTGGTGCTGACCGGCAATATCGCCCACCAGGAAAACTTTTTTGTTTGTGGTTCTAAGATACGAATCAACTTTTATTTTTCCGCCTTCCATTTCAACGCCGGCTTTTTCAAGATCCAGCCCTTCTGTGTTTAAAAATCTGCCGACAGCGACAAGTAAAGCGTCAAATTCCAAACTGACTTCTTTATCAGCTCCTACTTTAATAACAATTTTATTTCCGTCCGCAATCTTTTCCGGCTGGCTGTTTAAATAAAACCTGATGCCGTCTTTAGAAAGTTTTTCAAAAATAAAACGGGAAACTTCGGGATCTTCTTTATTCAATATTGAATCGCCCTTAACTACGACCGAAACATCCGATCCGAGATATTTGAAGGCCTGGCCTAGTTCCATTCCGATCGGCCCGCCGCCGATAACCACCATTTTTTTAGGAAGAAAATTAATGTCAAAAATCGTTTCGTTGGTAAATATGTTGGGCACATCTTTGATACCTGGAATATCCAGCTCTTTGGGGCGCGAACCGGTGGCTATTATAATTTTTCGCGCCTTATATTCTTGTCCGTCAAGAATAACGGTGTTTGAAGAAATAAATTTAGCCAAACCCAATTTAACGGTAATCCCCTTTTTACTGAGCGCTTGAAAATTTTCGTCCTCTCTTATGGTGTCTTGTTTTTCTTTTATGTACGCGACGACTCTGCCGATATCAACCGTGCCGTCCGTTTTCAGTCCAAATCTTTCAACATCCCGTCCGTTTTTAATCATTCTTGCTACATGAATAAGCGCTTTTGACGGTACGCAGCCAAAATTCAAGCAATCGCCGCCGATATTTCTGTCGCTTTTATCAATTAGCAGAGTTTTAAAACCAGCCTTGTTCATAAAAGAAGCCGCATTTAAACCGCCTGAACCGGCTCCGATTATGATAATATCAAATTCATTTCCTGATAATTTTCTGCCGATTTTTGATCTTGCCCATATAAAAAATATGGCTAAGATCGCGATTGTAAATATAATTATTTGCATTTAACAAAAACGAAGGATTATTTTTCTTAAAAAATAAATCCTTCGTTTTATCATATAGCTGTGATAAACGGGGCAAGAGAAATCACATGCCTGACCAGCATTGAAGCATATCCCCATTCGTTGTCATACCAGACCATCACTTTCACTAGTTCGCCGCCAACCACTCTGGTTAAGTTCAAGTCAACGGTCGCGCCATGGGCGTTTTTCAAA
Organism: Candidatus Yanofskyibacteriota bacterium; assembly: GCA_016185545.1. Classification (GTDB taxonomy): domain Bacteria; phylum Patescibacteriota; class Minisyncoccia; order 2-02-FULL-40-12; family IGHO2-01-FULL-4-A; genus 2-01-FULL-44-17. The sequence goes on from JACPNJ010000005.1 coordinate 274,084, forward strand.
ATATCCGAAGACACCAGCGGCTTATCCGTAACCGTTAAGATTCCTTGCCACTCCGGTTTCTTTGACTCTTCAATAAAAATATTATTTATTTCTTCCGCCGAAGTTTTTTGTTCGGCTATAAAAGTAAAGTCCAGGATTGACCCGCTGACAACCGGCACCCGCAAAGCCAAACCGTCAAACTTGTCTTTCATTCCGGGAATTGCTTTGGCGGTGGCAATAGTGGCGCCAGTCGTCGTTGGAACGATATTCTGAGCCGCCGCTCTTCCTTTTCGATAATCTTTACCGGGCCCGTCAACCAAACCCTGGCTCGAAGTATAACCGTGGACGGTGTTTAAAAGAGAAAACTTGATACCGGGCCTTAAGGTCATCACTGCGGCCACCGGCGTAATAGCGTTAGTGGTACAAGAGGCGTTGGTGGTGATTTTGGATCTGGCAATTGCCTCCTCATTTATGTTTGGGGTAACGGTAATTGTTTCGCCCTCATCATGAGCTGGCGCTGTAAGAACAACTCTTTTCGCACCCGCGCCAAGATGCGCTTTAGCCTTATCGTAAGAAGTAAATCGTCCCGTTGCCTCAATGACCACATCAATGCCCAGATCCTCCCACGGAAGCTTTAGCGGATCTGGTTCGCTCAAATATTTTATCATTTTGCCGTCAACAACAAGATTGTTCTCCTGAACTTCAATTTTTTTATCAAAACGTCCGTAAACGCTGTCAAACTCCAAAAGATAGGCTAGATTAGCCAGTGCGCCCAGGTCGTTGAGAGCGACGATTTCCAATTCTGGCCGTTCAAAAGCGACCTTAAAAAATTGTCTGCCGATGCGGCCGAAACCGTTGATTGCTATTTTTATTTTCTTCATTTTTTAATTACTTGGTTAAATAATACTATCACCGCTTAATGAACCTAACGAATCTATTGGGGAATAATAATTTTGGCGCTTTCGAAAGATTTTTTAATTCTTATCCTAATTGATTAACCGGTTATCGACCCTCAAACCAGGAATGTGTAATACTATATTTCCTTATTTTATCACAATGGATTAGATATCACCAGTTACAGATAATAACTTATTAATCCGTTAGGTTATGAAAAATAGGCGTCTAGCGAAGTACTTCTGTTTGTTTCGCACGGATAACCCCCGGCACATTCGTTTTCCATTGTGTACTTGTCAAAACTAAATTTATTATTAAAAAATTTCATTATCTCTTCAGTATCTCTAACGGCATTGAAAAGACAAACCGAAGCGCCAGGAGAAGGCGTCATGTTAAAGATGATATGGTTTCCAATAATTCTTCCTTCACCGAGTTGCAGTTCATGAGTTTCCGTGTCTACTCTTTGAAGTCTCATCCCGCCAAAACCCTTGGCTTTTTTAAGATCCCGGGCTTTGATAGATGGAACAATTTTCCTGATATTTGCCAAAAACAAAATTTTGCCTACCAAAGGAAGATCGTATAGGGCGTTTTTTACCAAATATTTAAATCTCGTATGGTCGCTTAAAATTTTAATAAAACTTTTTGCCGTGCAGTATCTAAAAAGTCCTGCTGACTTAAAATAATCTACTGAAGTGGAAAGTTTTCCGCTTTCCAATACCGGAAAAAATTTAGCTGTCGGTCCCCATCTTGTTTTATTGGAAACTTGTACGTCAGGATCACCATGAACTGATGCAAAGGGCAATTTTTTGTTCTGTATAGTATAAACTTTTCCATTTAAAAGCCGGTCTGAAAAATAAAAATTGCCAGCAATCGGAACAAGCGAAAACTTATTTCCATATCCGAGTGATTTAGCAAAAAGTAAACTGTAAGAGTCGGCATCCACCACAACAACACCAGCCTTGAATACTCCTTGATTGGTGGCTACCTGATATACATCGTCGGTTCTTTTTATATTTTTCACCTTGCATCCCAAAAATAAGTTCGACCAGTTGTTTGCTCCTCTTTTGACTTCTTTTACAAAAGATGCCGCCAGCATTTCATAATCAACTGCATATCCATCATGTGTATATAATGCCAAGATTTCTTCATTTTCTCTTCTTCCTTTTGTTATATTTGGTTCTACTTTTTCAATTCCTCTTTTATCTAACTTCTGCAAATCTGGATATAATTCTTTAATTTCTTCGTATCTTTTTTCCAGCTGAACAACTTCGTCTTTAGCTACCGCTAAAACCATCTTAGATACTTTAAATAAAATTTTGTTCTGCTCATCGGGGTGCAGTTTTTTCACATAAGTAGGAATCATCATGGCCGCTGTTTTTACTATTTTTGCTTTTTCTAATGGATAGTTGGTTTCAATATCGCCCACATGAAGAGTCTGGCTGTTGTTTCTGCCCCTAGAATTAACCTGCGCTACTTTATTATACTTTTCAAGAAGAGCCACACTAGAAATATCCGTGTATTTGGATAACACGTAAAAGAGGGCAGTGCCGCTCACGCCTCCTCCGATTATTAATACATCATATTTATCTTTATCCATAATTATATTCAAAATTATATTGTAAATTATATTGGAAATATATATTTTTATCATGAATTGACCGTTTTAAAGTTAAAATTTAATTCAAACTTACCTGCTATCTTGGCTACATAAACGCAAAGAACACGACGTTTGCGTGTTGTGTTGGGGAGCATTGCCGCGCGGTCGATCACGGCCGTATCAATCATAACAATCAATAGTTTTGTTAGTTTTGTTCAGAGCGTTTTTTTAAGAAAGGGGGTGTAATCATATCATGAAAAAATCCACGAAAATAGCGGTTTCAATGGCCATTTTTGGCGTGCTGGCAATGACCGCGATTGTCGCTTATCCCGGCAATAACGCCAAGGCGGCAGGTATTGACGGCATTTCCAGAGCCGCCCACGGCAATGTTTCGCGACTAGGCGAACTGCTTGTGTTAGACGGATTGTTTGCCAATGATTTCAACAGCATAGATAATCGTATCGACGGTCCTTCACGCTTGGGCGAACTGATCGTCTTAGACGGATTGTTCGGCTTCGGCAACGGGCTTAACGGCAACGGCACGAGAAACGTTTCGCGACTCGGCGAACTGCTTGTCTTAGACGGATTGTTCGGCAATAGTATAGACGGAGTAACCGGTAGCAGAATCGGCGGCGCCTCTCGCTTAGGCGAACTGTTAGTCTTAGACGGATTGTTCGGCTTCGGCAACGGATTTATCAGGTAAGTCCGGCAGCAAGAGAGAATTGCAAGTTTCTCTCTTGTGCCGGATTTGTCATTATACCATCATGAGCGTGAGAAATTTCTTTTCTACCCACAACAAATTATTACTTATTATATTATTTGGTTTGGCTCTGTTCGGCACGGGTTATTTTGCGTTGGCACGTACTTCCAGCATTATTACTATAGTCAATGAGCGGCCTGCCCACCCCGTCCTAGACGGGAGGGCGGGCAGAGGCAGGATCGGTGGCAACTCCGGCGCCGAACCCTACTGCTATAATGGCGATAACAATCTTGGCCAACTGATAGTTCTTGACAGCTTATTCGGCACAGATTACAAAAAAGCCGACGGCAGTGACAGGTTCTCGCGCCTGGAACGGCTGATTGTTCTAGACAGATTGTTCTCTAATCAATCTAATTCCGGCGGACGTTCCTGTCTGTCACCTCTTGAGGAGTAACGACAATAACGTTCAGACCTAATTTGTTAAGTTCTTTGGTCAATCCCTCTTCGTGGCCAGCGCCGAATTGTATAACTCCGACCGTCTGGCCTGATTCTTTCAGGGCGGAAACGAAGTTCTCGGCCGCCTCAAAATTACGTTTTTCCACGACAGTCCTCTCAATCTTGGTTTCTGAATCAACCAAAAGTCGGCGCAAAAGATCGGTATTATAGACGGCATTATAAGGATTGTCGGCTCGCGATGACGCATTGCCGGCTAAGTTCAACGCTGAATTGCCTTGGCCGGTCCCGGTCATTTCAGAAAACAAAGAACGGCAAAGTTCTATTTGCTGGGCCAGTTCTTGTTTGCCTTGCTGGTTGGCTTCCGATTCCAAAGCATCAAACCGACGCGAGACATCACTACCACCGCTCAGGATTAGGGTTAAGGTTTCAAGCAATGAAGCGTCAAAAAACCTGCCCAAGTAAGGGCCGGAGGCGGCCAGGGTTTCAAGATTATCCAACCTGTCCTGTAGATAGATGTTATCTCTGACCAAAGCGGCACTTTCTTGAAGCGTGGCTTGGTTTTCGGAACCAAACAGAGTTATATCGCCACCCTCGGCCTTGTAAACCAGCGGCGCACCTTTCAAGATGATTTCACGGCCTGTTTTGGCCAGTTGTTTATCAACGCCAGTCCTGAGGTCATCCTCAAGTTGAGGGTTAATGCTACCCTGCTCAAGTTCTTGGTTAAGTTTGCGGTATGCGGCCAGAAAGCGATCGCGAGTGTCTATTTTTTCTTTAAGCGGTTCAATGACGCTTGACGGTACCGGGCCGGCTAACTGGCCCTCCACGACAAACAATTTGACCCCGAATTGTCCGGCCAGATGTTTAACTATCTGAAGGGTTTGTTCTTGGTTCTGTTGCGCCGAATCGTTAATGCCGTCTCCGGCCTCCGAACCCGGATTCCTGTGATATTGAGGAATCAAGACAGCAGTGCCGAAGGTGGCTGGCGCCGAATGAAAGGTAACTTTGCTAACGGGCAAGTTGCGATAAGCCGCTATGTCCGACAAAATCTCGGCCGGATTATCCCTATTACCGCTTTCGTGGCCAATATTAACAACTGTTTGTTTCTCGCTAACAGCAGAAACCCCGCCATTTAAGAAACCACCACCAGCAAAAACGCCCAATAACAAAAGAACGGCTGCGGAAAGAACAACTATGATGTTTTTGGTTCTGAAATATATAGACATGGTTATTGAAACTAATATTGCGCCGCCTTGTCTTCATTATTTTAGAGCCGATAAGCACTAATTGGCTTGATTTCGACCGGTAAAATAACGATTACCTGGCTTACGCGTGAAGATATTAGTTCATTCGTCCATTATAATTTCACGATCCAGACAGTCAATAGTTTTCTTCACGTTTCTTCATAATAGAAAAACCGTCCGATGATAATGATAATCGGCCAAATAAAAAATCCGCCGTACGCGGCGGATTTTTAATAATATCTTGAGGCTTACTTTTCTGTATTTGCTCTGGGGTAGCGGCCGTAGACATTCAGCCGATAACCAACTCCGCGGATTGTTTCCAGCATATTTTCACGAGAATTATTGCCGATTTTCTTCCTCAAGTTCTTAATATGCACGTCAACAATATTGCTGAACGAGGCGAAACCGAAATCCCAAAGATGATCCAGGATTTGTTCGCGAGTGATCGTCTGGCCGGGATTGCGCATAAAGTATTCCATCAGACTGAACTCTTTGAGCGTCAAGGGCAGTTCTTTACTGTCACGGTAGGCTCTGTGGGTGTTGAGATTGATGCAGATATCGTTGACTTTCAGGGATTCGGTAATAGTTTCCGCCGGCCGACGAAGCAAGGCTTTGACTCTGGCGTTTAACTCCTCAAAGAAAAAAGGTTTGACCAGGTAATCATCGGCGCCGCTATTGAGGAGCGTAACCTTGTCTTTGACGTCAAAGCGGCCGGTTAAAATCAAGATCGGAATTTTGATGCCGCTTTGGCGGATGCTTTTACAAATCGCGAAACCGTCTTTGTGCGGCAACACTAAATCCAGGATTAATAAATCGTAACCATCGTGATTGATCTGGATGCGCCGCTCGCCTTCTTCGCCGTCCAACAGATAATCAACGGCGTAACCTTCGTCCTCAAGATTTTTCTTAAGGCCGCTGGCAAGATCCTGGTTGTCCTCAATAATCAATATCCTCATGGTTTTTAACATCTTAGATAAAAAACGTAGTCTACATAAATGATAATTAAAGTCAAGTCCTGTCAAAACGGATCCCGGACTTAACACCTTTCCCGTTCTTCGCAATAGCGGTATAAACTAGCCCCAGAATAAAACCATACACTAAATGTCCCCATAAGCTTGGCAAGGCCATTTGTATTCCTTGCTTTGAAAGCTGGCTGCCTATACCCAAAAGCCAGGGCATAATAATCAGCGGTCCCAAAAACCACAAGACTAGAGAGAAAGCCAGGCCAAGCGCGATGTTTTTTGTTTTACCTGTCGTTTTACATCCCAGAAAAACAGCAAAAAATAAACCAAAGACGACACTGAATAATGTGTTCGTCATTAAGCCGAAAATGACTGAATCTCCACCCAGGAGCCTGGCGATAGTCGGCAGCATTCCCGTCGCGCCGCTTATAGCGCCAAAGACGGCACCGGCAATAAAGCTGGCCGTTATGCCAGCCTTGATACTACGGTGGCAGCTATTAATTTTGATTGCTAAGGCGTTTTGCATGGTTTTTATAATTAACTTTGTTTATTTGTTATTCAATAAGCCTGATTGCGCCTGCTCTAAGGCCAGCTTTACTTGATTGGCCGGGATGGCAAGACTGATGTTTTTGGCGCCATCTACTATGGCGGTGTTGATTCCTATGACCTCTCCCTGAAGATTCAGCAAGGGTCCGCCGGAACTGCCTGAATTTATAGCAACATCAGTTTGGATCAATTTATCCAAGCGCGCCAATTGTTTGCCGTTAGCGTTACCGACAGCGACAGAACGAGACAAATTAGAAATTACACCGCGCGAAACGGTATTGGCAAATTTTCCCAAAGCATTACCGATAGCGATAACCGTTCGTCCATTTTCCAACTTGTCCGAATCTCCCAAAGTCAAAAAGGGCAGATTTGAGCCGTCAATCTTTATAATGGCCAGGTCTTTGTCCGGATCTCGCGATAAAACCTTTATTTTGTGTTTGACACCATCCTCGGTAATCGCGAAAAGTTCGCCTTTGCCCGCGTCAATCACGTGTTTGTTGGTTACGATCAGGCCGTCCGGACTGGCAATGAAACCGGAACCGACACTGGTCAATTCATCAGCTTGCTTGCCGGGAGCCTGTCTGGTGATTTGTTTAGACGGCGTTTGGAATTCGGCTTCCGAACATTGTTTTCCCAAAGCAAGCTTCAATATGGGGTCTTGGCAGGTATTAGCAATAATCTTGTTTTTAAAATCCTCTTCTCGCCGCGTTTCCTGGCTTCTCTGGCTTTGGCTTTCCTTCTGTGCCGCATCGTCAGGCGTTGTTTCTATATTTTTGCTAATATCCTCACTATTAGTAGTACCCAAAATAGCAATGCTGACTACAGACGGGTTAGCTTTTTTGACCACACTGACCACAAGCGACTCTTCGGTTGTCATCGCCAAACCCGCTTCGGCATTAATTTGCCGACGCGCCAACACGGCCGCATCAACACCAATAAATTTGAAACTGGAAACAAGATAACCGAAAAGACCGCCAACAAGACCACCAACCGCAGCAGACATTATAAAACTGGCCAGTAATCCCTTGCTTCCCCTGTTAAGGTTAAGATTTTGTATTTCGTTCATATCCATAAGCGTACTTTTAATATATGGGGGTTAGTTGCTGATGTATTAAAGAAATGACAATTCATAGAGTTCTCACGGCGCCGTGGTAATTTCTGCTGTATAGTTCTTTGTTGTCTTTGGTGTTGTAATTTGCATTGCATTATTACGCCATTGCCATTCGCACTTGTGAATTAACGCACTTGAGAATTCTTGAGAATTATCGCGTATCGTGCGGATTACGCGTTAAGCGTTTACCACGGCTTTCTGGGGAATCTGGCTGGGGAATCTGGGAAGGAGAAGCCCGGAAAGAGGAGCCCTTTAGATAATGACTTTATAGTGATCCCAGAAAGCCAAAAGCCAGCTCCTTATAAGGAGCTGGCTTTTGGCTTTCTTTTGGCTTTCTTCGGTCCGTAAGGATCAAATTAAATATTACCCATTAGCCTTGACACTAGTAATAAAGTGACTTATTATATAATTATATTAAATGTCGCGTATTTTTGAAGCAAAACTAATATATAGTAAAAAAATCGCCGAAGATACGGTGGAGGTTAGGTTCGGAATCATGATCGCGGATCAAAAGTTTTGTCATCAGCCGGGACAATACCTGCGGCTGACCCTGCCCAAGTTTCTATTCATAGATTCCATAGAAAATTCCAGAGACTTTTCCATTTTATCTTGCCGGCGCGAACAGAGAAAACAGGCTACTAAACAAAAACAAAACGAAGACTGTAACTGTGAGAAAGAGGTTGCGATCGCTTTTAGATTAACAGAGCCCTTTAGTAAATTTAAGAAAACCCTTCTCAAACTGCCGGCCGGTTCGCCTGTTATAATCAGCGGTCCTTACGGCAATATGACCTTACCTAAGACAAAGGAGAGAATTTCTTTGATTTTTTTTGCCGGCGGCATCGGAATTACCGCGTTTATAGACAAGATAACGTCTGTATGCGAAGAAGGTTTGCCCTACCAGCTTACCTTGATTTGGGCTGACCGAAGTCAGAAAAAGGCCGCCTACTATGAAGTCGTCAGGAAATACGCCGAGATCTGCCCTGATCGATTCAGACTGATAACTCTGTTTAAGGACAAAGGCAAGGCAATAAAAATAGATTCGGCATTTATCAAAAAAAACGTTCCTAATTACCTGACCGCCTTTTGGCAGATAGCCGGCCCGACCCCGTTTGTTAAGACTTGTGACGTCCAACTTAGTAAATTGGGAATATCCGACGACAAAATAACTTGCGAAGACTACATCGGTTACAATCTGACAAATGGCAAGCTAAGAACCAGAGGCAGAAACATCAAGCCGGAAAACGAATTAGGCAGGAAACGTTTCGGCGGATTTTTGGAAGCTATTAACGCGGCAGCCATGGTAACCGAAACGGACGCCCGAGGTAATATTACTTTTGCCAATAAACAGTTCACGGAAATCTCCAAGTATAGCCAGGAAGAATTAATCGGCCAGAACCACAGACTTTTTAAGTCCGGCCATCATACTACTGAATTTTACCAAAATCTTTGGCGCACAATATCCAGCGGTCAAGTCTGGCGCGGAGAAATCAATAACATCGCCAAAGACGGCTCGTATTTCTGGGCGGATACCAGTATCGCGCCGGTTTTTGATAATAAAGGCAAAATCATGAAATACGTTGCCGTGCGGTTCCTGATAACCGACCGAAAAGAAGCGGAAGACAAGGCTCATTATCTCGTTTCAGTCGTTCAGTCGTCCAATGATGCCATAATTAGCAGTAATTTGGATAATATTATTACTACCTGGAATAAAGGCGCGGAAAACCTTTACGGCTATACGGCCACAGAGGCAATCGGCAGAAATCACAGTATCATCCTACCGATTGATTGTCATAATGAACTGGCCGAGATACATGAAAAATTACAAAAAGGAAAGGCCGTACCCAATTATGAAACCAAAAGAAAGCACAAAGACGGATCAATTGTTGATGTAGCCATGATCGTTTCACTGGTCTTGGACGCCGATGGCGAAATCGTCGGTTTATCAACCATCGCCCACGACATTACCGAAAAAAAGAAATTTGACAAAAAAAAAGATGATTTTCTGGCGGTTCTTTCTCACGAGTTAAGAAACCCGCTAGCCGCGATTTTGTTATACACCCAACTTGCTCAAGCCAAACTTAAAACCACGGCTGGTTATGACGTCTTGATACGCGCCGAATTAGCCGAAGCGATAGATACGATCAAGAAACAAGCCGGCAATATGACCAGTCTGATTAATGACTTGCTTGACATCGGCCGCGTCATAAACAATAAAATCATCTTGCATGTTAAAAAGACGGATCTGGCTGATTGTGTTCGCAACGCTGTCAAGACCTCGGAATCCTTTATCCGCGAACGGCAAAATACTCTGTCGGTATCAATGCCCGAGCAACCCTTAATCGTCGAGGTTGACCCGGTCAGAATGGAGCAAATCATTGTCAATATACTTAGCAACGCTTCAAGATACAGCGCGCCGGGCAAACCGATAGAGCTGACACTAGGGGCCGGCGAGTCTTTTGGCGAGATTCAGATCAAAGATTACGGCCGCGGCATCCGCAAAGATATGATCGGCAATATTTTTAATATGTTCATCCAGGCTGACAAAGACTCCGCCGGCTACAATCAGAACTTGGGCTTGGGTATTGGTTTGTCTTTGATCAAAAACTTAGTTGAACTTCACGGCGGAACCATAACTGTCCAAAGCGACGGCCCCGACAAGGGCAGCGTATTTACGGTACGAATCCCGCTTTATTATGTCAGCCAAGCTGAAAGCAAAAACCCAAATACCCAGATTCTGGTGGTTGACGATGAGAAAGAAGCGGCCGACGGCCTTGCAGAATTATTAAAAATTAATCTGCCACACAATTATATTATTAAATCGACGTATAGCGGCGACATGGCTCTAGAAATGATAGCCGCCGGATCAGTCAGCCCCAAATTTATCATGTTGGATATCGCCATGCCCGGTAAAAACGGCTACGAAGTGGCCAAAATAATCAAAAGAGATACCAAATTAACTGGTACCTCGTTAATTGCCGTTTCCGGCTTTGGACAAGAAAACGACAAGCTCAAAGCTAAAGAAGCGGGCTTTGATTATTATTTCACTAAGCCGTTAGCCAACGTAGATGAACTGCTGCATATTATACAAAAATCAGATAACATATAAATGGTTTTTTAACGGCTATTTCTTCGGGCGTAAGCTTGGCGCCGTTATTTATTATTTTAGAACAATCAACCTACAGACCGCCGTTTATTAACAGTTGATCTATCAAGCCGGCGAAAACTTGATATGGCTGGGCGCCAACAAGTTGACGGCCATTGAGAAAAAAGTTGGGCGTGCCGCGAGCGCCTAATCGAGCCGCGTCTTGGCTGTCTTTGGCTATTTCCTGCCGATATTTGCCTGATTCATAACAAGAGCTGAATTGTTCCGCATCAAGCCCCAGATCAGAAGCAAATTTTATAAGATTATCTTTTTTAAAAACTCCGACATTATAACCGCGGCGTTCAGAATAGAGCCGATCATGATATTCCCAATATTTCTCCTGTTCTCCAGCGCATTCTGCCGCTTCAGCGGCATTTTGGGACTCGCGACCGTTGATAGCAAGATCACGAAACACAATCTTTAGCTTTCCGGTTTTAACATATTTATCAATTAGAGTTGGCTCCGTCTCATTAAAAAACTTGGTGCAAAAAGTACACTGGTAGTCGCCGAATTCCACCAAAGTTACCGGGGCATCGGGATTGCCAAGCACGGCATCATTGTCTTCAAGAGATGCTGTATCCGGAACGATTTGCGCGGTTTGCGGCGGGCGTGGCGCGCTGTTGCCCAAATGATTTCTTTCGGGTTGATTAGTGGCTTTACCGCCAGCCAAAATCAGTATCACTGACAGACCGATAGCGCCCGCTATCACGCTTATTGAAATTATCAGGGATTTATTTTTCATAATTTATAAAAATCTATTTATATATTCTTCGTAAAATTGAAATTGCAGCAGCCAACCGCGAAATTGGTTAAAAACCGGCGTGAACTGGTTGCTGATAAGAAGAGCGCCGAGCGCGATAAGAAAAATACCGGCGACAACATTGATGACCTTGAGCATTCGTCCCCACTTGGCAAAAGCCGTAAACGCTTTGCCGATAAGAAGCGCGGTGATCAAAAAAGGTATGGCCAGCCCCAAAGAAAACATCATCAGAAGAAATGTGCCCTGAGCCACTGTGCCGGATCCAGACGCCAGAAAAAGAATGGAGCCCAACAGCGGTCCGACGCAAGGCGACCAACCAAGAGCAAAAAGCGCGCCGATACCGAACGAGTTTGTTTTATTAGATGAAGTAAAAAGCTTAGGCAATCGAATCTGTTTTTCTGCGCTCAACCAGGGTAATTTTAATAATCCCGACAAAAATAGTCCAAACAGTATTATCAAGATACCGCCGATTCTTTGAAGCCATATCCGGATAACAAAAATTTTGCCCAGAAATGAGAAAGCCACACCGAATAATATAAATACCAGTGAAAATCCAAGAACATAGAAAACGGCGTTGCCGAATATTTTCCAGCGTAACTGTTTTAGTTTCTCGGGATTGTTCAGCTCTTCTGGCCCGACGCCGGCAATCACGCCCAAAAACGCCGGCACAAGCGGCAAGGTGCACGGCGCGAAAAAGGTAAATACGCCGGCAACAAATGAAGAAAGTATTAATGCGATACCAAATTCTATCATCGTTTATTTGATTATTTTATTTATTTTTTGGATTAACTCTGCCTCTGTAAGCGGCCCCAACTTCATATCTTGTATTACTCCTTCGCGATCAATAAACACGCTATGAGGCATCGCAAATCCTCCGTAACGTCCATAGGTAGAGTCGGATTTATCGTTAAGTAAAACAAAGGCATCGGCTAAACCAAGCTGATCCGTGAATTTTCGGCCGGTTTTTTGATCTTCGCCCCGATTAATCGCCAAAGTAACATATTGATCGCCGGATTGTTTTTGAACACGGGCCATAAGCGGGAGCTCCTCAACGCAAAACGGACACCATGTCGCCCAAAAATTTATGAACACCGGTTTTTGTCCGCGAAAATCAGACAACCTTACGGTCTTGCCGTTATAATCTTTTAATTCAAAATCGGGCGCGAGATTGCCGATTCGTGTTCCCACCGTTAGCTCGCCTTGCGGTTCTTTCGCGGTTGAGGGCGTTGAAACTGATGTTTCTTTGTTGTTGCTGTCCCGTAAAACTAACGCCAAAACCGCCGTGATAATTATTACTATAATTGGAATAATTTTTTTCATTTACTTATTTTTTAAAAATTTTTCTAGAGCTTTCTTCTGAATATCCTCGAGATGTATAGATGGCCGTTTCGATTTAATAAGATTCAACGCTTCGTTGGCACTTTTGCCTTGCTTCATAAAATAAGCCGCCACCAGGGTTGGCGCTCGGCCGTGGCCATTTTTACAATGAATATAAAATTTCATTTTATTCTTTACAAAAAAGTCCATTACTTCCACCCCCAGCTCCAATTGATTTGGAGTAGGCGCCTGATGATCTTCAACCGGTAGCCAAAGAAAATAGTCAATGCCTATGGGATTATCAATCCGGTTTTTTTCTAAACTTATATCACCTAAAACATTTTTTTGAATCAATTCTCTGGCATAGCCGACGATACAGCACATATTTGTGCCGATAAAAATTTCGTCGGTTATTTGATCGTAATCAAAACTTTTATCGGCGCTAAAATGATGATCGCGTTCGTGAGTTTGAATATCATGCTCGCTTAATTGTTTTTCCAAATCTGACAGCTCCATGGTTTTATTTATTTCGGATATATACCGGCTTCATAATATTCTTGAAATTAACAATCATAAGTTTTTCATATTACTCATCTCGAATGACCTCGCGGAGCATTTATTCTCTCCGGACCAAGATTTTGGTAACGAGAAATAAAATCTTTAATGCGTTGCTGATCGATGCTGCCGGCTTCAACATTGAATTTATCCAATCGTCCCCAAGCCGCCAGAGCAATATCAGTGTCATTTTTTGAACGCAAGGTAACTATAATATTTCCGCCGGCAAAATCTTTAAGAATATCAATAACCTCGCTTGATAAGTCTGGTTTATAAGTAATCCAAACATGGCCATGTTCTAAATTATGGACTAGTTGCTCGTCGGGCAACTCTCTATCGTAAAATCTTGCCGGAGCCGCAACCGCATAATGATCGCCGGATGTCGGTGGATTTGAGTTATAGGAACCCACCATGCCATCAGACACATGGTTCCTTCCTAAAATCGAGATTGCTTGGCTGTAATCCTGCCCTTTGGGCGTACCGGCACGAACTATTAACCATCCGCCACCAATCACAATCGCTAGACCGATAAGCCAGTAACTAATCTTTTTAAAAACTCTTTTGCGGCGCCCACTTGAAATCTCGGCTTCTCTAACGACCTTCTTTTGCCTTTGCCGTTCTTCATATGGCACGTTATTTAATTTTTCAGTATTTTGATCTGACATTTTTCTCTAATGACAATCGCAGGAAGGGGTGTTGTCCTGCTTATGGGGCGCGCCGCACGTTGAACAGGTTTTGCTTTCTTCGTGATGTTTTTCGTGCTCACCCATTTCTTCAACCGGATGGTTATGCTCTTTATGCATTTCGCATGGACACGAACACGCCATGCATTCTTCTGATTTTTGATTATGATTTTGATTCATATTTTGATTGTATAATTGAAGTTATCCAAAACGAGGTTTTGAGATAATCTTAATTAGTTATTTAATTCCAAGTAATTGTGAAAGGTGTGATTTGTCAAAACCGACAATGATCGTACCATCAACATCAATAATCGGCACCGCCATTTGACCGGATTTTTCCATAGCTTCCTTCGCCGCTTCACGATCTGCCGCTACATTTTTCTCCTCATAAATAACGTCATGTTCTTTGAAGAAAGCCTTAGCCACCTTGCAATACACGCATGTGGGAGTTGTATATATTGTTACTTTAGCCATAGTTTTAGTTTTATTTATTTATCGTTTTTTATTAACTAATTAACCTGTAATATCCGCCGGCGGTGAAAAATATCGCCGCGTTAGCCGCCAGTAATATCAAATCAAATTCCCAGCCGGTTTTATCCATGGCGGCGAAAGGAATTTTCCATTTCATCATCTTCATGCCAATTGCCCCGACCATGACAATTGCCAACAAAACGGCGGCCGCTTGCATATAAATCCCCAGAATAAGGCCTAAGCTGGAAAGACTCTCAACTATTCCTAAGAAAAATACGGCAGCTCCGGATACTCCCATCATCTGACCCATCATTTTTGCCTTCATAAGTTTCGGCAGGCCGTGATAAAGAAAGATTATTGCTACCGCCAATCTCAATATAAACAGACCAAGATTGGCGTTCAGGAAAACCGATGGATCCATTTTGTTTTATTTTAATTAAGCTGATGATTCTCTGTTTTGCCTGCCCCGTAGGGTCGTGAAGCGACTCCTTCGGGGGTTTTCAACTCAGAAAATACACCATTCTTAATTATTAATTGATCTCGCACGAGATCGCGAGGACTCGCCCCGAGTCTCTATCTCGTGTGGGACTGACTATTTGAAAAGCTCGGTTTCGGGATGAACCGCTAACCAACTAAACCAGAATCCTCCGATATACGGCAACGGTTCGCGGTTAGCGCCTATAAACATTCTAATCTCGCCCTCCGGTTTCTTTTGGATAAAAATCTGTTCACCGTTAAATATGTCTTTTGTTTCGCCGGCTTTCAGAGCTTTTGAATGATATGCTTTATATTTTCCCTTAATTTGAACCCCCAAAACAAATTCTTTTTGGTGTAATCGTTTATCATTAAATGAGGCGCCGAATGAGACATCGTTTGATGTATAGTAATCACCATAAGGGTCATAACCGTATGACCTGATAGTTCCGGTGTCTTTGGAAAGAACCGTTGTGTTAGGATGAAGTTTTTTCCAATCCCCGTACCTAATAACATCCGAAGGAATAACTTTTAGTTTGGTACCCGTAAATTTTCCGACAATAGCTTCTCCCAATACTTGAGACCAAAGTGATTCTTTTTTCTCATCTTCGGTTCGATTATACATTACCAGATTTGATTTCCAAAGTTTGCCGGAAGTGCCGAATTCCACGACTTGACCTTCCAATTTTCTTTCAAAAACGATACCTGTCAAACAAAGGGGGCAATACGTAATCAATACTGGTTGGTTGCCAACGGTGTCATTCACAATTTCATGCCAAACCAATATTTGATAGGGATAAAATCGGCAATCATTACCAACACAAAGTCCCGTTCCTGTTTCTTCATCTTTCAGAAAATCCGCTTCTTCGGTAGACAAAAATTTAGGATCATCAATTGATGGAATCCCGTCTTTGGGCGGACCGCCTGACAGGATTTCATCTAATGGCACGGAATGTTTTACCCCATCGGTAATCAGAATTTGTTTTTCGGATGTTTCTAAATCCGAATTATTTGGCATAGTCTCTAAAACTTGGGTATCGCCTTTGGGTAATTTAAACTGGCGAGATTGGTTATAAAAATAAAATCCGCCAATTCCAAGCATTAACACAAGTATTATAATCCACTTTTTCATTTTACCATTTTTATAAGTTTTATTAAATGACTGGTCAGCTTATTTTCCCGATTCAAACAATAACATATTTCTTGACCGTAGCGGCATCCGGAAACAACGCCCAAAAGTTCTAACTTCTTTAACTGGTGAGAAACGGCGGATAAAGACGAGTTCGTCATCTCGGATATTCTGCCTACGCACGGCTCTTTTTCGGAAATCAATACCTTAAAAATACTTATCCTGGTAGGATCCGATAGGAGGCTAAAAATCTCCGCCGGTTCCAATTGTTTGTATTGTTTAGTCATCCCGTTAGAAGTCCTACGCAATCCAAAAATGACTCGTTTATAAGCAGGGCTATTGCTGTTATTTATTCGATATTCCATTCGTTTAATCCGTTAGGGGGGTGCCTTCTAACGGGATTCATTGATTATTAGTAGAACTTAACATAAGTTGAATGTTTGAGCAACTACTCAAGTATACTGCCAAGCAAACATAAAGTCAAGCAAAAGCAATGTAAAAGAGAAAACCGAACCAATTTCTGTTGGAAAGCACGAGTTATTCGTGAGTTTGCGCTTGGGATTGATTAAATAATAAGTGTTTCCCAGCCGCTTGCGATGCGCGCGCCGATATCCGGATGGCCGTTGTTTTCATCCATAAAATTTGCTCCAAGCGCCTTGAGTTCGTCCTCTACTTTGAATGCCTTGGAGCAAAAAGAGCACACGCCTTTAACGACACCGCCCTCAAGAAGTTCTTGGTAGAGTCCTTTGAAGTGATCGTTCTTGGGAAACTCCGCGGCCCACTGTGTGCCGCCACCGTCAAATATGAGCTCGACCTCCAGGCCTTTTGCTTTTGCCTGTTTGGCTTGGCGTAAAGGAGCGCGTGCAAAGCGCGACCCATATTTTCGTGCGTGCTTTTGTCCGCCAGCAAAATGATTAAAAGTTTTTTCATGAGTATTTATTTTAATCTGTTAATTTATTTCCAGCAAAATATCAATTAAATTTATAATTAAATGCTAATAAGCGTATCGTTGCGAAATATGGGCCCCACCTCGACGCCAATCTCTGGCCCACACCCCGTTTCTTAACAAGACGCTGTTTGCTATGTCTTTAACGGGATTGTGTTATTTGTCGTTTTACAGTACCAAAGAGAGGCGACTCTTTATCAATGCGATAATAAACGGATTTAATGTCCCTTCTTGATTTTACCAAACAACACTTTCTAAGCGCCTTCAGAGAGTGAGAAACAGCGGAAACGGAAACCCCTACCAACCCAGCGATCTCTGACACTGACAGTTCCTTATGTTTGCACAACAAATAACAAATCTTCATTCTTGTTAAATCGCCGAGAACATTAAAATCACAAGCGCATTTTACGAGGGCCTTTTTATTGCTAAGCTCTTTTTTTATTCTATTTCTGGTTTTTATATCCATCCCGTTAGAGACAGGTTGCGACTCTGTCGCAACCGTACCAAATTAATTTATAATTACTTCCCGTTTAAGTACAATAGCCACCGCTTTTTAGTTTTCGATACGCGCTATGTCTCTAACGGGATCCACTGGTATTATTGGTTATATTTACTTGGCAGATTTTGACGACCCCAACGAAGCGTTTTGGCCATCCAAACCAGCTCTTCAAGAAAATTATCTACTCGCCGATAAACGGCTTCTTCTTTGGGTTTTCCGTTTTCATCAAAAAAATCTTGGACCTTGAAAAAGTTAAGGTCAGAAAATGTAACCGCCAAACCAAGTTCCCTGACAACCTGAACCAGTTGTTCAATAACCCGCGCTCCTCCAAATCCGCCGGCTGATACGCCGACAAGTCCGACTGTTTTGTGAATATATTCCTTAAGAAGAACATCAAGAGCCCGCTTTAAACTTCCCGGGTAGCCATGATTATACTCCGGCGCAATGACAATAAGCCCGTCGGCACGGATTATGGCATCGCGCCACTTTGTATTTTTTTCTTTCAAACCGCTATAACCCCCTTCGTCATCCATCGGCAAATCCATTTCACGCGGATCAAAAAGTTCCGTTTCAATTTCGGTATGTTTGGAAACCTGTTCAAATAAAAACTTAGCAACTTTTTCGCTTTGCCTATCTTTCCGGACAGTACCCAAAAGAATCGGTATAAATAATTTTCTATCCATATTGATTGAATGGTTACTGAAATTATATTCTAGCTATTAATATTTGACAATAAATAAATATTTCTGGATTAAACTTTCAGGAGGAAGAACGATTTCGTTCTTCCTCCTGTGTTCCAGCCCTCGCTCTTTCTAATAAGAGGAGGGCTCCATACAGCAGCCCTCTTGGCAGTGGGCTACCGCGCGCAGGAACCACTTTTTGCGCTGTGGCATGACTTTTCCCTCCTTTCCCTATGTAGTTGCTATAGACCAATGGACTTTTTAAGTCCGTGGCAATTTAGCAACCCATAGCAAGACAAGCAGGTGTTATCATTTGAACAACCATTCAAGTATACTGCCAAACGGACATGAAGTCAATGTGGATAAAAATTACCCCTTTTGAAGGGGTAATTTATTTGTCATCATTTGGTTTTTCTTTCAATAGCGCTTCGGTTCCTCCTCTGGTGCCGACCCTGGCAACATGTTTTTCTTCAAATTCGTTTATTTCTCCTTTGCGCGCTTTAATCAGCATGGCATAATTCATTAAATTACGGGCCATCACGTCTAGCATCGCTTTGGTGGCTTGATTTTTGCGGCGCTTTGTCGCGTCCACATTCATGCCTCCGCCAACCTCGCCCACCCAATAAGCGACACTCTCGGGCGGTATGACAAATCCGAGCCACTGCAAGAAATTATACAAATTCCCTACAATATGCTGAACTCCGTCTTCGTGGCCGGTAATAACCAAACCGGCGACTTTATGATAGAGATCTGATTTTCCGGTCATAATATACGACTCGTCAAAATGAGTCATTCGTTCCATAACTCGCTGAATCAAACTTGATTGTCCGCCCCACCAAATGGGCGTGGCGAAAATAACAATGTCCGCTTGTCGCAAAGCGTCGGCAATTTTGAGCCATTCATCGTCGTCAGACATCTTTTCCTCCAAGCCCACCGGAATATTCATATTGGCCAAACGAAACTTCTCTACCTCAACTCCATATTCGGCAAAATGATTCAAAAGATCATTAACAAGCTCATCAGTATTAGACGGCTCATTCCCGGTCTTAAGAGTTCCCAATAAAACTATTGCTTTTAGTTTTTGTTCCGCCATAATTTATTCGGTATTTATCTTGCAAAATTTGCAAAACTTGTGCCAAAAGTCAGGATGATCAACAATTAACTCTTCCAGTATAGCAAATGGGATAACGATAACAACGGCTCCCAATACAACACGGGGATTTATTATTTGATCGGTCAAAAAATGCAAAGACAACAAATTGTCGGCCAGATTGGATATCAGACCAAAAATTATAAATTCTAAAATTCTGAATTTAGTCCGTGTTTTCATGAGGTTTTATTTTATCTGCCACTTGAAAATTAAATAGGATAAGATGCCAAGCTGAATAGTTGGCGTTAGGCCGGTATTTATCAACGGAATAATGGGCATAAATTCATTATACGCCCATCGGCCGGTTTTTAAAGCAGATAACTCTATTATAATTGCAACGATAATGCCCATCAGCAACACATACCATTTTCTTTCTCTAAAGTAGACGATCTTAATAAATAATATGGCTAAAAGTGTTATAAAAACTGCATCAAAAAGTGTAGCTCGCAACAAAATGAGTCGAGTTATTTCTCCTGCCTTATAATGGATATACAGATATGAATGAAGATTTTCCCAAACCAAATTCAGTAAAAAGGCAACTGCAAATATTATGGAAAGTTTTTTGATCATAGTCCTATTTTATATGATATATCTAGGTATTTAAATTGAGCTGAGAGCATTGGCAAGATCTTAACTAAATTCCAGCTATAATCTCCAACACACTGCCTTCGGTGTCCACACCCCATAATGGAAAGACTCGGGACCGTCAATTATACAGTAATCGGACCCGCCATCCCAAGCCGGATCCCTAAATTGAGAAAAATATTTTCCTTGGGGATGGGTTATAAGCTTAAAATCTATCCCGTCAGACGCATACACCCACGAATGGGCAATACCTCCACAATTCAGGGATGGATCACTGGGCAATCTGAGGATGTATTTGGGAGCAAGGCCGGGAATATATTCCTGGCCAGAGCATTCCATCAGCTTAACTAACGGCCCTCCCGGCTCAAAGGTTTTAGGATAATTATAGTTTTCGGAACGATAAACCTCCAAAGCGATCTGAAGCTGTTCCAAATTAGTAATACGGGTCGTGTCTCTATTTTTTAACCGTATTACATTTAATTGAATTGCAAATTGAGTTGATAAAATTCCCATAATTGATATGACCACCAAAAGCTCTATTAAAGTGAATCCTTGGTTATTTTTAATTATTTGGTAAATTTTCACTTGGTAAATTTTCCCGTAAATGGCTTTGAATACCAATAGTTTCTTCAGGATACTTTATTTGTAAAGATTTATAAACAAAATACAAGCCAACCGACAGCGATATCGAGAATATCACAATAACCCATATCAATTTTTCTATCAAAAGATCTTTTTCTGACTTAATAGAGCCGGGTTTATATTGTAAGAAGGGAAAATTAAACTTCTTGTTAAAACCTAATATTTTTTCTAGTATCCTCATACTTATTATTTTAAATTATTCCTGAAAAATTGAGAAGTGTATGCAGACCACAAGCCAATTCTGTCGCTTTGGGAGATAATAATTCTCTCAAGAAAAATTATCTTGAAAAAGTCGGCTCGAACCCCCAGCTCACGGAGCGAGCGGTTTCGGTTTCGTTCAAAAATGACTGGCAAATTCTCGCTGAATTCAATGCCGAGCGGCGACTTGTCCGCTGAAGCCCGCAGGGCGAAGGAGGAAGCCGCGAGGCAACTTCTGATGTTTGTATTACTTGGCTGCGGAGTTAGAACACTCTCAAACTCTGAAGGAGAACAAGTTCCCTACGGGGCATGCTTTTGAAATCATCTTACCAAATCTGATACACAAATCCAAAAAGCGAAATCTCCGCTGATTTTACGGAATTTGCAGAGGCAGAGATGGTGCAAAAACTTTTTTCTTAGAAAACTCAATGAGCAAAATTTCCACCAAGCTTATGCTAAAGATAATTGACCACTCAATTATATCCAGCGGCTGGGTAGATAAAAGTTTCTGCAGTGGCGGCAAGTAAATCGCGCCAATGAGCAACAGAAAACTTATGACCACCGCCCCGACAAGATAACGATTTGAAAAGATATCCTTTCTGAAAATAGTTCGCTTAAACGAGCGGACGCTGAACACGAAAACGAGAGAATCGAGACCCATAAGGGCAAATACTATTGTCCGTGTTTTTTGTATGTCGCCCGTCAGTTTCCAAAGGATAAAGAAAGAAAGAAATGCCGCTATCCCCGTAATTAAAAATATGGCGGCCATCCAATGCTTCATGGGTTTATTCAGTATCGGCTCTTTTGGATTTCTGGGCTTCTCTTCCATCACTCCTTTGGTTTCCTGCTCGATGGTAAGGGCGATATCAGGGAGGCCGTCTTCCACGAGATTGATCCAAAGAATTTGCGCAGGAAGCAACGGCAGCGGAAATCCCATCGCCATGCTTCCTAAAAATAAAAAGAGTTCGGAAAAATCATCGGCAACTAAATACACGAAAACTTTTCGGATATTACCAAAGACAACTCGGCCCTGCTCGATCGCTTTTACCACGGTTTTGAAATTGTCATCCAAAATAACCAGATCAGCCACTTCTTTCGCCACATCGGTGCCGGAACCGACCGCCACACCGATATCCGCGGCTTTCAAGGCCGGCGCGTCGTTTACCCCGTCTCCAAGCATCGCCACCACTTCCTCGTTTGCCTGAAGCGCGGCAACGATTCTTAATTTATGACGCGGGGAAACGCGGGCATAAATGGAAAGATGTTTGGCTTTTTCTCTCAATTTCTCGTCGCTCGTAGTTTCCAACTCTTTGCCGTCAATTATGTTTTCGTCTCCGGCGTCAAGGCCGATTTCTTCGGCAATGGCTTTGGCGGTTAATCGGTGATCGCCGGTTACAATGACGGTGCGGATTCCGGCCTTTTTGGTGATTCTAATATATTCTTTGGCATCTTGGCGAAGGGGATCTTTTAGGGCGATAAATCCCACCAGCGTGAGTTCTTTTACCAAGTCGGCAAGATTTTGGTATTTTGTGTCGGCGTTGTAATCCTTGTGAGCGCAGGCAAGCACTCGCAATCCTTTTTGAGTCAGCGATTCGAATTTTCGGATCAATTTGTCGAATTCCGAAGTGCCGAGTTTTTCTTTTCGTCCGTCAATATCCAAATCAATGGAACGCGCGATGATTTCTTCCGGCGCGCCTATGACATAGAGCGAATTTTTATATTCGCTTACGCGATGGAAAGCGGCGGCGTATTTATAGTCCGACTCAAAACTGATCCTATCGATGACCGGGTATTGTTTTTCGAGTTCGTGCTTGTTTAAGCCGGCCTGCATTCCCGCTAAAAGCAGGGCACGCTCGGTCGGTCTACCGCGCATTATCCATTCCTGCAATTCGGCTTCTGGATTTTCTACAAAGGCATCGTTTGCCAAGGTGGCAATTTTGAGCGCGGCAATGTGGGATTCTACTCCGTTGACATTCTCTCCTTTGGCAAGTCCATTAAGACCGTCGCTCATCAATTCCCTCGTGCTCGTCAAAATATGGCTCACTTGCATCTTGCCCTCGGTTAGCGTGCCGGTTTTATCGGTACAGATAACGGTTACGCCACCCAGTGTTTCTGTCGCAGATAATTTTCTTACTAAGCCGTTTGTTTTGAAAATGCGCCGCATTCCCAACACAAGAATAACGGTTATCGCTGGAAGCAAGCCCTCCGGGATTGCCGAAACCACCAAAGCCAGAGATGCCACAAAAACCTCTGCTAAATTTTTCTCGGTGAAATAACCTTCAATGAGAATAATGAAAATAATAGAGAGAATAAAAACGCCGAGCCAGCGCGAAAGTAAAACGATCTTTTTTTGAAGCGGGGTCTGCCGCTCTTTTGTTTCTTTGAGGAGCGAAACAACTTCGCCGATTTGCGTATTGATTCCCGTTGCAACAATAACGGCAGTTGCCCGTCCTTCTTCAATAATCGTTCCCATGAAAATCATGTTGTTTCGCTCGGGAAGCGGCGCGTCTTTCGGGAGTAAATCAACAACTTTCTTTTCAACTGCTTGGGATTCACCAGTGAGGCTGGCCTCATTTATTTTCAGACCCTTTGAATTGATAATTCGGCCATCGGCTGGCACTTTGTCGCCTGATTGTAAAAGCACGATGTCTCCCGCGACCAATTCCTCGCCGTCAATTTCTTTCTCATAACCATCCCGTAAAACTCTCGCTCGGATTTTTACCATTCTTTTGAGAGCTAGAAGCGATTGGTTGGCTTTATTTTCTTGATAAAACCCGACGGTTGTATTAATGAGCAAAACAACAATTATAAATATAGAGTCGGAGTAATGTCCTAACGAAAAAGAAATGAGCACTGTTGTGATTAGGATATACATCAAAGGACTATTGAACTGACCCAAAAAGAGCCGTATTTTTGAATACGGTTTTTCTTGGGGAAGAGTATTGCGTCCGGATTTTTTCAGCCGCCGATTTGCTTCCGAATCGGTAAGCCCGATCTCTTTCGTTTTTAATTCAGCGACAACACTGTTCAGTGGAATCGCATACCAATTTTTACCCATATATTTTTATTGTGGTATTTCTCAATCTTTTTTGTAGAAGGACTAAAAATTTCTTTAGAAATAGAAATGGTATTACCTAGGGTAGCGGGGTCATTAATTTTGTATTCAACATTGTCCATTTTAACTTTAGGTTCTAACTTACTAGCCTCCTAGATTAAATAATTTCGTAATTGCTTTTTTAGATAAGTACGGCCAGAACCACTTTTCAAAAACTTCTCTCGACCTACTGCATCACGTCTATCAAGATAGGCTTCAGCGTAAATAAGTTTCCATTCGCCACTCTTTATTCTTGTGGTACGACCGCCTTGTTTAATATTATGCTCCTCGATACGCCGTTTTAAGTTATCGGTTTGCCCGATATACCAAGATTTATCATTTTGATTTTCTAAAAGGTAGACGGTAAACATAAAATTGGCCCCGAAAAGTTCACTTCGTTCACCTCGGGGCTCACTCAAAATAACGTTCTCGGCTCGCCACGAGATGAGCGAGCCTGCGAGCGAATTTTTCGTGGCTGCCGGGCTTGGATTCGAACCAAGATGATGTGATTCAGAGTCACATATCCTACCGTTAGATGACCCGGCAAATTTACTTAACTTTATAACAAAAAAGACGTTTTTACAACGCCCTAATTATCAATTACCAGTTACTAATTACTAAATCTTGAGGTGTTTTCTTATCGCAATCGCGCTTGAAACCATACCGAGAAACATACCGAGTAGAGTTACCATCAACACAACCTGCGGCACTCCTGTAATAAAATAACCGAAGAGATTAATGCCGGGCGCAAAAGCCGCTATTTTATCGGAAGCAAAATAAACAGCAGGGTAAAAAATGGCAAGAGCGATAAACGCCGCGAACAATCCATACAATCCCCCCTCGGCCAAATACGGCCCGCGGATATGCCAGTTGGAAGCGCCGACCAGCCGCATTATTTCAATCTCCTGCTTCTGGCTGAAAATTGTGAGGCGAACAGTATTAAATGTCACTAAAACGGCAACCAGGGCAAGCACCAACGTAACTATCAAACCCCAGCTTCTGACCCCGCGTGAAATACTTTCAATTCTATCAATTACCCCCCGATTTTCATAAAAATTAATTTTGTCAATTACACCGCGCAGAGAACTATTTTCCAAAAATTGAGCAATTGACGCGTACTGTGACGGATCTTTAGTTTTTATATTAAGTGACGCCGCTAGGGGGTTAGAGTCAAGCTGTTCCAATGACTCTTGGATCAGCTCTTCTTGCGCGTGGCGCGCCTTGAAATCAGCCAAAGCTTCTTCCTGTGAAATATAGGTTACATCGGCTACTTCTGGAAGTATTGAAAGGTCGGATTTAATTTTAAGCGCCTGCTCTTCGGTGGCATCAGTTTTGAAGTAGGCACTGATGTCAATTTTTTCCTGCAGTGATGTAACGACTTGCAAACTTAAAAACTGAAGCGACAAAAGTCCAAGAAACAGAACCAAAACCAGCGCCATAATACTGGTCGCGGCAAAACTTAAATAGCTATTTCGCTTAAAATTCGTCCACCCGGAATCAATAATTTTTTTGAAATTTATAGCCATTTAATTTTACATAATCTATAATTTGACGGAGTTCAAGGCGGGCATGAGGAGCGAACCGAGACGTAGTTTGATGCTACGTCGAGGAAACACCGGAATGCCCAACGCAGAAATCCGGCAAATTTAGATTACGTAGCGACCGTTATGGGTCTGGTCGCGGACTATCTTCCCCCTATCCATACTCACCACCCTTTTCCCGATAGAATTAACGATATTAGTATCATGCGAAGCCAAAACCACCGTCGTGCCAAGCTCGTTTATCTTCAATAATAATTTTACCACATCATAACTGTTAACCAAATCAAGGTTACCGGTCGGTTCATCGGCCAGAAGTATGCTGGGCCGGTGTATCATGGCGCGTGCAATCGCCAGCCGTTGTTTTTCACCGCCGGATAACTGCTCCGGGAAACTCTCTAACTTGTCACCCAATCCCACAATAGATAAAATCTGCGGCGCATCTTTCTCTATTTCTTCAGGCGCGGCATCAGACACCTCCATGGCAAAAGCAACATTTTCGTAGGCAGTTTTTCTGGATAATAACTTAAAATCCTGATAAACCGTGCCAATTTTGCGTCTTAAGTAGGGTATTTCTCTGTCCCTTATTTCGTCCAAGTCAGCACCTTCAATAAAAACCTTGCCGGATGTCGGACGTTCCTCTTTGGTCAGCATCTTGAGAAGGGTTGATTTACCCGCACCCGACACCCCCACCAGGCAGACGAACTCCCCGGGTTTGATTTCCAGGTCAATGTTATCCAAAACCACATTGTGCGGTTCATATATTTTTTTTACTTTTTGGAAACGTATCAAAAGCTATAAAGCTATAAAGTTATAAAGTTATAAAGCGGATGCTTTAAAATTTTACGGCTTTACGTCTTGTATTGCTTGGATCTCGGCCTCAATAAAATCTTCCAGTTCCCCTTCTAACACCTTATCCGGCTGGCTGGATTCAATTCCCGTACGATGATCTTTGACCTGTTTGTAGGGATTCAGGACATAGGAACGTATCTGGCTTCCCCATTCTATTTCACGCGATTCGGCACGCAATTGGGTCAGTTCGGCGACTTTTTTGTCTTCCATCAATTTGGCCAGCCGCGATTTGAGAATCTGCATAGCTTTTTCTTTATTCTGCGCCTGCGAGCGTTCTGATTGCACAGCAACCGCTATGTTTGTAGGAATATGCGTAATACGCACTGCGGTTTCAAGCTTATTAACATTCTGGCCGCCAGGACCGGATGAACGGAATGTGTCCACACGCAAATCCTTGGAATCAATTTCTATTTTAACATCTTCCAGCTCCGGCAAAATATCCACCAGCACAAATGAAGTATGGCGCAAACCTTTGGCCGAAAACGGCGAAATTCTCACTAAGCGGTGTACGCCCGATTCACCTTTCAGATATCCGTAGGCAAACTGTCCACCGATTTCTGCAACCGCGTTTTTAGTGCCGTTTTGTTCACCAAGTGATTGGTCAAGAATTGTAAAACTCCAACCGTTATTCTCCGCATATTTCTGATACATCCTCAAAAGCATGCTAGCCCAATCTTGCGCATCAACCCCGCCAGCGCCGGAATATACGTAAAGTAAGGCATGCCCGCGATTATACTTACCGGAAAGAAAAGCTCCGATATATCGTTTATCAAATTTTTTTTTAAACTGCAGGATCTCGGAAGAACGGCTAGAAAGCTCGAAATCGCTTAATTGCAAAAAATCATCAAGTTTTTTGTTAAAATTGCCCCAGAAAACCGTTTCCTCTTTCAAATTATTTAATTCTTTTGATAATCGGCCGGCTTTTTCATGGTCTTTCCAAAAATCAGGCGACTGCATCTGGAATTCAATGTCACTGATTTTCAACCGCATTTCGTTCAATTCAAAGACGGTCCCAGATGGTCTGGGCTTTATTTGCTATTTTATTCAACTCTAGGCGCAAATTTGTCATAGTCTTATTTTATCAAATAAAATTCCATAAATCAAAAAGCGGCTTAAGCCGCTTTTTGATTTATGGAATTCAATAAGATCCGAGCAAAAATCTTATTATCGCTCCCAGATAAACACTATTCAGCAATGATTGCGGCTGTTCTGTTTCCGGCGGCAAAGGAGGAGGCACTTGAATTTCTGACGGGATAAACTGACCTTCGCCCGGCTGCGGCGGCAGTGGCAACGACCGGCCTTCAAATTCCAGTGGCTGATTTAATTCTTGGGGATGCTGATTTTGTTTTTCGGGGAAAGGTTGATTGAAAGGTTGATTGAAATTTTCAGGAAACGGCGGCCTATCCATGGACCTATCTCCTGGCATTGGCGAAAACTCCGGAGGTATTGGGAACGTTCGTGGCATCAATGGCCTTTCTCCCTGTTCTTCCAACGATTTATTAAAATCGCGACATTTTTCTGGATTTTGCAAACATAAATTTTGGCATTCTTTTGGTGAACTGCAGCCTCCTGGACCTCGAAACCCACCTTGCTTACCTGGCGGAAAGCCTTCAGGCGGCATACCTTCTGGCGGCATATTTTCCGGCGGACCGTTCTCTTCACCCCGTCTATGGTTTATATCCGCCGGGGATTCCATTTCTCTGGGCGGAAATTTATCAAAGCAACTTTTCATTTGGTTTCCTATCTGCGGACCAGGCGTTAGCTCTCCGGACTGTATTTTATTTATGATGTTTTCCCCCAATGCTGATTTGAGACAATCTTTTATTTCGGGCGGAGCATTATTCAAACCTTCCCGCATCCTGCCCATTCCCTCTTTCATTTCATTTATTTGTTCTGCCGGTATTAAGCCGTTTTCTTCGGCAAATTTAAAGCATGCTTCCTGATTGGCAGAGTTGTTACAGAATGATTCGCATTCTTCTTTTCCCTTGCAGCCGCCGGGTCCCTTACCACGCGTTTTGCGAGCTATTTCGGCCTCCTTGCCGTCAATAAATCCGGCCGCTTCGGCAAAATTGGCACATTCATCAAAATGTTCATCGCTTTGGCAATAACTGTCGCACTCCGTTTTTCCTCTGCAATTTGGCGGTTTTATTCCTTTCTTAATGGCTGAGAGCATTTTTTGAGAATCTTCTTTCTCCTTGTCGTTCATCAACCCGGCTTCTATGGCAAAATTCATACAGACCTCCAAATTGTCCGGCTGTTGGCAGTACTGATCGCATGCTTCCTTTCCTCTGCAAGGCGGCGGCTTAACTCCTCTTTTAACGGCTTGCAAAACTTTTCGTGATTCCGCAAGTTCCCGGTCATCCATAAAACCGGCCTCTTGGGCAAAGGCAATGCATTCTTCCATGTGGTTTTGGTCTTCGCAATAACTGTCACAAGCCTTCTTATTTCCGCAGGACGGAGGTTTAACCCCTCTTTTAATGGCGGCTCTAACCTTTTTTGCCTCTTCCAGTTCCTTAGGAGGCAGAAAATTATTTTGTTCCGCGAAAGAAACGCATTCATCTATATTTGAAATATCGTTACAATAAGATTCGCATGAATCTTTCCCTGTGCATCCGCCTGGACCTTTATTGCCGGCAGCCGTGAATTTTCTTGCCATCTCTATCTCTTCTTTGGGCATCAGATTATTCTCTTCGGCAAAGTTAAGACACGCTTCGGTGTTTTCCGATTTATCACAAAAATTGCGGCAATCTGTTTCACTTCTACAATTGCCGAGTTGGAGAATAGGATATTGAATATTGGCAGTACTAGTAGCTGCTGTTTGGGCAAAAACTATGCTGATAAAAAACACTGATACTGCAGCAGTTAAGCCCAAAATGGATGTTTTTAAAATTTTATTTATCATACATCATTTGAACGGATTGGTTTTTACATTCTTGAATGGGTTTGTTTGGGACAAGGGGTTGGTATCGGGCTTGTTGCTTAATGGATTTAACTCTGGAAGTTTATCGCCGGGATTTTCCGCTTTCTGGTAAAGATCGCTGCCAATGCCGCCAGGGGTTGGCGTAACGACCGGCGCGATAACTTGTTGTCGGATTCGTAGCCGCCACAAAAGAACGGCAATTGCCGCAATGATTATAATTGCAAAAACATACAATTTTACGCGATCAACCACACATTTATTATATTACCTTGTGACTCGGCCGTAAAAACAAAATTGTTGATAACCAATATCCTCCCTAAATCAAAACGGCCCACTGGGCCGTTTTGATTTAGGGAGGAGCCGGAGGTGAGACTCGAACTCACGGCCTGAGCTTTACGAAAGCCCTGCTCTGCCTCTGAGCTACTCCGGCATGAAAAGGTTGGTTTTCTAAAACCGCATATTTATGTTACTCTATTTTTAGCAATTTTAAAAGATCATGGGGGCGCTAAAATGACCCAGATAGAAAAAAATTTAATAATAAAAACATCGTCTCACAGAATGCAACATCTTATACGCAGTGGGGCTAGAGTTATAGAATTCCAAAAATTCTTGGGCGTTCAGGGAGCTCAAATGTACAAAACGACAGTAAGCTGTAACTCACAAGTTTTTTATACTATCCAAGAAAAACCTTTTTCATATATGATCGATGCAGAGGGTCAATTGTTCACCGCTAATAAATGCGAATGTGCTCAATCTATTTCGTGCCTATTGTAAGATAGGTTTTTTTATTTTGATAAAAAAACGGGCGTTGGCCCGCGTATAACATTCGAGGTTTTTTGCAAATATCAATTTTCCAGCTGAAATATTCCAGCCGCGCCCATACCGCCGCCTATACACATTGTTTCAAGACCGAATTCCACGCCACGCCGCCGCATTTCGTAAATTAGCGTTGCGGCAATCCGCACACCCGAACATCCTAGCGGATGACCTAGCGCTATTGCTCCACCGTTCACGTTGAGACTGCCACGATTAAGGGGAATCTCACGCAATACCGCAAGCGCTTGCACCGCAAATGCTTCATTAAGTTCAATCAAGCCAATTTGACTCAAGTAAAGCGAAGTCCTCCTTGATACTTCTTTAATCGCAGTCACCGGTCCAACGCCGAAAAGTTCAGGTTGCACACCAATAACTGCGTAATCAATTAGCCGCGCCAGCGGTTTTACACCGATTTCATTTGCACACTCGCGGGACATAAGCATTACCGCCGCCGCTCCATCGCTCATCTGGGAAGCATTGCCTGCCGTCACGGTTGAATCAGGGTCTTTATCTTTTTCTATTGGTTCAAGCTTAGCCAGTTTTTCCAAAGAAGTATTGCGCCTCGGTCCCTCATCAAGGTTAACCCAGCCGAGAAGTGTATTAACCGGTACAATTTCTTCTTTAAATTTTGAGTTATCTTGCGCTCGTACGGCTTTCCGGTGGCTTTCAAACGCAAATTTATCCTGTTCCTGACGCGAAATCCCGTATTTCTTTCTTAAAACTTCTGCGCCGCCGATGGTTGAGATGTATGCATGCGTTTCATTAAGAAGCACGGGATGGGGTTCAAACTTATTGCCCATCATAGGCACCATACTCATACTCTCCACGCCCCCGGCGATAATGACTTCAGCTCCTCCGGCTTTGATTCTGTCGGTTCCAAGCGAGATCGCCTGCAGTCCGGATGAACAGAAACGATTAACGGTCATGCCCGGAATAGTAATCGGTAATCCGGCTAATAGACAGATATTACGGGCAATATTCATGCCTTGCTGGGCTTCGGGAAAGGCACAGCCAAAAATAACATCATCAATACAAAATGGGTTGAGCTGTGGAACCATTTTCAAAAGATTCCTCACGACAATTGCGCCAAGATCATCAGGACGGATTTGGCTTAATGCTCCCCTTATTTTGCCTACCGGCGTACGACATGCCGCCACAATAACCGCATCGTTATCAGACCCGCAAAAACACCTATGAGACATCGACTACCCCCATGTTTTAAAGTCCAGTTTCACAGTCTAAACCTAAATAAAAACAGGAAAAAAGTCAAAAAATACACCAGTCAGCTGGTGTATTTTTTATTTTGAGCGGGCCGCCCTGTGGGCGAGCCTCGCTCAAAAATGCTAGCATTTTTGAGCGGGGTACGGGAGTTGAACCCGTTTCTCAACCTTGGGAAGGTCGTGTTAGGCCGTTTAACTAACCCCGCTTATTTATCTGTTTATCAAATATTTCCACCATTGTTTTAGATTCGTGACAAATTTATTTTCAAAAATTTCCTGTGCTCGCCCCACTTCTAAACCAGTCTGGTGGAAGGGTGTGGTTTCCGTGTTTTTCCGATACACATAAACTACTCTCTCGTCGGGTTTTTTGTAATTAAGCTTCAGCCGCGCTTGTCTTTCCAAATAGTCATTACTTTTCAGATAATCACTGAGTTCTTTTAACTCTAAACTTGTTTTTTCCGCCTCGTTAATTTTTTGATCAAGGTTTTTAAGCTCTTTGCGAACAATCATAATCGGCGGCCCAAGTTTTATGGTAGAAATCAAAAAAAACCCGATTATTACCAAAACAATAACCGTAAACGATTTGGATTGTAAAATCTCTTTTAACATTTCGGTCTGTACGTCTGTACGACATCGCAAGTCGTGCAATTGCACGACTTGCGATGTCGTACATATTGTCATATATATGCCGTATATTCATTCGCAATTCATCGTCAAGCCTTATTAGATTGTGCTTCTATTTTGCCTGATATTGTTTATTAGCTCTATCGTTTCATCCGGGTTAGCGATTTTTTCCAAGATAATCTCGTTTTCCGCGGCAGTTCTGATTTTCAGGTCTCCATAATCATAAAGCGATGCGTTCATTCCACGCTTACTGTAAGTAATTTCCACGATGTCTTGGTACAAAAGTTCGGTTACAGTCTTTGAAAAAAATCCATGCTGCTCATTTTCAACAACACGCTGATTCGTTATAATCAAAGCATCATTTTTCCATATAAAACATTTCTGCAGTATAATGAAAGTAACAATGAGTGCGCTGAGAATTAAAGTTAAAGTCCAATAACCGAAGAAATCAAAATCTAGCGAATATCTGACCAGGAACAGTCCGACAACAATTAGCGGCCAGGTAAAAAACACCGGGATTAAAAACATCACGTGTTTCCGTGCAATTTTGATTAATTCTTCATCCTGGCGTAAGATAATAGGCATATTCGTGTGCGCTATTCGTCAAGCGTATGTAACTATGTTTTCCAAAAAAGCTATTAAATATATCTCCATAGTTGTAGCCGTCCTCACCATTGTCTCCATGGTCGCCTTTTTGCTTATTCCCCTTCTTCGTTTTTAAACTTCAGCAGGCAAATCTTCTTGAAATTAGATAAATTATAACCCCGGGATATAAAAAAATAAATGATAGGGGGTCATTTATTTTTTTAGCATTTCCAAAAATACCTTCTGTGGTATTTCCACTTTACCCCGCTCCTTCATTTTAGCTTTCCCGCGTTTTTGTTTTTCTAGCAACTTCTTTTTGCGGGTCACATCGCCGCCATACAGGTAACCCGTAACATCTTTGCGCAAAGCGGGTATGGTTTCTCGGGCAATGATTTTACCTCCGATAGCCGCCTGTAAAGATACCGCAAACCATTGCCGCGGCAATATCTTTTTCAATTTTTCAACAATCCGCCTGCCTTCATGATATGTCCGCTCGCGCGGCACAATTTTGGAAAACGGCTCAACTTTTTCCTCGGCGACTAAAATATCCAGCCGTACCAAATCATAAACTTGATAACGAGCCGGCTCATAGCTCATGGAGGCGTAGCCGGAACTGACACTTTTGAGCCGGTCGTAAAAGTCTGTAATTATTTCTGACAATGGCACAAGGTACTTCAATATCGCCACCTCCTTGCTTAAATAATCGGTCGATCTATACTGGCTCCGCAATTCCGACAAAAGTTTCATTAATTGTCCCATGTACGATACTGGGCTTAAAATTTCCAAATCAACCATCGGCTCTTCTATACTCTCTATTATGCCGGGGTCGGGTAGAGCGGCGGCTGAACGCACCTTTAGAACCTCACTTTTTTTTGTAGCAACATGATATTCCACAGATGGTGTGGAAACAATAAGAGCAAGGCCGAATTCACGACGCAAACGTTCGCTGACTATTTCAATATGCAACATGCCGAGAAATCCCAGACGAAAACCGCGCCCTAACGCCGGCGAAGATTCGGGTTCATAAACCAGCGAAGCATCGGTAAGCTTCAATTTGCCAAGTGCGTCTTTAAGTACGTCGTAATCATCGCTAGATTCAGGATAAAAACTGGCAAACACCATAGGTTTTGGCTCTTGATAACCGGATAGAGGTTTTAAAATTTCATTTTGAGATTTGAGATTTGAGATTTGAGATTTAAATATCGTATCGCCGACTCTAATTTGCCCGGGATCTTTTAGACCCGTAGCAATATAACCAATCTCACCGGCAGACAACATCGATTCCTTTTTAAGTTGCGGCGCAAAATAGCCGACTTCCACAACATCAGAAGTGGCCCTTGAGGCAAATAACTTAATTTTCTCTCCCGCTTTTATGGAACCGCCGAAAACTCTGACAAAAGCAATAACACCCTTATAAATATCAAAGGCTGAGTCAAAAATCAGAGCACGAAATGATGAGGGTTTAGGGTCTAGGGTATAGGGTATAGACGGCGTAATTTTGGCAATTACTGCTTCAAGAACTTGTTCCACTCCTTCGCCGGTTTTGGCGGAAATTTTTAAAATATCCTCGCGCGGCATGGTTAATAAATTTACCAGTTCTTCCTCCGCTTCGGCGACTCGCGCATTCGGCAAATCAATTTTGTTAATCACTGGAATAATTGCCAGCCCTTGTTTCTGCGCCAAATGTAAATTCGCCAGTGTCTGCGCCTGCACGCCCTTAGTCGCATCCACCAACAAAATCACTCCCTCAACAGCGGCAAGTGAACGGGAAACTTCATAAGAGAAATCCACATGACCCGGAGTATCAATAAGATTAAGCGTGTAACGGTTGGCATTTAGGGCGTAGGACATTCTAACAGGCTGGAGTTTAATGGTAATCCCCCGCTCGCGTTCCAGTTCCATCTGGTCTAAAAACTGCTCGTGCATCTTCCGTTTCTCAACCGTTCCAGTTAATTCCAAAAACCTGTCGGCTAAAGTTGACTTGCCGTGATCAATGTGGGCAACGATACAGAAATTGCGGATATTTTGCATAAACCACAAAACCTGCCTCTCGAAAGGCAGGTTTCATTTTTCCAAAGTTTGATCCCCCGATTTGTCACTCAATTTTTCTAAAGATTCCATTTCAACTATTCTTTTTCTTTCTTTCATTCCCCTTTCTTTGCCTGCCCATATATCTCTTTCTTCTTTTTTAACTAAAACCTTACCCGCGAAAGGAGTATTTTCCCCAAAAATTTTTGTGATTTTCCAGCCGCTATCTTTTATACCGCGACCCAAAAGAATTGAAACCTCTTGGCCAATCTCGAAACTCGATTTGCTTACTTTTTTCTCGTTAAAATTTTCTTGATTCACGGATATTAGTCTAACAAAATATCAATCTCCCGGTCAACCGACAAATCAGAATTTAAAATTAAACTGTTGCCGATAGTCTGTAACTCGGCACTTTTGTTTAGCATGCTTTTACCATCAGGTAACTTGAAACTGAAACCAATCTGATCTTGGCCGGTACCGGATTGTTTCTGCCACAATAGACTATATTTCCCATCAGCAACAGAAGTCGGCGTTTTGTATTTTAGTGTAACTGATTTGGTCTGTTTTGGTTTTGTAATCAGCCAAAAACCAAAAACTGTCTTGCCCGATTCCTCAAATACATCCACGCCGGCAAACGGCTTTTTGATACTGGATTCTATTCGTTCTAGTTCTTGATCACGCTTAAACCCAAAATCCTCATGGTCAATAAGGGGTCTGAAATCGGTTATTGATTGACCCTGGATACTTTCCAAAACCGATCCCTTGGGAACATAAACTTTAATATACGCCGAGTTGTCACGGTTATAAAACCCGTATTTGGAATCGCCGCCATTATGCACCCTATTAACAGTAAGCACATGGTTTAATGTTCCGCCATCACCGATACTGGTTTCCAAATCCATTAGGTTTTCGGTCACAAAATCAGTTTTTGAACCCTTTATATTAGAAAACACGACTTGCAGGTAATCTTCAAGTATTTGCTCAATCTCTCCGCCTAATCCGTTTTTAACCGCGACTTTTTCTAAATTAGAGTTTTCGAAGTATGCCAGAATGTGCTTTTGCTCCGCGGCCTCTGAAATAATTCTAAAAATCGCAAGCCATTGGTCTTTATTCTGTCGGGCAAGTCGTTCAAAAAACTTAGGCTGGAGGTCGGAAAGTATTTGTTTGGGAGCGGAACGGTTGGCTTCGTACTCAACCTCATTCTGGATTTTTGTCAGAAAATTACCGGCATCAAGCGTTAAACCGTATTCCGGCATTTCAATCGGACCGATAATATCTAAAATCTTGGCAATAACATCCGGCGTAATTGTAAGCACACCGTCCACTTCCGGCCCTCCGTCCAATTTGTAAAACTCCGTCACCTTGCGCGCCGAGGTGGGAAAATCGGCAAACCAAGCGGCATCGCGCATTCCCCAGTTTGGCGTGATATGCTGAAGCGGAATCGGAGGAATGATCTTTTCTTTCAAATTGGCATCAGCTCGGTAAACATCCTCAACAAAAATTTTCTTAAGAGAGCCGTTTTCAAAGGTTATCAGACCATATGTGCCGGGAAAACCGCCAGTCGGCCTTAATTCGCTGTTATTTTGAAGCAAAACTAAATAGGTTTTAATGCCATCAGTACCAACAAACTTAAGCAGAAAGTCCGAATAATCAACCGCTTCGCCTATATATTTTTGAAACTCCGGAATTTTTTCTTTGAAATTCAAAAAAAGCTTTTGTTTATCAGCCGGAATAGCGGAAGCGTCAATATCGGCAAGCAAACTATCAGCATTTTTTATGTTCTTTTCGGCAAAAACCAAAATATCCTTGAACTCAGTAAGAAGTTTAGACAGTGAAAGAGATTGCGATGCACCCGAAGGGTCTAAAAATACAAGTAAGTTGGTTTTATAAAGAGTCCCGAATGCCAGCGATAAATTCTCCCCCGCCTTTGATAAATTTTGGCCCGCTTCAACCAGATTACTCGCCGCCTTGACCTTGTTAAGGCCGGGCAGATTACCGAAAAAAGAAAGAAAAGACGCGCCAAGCTGGCTAAGCGTTCCGGACGCCCTGTTAAGATCATCGTATGCCAGGGCAAAACTGTCAGCCGCTTTGATAAAATTAAAATTTTCCAGTTCTTGTTTGGCTTTTTCAAAATTCGCCACAGCATTACTACCATTTTGAATAATGTTACTACGAGCCCAAATGCTCCGATGCCTGATTACGATACCGATTGATAGACTGGCCACAGCAATAGTTAGCACCCAAACCATCGGCCGGCGATTAAATCTGAACCACGATAGCCACTTGGTTCCACTCTTGAAAGGGGTTTTTCTGGATTTTGCGTCTGAAAAACGCTTGCCACTTTCAAAGATGGGATTGTGTGATAGCGACTGACGACCTTTCTGCAAATTTTCAAGCCATATTTCTATTTCGCGCGAAGCGGGTGAATGAACTCCATAGTGAAAATCAGAATGGCCTTCGGCATTACCCGCGTCTGCGACACGGGTAGCTTCAATTTCTACTGCGGGGAAAGTAAACTTGGTAAGTTCGGCGACCGGTTCGGCAGGTAATGTGCTGGGAAATAGTTCGGTCCCGGCGTTTTTTTCGGTTATCTTCCTACGATAAGCAATTTTAGATCTGGACTTTGTATTAAAAACCTCATAAACGCGGCCACCAACGCGAGTTAATTCAACCGCAGCATCAATCGGTTCTGAAATAGTTTTTTCAAACTCCTCTAATATCGATTCTTTGCTGAATGCTGTTAATTCATATTTTTGAGAAAAGTCTGGACGTTGGGGCAATTTAACTATTAACTCTTCCCAATAGTCGTCATCTGACAGGGTTTCGGGTTTTTCAATAGTTGTTTTTGGTTTGCCAAGCCTTAGTTTAGGTTTATCCAAACTGGGGCTGGATTTATTCTCCCGCCGTAAATCAAGTTCGTTTTTAATTTGTTCCAAAACTAAAGCTGCCGACTTACCTATCGGTCTGACATCAAACATCGCCAACAAGATATTTCTCTTTGGCATCTTATTTAATTATACAATGAATCTCACTTTGCTAGCTGTGGATTGCCGCTCCACCGTTTCAAAAATAAAAGCCCCGATTGGGGCTCTGAAAAAAAGGGCGGTTTCGGTTTCAACGCGCTACTGATTCCTGTATGAGCCAACGAACATAGCTGCGCCCGCTCCAACCTTGTTTCCTCTCAAATCAATGTCGAAACGATTTGCCGCCATTTGTACGGCCATATAGGTACGGCCTAATTCAATTGCAAGTTCGTGGATGCTCATGGATTTGCCATGTTGCTCTAGAAATTCAATTTCCTTTATTGTCCATCGCTGCCAGTGGTTTTTGGCTAAAGGCCGGGTTATATTCTGATGAAAATCTAAAATCTTTTTTCTTTCTTTGCTCTTTATTTCCGGATTCTTTTTGAGCCATTCTCGGCGTCTTTCGGGATATTTTTGGCGGAATTTAGAAATAGAAGCGCTTAAACAGCTCGGATGTCTTAAATCCATAGCAATATTGGCGACATACTGGTAAGAAGACCGGATTCGCTCTGCTATTTCTTTATAGTTAAGTCCTTCTTTTAAAAGAGCCGCGATTTGCTGCCTTTTTGTCACAATTTCACCTCCGAAGCTCAATAGCCAAACACACCATACAGTATCATTCATTAGCAATCATGTCAACTATCTTGGTTTTGAAAATCGTTTTATCAAACTCAAGGGCGTGGGTGCGGATGGCGGCAGAATCCCATTGGGTCTGATAGTATTGGCCTACTGCTTGGGCAAGAGCAATCTCGGTTTGTTCGTCAAAGAATATACCGGTTTTATTTTCTAAAATAGTTTCCAATGCTCCGCCGCCGTGATAGGCAATTACTGGCCGTCCGGAAGCCATTGATTCAAGCGGGACAATGCCGAAATCCTCTTCTTGCGGAAAAATCACTGCCTGCGCATGGGCATAAAGTTCCGGCATTTTGTAATCCGAAACCAAACCAAGGAAACTTATATTCGGCTTAGCCATTTTCTCCAACCGCTTGCGTTCCGGGCCATCACCGACAATTTTAAGGGGTTTCCCTATGGCATTGAATACCTTGACTGCCAAGTCAAAACGTTTATATGGCACTAGCCGACCAACCATTAAAAAATAATCTCCGGCTTCGTTACTTATATAATATTTATGAGCATCAACCGGCGGATAGATGACTTCGGCATCGCGATTATAATATTTTTTGACTCTGGATTTCACAAAATTTGATATCGCCATGAACTTGTCAACCCGCAATGCCGCCTCTTGGTCCCAAATACGAAGATAGGTTATGAAAAACGGCACAAGTTTTCTAATCGGCCAGGGATGGTTGAATTCTTCAATATAACGATGGCTATCATCCCAAAGAAATCTTGTCGGGGTCAGACAATAATTAATGTGTTTGGCATACGGTTTGGTTATGATGCCCTTGGCAAAAGATGCCGATACCGACAAAACGATGTCATAATACGACAAATCAAACTGTTCAACCGCAAACGGCATAAGAAGTGAAAAAACACGGTGGTATTTGCGCGCGAAAGGAAGTTTTTGCAAAAAAGAGGTGTGTATCTCGCGGTTACAAAAAACACCGCCGGTCATACGCTCATCATAAAGCAAGGTATAAATCGGGGCATCTGGAAAAATCTCGCACAAAACCTCCAGCACTCTTTCTGCTCCCCCATACTGATTAAGATAATCATGAACCAAAGCAATTTTCATCCCGTTAGAAGTGGCAATAGCGACATATAAACTAAACTTACAATCGCTGTTTTAACTTTTATTAAATAAAATTTGATTCGCGAACCCGTTAGGGCTACTTCTAACGAAATTCGTTGCTCAAAGCGTACCAAATTTATAAGCAAAAACAAAACCGGTTTACTGACTGACGAAATATTAATATTTATCAGGCTGCGGATTTATCACGGAAAATTTTAAGAGCGGTTAGGATAATGATTTTGATGTCGTGCCAAAAAGACCAGTTTTCAATGTAAAACGTATCCAAGGCAACTTCTTCTTCAAAGGGCAAATCCGAACTGCCGGAAATTTGAGCTATTCCGGTTACGCCGGCTTTAATTGCTAATACGCGGCGGTGACGTTTTTGGTAACGCTCGATCTCGTCCGGCTGATGGGGACGCGGACCAACGAGTGAAATTTCACCTTTTAACACATTCCATAATTGCGGAAATTCATCCAGACGGTAACAACGCAGAAAACGTCCGACACCGGTTATGCGCGGATCATTTTTAATTTTGAACAACGGACTGTCGGCGCGCTCGTTAAATAAAATCAACTGTGCTTTATATTTTTCGGCGTCTTTCATCATTGAACGAAATTTGTGCAATTTAAAAAGTCTGCTTCCGCTTAGTCGGTCCAGATGGACAAAAACCGAACCTTCTGTTTCCCATTTAATCGCAAACGCGACGATCCCAAAAAAAGGCGCCAATATTACCAACCCGATCAGTGAACCGATAACATCAATTATCCTTTTGGTAATTCTCCCCCATCCGTCCAACGCCGTTCTTTTAAGTTCCACCAGCGGCACACCGGCCAGCGCGTCAAAAGCAAAATTTGCCGTCAAGGTCTGATAAATATTAGGTACGAATCTGAAGGTCAAATGGTTTTCGTGGCAAAATTCCACAATTTCTATAACTTTATCGGCGGGATAATTGGGATTTGCCAATAAAACCTCATCAATCCCCGGGTTACCGATAGCAGATTTAACTTCAGCCACTTCGGGATTGCTCAAATGCTTGACTATGCGATAACCGAAAGCCGGATTATCCCTGATATGCCGGACAACTTTTTGGGTAGTCTGGTCCTCGCCGATTATCATAACTTTGTGTATGCCAAAGTCACGCTGAGAAACAAGATATTTCTGGATATAGCGCATAATCAATCGCCCCAGCGAAACGAAAATAATTGTAAAAAACCACGCACCTAAAACCAAAAATCTGGAATCAAATAATTCCTGCCTTAAGAAAATAAAGATGATGATCGCCATTATACCGGCTGATGACGCAATCACAACTTTGGAAAATTCTTCAAGGGTTTTGCGCGTACTGGTAAGTTGGTAAAGCCCGGAAACGGCATAAGTAACAATGAACACGGCCGACATAACAATTATTAAAATCAAATATCTCTCAAACGGTAAGTTGAATTCAAAAAGCACTGGCCTGAATGATGACAATATCCGGGTACGCAAAAAGTAGGTGGTAATACCCGCCGCCATCAGCATCACAAAATCCACCGGCAAGAGCAACGTGCTGAATATGAGTTCACTGCGTTTCATTGGAATAAAACTACAACATAAAGAAACAGGATTCAAGCCACTAAAAATCGCGTGTTGCGCGATTTTTAGTGGCTTGGTAAATCTATAAGCCGAATTCTGTCACCCTTCGCTCGGCTATGCCGAGCTTCGGACGGACAAGTATTTGTGCTTGTCCTCCGTAGCTTTAGCGTAGGATGGATGATTATTTATCTGGGCCAATTATCGCTAATTAGCTCTAGCGTACGAACTTTTCGGGGTATCGCATTGCTGTGATACGACGCTGTACTTGCACTAGGCAGGGTTTAGCGCGACACCCATGTTGCCATGGGGCGTTCCCGTTCGGGAACTTTTCACCCGCAGTCCTCGGACTTGCGCCAAAGGAGCTCGGAATAGTTTCTGTGCCACTTTCCCTAAGCTTCGATTAGTAGCTCTTCTCTTAAGAGGAAGAAGTACCAACCTTATACTCGGTGGCCGTTAGCCACTGCCTTGCTGACGCAATCACTAATCACTAACCTCCAATCACCAATTTTGTTAGTAATTGACGACTAGCAGTTGGTGATTGCGTCAGCGGTGTTCGGACTTTCCTCTACCTTGCTCTTTCCAAAGAAAGGGCTGGGCAGAAATCACCCGATTTACCAAGCTAATTTAATTATAGCAATTTATTCAGCTCTTTGTCCAGTGCTGCATTCACCAGCTTGTCGGCACCGCGATTGTCTTCGCGGGGTATATGCTTGAAAATCACATCAGCAAAATCCACCTTTAGATTCCAGAGTTCAATAAAATGCTTCTGGATATTTTTATCCATAATTTTGTAATAGCCATTTAGCTGACGCTCAAGAAGTTCGCTGTCAACATGCGCTTCTACCGTAACTTCGCCGACGGCCTTCTTGCCGATTAAAAGTTTCAATTTTTTCAAAGCAAAAATTACCGCACGATATTCGGCATCGTTATTGGTGGTTTCACCGATATATTCGCCGTATTCCTTCTTGAACGATCCGCCACCGGCCTCAATCACCACACCAATTGCCGCCGGCCCCGGATTGCCACGCGAACCGCCATCGGTATGAATTATATATTTTAATTCAGCCATTTTTATTCAAATATTCTATAATTTCTCCGGTAATTTTCATAATTTCTTTTTTTGAATTACTTTGGGTAGCGCCCACGTTTTTGTGACCGCCGCCTTTGTATTTTGACATCAACTCTCCAATATTCGTTTTTTCAGATTGACCAATCCAAGGATTTTTGCCTACACCAAGATGGTAATAATCATTTCCCTTGCCCCTTTTGAGAATAACAGAATACTTAACACTGGGGTATAAGAAGTAGCTCATATAATGGGAAACATCAGGGCTAATATCAGAAACATCAAAAAAAATCGTAGAACCATAAGGCTTGGAAATAGTTTTCAAATCTTTAATCAACTTTTTTAATTTTAATATAAAATCAGAAACTCTTGTTTTGATTCGCGGCTCTTTAACTATTTTAGCCATAGATTTTTCCGCAAGTTTTTTTATTAAATCATGCGTGTTTTTAGAATTATTCTCGTCGGTGACAATAGCCATAAGTTGAAAAGCTGGTTTGCTATAACTAATGGCTTCTCGGGCGGATTTATAGCCAGCGGCATCAATAATGTCAGCCCATTTGGCCAATTCTGCAATATGTTTAGGCAGTTTAAAACCAAAATGTTTTTTAAGGTGGGCCAAAATAAGACCGCAACAAGATTTACGCTTCCGGTCCCAGCAATGTGTTTGATCATTTCTGAAATGTTTTTTCCATTCCGTTTTAACAAGCCGCGGAAATGACACTTCGTGATGATCAAACCACCAATCGGCTTTGGGATGATAACGAAAATCAACCAGAATAAATGGCTTTTTGAATTTGTAACCAACCCAGCTTGCTATTAATTTGGGGGTATAATCAATGGGGTTGAAGGACGCGATACTATCGCCGCGAGAATACAAAAAATTAAGTATTATTGCTCCCGATGCCGTACCGTCAAAATCGTTGTGATAGTAAAGATGATAATTCATAAAATCCTAATTACCTTTTTAAAAGCGATCGCTTTTAAAATAACATTCCTAATTTTTATAATAATCAAGAACCTCTAACCCAGGCAGCCTGTTGCCGGCTAAAAATTCTAACATTGCCCCTCCGCCGGTTGAGACGAAACTATAGCGGTCAAGTAAATCCAGCTTGTCTACTGCGGCAACAGTATCCCCGCCGCCAACAATAGATTTCGCCGCCGAAGCCACTGCTTTGGCAATGTCGCGGGTACCCTCGGCAAAAACTTCCACTTCTGATAATCCCATCGGCCCGTTCCAGATTACCATCTTGGCCGTTTTTATAATTTCGGCGTAATGTTTTGCCGTCTCCGGTCCGATATCAAGAATCAGATGACTGGAATCAATATTTTCTATCGGAGAAGTCTCTGCGCCAGAATCGCCAGTTTTATCTTCTGAAATCAAAACATCTTCCGGCAATATTATTTTCTCACTTTCCACGTCAAGCAAAAATTCATTATCAACCATTGACGCACCAACATTTATTCCCCGAGCCTTAAAAAAATTATTGGCAACCGCACCGCCAATCAGGATTTTTTCCGCTTTATCCAAGAAATTTTTGATTACCGGCAATTTGGTTGAGATTTTAGCGCCACCGAGAACTAAAACCTTACCGTCAACCGGCGCCTCCAGCGCCCGTCTAAGACTTTCGGTTTCTTTTTTTATTAAAAATCCGGCAAAAGAGGGTAGGTGTCTGGTTATTGCCACAACGGATGCATGATTGCGATGCATTACCGCAAAAGCGTCATTTACATAATAGTCAAAACCGTTCGACAAGCTCACGGCGAGTTCCTCATTATTTTGAATCTCGCGCGAATTTTGGCGAATATTATCCAGAAGTAAAAGTGGGCCAACTCCAAAAAGTTTATCAACCCCGTACAAGGCAGAGGCACGCTGCGTGCCCTCGCGGCCTCGTTCGGGGTTAATTCCGTCCAATTCAGAATGCGGCACCAATGTAAGTGTTTGCCCCAAAATTTCACCCAACTCTTCAACAATCGGGCCAAAACTTGCCCCCGAAACATCATGCCCCAAGTGGCCCACCAATAAAACTTTAGCACCGAAGCTAATCAAATAATCAATCGTCTCCTTTTGCGCTTTGATTCTGAAATTATCACCGATCTTGGTTAGCGATTGGCGACCTGCCCCGTAGGGAGACAAAGTCTCTCCTTCAGGGTTGGTAGTTGGTGATTGCGTCAGCGGCACGTCAAAATCAACCCGCAACAGGATTTTTTTGTTATTAAGCTCTTCTTTTTTTAATTCGTTAATATATTTCATCCCGTTAGAAGTAGCTGCTTGCCCCGCAATTCGCCAGAGGCGATGGTTCGGGGCTGCGCAGTTTTACACACAAGTTGCGGCCGCACAACAAGCTTAAGATTATTTACAAATTATATTTGCAAACCCGTTAGGGCTACTTCTAACGGGA
Organism: Candidatus Yanofskyibacteriota bacterium; assembly: GCA_016185545.1. GTDB lineage: Bacteria > Patescibacteriota > Minisyncoccia > 2-02-FULL-40-12 > IGHO2-01-FULL-4-A > 2-01-FULL-44-17. Next base: position 318,232 of record JACPNJ010000005.1, read on the forward strand.
TTAATCACAAACTAGAAACAATTTTTAAAACATCTCCAAATTCTTTTTTTCTCAAACTGGCGCCACCGATAACTGCGCCGAAGATTTCCGGATATTTGAGGAAATCAGCAACATTTTTTTTGTTAATTGACCCTCCGTATAAAAACCTGAAACCTGAAACCTGCCCGGCCTTCGCAGCCGAAGCTACTTCGGCGGAGTAGGCAAGCCCGAAACCTAATAACTCTTGAATAATTTTTATCGCTTCAAGCGTATTTTCGGGAGTATCTGGCTCCGCACCAGGTGTTGTGCTTATCGCCCAAACCGGTTCATAAGTAATCAAAACTTTGCCAACTTGATCGGCGGTTAAACCGGCTAAATCGGCGGTGAGTTGGGTTTCAAGGACTTGCTTGCGATCATCGCCACGGTTACGTTCACCCACCAAAAGCACCGGCGTAACTCCGGCTCCAAGCGCTGCCCCAATTTTCTTGTTTATTACCTCATCCGTTTCGCCAATTTTGTATCGCCTATCCGAGTGGCCGACAAGCACATGGGTTACACCAAAGTTCTTGAGCATATCAATCGATACTTCTCCCGTGTACGGCCCTGATTTTTCCCAAAATAAGTCCTGACCACCCAAACTGATAGATGATGACTGACGGTTGACGGCTGGAACTTGCCTTGCGAGTTCTTCAAGGTAAACAAATGGCGGACAAATCACTACTTTCAGATTCTGATGCTTTGACGCTTCAGCAACCGAAAATTTAAAAAGTTCCAGGGCTTCCTCAAGATTAACGGGATTCATTTTCCAATTGGCAATAATAATCTTATTCATGAGTAAGGTGGCGTTTCTTGAGGTGGCGATAAATATACCAAATTACAAGTGCCGCTAAAATTAACATGGCAGCTTTCTCAGCAATATCAAGGTAAGGTTTAATTACGGCAAAGTTTTCCCCGGTTTTTTCGCCTAGTAACAACAAAAAAAAATTATAAGGCAACATCCCCAAAAAACTATAGACAGCAAAATTTTTAAAATTTAATCTTGATATGCCGGCCGGAATGGCAATTATTGACCTGGCAAACGGCAGGAAACGCCCCCAAAAAACCAATTTTGTACCATACTTGACGAACAATCTGTCCAAATGATCTAAATCGTGTTTATAAACTAAAAAATATCTGCCGTATTTTTCTAAAAATGGCCGGCCGCCTTTGGCAAAAATTAAATAAAGAATTGATTCGCCAATCAGGGAGCCGATATTTATAACTATATAAATGAGCCAGATAGGGAAAACACCGCGTCCGCTTAGGAAACCGTAAAGAGGCAATAACACCTCGGATGGAATTAAAGAAATACTGACCCTATCTAGAATGGATAATAAAAAAGCTCCACCATAACCCCATCGCTCTAAAAGTTCCAATGACTTGGCGCCGATTGTACCTATTAAAAAATTCATTCCGTAGGATTAACTTCAATTGGATCTGTTTCACGCAATAATTTAGCCGCTTCATCCGGATCAATAATATTCACGTCAATCCCGCTGCCCAACTCAAAAGCCCCGAATGTGGAAATCTTGGGTAAAACTTCGACGTGCCAAGTATAAAAATCGTGTACGTCTATCACTGTGTCTTCAAGCGGAGCAGTATGTACGAAAAAATTATAATCAGGATTTTTGAGAGCTAGCTGTATTTTTTTAAGAATCAACAGTAAAATTTCGCCAAGATACACAAGCTGCTCCTCTGGCATTTTCTCAAAATGGGCATGACTTTCCTGCGGAAAAATTCTCACTTCGTAAGACGTCTTGGAAACGAAAGGACAAAAAGCGATAAAATACTTGTTTTCATAGACAATCCTTTTTCTCTCTTTCCTTTCCCAGTCAATCATCACATTATATATTCTTTTTTTATATTCACGATAAAATTTTTCAGAACCGTTAATACTTCTTTTAACATCGGGAGGCAAGACTGGAATTGATATAATCTGCGAATGGGGATGCGACATGCTGGCTCCGGCGCGAGAACCATGATTATGGAAAATTAAAGCGTATTTACCATATGCGCCGCCGTCAGTCATAGTTCGGTATCTTTCCTGATAAACCTTTAATGCTTCAGCCAACTCTTCTTTGGAAAACTCGTGCAAAAATCTGTCATGATTCCTGAATATGACAACTTCATGCCTGCCCTTGGCTTCTTGAACATTAAAGGGGCCGATAGACTCCGGCAGACTGGCTTTGCCTTCCAAAACTGCCGGGTATTTATTCTTTACCACCTTTATTGCCCAATCATTACGTTCTTTATTTAAGTATTCAGCCACCACAATATTGCCGTATTTTTCCGGGTTCTCAAAGGGGCACTTGCTCTTAGGCAATGTTTTAGTTTTCGGTTTTTCTTGTTTAACCTGTTCCGGCCTTTGGGCTCGGCCCGTAGCAAAAAGCACCCATTCGCCGGAAACCAGGTCTTCTCTAAACTCGTTAACCACCACTAGTCACTAGCCACTAGCCACTAGCCACTAGTAATTTAACTAGTCGCTAGGCACTAGTCCGCTAGGCACTATACTTGTAAGTCCACAGATTCCACCTTACCTGCAATACCTCAAACAGCATTTTAATCATCCCGCTTAATTTGACCTTACTTTCCGTATCATTCACCCATCGTATCGGCGCTTCTTCTATTTTAAAACCCAGTTTGAGGGCAATCGCCAAAATCTCCACGTCAAACGCCCAACGGAAAATTGTCTGTTTTTGAAATACCGCCTCGGTGGCTTTGCGTGAAAAACATTTGAATCCTGCCTGTGAATCTTTCACGCCAAGCGGTACGAGAGTATGCACGATCAGACGAAAAATTCCACCGAGAAAATCTCTGATCCATGGCTGCTTAACCGCTATATCAGCCCCGGCAATTCTACGGGAACCAATCACAATATCAGATCCTTGTGAAAAATATGGAAGAAAATTCTCAATTTGATCAATGGTTGTAGAATTATCCGCGTCCATAAATAAGCGGTAATCCCCCTGCGCCTCCAACATTCCCCGCCGCACCGCCCAGCCCTTGCCGTGATTTTCTTTGTCATCAATTATTTTCAGATTTGGGATTTGCCCGGCCTTCGTAGCCGAAGCTGCTACTTCATCGGGGTAAGTGGATTTGAGATTTGAAACAACGCCAACGGTATTGTCCTTTGATCCGTCACTAACCACAATGATTTCATAATCATAAGATTGCCGTGACAAATACTCGTGCACGCTCAAAAGCGTCTTTTCAATGCGTTTTTCCTCATTATAGGCAGGAATTATTACAGAAATATACATGAAACAATTATAGCAGAATCAGGGGGCGGTTAAAATTTGCGGTCCGTCTTCAGTTATCGCTACCGTATGCTCAAAGTGGGCGGCGGCAGAGCCGTCGGCGGTGTTGTAGGAGAAGCCGTCCTTGCCTTTGACTAATCGCCAATTGCCGACAACAACCATTGGCTCAATGGCAATTACCATGCCAGCCTCAAGTTTTGGACCGGCTTCGGCTGGACCGTAATTGGGCACTTGCGGTTCCTCATGCAATTCCCGACCAATGCCGTGACCGACTAAATCCCGGATAACATTGAAACCATTTTTTTCAACAACGGTTTGGACAGCATGGCCTATTTTACCGATATGATTTCCTGCTTTTGCCTGTTTTATTCCGGCATTGAGAGCTTCTTTCGTAACTTCTATCAATTTGTAAAGTTGGGAATTAGACTTTGACCATTTTTCATAATCACCACCGCCCGTTACCGGCACTGTTACCGCCGCATCCAAATTAAACCCCTTATAAACCACGCCCATGTCCAAACTTATGGTTTCTCCTTCTTTCAATTCACGCTCTGACGGCACGCAATGCACCACTTCGTTATTAACGGATGTGCAGACAGCCGCCGGGTAACCGCCATAATCCAAAAAGGCCGGCTTAACCTTATAAAACAAAACGAGCTCGCGCGCGAGCTTATCAAGATTTTTGGTGGTAATTCCTGGTTTCACCGCCTCTGACAGTTTTTTCAAAATTTCGGCCAGGATTCTGCCGCCTTCTCTCATGATTTCTATTTCTTGCGTAGATTTGAGATGAATCAACCATTCAGGTTATAGGTTATAGATTATAGGTTATAGCATTCTTCCATTATTTTTAACTATCACCTGTCACCTATTAGCTATCACCTCTCATAGATGTTTCATAATGTCTTCCTGTACCTTCCCGATTGGCTGCTCGCCTTCAATAGTTATGGCATCATAGTCATTTTTTTTCAAAAAATCCAGCACCGGTTTGGTGTCTTTTAAAAATACGCGATATCTTTCCCTGATGATTTCCGGTTTGTCCAACGTCCTTGTGATTATCGGCGAACCATCTTCCGGACAGATGACAAGGTCACGGTACTGGGGAAAACCGGGTATGGGGTGCCTGCTTTTTTCACAAATCCTGCGGCTAGAATTTCGCCTAATTGATTCATTTTCGCTTAGCTTAATGTAAAAAATTTTTATGTTTTCTTTGCCATATAATTTTTCTAATTCCGGCATTTCATTTTCCGCTTCATATAAAGTGCGTGGTGAGCCGCTAAAAACTATGCCCCTGCCGACAGAAGCCAATTCCCTGATTTTTTCCACAATCAACTTGACAATCCACGGCGGCGGAAAGAGCTCGCCCATATTATATCTTCTTTTGGCTTCAGCGACTTCGGGGTCTTTTTTAACAAGTTCTGGGTCGTTGATTTTAACTTCTCCCAGATTAGACGTTTCAATGTGCTCCAATCCAAATTTTTTAGCAATCAATTCCGCTTGCGTCCCCTTGCCCGCTCCCGGCGGCGCAATAAAAATTATGACTTGCTTAGACATGCTACCTGAATTTTATCACAAAATTTTTAAAAACCAAAAACCGGCCTAACGCCGGTTTTTGTAATTTTAGATTTAGTATTCATACATACTCAACTGGGCATCCGCTGACTTCATCGTTTCCAAGATAACACTGACAACAATCAGGATAGAAGTGCCGCCAACAGCAAAAGTGGTAATACCAGTTGCGCCTTGGACAATCTGCGGTAAAACAGCAATCAGACCCAAAAATATGGCACCCACCAATGTTACCCGATTTAACAAGTGGAGCAGAAACTGCGATGTTGGTTGGCCCGGACGAATACCTGGTATGTAGCCGCCCTGTTTTTGAATATTTTCAGAAATTGACTTTGGGTCAAAAGTAACGGCAGTGTAAAAATAAGTGAATAAAACCACCAATAAAAAGTAGGATATGCCGTAAATTAACTGATTTTGCACAAAATTATTAAAAAATCCAGCGATACGGGCTACAAAAACGACACTTGAACCGCTTAAAAAACTGGCAATCATCCCGGGAAAAAGCAAAATAGACAAAGCAAAAATTATCGGCATCACACCAGCGTTATTTACTCTCATCGGCAGATAAGTGGAAACTCCGCCAAACACCCGTGAACCACGTATACGCCTGGCATAGTTAATCGGTATATTTCTTTGGGCTTCGGTAAGATAAACCACACCCGCAATAACGATAAGCGAAATTATTACGAATCCAATATAAGTAAATATCTGCTGGGAACTATAGGTTAAAAGTAATTGCCTAACCGTAGTTGGAAAACCAGCGACAATGCCGGCAAAAATCAGAAGCGAGACTCCATTGCCTAGATTTTTCTCCGATATCAGTTCACCTAGCCACATCAAAAATACCGAACCGGCCGCAATTACCAAAAGTGAACCTGCCCAAGTGAATAAATCCAGCTGGCCTATCACCCCCTGACGTGACAAAAGAACAATAAAGGCATAACCCTGAAGCATTGCCAATGGCACGGTCAAAAGCCGTGAATACTGATTAAATCTCTGCCGGCCGGCTTCACCCTCATATTTGTACATTTGTTCCAATGAAGGAAAAATCATGGTTAAAAGCTGCATTATAATTGAGGCAGTTATATAAGGTCCCAAACCAAGCATAGCTATTGAAAAGTTATCCAGTCCTCCGCCGGTAAAAGCGCTGATTAAACCGAAAAGCTGGTTATTCGCCAGAAAATCCTTGAGCCGCGACGGATCAATGCCGGGAATAGGGATTGCGGCGGTAACACGAAAAACCACCAACATGGCCAAAATAAACAACACTTTGTTTCGCAGATCTTTGATTTTAAAAATTTTGAGTAAGCGGTTCATTAAAATTTTAGCTTAAAATTCAAAACTCAAATTTCAAATTTTTATTGAAACTTAAAATCTAGATTTTAAAATGATTTGAGTTTTGAATTTTAGATTCCATTTAAAATTTGTGATTACTCAATGGCTCCACCAGCTTTTAGTACTTTCTCCCTTGCTGACTTAGAAAATTTAAAACCTGAAAAACTAAGCTTCTTTGTTAATTCTCCATCACCCAAAATTTTTACGCCATTTTTAGAATTTTTTATAATGCCTAACTTAACCAAAACTTTAGGTTCAACCCTGTTGCCATCTTTAAAATTAGAATTCACAGTATTAAGATCAATAATTACTGGCTTATTGTACTTAACCTGAAATGCCCGATGTTTAATGTCAACTTTCTTGGTTGCGCCACGCTGTTTCGGAAAAAGTTTCCAAATTGGGTTGTCGCCGCCGCGAAAACCCGGCCGTATTCTAGCGCCGGCACGAGACTTCTGGCCCTTTGAGCCATGGCCTGAGTAGGTGCCACGCTTGCCACCCCGACCTACCCGCTTTCGTTTTTTATTTTTAGTTGTGTATTTTAGTTGGTGAAGCTGCATTATTCAGGTTACAGGTTACAGGTTACAGGTTCAAAAAATTAAACCTAGCACCTGACACCTGACACCTAGTTTTTGAGCTTGCTCAACGCTCCTATCGTTGCTCTTGCTATATTTATCTTATTTCCGGTTCTTTTTATAAGCTTTGCGGAAATATTTTCAATACCAGAAAGTTTAGCCACTACACGTACCGCTCCTCCAGCCTTAACTCCGTTGCCAACTGGCGCGGGCTTAAGTAAAACCACCGCGCTGCCGTATTTATATTCAATTATGTGTGGTATTGTGCCGTTTTTTATCGGCACTGTGACCATGTTTTTACGTGCTTGATGTGTCGCTTTTTGCATTGACTGAGCCACGTCATGACCTTGAGCAACTCCAACTCCTACCCTGCCCTTACCATCACCTATAGCAATAGTGGCACGGAAACTGAATCGCTTGCCACCCTTGGTTACACGAGTTACCCTAGCAATATCCAAAACTTTGGAATCAAATTCCGATTTTTCTTTGGGTGTCCCCCGATCTCTGCCGAAGCCTCTTCTGCCTCCGGTTTTTTTATTATTTTTTTGTTCCTCCATGCCAGTTTGTCCAAACGCAGCGTTAACGAGTATTGGCTAACAAACTGCGCACCCCGCTCTTTCTAATCACTAATCGAGATAAATAAAGTAGAAACTTTACCGATAGGCATTTATTACTTAATCTCGAATATCAATCAGAAAGAGCGGGGTTAAGTATTTTTTACTATGCTCGGCTCGCAATAGCTCGCCTGCGCGTGGAAAAATACTTAAAATTTTAGTCCTCCCCTTCTTAATCCTTCCGCCAATGCTCTTATTCTCCCGTGATATTTGTAGCCCCCCCTATCAAATACGACCTTGCTTATCCTCATGTCTTTGGCTTTTTTTGCCAACGTTTCTCCGATTAAATCAGCTCTTGCGGTTTTACTTTCTTTTTTTATTTTAGTTCCGCTTTTCATACTATTTTTTACTTTCAGGATATCACTGGCACTTATCAGTGTTTTTCCGGTCGCATCATCAATTATCTGAACAAAAACGTGACGACTACTGCGAAAAACCGAAACTCGCGGAGTCTCTTTTGTTCCACGCACTTTTGCCCTAACACGGTTATGTCTTTTTTCTCTGTGTTGCTTTTTATTCATGCTAAAGTTTCTAGTTTCTAGTTTTTAGTTTCTAGTGAATTTTACTAGCAACTAGAACCTAGAACCTAGCAACTATCCTGCCGTTGCTACCGCCTTCTTGCCCGCCTTTCTTAAAATAACTTCGTTCTTGTATTTAATGCCGGAACCCTTATACGGTTCCGGCGGTTTAGCCGCCCTTATTAAAGCCGCGACATGACCGACTTTTTCTTTATCCGGTCCAGTTACTTTTATAACATTTTTCTCCACCCGGAAAGTCACTCCTTCAGGCGCTTTTACCGAAACTGGATTGGTATAACCCAGACTTAATTCAATGGAATCTTCCTTTACTTGAGCCTTGAAACCCACTCCATTAAACTCCAGTACCTTTTCAAAACCGCCAAAAACACCCTTTATCATTGTTGCCGCCAGCGCCCTGCCCAATCCCCAAAATTTAGAAGTTTCTTTGCTGGCATCAATGCCTTGTTTTAATCCAATAACAACGGCACCATCTTCCACTCTGGCAATTAAAACATCCGGAAGAATTTTTTCCAGTTCGCCCTTGGGACCCTTGGCGTGAATTTTTTGACCGTCAATTTCCACTTCCACACCATCCGGAATTTTGATTAGTTTTTTACCTATTCTAGACATGCAAATTTGTCCAATCGGACAAGCGTAATCGCGTAGTCCGATTGGGTAACAGATTTAGCACCCCGCCCTCTAAGCACTTTAATAGCTTAGAGGGCGGGGTAACTAACTGTTACCATGCTCGGCTCGCTTTGCTCGCCTGCGCGTGGACAGCTATTTACCAAACCTCAAAAAGCACCTCTCCTCCCAGTTCGGCTTTCCTTGCATCTTCGCCCGCCATTATCCCCTTGGATGTTGAAATCACAGAAATACCATAACCATTTTTCACGGGTTTTAAATCTTTTTTACCGGCATACATTCTTCGCGATGGTTTTGAAACCAACTTAATTCCCTTGATTGCGCCTACACCGTTATCATATTTTAATTCAATTGCCAGCATATTAAATTCGGATTTTTTGGTTTTTATTTTTCTCTTGTCAACACCGGCGATAAATCCTTTGGTTTTTAAAATTCCGGCAATTTCAAATTTAATTTTTGAAAAAGGTGAAACTATCTCGCTTTTACCGCGAGCCTGCGCATTTTTTATTTGGGTCAGCATGTTTGCGATTGGACTCAAGTTAGTTTATCAAGTTTATAAAGTTTTAAAGTTTACAAAGTTAGATTCTGAATAACTTTACAAACTTTATGAACTTTATGAACTTTATGAACTTTTTACTGGTCGTGGTTTACCACGAACTTTTATGTATTCCGGGCAGTAATCCTTGGCTAGCCAGCTCTCTGAAATGCACCCGGCACAAACCGAATTTCCTGATATAGCCGTGCTTGCGCCCGCACATAAAACAGCGGTTTACGATTCTGCTTGAAAACTTGGGCTTCTTATTTGATCTTGCGATTGTGGATTTTTTCGGCATGCCAATTTTCTCAACGAGGCAAGCGTATGCTCGCGACGCCGAGTTGTTAGAAAGCTTGAGCACCCCGCTGCATTTAAAGGTTCCGCTTAATTGGAAACCCCGTCAATCTCAATAACTCCACGCCTTCTTCCTTAGATTTAGCCGTCGTTACCACTGTAACTTCCAAAGGAAATATGTCCTTCAGCGATTCATATGTAACTTCCGGAAAAATCGTCTGTTCTTTGATACCGATGTTAATATTTCCGTGCTGGTCAAACACCTTCTGTTCCAAACCATGGAAATCCCGCGAACGCGGCAAAGCTATTGAAATTAACCTATCTATAAAATCATACATTCGCCTTCCGCGCAAGGTCACCACCATTCCAACATCCAGTCCTTGGCGCACCTTAAAACCGGAAATTGATTGTTTCGCTTTGCGCATCGCGGCTTTTTGGCCGGTTATTTTAGCCAAGTCCTGCTCAATTTTTTCAATTGCTTTTGTCTCCTTGGCCACCGCCTTGCGCCCATAGCCGACATTAACCACGACTTTCTCAATCTTCGGCACCGCCATCACATTCTTGTAACCGAACTTAGCCTTCATCAAGGGTAGTACTTCTTTACGATACTTTTCTAATAATCTAGGTTGTTGTGTTTTCATTTTCATAAAAGGATCCCGCCCCATCCGGGGTCATGGCTTCCTTGGCAATTTGGTTTTAACAAAACTCGCCTTCGGCTTTGATTTTATTTTGTCTAAAACTCTGCTACCAGAAGGGGCGGGATTGCGCTTGTTACCAGTGCTCGCCTCGCCATGCTCGGCTCCGCCCTGACAAGCTTACCTCTTTTCGGTATTTAGTTAGTAATCTTGGTGTATTTAACATAATTAAATACTAGCAAAGCTAGTTTGCTAGTTTTCTGATCCACATTTTTTGCATATTCTCTCTTTATTATCTCCAACAATCTTATGCCCCACTCTTGTCGGCTTCCCGCAACTCTTGCATACTAACATAACTTTTGACGCATCCACCGCCCGCTCTTTATGAATTATCTGCCCCTTCTGCCCTTGCTTTCTGGCCCGCAAATGCCTGGCAACGGTATTCAATTTTTCAACCACAATTTTACCTTCGCGCGGAAAAACAAACAAAACCTTACCCGTCTTGCCCCGGTCTTTACCGTTCAACATCACCACGTTGTCGCCTTTTTTGATGTTCATTTCTTATAAATTAAGTTTGAACTTTGTAAATTTTTCTTTTCTGGGCGAGCAGGAACAAATATTATCAAATTTCTGAAGTTTTTCGCTGATGGGAATCCACTATTGGAGCACATCTAGAAAAACGAGAAAATTTGATAAATATTTGTAAGCGAGAACAAACAAAGAAAAATTTACAAAGTTCAAACGATCTCTTGCGCCAAACTTGCAATGGTGTCAAATCCTCTTTCTTTTATTTCTCTGGGTATCGGCCCGAAAATTCTGCCGCCCTTAGGTTCCTTGCTAGTACCCTCTAATATCACTACTGCATTATCGTCAAATCTGACATAACTTCCATCTTTTCTTCTGAAATTATTCCTCTGGCGGACAATCACGGCCCTGAGTACATCTTTCTTTTTGACTTGTTTGCGCGGTTCGGTTTCTTTGACGGATATTACGATAATATCGCCAAGCTGGCCGTATCTATGCCTCGTTCCGCCCAAAACCTGAATCACGCCAACCTTTTTGGCTCCACTATTATCAGCAACATTTAAAATTGAACGCAGTTGAATCACTTAATCAGGTTACAGGTTACAGGTTACAGGTTACAGGTTAAAAAATTAAACCTAGCACCTGACACCCGAAACCTGACACCTATACTTTTCCTATGATTTGCCATCTCTTGTCTTTCGACATCGGCTTTGTTTCCCGAATAACAACTTTATCCCCAATATGATACTCCCCCTTCTCATCATGCGCCTTAAATCGTTTGGTAATTTTGTAATATTTCTTGTATTTTGGGTGCTTCTTTAATCTTATAACCGAAACCACCACAGTTTTGGTCATTTTGTCCGACACTACGATTCCCTTTAATTGTCTTATCTTTTTGATCAATTGTTTCATGGCTTATTAAATTCAAAACTCAAATTTTAAATTTTAATTGAAATTTCGAATTCAAAATATAAAATAACATTTTAATTTTAAGTTTGCGGTTTCATTTGATTTTTTGAATTTTGTAATTTGAATCTATTTATTTTTGGGTTTCGCGATTCGTGCTTCAATCTTAATTGCTGTTAAAATTCTCGCTATGTCTTTTTTGGTTTTTTTAATTTGGCTCACATCTTTCACTGACTTATTTGCCAGCTCAAATCTCAATTTCCCCAGCTTAATCTGCAACTCCTTAAGCATTTCGTTTAATTCAACTTGGGATTTAGATTGTATATCGCTAAATTTCATAAGCTGTAAAGCTATGGATCCGGAAAGTTTTATAGCTTTTTAATAAATCTGGTCTTAATCGGCAATTTGTGCGCCGCCAATCTTAATGCCTCCATAGCCGTTTTTTCGGTAACGCCATCCATCTCAAATAATATCCTGCCCGCTTCAACCGGTGCCACAAAATGAGATAACGATCCGGCACCACCGCCCATTCCGACTTCCGCGCCCTTTTGCGTCCGTGGTTTATCGGGGAACACTCTTATCCATATCTTGCCACCGCGCTGAATGAAGTGGGTAATTGCTCGCCGTGCCGCTTCCAGCTGATTGGCCTTAAGCCAGCTTGATTCCATTGCCTTAAGACCGTAACTGCCAAAGCTCAAATAATACCCGCGCGTTGTGGTTTTTTTCAACGTTCCCTTGTGAACCTTGCGGTGTTTTATGCGTTTGGGCTGTAGCAAACTAGCTGATAGCTGATAGCTGATAGCTGATAGCTTTTTGAAGTCAAGCTATAACCCATCACCTAAAAACTATAACCTTTGCGATTGTTAAAATCGCAAACCTTTATATATCCATACCTTAATTCCTACCGTTCCGTATGTCGTGTATGCGGTTGATTTTGCAAAATCTATGTCCGCCCTCAGTGTCTGCAACGGCAAGCTTCCTTGTTCAAGATGCTCCGTTCTCGCTATGTCATTGCCGTCCAGCCGTCCACCAACTGTAACTTTAGCGCCTTTTACATCACGGTTGGATATGATTTTAGCAAGTGATTGCTTTAACACGCGACGGTAAGGTAATCTTTTTTCTATCTGCTCAGCCATTTGTTCAGCAACTATTCTGGCTGAAGTTTCCGGATTTTTAAACTCCTGTATATCCAACCGAATCGCTGTTTTTCTCTTAATAAGTTTGATAACTTCGGCTTTTAAATCTTCGATGCCCGTACCGCCGCGGCCTATAATCAAACCCGGCCTTGCGGTGCGTATGGTAATGGCTAGAACATCCGGACTTCTTTCAATCTCTATATCATCTACACTCATGTTTTTGAGTTTTTTATCTAGAAATTTTCTGATTTCAACATCTTCTTTTAAAAATTCCGGATAATTTCTAACCTTAAACCAGCGGGATTTCCAATCCTTGTTTATCGAAACTCTTAATGATGTTGGGGAAATTTTCTGTCCCATGCAAATTTGTCCAATCGGACAAGCGTAATCGCGTAGTCCGATTGGGTAACAGATTTAGCACCCCGCCCTCTATGCACTTTAATAGCTTAGAGGGCGGGGTAACTAACTGTTACCGTACTCGTTCGCGTTGCTCACTGCGCTCGGACATTTAATTAGATGGCTTTTCTTCTAAAAAACTTTTTTATCTTGCCTACCTGTCCGAATATTCCTCCCTTTTTGCCTAGTTCTTTTTTGATTTCCGGTTTTGATTTAGTTGGCATATTAACTTCTTTTGTTGTTTCGGTTATTTCTGCCGTTTCGGATTTTGGTATTATTTGTGATTTGGCTTTCAGACCGGGTACTTTTTCCTCCAACACAATCTTGATATGCGATGTCTTTTTCTCTATTGGTGAAGCCATGCCAAATCCTTTTGGCCTAAACCTTTTTAGTTTGGACCCTTCATTGACTATCACATCCTTAATAAACATATTTTCCTTAACAAGGCCAAAACCATTATGCGCGTTAGCCATGGCCGAATCAAGCAATTTAGAAATAGGTTTGCTGGATTTTTTTATGATATAATCCAACTGGAACTTAGCCGAAATCGCGTCCATGCCCTTAATTGCACGCGCCACCAACCTAACCTTGCGCGGCGATATTCTTAGATTGTTTAATTGGGCTGTTATCTGCACTTATTCAGGTTACAGGTTACAGGTTACAGGTTACAGTTTTTAACTGTCCACTGATCACTGGAAACTGGTCACTACTTTTTCTCTGGTTCCGCCTTTGCCGCTTGTGCCGCTTCAATCTCTTTTTGTTTGGCTGCGGCTTCTATTTCTTTTTGCATTCGTCCGCCGTGACGACTGAATCTTCTCGTCGGTGAAAACTCTCCCAACTTATGCCCAACCATATCTTCCGTCACAAAAACCGGTAAATGCGTCTTTCCATTATGCACCCCGAAAGTAAATCCGACCATTTGCGGTGTTATTGTTGATGCCCGCGCCCATGTCTTAATAATCGTTTTATCTCCAACCCTAAGCCGGCCGAGTTTTTTCAGCAACTTTTCATCCACATATACGCCTTTTTTAATTGATCTGCTCATGTTTATTTCTTTCTTCTTCGTACTATAAATTTACTTGATTTCTTTTTCTTGTTACGAGTTTTGACGCCAAGCGCAGGTTTGCCCCAAGGGGTTTTGGGGTGCGGCATACCAATGGGTTGTCTGCCTTCGCCGCCGCCGTGCGGATGGTCAACCGGATTCATAGCCGTTCCGCGCACCTTCGGCCGCCTTCCAAGATACCTTGCCCTGCCCGCCTTACCAAGCACAATTGAACTGTGCTCTGCATTTGACAACTGGCCGATTGACGCCATTACCTCACCGTGAAACCTACGCACTTCAGAAGAAGGCATAACCACTTGCACATACTCACCCTCATGCGCCAATACCGTTGCTCCGCCGCCAGCCGATCTGACTGCTTGGCCGCCCCTGCCCGGCTGCAGTTCAATATTATGAATGATCGCGCCTTGTGGGATATTTTTAAGTTTCATCCGATTTCCCGGTTCTAACGCTGTTTTATCGGCAACAGTTATGTTTCCGCCAGCTCTCAATCCTTCCGGAGCCAATATATATCTCTTATCCCCGTCAGCATAATGCAGCCGCGCGATCCTGACGGTGCGATTGGGATCGTATTCAATTGAAAAAACTTTCGCTGGAACATTTATCTTATTCTGCTTGAAATCAATGATACGATACAACCGCTTAACCCCAGCTCCTCGGTGACGCGAAGTAACTCTGCCTTGATTATTTCTGCCAACAGCACGACGAAAACCGGCCGTTAATGATTTTAACGGTTCCACGCGCGACAAATTAGAAAAATCATATCCCACCATTTGTCTGCGCCCGGGGGTTGTAGGCTTATATATTTTGGACATAATTTAAAATGTAAACATCAAAGTGTAAAATTCTAGTATTCATTCGGGACAATTTTTTTAATTTTAAATTTTATATTGTCATTTTGCATTTTGATTTTTGAATTTTACATTATTGAACAATATCTATCTTACTTCCCTCCTTCAACGTAACTATCGCTTTCTTAAATCCCGGCTTTCTTCCTTCATGTCTGCCAACCTGCCTGTGTTTTGACGGCATATGCAAGACGCGGACTTCGGCAACTTCTACCTTGTATAAATTGCCGACAGCTTTCTTGATGTCGATTTTATTAGCATTTTCGGTAACCTTAAAAATATATTTATTCTGTTCACCCAAAACTGTTCCTTTTTCAGAAATGTGCGGCGACAAAACTACCCGATAAGAATGAGCGTCACCGCCCTTGGGCAAAGACGCCCCAGCCGGAAGCTCCGCACTTTCTTCCTTCTTTGGGATTTCTTTTTCTTTGTCAGCCACTTCTTTTTCTTTTATTTTTCGCTTAAATAAAGCCATGGTCAGTTTCTAGTTTACAGCTTACAGTTTACAGTGAATTCTTAACTGAAAACTGACAACTGTAAACTGAAAACTATAATCGAAAGGTTCTTTCGATTATAGGCACCGCATCTTTTAACAAAATCAGATATTTCTTTGTTAGCACATCTTTGATATTCAAACTATTCGCCGACGTTATTTCTATAAACGACAAATTATTTACCGCCCGCGCAATGTTTTTATCTTGGGCTGGAGCCACAAGCAAAATAGAGTTTTTTTTCTTTTTTGTCTCTCTGTAACCATCCAGTTTGGACGATAACATCTTGATTGAATTATTGGCAGCTTTTGTTTTGGGAGTTTCAAACCGTAATTCGTCCAAAACAAGCAGTTCTTTATCATTTGCCTTACTGGATAGAGCCATAAATAAAGCCTTGCGCTTCATTTTTTTATTGATTTTCTTCTCAAAATTTCTTTCCTTGGTCGGTCCGAATGCCACACCCCCGTGTCTCCATATTGGCGAACGTATTGAGGCGTGCCTAGCCCGACCAGTTCCCTTCTGCCGCCATGGCTTCCGACCGCCACCACGCACCTCGCTACGATCCTTGGCGTGAGCAATCACCTGCCTTGAATTAGCCGCCTGCGCGTCAATCACTTGTTTAACTAATTCGGCGTTCATTGCCACACCAAAAATTTTGTCTGGCAAATCAACATCGCCAATTATTTCGCCTGATTGATTGAAAAGTTTTGTTTTCACTTTTTATAATTTAAAATTTATAATTTATAATTTTTGAATTTCTAATAATGTTCCTCTCCTCCCCGGTAGCGCTCCCTTAACTGCCAACAAATTATTTTCTTTATCAATGTTCACGATTTTTAATCCTCTCGCGGTTATTCGCTTGCCACCCATGCGGCCGGGCATTCGCATTCCTTTTAATGTGTGCTGTGGAAACCGCTGGCCGATTGAACCGCCGTGTCGCAAAACATGATGATGACCGTGGCTGGCGGGCATACCGTGAAATCCGTGTCTTTTAACAACACCCTGGAAACCCTTGCCCTTTGAAACTCCAGAAACTTTAATAACATCACCGACATTAAAAACTGAAACATCTAACTCGTCACCCCTCTTTTTGCCACCAAGCGTCTTGGTTTCTTTTAATGTTTTAAGCGGCTTCAAATCTTTCAAGTGCCCGGACTTGGGCTTGTTGGGCTTCTTTTCTTTGCCAAAACCGACTTGCACCGCCTCATAGCCGTCTTTTCCCTTGGTTTTTATTTGCGTCACCGTAACAGGCCCGGCCTCAATTAAAGTTACCGGCGTAACCACTCCGTCTTCGTTGAAAATCTGGGTCATTCCAATTTTTTTGCCTAATAAGAACGCCATTGTAACAAAAAACCGGACTTAGCCGGCACATTTAAAATACCAACTAAATCAAAAGGATAGCTTAGGTTTTATTAAAAATTAAAACCATTTATTATATTATTCTGTTGCTCTCACAGAGATAAGAGTAACAAAGATGGCTGTACAAATTTTGCACAGTCATCTTTGTTTCCCTACATTTTTAATTCTATGTCTACTCCTGCTGGTAGATTCAAGTTCATGAGCGAATCAATAATTTTGGAATTGGGACTGGAAATATCAATCAGCCGTTTGTGGACACGCATTTCAAATTGTTCCCGGGAATTTTTGTCTATGAAGGATGAGCGATTAACGGTATACTTGTGAATCTCTGTCGGTAACGGCACCGGACCGGTAACAGCACCACCGTTTCGCTCAATTGTCTCAACGATCTGTTTGGCAGATTTATCTAAAATCTTATTATCATAAGCCCGCAGTTTTATTCTGATACGCTGGGCTGGTTCCGATGGTTTTTCTTTCTTAGTTGCCATAATATAATGAGCTAAAGAACAGATTTCGTTTTATGGACTAAACGAGCCCCTCCCCAGTTTGTGTCACAAACTGGGGAGGGGCTCGTCGTCCTAAGTAATAATCTTGGTCACAACGCCTGCCCCTACTGTCTTGCCTCCTTCCCTGATGGCAAAGCGCTGCTTTTCTTCCATGGCAATCGGAGCAATGAGTTTAATCTTCACATTAACTGTATCTCCCGGCATTACCATTTCGGTTCCTTCCGGCAGGGTTACATCCCCGGTTACATCGGTCGTCCTAAAGTAAAATTGCGGTTTATAACCCTTGAAAAATGGGGTATGTCTTCCGCCTTCTTCCTTAGATAAAACATAAACTTCAGTATCAAATTCGGTGTGGGGTGTGATTGAACCCGGCTTGGCAAGTACTTGGCCACGCGATACATCTTCTTTTTTAAGTCCGCGCAGAAGTATCCCGGCGTTATCTCCAGCCATGCCCTCATCCAATTGTTTATTAAACATTTCAATACCAGTTATTACGCTTTTCTGTGTCGGAGATAAACCTACCACTTCAATTTCATCATTAAGTTTTATCTTGCCTCGCTCTATACGACCCGTAACCACGGTGCCGCGGCCCTCAATGGAAAAGATGTCCTCAACCGGCATCAAAAATGGCTTGTCTGTCTCACGAACCGGTTCAGGAATAAAAGAGTCCAGAGTATCAATAAGTTCCTTTAGTGGCTTGAGCGCTTCATCGTCCTTACTTTTGGCTTCGAGTGCTTTTAGGGCTGAGCCTCTGATTATCGGGGTTTTATCTCCGGGAAATTGATATTTATTCAAAAGCTCACGGATTTCCGCTTCAACCAAATCCAACATTTCCGGATCATCCACCTGATCAACCTTATTAAGAAAAACCAAAACGTACGGTACGCCGACCTGGCGGGCAAGCAAAATGTGTTCGCGGGTTTGCGGCATCGGACCATCGGTCGCGGCAACAACCAAAACCGCGCCGTCCATTTGAGCGGCTCCGGTAATCATGTTTTTGATGTAATCCTGATGACCAGGCGCGTCAACATGGGCATAGTGGCGCTTGGGCGTTTCGTACTCCGAGTGATGTAAAGCGATGGTAATTCCACGCGCTTTTTCTTCGGGAGCATTGTCAATTTGATCAACTCCTTCAACTCGCGCCGAATATCCATCATCCTTAAACATGTTTAAGGTATGCAAAATAGCCGCCGTTAAAGTGGTTTTGCCATGGTCAACATGACCGATTGTGCCGACATTTAAGTGCGGCTTTGTTCTTTCAAATTTTCCTGCCATATCTTTAGATAGGTTATAGATGTCAGGTTTTAGGTTATAGGTTATAACTAGCACGCAAAACCCAACGCCTATGCTGTTTTAAACAAGTAAAGCCATTATAGAACAAGGATTAATCGAAGTCAACAGTTTCAGCTATCGGTTCCGTAGCTTGCTCATTTCCAACCAATTCTGCTTCCTCTCTTTGTCTAATCTCTTCTTTTAGCGCAAGTATCTCCTGATTTAACTTCTCTACGGTATTTTCGTCGTCACCAATCCCTAGAACATTCGGCAAGGCCGCCGAATGTTCGGGCGACATGTCCGATAAAGTGGACGTGTTTAGTCCGTTGCGGCTTGAAACCGGTATCTCTTCGCCAAGATCAATTTTTTGGTATTTATCATATGATAGCACGACAAAAGCCGGTTCATCGCCATCCAACACTAAAAGCCCCCCCAATTTTCTTACAAGCTCTTTTAACTTACCGATGTTCATGATGTTCATATTGAATTACTTATACCAAAAAAGTTATCCAGCTTCAAGAGCACAGCCGGGATTTGACTTAAATAAATCTTTTTGCTACCTTATTTTCAATCCCGAACAAGATGAGTCTCGTACGGTATAAACCAATGTCTACTGAAACCACAAAAATCTATGAGCTTGCCTATCATTTAAGCCCGGATCTTGAAGAGGCCGATATTAAGACGCGCGCGCAGGAATTGTCGGATTTGGTGGCGCAAGCAGGTGGTTCAGTCGTAACCTCTATAATGCCGCGCCGCACGCATTTGTCATATCAGATAAAAAATAAACAATATGCCAACTTCGGAATACTTGATTTTGCAGCTCAGCCGGAAACACTTGAAAAAATAAATGCCCAAATGAAACTTCAAGGCAACGTGTTAAGATTTATGCTTCTCAAAAAACCGGAAAGTAAAGAATTGCGAATTTTAGGCCAGCATCGCGCCAGACCCAGGATTAAAACTCATGAAACCGCCGCACCGGAAACTGCCAAGAAACCGCTCAAAGAAAAAACAGAAGCAGAAAAACAACAGTTGGAACAGGAAGTTGAGAAAGTTATTGAGGGACTTTAAAGGATATGAATCCCGTTAGAAGTTAACCTAGCGGGTATAAAAAATATTTTATTAATATAAGTTTGCAAGCTTGCCACCTGTTCAAAACGGTGGACGGTCTGCAAAACTTCTAACGGGATGAACCTCAATAAGGTCTTCCTAATAGGCCGGATGGCCGCCGACCCAGAATCAAGAACCACGCCGTCAGGACAGACGGTAACAACCGTTAGGTTGGCTACGAATCGGGTTTGGAATAATCGCGCTACCGGCGAAAAACAAGAACAGGTTGAATTCCACACGATAATTGCATGGGGTAATCTCGCGGAAATCGTTTCCAAATATCTGCGCAAGGGACAACTGGCGATGTTTGAAGGACGACTGCAAACACGTTCGTGGCAGGGGCAGGATGGCGTCAAAAGATATCGCACGGAAATTGTTGCTGAAAATATGCAACTGGGACCGAAAGCGATGGGAAGTGGCAATTATCAATCAAACAATCAGGCGCCGGTTCACCCTGTTAAATCCGCTGAAGGCGGTGCTGCGGGGCAGCAATTTAACAGGGTGAAAGAAGAAGACATACCAGTTATCAATGAAGATGCTCCCGTAACCAGCGACCCGATAATTTCGGATAGCGATATTGAGGAGAAAGAAATAGATTTAAAGGATATACCATTTTAGCTGCTAGTTTCTGATTTTTTGTTTCTGGTTAATCCAACCAGTTACCAGTTACCAGTTACCAGTTACCAGTTTTGGTTTGCCTCGCTTGTCAGGAAAAAATTAATCACGTTGATTATAAAAATACGGACATACTCCGCAAGTTTGTGTCGGGCCAGTTTAAGATTTCTTCTTCGGTCCGCACCGGCTTGTGCCAGAAACACCAGCGCATGGTCGCCAATGCGGTCAAAAAGGCAAGGTTCATGGCCCTCATGCCATACACAAAATTGCAGACTCTCAAGAAATAAAAATCCCGCCTGATAGCGGGATTTTTATTTCTAATTTAGTTTTAGTAGCCGCGCTGGATTCTTTTTTCTATTTCCGATTTTTCTTTTTCCAGTTCGTATATCTTTTTTTGATATTCATCTATTCGCCTGCCCAAATCCGCTTTCATTTGTTGTGTCGCTTGTTTGCTATCCTTGAGGGCTCGTGTCCACTCCTCATATTCTCGTTGTCTATTGGGATTTGTAGAATCAACGGGTGACAGTGCAGAATTTAGTTCAAATTCCTTGTCCAATATCTTTCTCATATCCAAACCCTTTGATTCTTCCAACGCCCGCTTCAAATTCTCTAATTCTGCCGGAATTGCCCACAATCTTTGTTCAAGCTTGGGTTTTTCCGCGACAAACTTCCTCTTGGCCTCCTGGATTCTTTGTTCTTCTTCTATTTTATCTTGCACGGCCAGTTGGTCACCTTCTTTTCTTGACACCTCATTCCCTTCTACCCTTTCGGCGGCAATTTCTTCGGGGGTAACACCCTGTCTTCTGGGTCTACCAGCCCGCTCTTCTTCGGCTCTTTTTAGAGCGCCTTTTTCGCTTGCCCAACTTTTTACTTTCTCAAACATACTCATTTTATC
>JACPNJ010000007.1 GCA_016185545.1 Candidatus Yanofskyibacteriota bacterium
GTTCATCCTGAGCCAGGATCAAACTCTCATATAAGAAATAGGTTGAGATAAATCTCCAACTATTTATTTATCCCGTTAGAAGTAGGATGCCGTTAGGCATCCGTAAGTTCTAATCGGGATGATTCTGGTTAACGATAAGAAACCACGTAAAGTGGCTTCGCCCCGTTGAAGCTCCGCTTTGTACGGGGCTTCGCCACCACGTGGCAGGCCACTTGAAGTGAGTCGCGTGATAAATGCGAAGCATTTATTTTACGCGAACACGTCTTATCGTTTTCTGCTTATTCGCCAGTTGGCGAGTTAAGCAGATATTTAATTATCAAGGTCCCTACAATAACAGCTGGGATTGCCTCGCAAAGCGGAGCAATCCCAGCTGTGGAAAGTCTATTTCCTTGTTGGTTTTTACATTAATTCATTTTGAATAAGTATAGTATAGCCGTTAAAAAATGCAAGTCAAGCGAAATTAATACCCTCTGACAGTGCCGATGCCGCCTCCCACGGCATCTCTTATGGCTTTGGTCTTGGCAAGCTTAAGATCCCGCTCCCGGTCCAATTTTACCCGGGCTTGCGCTATTTTTGTTTTCCCTTGCCGATATTCCTCTTCTAATTGTTTTAGTGCTCCTTCATCATTTTTTTCCCGAAATTCCAATTTTTGCCGATGATACTCCTCGTCCATCCGGCCCTCGGCTTCTCTTAACTTTTCTAATTTTTCCTGATACTCCGCGTGTATTTGTATTATTTTTTTATTCTGGCTCATTTCAAAAGCATTTTTGCCTGCCGTAAGCACATCCCGTGTTATTCTGCTTCCCAAACCCCTGCCCCCTATTCCAAACTGTGCTTCTGCTTTTGTTGGAAACGACAGCGCCAATCCCATTGCCAAAAAAGTTGTGAGCATATACCCAGCTTTCCTGTGAGGCGGCATCGTAGCGGCAACCTCTTTTTCTAAGGTTTCATGGCCAAGTTTAGTGACCCCTTCGATTGTCTCCTCTTGCTCTCCCGCCTCCCTATTTTCCATTTTTGGTTTTATAATTTTTTCCATAGTCATTTATTGGTGACCATTCATTGTTCGCTAGTTAAAATTTTTTCCAACGCTTTTCCATTTAATTCCTCAAGTGCTTTTCTTTTTGCTTTGAGATTGTCAGTAAGTTCTTTTAGGTTTTCTTCTTTATCCCCAATGAAATCCTCAAAAATTTTAATTTGCGCTTCATCCAAATTTTCCAAAATCGAAAACCAGAGATTTTTGTCTTCCTGCTGAAGTTGCGAAGTTTCTACCAGAGCTTTTAACGTCATATGGTTAAGTATAACATTTATTTTATAATTTTTGAATGTCACACCGCTTAAATCAAACCTTTGATTTTTAATAAGTTTTTGTTATATAAAGAATGTATGGAATTTGCTCACAAAGAGGCCCTTGAATTCATTGACCTTACTCATAAACTCCAACAGATACGGCGGAAAATTTTAGTAAAAAACGAACATCGTTTTGAAAATGATTTAGAACATCAATACCAGCTCGCCATGTTAGCGTGGTATCTCATAAATTCCCAAAAACTTAAGCTAGATACAAACAAGGCCATTCGTTATGCACTTATTCACGATATTGTTGAGGTCTATGCCGGCGATACCTTTTTCTACGGTAAGCAAAATGGCAAAAAACAAAGAGAGCAAAAAGCCGCACGATTGCTTCGGAAGAATTTTCACAAATTTAAAGACCTTCACCGTCTTATTAAGAATTATGAGTCTCAAAGCGATAAAGAAAGTAAATTTGTTTATGCGCTTGATAAATTGATACCTATTTACAATATCTACTTGGATAAGGGAAGAACATGGCGAAAATTCAGAATAACCTTACAAATGTTGGAAGAAAAGAAGAGAGATAAAGTTTCTGTTTCTATTCCAACAAAGCATCTATTCGAGGAGATGCTCAAAGATTTGAAGAAAAACAAAAAATTATTTAATTAGTTTTTTGCTTTCGCCATTCTTCAATCTTTTTATGATTGCCAGAAAGAAGCACTTTTGGAACTTTGCGCTTTTTGCCATTAATTTCAACTATTTCCGGCCTTGTATACTGTGGGTGCTCTAACTCTTTGGCGATGGTAAAACTCTCTTTTTCTATTGATTCTTTTTTTTGAACAGCCCCCGGTATCAACCGAGCTACTGCTTCCATAACAACCATCGCCGGCACTTCACCGCCGAACAAAACATAGTCCCCGATGGACACTTCTTCGTCGGCAATATATTTTGCCGCTCTTTCGTCTATCCCCTCGTAGCGTCCACATATCAGTACTAATTGGTCCAGTTTTGACCATCTTCTTGCCATTTGCTGATTAAACTTTTTTCCTTTCGGCGAAAAAACGATTGTCCGAGTTTTCAGGTTCCAGGTGTCAGGTTTCAGGTTGGGGTCTAATTTCTTTTTGTTTTTTCCCCTGTAACCTGTAACCTGTAACCTGTAACCTTCTTTTATGGCTTCTACGGCTTTCATAATTGGCTCGAGCTTGAGCACCATTCCCACCCCTCCGCCGTATGGCTTGTCGTCAACGGTTTTATGTTTATCTTCTGTCCATTTGCGAAGATTATGAGCGTTTATTTTAATAATCCGTTTTTTTTGCGCGCGAGCAATCAGGGCTTCGTTTTTGAAGCTGTCAAAAAGATTGGGGAAGATTGTAATGATATCAAATCTTGTCATGCCAGTTATGATATGATAACCTCATAGTTGTTATTTGACAATATATTCAGGGAAAGGAATGACAAAATGCCGAATTTTGAACTGATTTTTGATAAGGTTCTCAGGGTTTGGAGAGGAAAAAAAATATTTGGTAGTTTGGGAACATTCAGGCGTGTTATAGTGGCCCCAAATCTTGATTTGGCTAAAAAAATTGGTGGAGCAATGGAGGGCGAACAATTAAACGATATTCCTGGCTGGGAAATCATGCGTTATTTTCCAGAAAATGAAGAAATAAAATTTAATGAGGAGTACGAGGTTGGACTTGGTAGTTTGTCTTCGGTTATTGAAACTATCGCCGAACCCACTTTGGGTGAAATGTTACACCCTATTCCTAACTGCAGTTTCATATGGGACAGAGTTGTGCAGAAATTGGGCTGGTGGTGGTATAAGGGAGTTGCCGTTGAATTTTACGCAGTTCAAAAATCTTATTCCGCACATGAAACCATAACGATTGACGGGGTCCTGGTAAAGAATAACACACATCCTTTTGTTTGCGGGCTTACACTTGGTGTTGTGGCTGTACACGAAGGGAAAGAGTTTAATTCAAATGAAGACGCCCAAAGATTTCTCATGTCCATAAGAGCCGCTAAATAGCGGTTTTTATTTTAAATCAAAACCCGCCTCATCAGCGGGTTTTGATTTTTGAGTTAAATTACATGCCGAGGTCGCTTACCACATCCTCAACATCTCGGGTTTTTTCGGCTCGGGGTGCTCGGGTACTGCCCGCTTCGCTGGAGCTATAGCGAGGTGAGCCCTCCGGTTCAACTATTCTCAAGTTGACGCGGGCGTTATTACGCATGCCAATTATTCGGGCCAAGGTTCTGATTGCTTTGGCGGTTGAACCGGCCCGGCCGATCAGTAAACCCATATCTTCAGGGTTGACCTTAACTTCAATCAAGACCCCCATCTCATCGACCTTCCTTGTAACTTCCACTTCGTCGGGCTTGTTGACTATCTGTTTTATGATATATTCAACAAACTCTCTGTCTGCGAAATTTGCCATTTCTATAATTTCAGCCAGATAAAGCCATCAGTCTTTCAAAGTTTCTTGCTCTGCCAGACTAAACCGCTTTTTCTGCTTTATTACGATCACTGGATCGACCCCAGTTTATTATTATAATAATAACAAGGTATTGTACGCATGTCAACTTAAATGGCGACTTGTGTTTCTGCAACTGCCGGTACTACTTCTTCTTTCTTTTCTTCTTTTACTTCTTCTTTTGGTGTTTCCACTTCTGGTTCATCGGTTTTAATTTCTTTTTTATCTATTTCTGCGGCTGGTATTTGTGGTTTTTCTTGTTTCTGTGTTTCTTGATTTTTCTTAATCTCTGCGTCGGCCGTAGGCCGTTCTGCGCTTCTGCGGTTTTTAGGTTTCCAGACCTTAACTTTATCTCCTTCTACGACGCCCCTGCCGACCAAAAGGTTGTTGACTGTTTCTGACATCTTTGCGCCTTGAGACAGCCAGTGCTTAACTTTTTCAGCATCAACATTCATTTTGTTTTTATGTGGGTCATAAGAACCCAAAAGTTCAAGGTACTTACCCTTGGGTTTTTTGGTATGCTCGGTAACCACAACCTTAAAATAGGCCTGTCCCCGCTTCCCTATCCGTTGTAATCGTATTTTCAGCATTGGGACGATAATAGCATTTTGTTTTTATCTAATCAAGTAAGGATTGACGTTGGGTAATTTTCCTGTTAGCATTAAGCAATCTTTAACAAAAGGAGGAAGGATAAGGCATGCTTTTAACACACAAAAATGAAAATTCCGTAATAATTTTATACCATTCTATTTGCGATACTAAGTTGGAGATGGGAAACAATAGAATAATTTTTTGCCCCAAATGTCAGTTTGCAGAAACTCCCGAACTGGACAATCTAATTACTCATATCTTATGTTGTGCAGAGTGTAAAAAACCGCTTAGCGTAACGAAGGGTCGGGGATCATATTGTTTGAATTGTAATTTCCACCCATCAATGCAAGATACATTTCTTTCGGAACTCGCATAGTTTTCAAAAGGTCTAGCCGAAGACCTTTTTATTTTGTTTAAAAATTACAAACCGGGAACCCCCCGATCGTTATAAGTGAGGTCGTTAAAACCCGGGCATTATCGCCCGGGTTCAATACAAGTAAATGTTTGCAGACGGTTCTTCTGTACGGCAAGTTTGCCTTCATGCCGAAAAGTTTTTTGTTCTGTTTCGTTAAGAACCCCTTCTTTTTTATGCGTGGCGTTGAATATGTGCCGCATTTCATGATCAAGCGTGTTCAACATATTTTCAATATCCATCTGTGGATTTCGGATAATGCCTAAGGATGCGAACTGAGAAAAAAGACGGCTGATTCCACGATCGGCGCCTCCAACCACAACCACAAATTCTCCATCGCCAGCCGAAGTTGAAACAAATGCGGCTCCAGTCAAACCGATAAGAAGTTTAGCGCTATCGCACGAGTATTGTTTTAAAACATTCATGTATTCCACATCGAGAAGGACACGTTCCTTAAGCGAAATTCGCTCTACAGAAAGCGGTAAAAAATGAATGCCAAATTGTTTATAGCGCGCGGATAGCTGTTCTATAATATCTCGTGCAAAATTTTCAGGCGTAACCACGGATGGGTTTGGTAATGCAGTCCGGTCTTTCGTTCTGATTTCATTGAAATTTCTCATAAAATACTGATCAATAATAATTTTCACGGGGATTATTTGCTCTTTATGAGTTCTCTCCTGACTTGTGTGTCCGGGAAAGCTGGAGAGAATCAGATAAGCAGTAAGAATCGCCAAGTATTTTTTATAAAAGAACATTTTTTCCTCCTATTTTACCCTTCTTGATTTTCTAACAATCAGTATTCTTTCATTTTACCTAAAAATTAAAATTAAATATGCACCCCCAACTGATGAGCGATCCGGAGAATTTTAATTTGTTCTGAATTTCCGAATGCCAATCGCCTGGCCGTTTGAGATAACATGTCAGATATAATCTTTTTATGAAAGAAAAGAAAAGGCGTTACTTTAACCTCGTAGCGAAATTCGCAGTTCGGATTCAAGATTAGTTCGGCAACCAAAGATTCAAAAAAGTTTTCATTATTTTTAACTATACCATATGCCGCCCGGTCTATTTCTAGTTCGTATTCTTTTTTCGTTGAAAAACCAAACAATTCTGCTTGATTGAGGTTTGAGCCCGATGGAGCTTCAAGAGTGTAATGAAATGCGTGAATAAGTTCATGAATCAAAACTACTTTCTGTTCTTCCAGTAAATCTGTGCCCAATATGCCGTCAGAGTGTTTCATCTCAGTAATTGTAGTGGCTATCCTTATTGTGGAACATGGGCGGCGATCAGACCATTGCACGATGGTATTTTTCAAAGGTGTATTTGGCTTCACGAAAATTACTAAAAGACCCGCCCGAAGTATTGGATTTAAATCCTCAATACAGGAAAAGCAAAATTTAGGCATCGTCGCTCCTGTTTTTCAAATTGCTTTTGTCAGTAAGCTTACCGGTAAATACCCTAAAGTCAATATAGTGTTTAAGTGGGTTATTTAAAATTACAAACCGTGAACCCCGATAGTTATAAGCGAGCCATAACGCCTTTTGGAAATCAATTAAGCGAAACCCCTGTCTAAGAAATCATTCATGGCAGGCTTTGGTAACCCCGAGTAGGGGCAAGCCCCCCAACGGGGCGCAGCAAATAAGGCGAGCGAGCAGCGGAAAGCCGAGACCGCACCCAGCCGTAGTTTGCTACTGCAAACTACGGCTGGGGAGGAAAGCTCGGAAGGATTCCGCGTCGCGAGCGAGTTATATTTGTCAAAGCCGAATGTTGATTTCGTGATAGGGGTTAAGCGAGATTTACAAAAAGCACCGTGGCGAGCGGGAATTTTTTATACTCACCACCCCCGATTTTTCAATGCCGATTCTGCCGCGGCTTGCTGGGCGTCCTGTTTGGAAGGTCCGACGCCTTCGCCGATCAGTTCTTTTTCCAGGTATACCCCGACATGGAAATGTTTGGCATGATCCGGGCCCCACTCTTTGATAACCTCGTAGGTCGGTGTGATGCCGGCGCGTTCCTGCGCTTGTTCTTGAAACAAACTTTTGTAATCCTTATATGACCCGCTTTCAAGCACTTCTCTTAATTCATCTAGTATGAATTTTTTGATAAATCCATCGCAGGCCACGTATCCTTGGTCCAAGTAGATTGCTCCAATGACTGCCTCCACCGCATTGGCGAGAATGTATTGTCTGGCTCGGCCGGTATCCCGCGCCTCCCCGCGCGAAAGTAGAATATAATCGTTTAGCTCAAACTTGGCCGATATTTTAGCAAGCATAATAGAGTTAACCAAAGCTGCCCGCCAATTGGTCAGCTCGCCCTCTGGATTAGGATAGTTATTATAGAGGTATTCCGTAACTACCAATTCCAAAACCGCGTCTCCCAGAAATTCCAGACGTTCATTGTGGTCAAGATGCCATTTGGGCCGTTCATTGAGGTATGAGCGGTGAGTAAGAGCTTGGAGGAGTAAGTCGTGATTTTTGAATTTGATGCCAATACGATCCTCGAGTTCAAGGAGTTTTTCGAGATCCATTTTATTAGAAATCCAAATTACAAAATCCAAATGTCAAATCAAGCTCAAAATCCAAAATTTAATCATTTGAGCTTTGCCCGGCCTTCGCAGCCGAAGCAGCTGCTTCGGCGGAGTAGGCGATTTGATTTGTCATTTGGGCTTTGTCATTTGAGTTTTTAAACTACAGTTGGGGGACAGTCGGCTCTTCTGTGCTAGCAATATTTTCCTTGCTTGTACTTTCTGTTTGTTCTGCGTCCTCTTTCTTCTTCGGCTGGTCGTCTTTTCCGGGTTCTCCTATTTCCCGATAAATTGTGCCCAGCACGCCATTTACGAATTTGCCCGACGCATCCCCGCCGAAACTTTTGGCGAGTTCTATTGATTCGTTAATGGCGACCTTGGGGGGAACCTCATCTCGTTTGCCGAAAAGCAGTTCGTATATCCCAAGGCGCAATACGGCGCGGTCAACCATGGCTATCTGATTGATCGGCCATTGCGGGGCGGCCTTTTCAATAATTTTATCTATTTCTTTAATTTTGGCTAGCGTGCCATCCACCAAATCGTGTACGAATTGTGTTTCTTCAACGCCGGGGGCGAATTCTTTAATGTTATGTTCAATAATATCCGGCAATAATTGATTTTTCTTACCCTTAAAATCCCACTCATAGAGCGATTGCATGGCGACGCTGCGTGATAAATGCCTAGAAGCCAAAGAACAAGTTGCTAGTTGCTAGTTGCTAGTTGCTAGTGAAAATTTCTAGAAACCAGAAGCTAGAAACTAGAAGCTATTTTTGTTTGTGTTTTTCTTTTTTCTTCAATTCCCTTGCCAATACATTTATTATCTCTTTTTCTCCGTAAAACCCGCAGGATTTGCAGACTCGGTGAGGCAACTTGGGTTTATGACAATGCGAACACGAAACAAGCCCGGCTTTGCGTAGGGCTAAATGACTGCGTCGGCGGCCTTTCTGGCCCCGAGTAGAATGTGCGCGAGGGACTCCCACTTCTTCGCTCCTAGCGGAGCTACCAAGTGCAGGCATTTCTTCTGGAGCGCTCGTGCTGCGTAGCAAATGCTACTTCGCAGAGCAGTGAAGAAGTGCCCTTCCGAAGCTTTAGCGTAGGAGGGCTACAATTACCTAATTAGTTTATCAGAATTTACAAAAAATTACAAATATCGCTCGCCATTACGCCTCCTATCACCACTTGCAACCCCAGCGAGGTTGCTATGTTCCGTCAAAAGCGTGGATAATGCTTGCAGTGTTTTACTATTGTACTGCTCGCAAACCGTGCAATCCACTCTTTTGACGGTGCTATGAGGCATAATGGTCTCACTCTAACCTTTTAAATTTTTTGTAAACATTTTTATAAAACCAAACTCAATGGGAGATTGCTCAAATTGGGTTTCGGGACAAAAAAAAGAGGGACATCCCCTCTACTAGATAATTACGTCAGTTTCTAACCTTTTAATGATTGATATTGTTTGCGCCGCCTTTGTTTATTCCAAGCGTCTTTGATGCTTGAGAATGCGACCACCATCGGGAGAATTACCAAAAGTGGCATTAGGATTGGCATCAGAAGATTCCATACCGAATGAATTCCAACGCTTATCCAGATTGACTGATACTTGATGCCGTAATAGCCGGCCAAAACGCCAAGTGGAAATGTGCAAACAACATGTAGTAGTCGTCTTATTTTAATTTGTTGTGCTTCCATCTTTTCTATCTCGGCAATTCCAGTTTTGATGTCATCTGTTTTGACTTGTCCATCGAATAATTTTATTTGATTCCCGAAATAGTGGCTGGTGGCAAATGCAAAAGCAGAAACAAGTATGCCAGTCCAAGCATTTCCATTGATGCCGCTAAAAATGAGGATAAGCGGTGCCCTAAATATCAGTTCTTCTTGGATTGGTACAAATATATAGATTGCAGGTATTCCTAAAAGACACTCAAATTTCAACTGGTTTTTTTCATACCACTCAATTTTTTTCAGGTTTTTTAGCAAGTGTTTTGTTACCAGTTTTAGGTAAAGAGATGTTAGGCCGGCGATACACGTGAGGATAAGGATTGAAGGCAAAAACCCTGTAATGCGCTCAGTCATTGTGACCCTCCACTCGTTGGTAGTTCGCAATTTTTAAAGGTGCCTCTCTAGTTTAGCATTTAATTACACGATGTGTCAAGTTTTTGGGGAGTTGTCCACAAAATTACTGGATTGCCCGAATTTGGCATGGTGGTAGAATTAGTTCATGAGAACCCTATTGGAAATTACAGCTGGCAAGAATTCCTAATAGGGATTTTTTATTTTATGGAAAACAGTGCAACAAAATTTGTACATCTCCACACACACACACATTATTCCCTTTTGGATGGTTTGACGCAGATTGATGAGTTGGTGGCCCGGGTGAAGGAACTTGGCATGGAAGCAGTCGCGATAACTGACCACGGCTCTATGTATGGAGCTATTGAGTTTTACCAGAAGGCAAAGAAAGCCGGAATTAAGCCGATAATCGGCTGTGAGATGTATGTGACGGAGAATATGTATGATAAAAGACCGTCCGGCGGTTCCGGAAAAAGCAACGGCAACTATTTTCATCTGGTGCTTCTTGCTGAAAACAACGCCGGTTATCAAAATCTTATTAAACTTGTTACCGCTGCTCATCTGGAAGGGTTTTATTACAAACCCCGCGTGGACAAAAATCTTTTGCGCCAACATGGCGAAGGGCTGATTGCACTTTCGGCCTGTCTTGGCGGTGAGATTTCACGCGCGCTTCTTTCAAACCAGTACGACAAAGCGAAGAAGGTGGCTCAAGAGTATGATGAAATTTTTGGACGCGGTAATTTTTTCATTGAAGTTCAACAACATCCCAAACTTGAGGAGCAGAACCTGGCCAGCAAGAAACTTATTGAGTTGGCGCGGGAAACTGGTATTCCATTGGTTGCCACACAGGATTCGCATTATCTTCGCAGTGAAGACGCCCACGCCCAGGACGTACTGCTTGCGGTGCAAACGGGTAACGAGGTTGGCGATAAAGACCGTTTGACTATGCGCAACGACGATTTTTCGCTTTTACCTCCGGAAAAAATGGCCGAGAAATTTGCCGAAATTCCAGAGGCCCTGGAAAATACATCCAAAATTGCCGACAGGTGCAATGTGGAACTGACTCTGGGCAAGTTTATTTTCCCCGATTTCAAGCTTGAACCTGGCAAAACCGCGGACCAAATGTTGGATGAACTGACGATGAGCGGCGCGGTAAAGCACGGTCTTAATGATGACCCTGAAGCTGAAAAGCGCCGCCACTTTGAGCTTGAAATCATAAAAAACAAAAACTATTCGCCGTATTTTTTGGTTGTTGCTGACCTTATTCGGTTTGCCCGAGAATCCAATATATACACCACCGTACGCGGTTCAGTAGCCGGTTCTCTCGTTGCCTATCTTTCCGGGATTACCAATGTTAATCCAATTGAATTTCAGTTGCCTTTTGAAAGATTTTTAAATCCATTCCGTCCATCCGCGCCCGATATTGATATGGATTTTGCCGATAACCGTAGGCAGGAAGTTATAGAATATGCCAAGAAAAAATACGGCTCTGATAAGGTGGCTCAGATAGGTACTTTTGGTACCATGATGGCTCGCGGCGCGGTTCGTGATGTCGCGCGTGCTTTGGGTAAGCCGTATGAATTCGGGGACCGCATAGCAAAGTTAATTCCTATGGGTTCGCAGGGTTTTCCCATGACCATAGATCATGCCATAAAGTTGGAGCCGGAACTGAAGAACCTTTATGATCAAAACGCGGAAGTTGCCGAAATTCTGGACATTGCCAAAAAACTTGAAGGGACTGTTCGCCATGTCTCGGTTCATGCCGCCGGCGTGGTCATTGCTCCGCGTCCGCTTACAGAATATGTGCCCATCCAGTTTGACCCCAAGGGTAAAGATAATCTTATAACCCAGTATGACATGCACACAGTTGGAGAGGACGGGGTCGGTCTTACAAAACTGGACTTTTTGGGTATCCGTAATTTGGCGATTTTGGAAAATGCCGTCAGTCTGGTGGAAAAATACAGAGGAATAACCATAGATATTGAAAAAATACCTTTTGACGACAAAGAAACATTCTCTATGCTTGCCAAAGGAGAAACAGAAGGACTTTTTCAGCTAAATGGTTCTGGCATGACCAAGCATCTTATGGACCTCAAACCGACCACGATTCACGATATCAATGCTATGGTTGCTTTGTATCGCCCCGGCCCTATCAATAACATTCCGGAATATATTGCGCGCAAACACGGCCGCAGCCCGATTAAATACTTCCATCCAAAAGCACAAAAATTTTTGGACAAGTCTTATGGAATTTTGGTTTATCAGGATGACCTCTTGTTTACTGCCATGGAACTGGCCGGTTATAACTGGGAGTCGGTAGATAAATTTCGCAAGGCGGTAGGTAAAAAAATACCGGCTGAAATGGCCAAACAGCATCAGATTTTCGTTGAGGGCTGTCAAACACATAGCGGTATTACTAAACAACAGGCGGAACAGATATGGAATCTGTTTGAACCGTTCCAGGGGTATGGTTTCAACAAGGCCCATGCCGCCTGCTATGGTCGGGTTGCCTACCAGACGGCGTACATGAAAGCCCACTTCCCTGCCGAATATATGTGCGCCGTACTTACGGCCGAATCCGGCGATATGGAAAAAATTGCCGCAATTATAACCGAATGTCAGCGGATGGAAATTCCTGTTTTGCCCCCCGATATTAACAGTTCTCTGAAGGATTTTACTATTATCAAAGGTGGTAAAGACCCCGATGCTAAAAGCATCAAGGATTCTCGATTTTCTAATCATGCTTGGCACGAAGAAAATCGGGACCAGATACGTTTCGGTCTTTTGACCATCAAAAATTTTGGCGAAGGAGTCGCGGACGCGGTGATTGCAGAGAGAAATACCGGTGGTATCTTTCAGAATATAGAAGATTTTGTAACCAGAGTGCAGAACAAGGACTTAAACAAAAAGTCATTGGAAAGTTTAATAAAATGTGGAGCCATGGATGTATTCGGCGAACGGGCAACTTTGTTTGCAAACATAGAACAACTGCTGTATTACTCGCGGGAAAGCACAAAGACACAGTCTTCCGGACAAATTAGTTTGTTTGCCGGGCCGGAAGCCGGAGTGACCCTGCCACCGTTGCGGCTGGCTGTGGCTGAACCAGCAACCAGAGCCGAAAAACTTATGTGGGAAAAAGAACTGCTTGGCCTGTTTATTTCCGACCATCCGCTTAAGGACTATCAGCAACAGCTTGATTTTGAGAAGGGACTTACGCAGATTAAAAATATATCAAGCAACCGAAATGGCGGGCAGATTAAGATTGGCGGAATGGTCACTAAGATCCAAAAAATTATTACTAAGCAGGGCAAGCCGATGATTTTTTCCTGGATAGAAGATATGACTGGTAAGATTGAGACTGTTGTCTTTCCCAACGTGCTTGAAGCCAACCCCGAAGCATTTGCCGAAAACAAAGTAGTGGTTATCAGCGGTAAACTCAACGACCGCGACGGGATACCCAAAATACTTTGTGATACAGTTAGGCCGATAGCCACTTTGAACTAGGTTATAGGTGTTAGGTTTTAGTTAAAATAAAAGACCGCTTCAAAGCGGGTTTCTTTTTAGATTGGCCAAAGCTTCCTGTATCTCTTTTGCCATTTTAGAGTTAGGATTGTGGCAGTTACATTTTGGGTCAGAGCATTTTTCCCAAATTTGAATATAATTAGAGTGCCCAAGCCATCCAATAACTTCATGATTTGATTTTGCCATTGGTGCATACTCCCTTAGCGGCGAATTATTAAACAGCCATGCCCTAGTATATCTTTTAAAATAATGTTTGTCAAAATCTATGGTCAAATCTATGGTCATCGCAAGATCATATATTGACCACGAATGAATGGCATAGATGAATTGGATTATTTCTTTCGCGGTCGCGAATAAAATAATATCAACGCAGACGACATTATCGGAAATAAAAAATGCCTTGCAGTGTTGCCACTGCAAGGCGGATGTTGGAACAAACCGGATTCTTGTTCTCGCGAGTCCAGTTAAGACGTTATATTTCCTCTTCTTCTTCAAAATCTTCATCCTCGGGGCCAGGATCGACATTGAGGATAATTTCGCAGTCGCAATAACCGCCGTTTTCCATAAAGACATTGATGCTCGCTTCGATGTCGATATTGCCCATCTCAGTAAGAATCTTGCGTGTAGAACTAAAATCATGTTTGCAGTCGCTAACACCAGGTTCATCCTGGGCGTTGATGGCTTCCGCAAGAATATCGGCGAATTCATTCCAACGCGGATTCTCGGGTGTCATAACTTCGTTTAGGGCCATGATATCCTCCAAGGTTAGAGCTAGAAACCACAGTTCACCCGCACCTTAAGCATGGCATACTTTTGTGGTAAAAGTCAATAGTGCTAGAAATGGCTGATTTTGCTAAAATTACGGGCATGGATAAAGAAAAACTGCAAAATCTAAGGCATTCCCTGGCGCATCTTTTGGCGGCTGCGGTTTTAGAAATTTGGCCACATGCCAAGAGAACTATCGGTCCGGCCGTAGAAAATGGTTTTTATTATGATTTTGATTTTTCTACCGAAAAACACCAGTCGGGTCCGAAGAATGAAGATCTTCATTTGATTGAAGAAAAAATGCGGGAAATGATAAATGGCTGGGATAAGTTTGAAAAAGAAGATATTTCTGTTAAAGATGCAAAGAAAATGTTTAGCGACAATCCGTACAAACTGGAATTAATAGAAGAATACGGCGATCAAGGGTTGTCCATTGTAAAATCGGGAGAATTCATTGATCTTTGCCGAGGCGGACACATTGAATCGGCTAGGGATATAAAACCAAACGCATTCAAGCTTACTCATATCGCTGGCGCTTATTGGCGTGGCAGCGAGAAAAACAAAATGCTTACTCGTATTTATGGAGTGGCTTTTGAAACTAAGAAAGAACTTGATGAATATTTGTGGCAGCAAGAAGAGGCAAAAAAAAGAGACCACAGAAAGCTTGGTCAGGAGTTGGATTTGTTTTTCTTTTCTGATTTAGTTGGTCCTGGTTTGCCGCTTTGGACAGTTAAAGGCACGGTAATACGTGACGAGCTTGAAAAATTTGCCAAAGAGACGGAAGCCAAGTGGGGTTATCAAAGAGTTGCCACCCCGCACATTGCCAAATCACAGCTATTTGAGACTTCGGGGCACCTTCCCTATTACAAGGACGATATGTATCCGGGGATGGAGTTGGATGATGCCACTTATTACCTAAAGGCCATGAATTGTCCTATGACTATGGCTTTATTTTCTCAAAAACCGCATTCTTATCGGGAACTGCCACTGCGTTTAGCCGAATATGGCACTGTTTATCGGTATGAACGTTCCGGCGTACTAAGCGGATTATTGCGCGTTCGCGGCTTTACACAAAACGATGCTCATATTTTCTGCACCGAAGACCAGCTTGAAAATGAATTTGTGCAAGTTATGAAACTGCACGAGTATTATTATCGTGATGTTTTTGGAATTAAGGATTATTATGTCCGACTGTCGTTGAGAGATAAGAGCAAAAAAGATAAATTTGGCGGGAATGATGAGATTTGGGATAAAGCGGAATCTGTAATACAATCAGCTATCAAAAAGTCCGGCATACCGTTTCAAGAAGCAATCGGCGAGGCGTCATTCTATGGGCCCAAGGCAGATTTCCAGATAAAAAGCGTTATTGATCGCGAAGAAACTGCATCAACCAACCAGATAGATTTTATAATGCCCGCGCGGTTTGGCTTAAAATATACCGGCGCAAATGGTAAAGAGCATCCGATTGTTGTAATTCATCGGGCACCATTAGGAAGTCATGAGAGATTCATAGGTTTTCTCATTGAGCATTATGCGGGAGCTTTTCCATTATGGCTATCCCCTGTTCAAGTGGCGGTGGCGAATATTACAGATGAACAACTCGGATATGCGGGTGAAATTGTTGAAAAATTAAGAGCCGAAGGCATTCGTGTTGAATGGTATAATCAAAATGAAACCATCGGTAAAAAAATCCGTGAAGCGGAATTGCAAAAAGTGCCATATATTGCCGTGATCGGCGAAAAGGAAACCAAAGCTGTTTCTGTTGCCGTGCGCCAGCGCGGCGAAGGCGATAAGGGCGCGATGAAGTTGGAAAAATTTATAGAAAAAATAAAAAAAGAAATAAAAGTAAAGAATTAAAAACAAAAACCTCCTATACCGGAGGTTTTTTCTTGACGAAAAATTTGGCCAGTATCCAGAACACAAATAGAAAACCGATTATTATTATTAATCTTTGCCAAAATGGAAGAAAGCTTAGCACTTCCCAAAATTTTACCATGCCCGCAGTTTTACAAATATTGCCGATAAGAAGGGCAATCAGTGCTTTTCGTGAGTTAACAATTTGGCAAAAAATCGCTCCACCCACACGAAACCCGGGTTCCGGTATTAAACCGATTAAAAAAATTGCGAGGTAGCCGCCTCGCTGCAAGAGCGGAAAGATCGTGGTCTTGGCTAGCGCAACCAAGCTGCCATACTTATCGAGAGTAAAATAATAAAGTTTTGCTGCGAGTCGCTTGAGTTCAGAAAAAACATCATTTGAGTCGCGGATAATATCTTTGGCAAATTCAGGATTGCCTTCGGCTACCTTTCTGGCAACTTTTTTGGCCATATCCTGTGTTAGTTGCTCAACCCTGCCGACTATGAAGTAGATGTAAATTAGTTCAAGCGTCGCAACAACAGACGCCAAAGTTACTGTGGTCCAAAACGAGAAGTAATGAAGAAGGGTAGGAATCACGATCGTGTCGACTTCAACAATTCTTATTATGGGGATGCCCAAAAAGGGCAAAAACTTCAGCCACTTTTTCAAGGCTCCTCCTGTTGTAAAAAAACACGCAAGTTGCTAAGTGTAGTTATATGTCAAAAAACAAAAAAAATAAAGTCCTCCGACAAATTCAGGACAGGCCAAAAATTGTGGTTATTGTTGGCCCGACTGCATCAGGTAAGACAATTTTATCAATGGAAATAGCCAGACTTTTCAATGG
Organism: Candidatus Yanofskyibacteriota bacterium; assembly: GCA_016185545.1. Classification (GTDB taxonomy): domain Bacteria; phylum Patescibacteriota; class Minisyncoccia; order 2-02-FULL-40-12; family IGHO2-01-FULL-4-A; genus 2-01-FULL-44-17. The sequence goes on from JACPNJ010000007.1 coordinate 16,345, forward strand.
CGAAATCATTTCTGCTGATTCCAGGCAGATTTATCGTGGGATGGACATCGGAACCGCCAAGGCGGTTCCGAAATCAAAAATCCCCGAAGGAGTCGCTACGCGACCCTACGGGGCAGGCAAAACTCAAAAATCAAAGCTTTATTTTGTAAATGGAGTCAGATATTATCTAGTTAATATCAAAAACACGAATCAAGATTATTCAGTTGGGCAATATAAAAAGGATGCCCTGGTTGCTATTAGAAAGATATTAAAAGCCGGCAAACTACCTGTTATAGTCGGAGGTACTGGTTTGTATGTTTCAGCCATAACGAATAATCTGGAATTTCCTGAAGTGAAGGAAAATAAAAAATTGCGTGCCGAACTGGAAGAAGAAATTAAAAAATACGGTCTTGTAAAACTCTATGAAAAACTAATCCAGTTTGATCCGGAAGCGGCCTATATCGTTGACCCTAAAAATCCGCGTCGTGTCATCCGGGCGATGGAAGTCGCGCTTTTAACCGGCAAGCCGTTCTCGGCGCAAAGAAAAAGCGGTTTGCCACTTTTCAACTTTCTACATATTGGGCTTAAATTGCCGCCGGAAATATTAAAAGAGAAAATACAAAAACGAACGGCGCAAATGATAAAAAATAACCTGGTAGAAGAAGTTAAAAAACTTGTTAAAAAATACGGATACAAACCGAAAGCCCTTGATGCCATAGGTTACCGTGAAATTATTGACTATTTAAGGGGTAATATAACCCTGAAAGAAGCGGAAGGCTTGATCAACAAAAACACCTGGCATTATGCCAGGCGCCAGATGGCTTGGTTTCGGAAAGATCATACCATTGGATGGTTTGATATAACCCAAAAACTAACCCGCAAAAAAATTATAAAAACTGTTTCTAATTTTTTACGGATTTAGTTCTGGTTTCCTTCGTTTTCAAATCTATTCAAGTTTTCCGTCAAATCTTCCTCGGTAGTTTCTATCTTTTTACCCTGTTCTGCCATTCTTCTTAGATTTGCCTGCCGGCGTTCTTCAGCTAATCTTTTTTCCTCCGCCTCGGTACGGTTAAATTTTTCTTGCCCGGTTTCTGCTTTAGACTTTGGCCAGCCCCAAGTCCTGCTAATTTTGCAAAAAATTTAAACATTTTTTAATTTATTTTCCAATATTTTTGCTACAACTTGCGGGTTTGCCTTGCCGCGAGTTGCGGCCATTACTTGGCCTACTAAATATTTTAAAGTCTCGACCTTGCCCTTTTTATAATCTTCTACCGCTTTTATGTTTTTTTCAATTACTTTATCCACAGCCATTTCAAGCTCTCCAGTCTCTGAAACTTGGCCAAGATTATACTCTTTTACTATCTGGTCCGGATGCAAACCGGTCTCGGCCATTTTTTTAAGCACGGTTTTGGCTCCAGTTGACGATAATTTCTCGTGAAATATCATAACCATTAATTCAGCAAATGCTTCAGGATCTATTTTTATGCCTTCTATTTCATCTATTTCCAGTCCCTGCATTTGGAATAAGGGCGGGAACTCAGTGATTATATAATTAGCGGAGAGAGTATGTAATTTAGCTGGTAGATGGCTTTCTCCAGTGGGAAAATCATCTCTCAAGCCCTTAGCCGCATGTTCATCTTTTGCGGCAATGTCTAATTCACTTGCCACTCGTTCATAATAATCTCCAAGATGTTTGGCTATTGTAAAAACTTCAATTTGCGCGTCGGTTAATCCGTATTTCTTAAACCTAGTGCGACGTTGAGCCGGCAATTCAGGCAGGCCTAATCTTATTTCTTCAATTTCGTTTTTACCGAATCTTAGCGGAGGAAGGTCCGGTTCTGGGAAATAGCGATAATCGGCAGAGCCCTCTTTCAGACGTTGGCTGAAAGTTTTTTGTTTGTCTTCATCCCAGCCTCGAGTTTCTTGTACTACCTTGCCGTCCGATTCCAATAATTCTGTTTGTCTTTTAATCTCGTAGTCGGTTGCCGCCGCCGCTGCTTTAATTGAGTTGATATTTTTTAACTCTACCTTGGTACCTAATTGCTCTGATTCGGGTTTTTTGATACTCACATTTACCTCAATTCTCATTTGCGCTTTTTCCATATCAGCGTCTGAAGCATCCAAGTAGCGCAAAATTAGACGAAGCTCTTTGGCAAATTCTTCTATCTCTTTACCGGATTTGATGTCGGGATGCGTAACCAGCTCCATCAGGGGTACTCCAGCGCGGTTAAAATCAACCAGCGAATAATCAGTGCCCTCGGGATGCAATAATCTGCCCGTATCCTCTTCAATATGTATTCTCTCAATTCTAATTTCCCTGAACCCTGAACCCTGAACCCTAGTTTCCCGTCTTTGCAAAGAGGCAAATCATATTGTGAAATCTGATAACCTTTTGGCAGGTCGGGGTAAAAATAATTTTTGCGGTCAAATTTGGAAAATTCCGCAACCTGGCAGTTAAGCGCAAGTCCGACTCTGATTAATTTATGTATGGCTTCTTGATTAATAACCGGAAGAGTTCCGGGGTGTCCCATACAAACAGGGCAGACATTAATATTGGGATGTTTTTCATCTGGATCATTAAGTGAATCACAAAACATCTTGGTCCGAGTTTTCAATTCAACATGAATTTCTAGGCCGATAGTTGGTTCGTAGGACATAAACAAAATTTATCACGATTTTGGTAAATAAAAAAGCCCTAACGGGCTTTACGTTTTTGGTTATTTTGGTAAGTAGATATTGTGTGATTGAAAAGAAACTTCTGGGAAATGTTTACGAAACATCTCTAAAATTATTTTTGCTGGTTCCCGAATTTCAGCTTGGGCGTGACTATCCAGCCGTAGGGCTAAGAAGTTAATTAAAGCCTCAACTGGATATGTTATTACAACAGGAACATAGAAACAGTATGGTAAAATCATTGCCGCCAGGCGGTCCGGCACGGAATTTGCTCTTAACTTTATATACCTTGCACATGCTCTTTTTGTGTGGTTGATGAATTCTTGTCTAATTTTTTCGTTTTCCTCATCATTACATTCTTCAAACTGATATTGCATGGGTTTCCCAACCTGTTTTCTGAAACGACCCGGAACATAAAAAAGATTATTTTCCACCACATCATCAAAGTTAAAACCCAATTCCGTGGTTGTTCCAAAGCGATGGCGCACCCACTGTCTGAATACATGTATAGGCATCCTCATCAAGAATGTCATTCCGCCGTGGCCAAAACCGCGCAATGGATTTGGAAAATCATCCATGCATGCAAACATCAGTTTCTCTTTGCCATATGTTTCCAAGAGGCGTATCTCGCCCTTGTCCAAAAATTTCATGCTTTCAAAATGTGGCAATTGCCACGGGTCTTCAAACCATTGCGCAAGCTCTTTTGTCCAATAGAAGTTGATGTTGTTGGGTTGTTTTTTAAGCGATTCATAAGACCAGGGAGTCCAAGTTTCCAGTATTTTATGAAATAGAGACTTAATTTGGTTAAATTCGGTCTCAATGTAACGATTTCCTTGAAAATTTTCCCAAGTTAGAAATTCCATAACATGTCTAAGCGAGATAGTCATATAGAATTTAGTATAAAAGCGGTACAAATGAACTAATCGTGCCATTTCATTGGCTATGCCGAAACCATCTGGGGCTAAATTACTGAATTTTCTGTAAAGTTCTTGGGCTTCCGTTTCGGCTTGTTGGAATTCTTTGAGTTCTTCTTCATCCAGATTATTGGGCGTGTAGTATTCGCCTTCTATTTTAGAATATCTGCCGGAAAATTCGTTATGGGAAGCAAAGAGTCTAAAAAACGGCTGGGCATACATGATTGGGGTGGTTATTTTAAGACGGAAGTGTACCCCGCCTTCAAATGGAGTAGCATGTTTATTTTCCCAAAGAGAATTAATCATACCGGTAGCTTTTTCATCAACGGCTTTTGTATCTCTGCCCGTAGAAACTCGAGCACTCCTTACGATACTGGGGTCTTGCAGTATATCCTCCATCGGCAAAGTTATAGTGCCTTTTTCTTGGTCTATTATCCAATCATGTTCTTCTTCATCAGGTATTCTTGCAAAAATACCATCAACCTCAATTTGTGTGTGACGACAGTTAAAAGTTCTTTTAGCTTTGAAATCCTGTTTTAGCATTTCAAGACCCATTTCTTCTCCTCATTTTTAATGTCCAATTTGTTACACCAGTTGTCAAAAATAAAGACCTCAGTTATTTGGGGATGTGTTTTTTGGATTTTATCAGTGGCAAAAGGACGGCTTTTATTTTTTCAAACACCTCATCTATGGATTCCTCGGCTGGGATTATCTCGCAGTTAGGATAATTATCTGCAAAAAATAGGAAATTCCGGCGTACCTGTCGCAAAACGGATTCTTTTTCATAGCCGTCCAGTTTTACACCTTTTTGCCGCAACCTGGCTATGGAAGTTTCAATCGGCACATCAAAAATAATAATTTTATCAGGCCAGATGAAGTGTTCCCCGATAATAGCTTGATTCATTTGCATCAGTTTTTCTATTTCACTGACATTTGCCGCGCCGTAAACCATAGAAGAGCGGAACCTGTCAGATAGCACTATTGCTTCAGTTTCAAGGGCGGGAATTACGCTGCTAACAAGATGTTCTTTGCTGTCGCAGGCGTACCAAGTTTGAAATATAAAAGGTTCTTTTATATGTAATTTGTTATTTTTTTCTCCCTTGTCTGGATCCAAATCTTCATATATTTTTCTGCCGAATAATCCTAATTTATTCGGCTCTTTGGTTTCAATTATCTCAGCGTGTCTTACAATATCTAAAGAGCGCAACCAGGTAGCCGCTTTTTTAACTTGCCCGGTTTTCCCACAGCCGTCTATTCCTTCAAAAACGATAAAAATTCCAGGATAAGGATTGGGAATCATGCTGGCCTCCTTATTTCAAAAATACCGGTGATTCAGCAAAAATAGGCATTATTTTTGTTTCAATTTGTTTCTTCAGATCTTTTTTGTTTCCGAAATTGTCCAATGTAATGTTCGCTTGTTTGGCGATTTCATCAATTTTGTTTTCAGCCTCAGCGCTTTGTTGAGCCGTAAATTGTTTCCAATCTTGTATGGGGCGGTCAGTTCTTTTCTGGCCGAATTTAAAACGTTTTTCAAGCGGTGTATTAACGAAAACAAGATGAAAATTAGGCAAACCGCGTAATTTAACGACATCTTGCGGACGGCGGACTCCGTCCAGGCACACGATGTCGGCGCCATCAGCTTGCGCTCTCGCCATAATTACATCACCCAAAACATTTTCGCTGAAATTTTGCCGCAAGACGGTTGAAAGCTTTTGTTGATTGGGCCTGCCCTCCGGTCCGATTCTGGGTAAGTTGAGTATATCAAGTATTTCATTCAACGGATCGGAGAAATGATGTATAGACGTTTTTAGACCGTGAGATTCTGCAAGCTTTTTGGTGATTCCATAAACTGTTTCCTTGCCGGCAAAAGATTTGCCTATAATTCCCAGATAGATTTTCATTGTTCTCACATTTTTAAGGATCAAAATTTATTTGAATTTAACAGATTAAGGTCAAAATAACAAGATAGACAAAAACTACGCCATTTGGCGTAGTTTTTGTCTAGTAAAACTTTTTGGGTATACTAAGCCTGTTGGCGCAAAATCAGATAAAATGAAGGGTATGTATTCACTCAAACAAGTCCCGTCCGAGACTCAAATTCGGAAATTCTTGCGTCGAACGCTCTTTGGAAAAAATATATTCTGTCCCAGATGCAGA
>JACPNJ010000002.1 GCA_016185545.1 Candidatus Yanofskyibacteriota bacterium
GTATTCGGGCCTGTGTGGACTACACTTTACGCGCTGATGGGTATCGCGGCGTTTTTGGTATGGCGTATGGGTTGGGAACGGAAAGAGGTGAAAATGGCGCTTGGAGTATTCGGCATCCAGCTTTTCTTGAATGCCATTTGGTCAATCATATTCTTCGGCCTGCAAAATCCCGGCTGGGCATTGGTTGATATCATTCTTCTCTGGCTCGCAATCATCTGGACAATCGCAGTATTTTACAAAATATCAAAGCCAGCGGCATATCTTCTTGTGCCTTATCTTCTTTGGGTGAGTTTTGCCGCCTATCTCAACTACTCGATTTGGATGCTCAACTGAAAATCTACCAGTAGTTCACGATCTTGAATGGTGAAATATTGCCGGGAATCTGCCAAATTGCGGTTCGGAATGCGTGAAGCGCGCGGAGCCAGGCAGTTCAAACTAAAAAGCGCCGATAATATTGGCGCTTTTTAGTTTATTGATTCGTTACCGCACATCTTTTAGATAAGTGGACTATTAATGTTGTGATGTTTTATCGGCTTGATATAATAAAAGAAACCGTGGCAAACAAACAAAAAATAATAATCGCGGCAACGGTGGTTCTCGTTATAGCGGCGGGAGCCGGTTTTTGGTATTGGTCAAAGAGCAAACAGGTCCAGACAGGAGCCCCTACGCTGGGAAGCGAAATTTTTGAAAAAACACAAAATTTACTGAAAGGCCAAGTGCCGGATGCCAACCCCTTCAAAGACCAGAAAAATCCTTTAGATGCAATTTATCAAAACCCATTTGAATAAAATGATTATTTTAAGTAGAAAAAAATGGACCGTTGTTTCCGTTGCTTCTTTTGCCGGCTTTATAACCGTTCTTGTATTAGCCGGCTCCTTAACTTCAGTAATCGCTCATGACTTAAAAGAGACCGGGCCAACCTGCCCTGCGGGTTTAGTAAGTTGGTGGACTGGAGATGAGATTTCGGGAAAAACTGTTTTGGACATTAAAGGCAAAAACAACGGAACCATGGTTGGCGGAGTTAGCATAGTTCCCGGTAAGGTCGGGAATGCATTTAAGTTTGATGGAAAGAGCGGATATATTACAATGGGAAATCCCTCAAGTTTAAATTTCGGGACAAAACCATTCTCATTAGAGTTTTGGATTTACTGGGATGGCGGACCGAATGTAAACAGTGTTTTAAGAAAGGCGAGTCATCCTATCGGTGGTCGCGGAGCGGGATATTGGATTAGAATAGGCGGTACTCATATGGAGCTCTTTATGGGAGAAACCATTGGCCCAGACGGAAACCCCAAGGGTCATACTAGTACGCCTTTTACTCCAAAAACTTGGCATCACGTCGTTGCTGTCAGAAAAGAGCTTAGCAATCAATCACAATTTTCTGGCAATACGTCATTAATTATTGACGGAGTAGAACGAGGCGGCGTCAGAATAATTCCAGATCCTCCTGTTACTGTTAGTGATGCCCCTTTTATTATCGGAGCGCGAAGTGACGAGACCGGTACCAGTGAGTTTTTCTCCGGCATGATTGATGAAATTTCCGTTTACGATAGAGCATTGGATTGGTTGAACGAAGCCAGACCAATAATCAAGGCAGACAGCGCCGGTAAGTGTCACAAGCTGACACCAACGCCTGAACCACCGAAGTCACCGACACCCTCAAAACCGCCAGTATCTGTCTCTCCGACACCTGCTCCGCTGAATGCGATTAAATACCCGATAACAGAGTTGGGAAATTGCGCCGGCCAACAAGAATGCAAGACCTACTGCAATGCGCCAAGCAATTATTCGCAATGCGTCGCATTCGCTCAAAAAAACAATTTGGCGGTACTGGTGCCTGACGATAAAAAAGGCGTTTTTGAGGCGATGCAAAAAGGGGAAAGTCCGGGCCAATGTAAAGACGTGTCTTCCTGCCGCGGCTATTGCGAGAATATAGACAATCTGGAGGAGTGTGTCGGTTTTGTGGAAAAATTTAATTTGGCCAGTTCCGATGAGTTAAAAGAAATGCGCAAGATAGCCGATATTAAAAAGGCGGGCGTGCCATTTCCAGGTGACTGTAAAACCAAAGAAAGCTGTTTGAAGTATTGCGATAACTCGGCTAACGCGGTTGTGTGCATGGAGTTTGCCTTAAAGGCCGGATTTATACCAAAAGAAGACATTGATGCAGTCGGCAAAATAGTTCCCTACCTGAAAAGCGGCGGTAAGTTGCCCGGCGGATGCACGACAAAAAAATCATGCGATGCATACTGCAACAATGATACCAATGTAATTGAATGCGTTGATTTTGCGGAAAAAGTGGGATTTGTGACAAAAGAGGACGCCGATATAGTGAGAAAGACCGGCGGTAAAAGTCCGGGAAATTGCAGGTCGCGTGAGGCGTGCGACAGTTATTGCAAAGACGAAACGCACATTGATGAATGCGTTGATTTTGCGGTAAAAGCCGGTTTTATCTCGGCAGGAGACGCGGCAGATGCCAAAAAATACAGAATCACTTCCGGACCCGGCAACTGTAAAAGTAAAACCGAATGCGAATCTTTCTGCGTACTTCCTGAAAACCAAGATGTTTGTTTCAATTTTGCCAAAGACCACGGCATGATAAGCGAAGAGGACCTTAAATTTATTGAACAATATCGCAACCAAGGGCCGCCTGATTTTAGCCAAATCAATCCCCAATGGCTTGTTTGCATGGAGGAAGAAATGGACTCTGCTATTTTTGGACGATTCAAGGCGGGAAAATCGGGGCGTTCAGATATCTCTGCGATACAAGCGGCGCAGAAAAAATGCGAGAGCGAGATGGGCTCGGATATCAGTAAAGAGATCGAAGTTTGCTTGGGTAAGGATACCTGCTCCGAGTTTAATGCTTGCATGGATACTCTTCAGCAAGGCGGTGAGGAACAACAAGAAGGCCAGAGTATGCCGGATCCAAAAGTTGACGCAAGAATGAAGGCCTGCAAAGATGAAATACAAAAAGAAAAAACTAGCGCGTGTCTTGCAAAATCGTGCGGTGAATTTGAAGCATGCCTGAAATCTTTAGAGCAAAGCGGGGACCAGAGCGGGCAGCAGCAAGTGGAGAGTACTCCGGATCCGGCAGTCAATGCGAAGGCCCAGGCCTGCCAACAAGAAAAAATCAATGCTTGTCTTGAAAAATCATGCGATGAATTTCAGGATTGTATTAATTCTTTAGGCGGAGGAGATGGCGGAGAACAACAAGGCGGAACGCCGGACCCGGCTGTTATAGCCAAAGTTCGGTCATGCCAGCCCCCACCCCCAAGCGGAGACGGTGAAGAACAGCAACAAAGTGGCAACCAGTCGGGAATTCCGCAAGGATATTCTTCTTGGGAAGCATTTTGCAGGGCCAATCCAGGCGACTCCCGTTGCTCCGCATACGCGCCACAGCAATACCCGTTATTACTACGATACCAACCCTTTGCCGCAATTTTGAATTTTCTCCTGGGACATTAAGACACCTTATTTACCCCGGTATCAGCGACCTGTATGCATCCGGTTTTAGACCTCCCAAAGACCTCTTAAATCCTTGCGAAAATCCAATCAAGACCACAGCGCGGAGCAATTTCAAAAAGCTAGAAAAACCGGCTTTTTGTTTGGACGGAATGTGAGCTTTAGAACTTTTTTGAGAAATGGCATTTGCCTGCCCCTGGCGTAAGTACGGGGTAGGGTAAAATTTGATTGTTTCTGTTATACTAAAACTAATGCTTATGAATAAAAGGAAACTCTATGGTATCACGAAGGGCCAGTTGATTGTTTTGTGGGTTGCGGGTATTGTCATTTGGGTTTGGTCATTTTTTAAGATATTCGTTACGTATTTTGCCATTGTTTCTTCTATCAGTTGGCCGAGATTGTCGCCTGGCGCACCCCTATTAAATGCCGCCTTATTCTTGTTAATCCCGCTTATTTTGATTCTCTATACAATCGGCTGGCAAAACCACAAAAAACACCTCGCCGTTTCCCGGCAGCAAAATAACAATGGCCAAGCTGAAAATGCCTCTAAGCCCCCCCCCCGACTTCCACCCCATAGCCGATTTGGTTGGTTACAGCCAACCGTGATGCGTCCTAAAAAGTGCAGATATTATCTGCACTTTTTAGTTTCGAATCCTGGCGCCGTCAGCTTGCCGGTTCTAATCCTGCTCCCGTCAAAATCGTTTTTCTTGGTTTTAAGCCATTGTTTTGGTTCAAGTCCTATCATCAAGTCACCTTTCAATTTTCCATGTTTTTTGATAGGGTCTCATCATGATTCCTGAGTCAGAATATAAACCAAAGCTTCTCGAAATTCTAAATAACGGAAATGGTGGATGGACTGATGGTGACAGGGAAAAACAAACCGACAAAACAGCCGATATAGTTAATCATCTTCTTAAAATAGCGATTGAAATAAAAGATGATACTCGGTATAAATTTATTCACCCAGAACCAGGAGTTATAAGGACAGCGACTCACGATTTATCTCAAAAAAGTAAGCAATTATTTGGAGATGATTCTAGGGATGCTAATCATAAATTTAGAAACTATCCCGGATATAGAACCATTCTCATTATAAGAACCGAGTTCGCCATGTTTAAAGACACGCTATCATATATGAATCAGGGATTTCAAACATTTGTAAAACAAGGCGACAAGCTAGTTTATGTTGGACAAAGAAAGAACTATCGAATGGATAGTACTTCAGAAATTGGATGTTATCTGTTCCCTGATGACCAAATGCTATATTTAAATAATCCGCATGCAAAACAAAATCGTATTTTATCTAAAGATGAGGTGCAGGATTTGTTGGGCATCGCGGTTGAGGCTATCTAAATGAATCAAGTTATAGAAGATTTTTTTAATAAATATGTTTTTGGCTGGATGTTTACCGACGTCAGAATTTGCGTTGATGGAGGAGCGAATTTCGGTGGCACTGCTCTTATTTGCTCATATATAGATTCGATGGGCAAATTTTACCTCGGTATAACAGAAGATAAGCAGAGCGAAATGAGGTTTACTGAATTTATGAATGATTTTTTCGATTCTGAATATAAAGATTTTTCCAAATTTATATATACCGATTATCGGTGCGGCCTTCTCCATCAGTTTTTTCCTAAAAAAGGAGCGGGCGTGATAAGAGGAAAAGATAACAGGGAATATCACCTTAAGCTTCATAAAGACACCGAAATAATTCCAATAAATCTAACTGTGTTTTATGAGGACTTTCAATTAGCAGTTAAAAAATATTATGAAAAATTGAAGATTGATGCAAAGTTGCAAGATAATTTTTTCAAAGTGTATGAATCGATGAATAGCGAAACGAGTGCAAACTATCAAGAGTTACTAGGTAAGACAAGCTACACATACGTTTACGGGCCGCATTCATCCACTATATCAGCTGGGATAATTATCAATAAACAAGAAAAAAAATAATGCCCACTTTTCAACAGTTAAGAACCGGCTATCCGGCTCCTCACTATCCTTTTTCAAATACTTTGCTTGCTTTTATGGCCAACGATAATAATTTTTATAGTTCTTTAAAGCTGGCCAATTCCACTCGATTTCAAATTATACCGGTAATATTAACTTCCCATACAGTACTTCCACATCCACTTTCTGCCGACCAAGTAATAGGAATATGGTATTTTGATAAAGTAAACTTTAATACTGGTAACACCCCCTTTTTTAAACAAGATTTTATTATTAACGTGGGCACAAGACACACAGATTATATTTCTTATTCAGCCGCTAATTCAAATGGTCAATCTGTAAAACCGATCAGGGAATTCTTCCGTCTTTATGGTTCGGGAACAAAGTTTTACAATAGAAACGCTCGGCATCCTCAGCGTTGGCAACATCATTACGATAATGTCATTAATCTACCGAGATCTGCTGAATTACGTGCATGGGCTAAAAAACTAAGAGATGAATATAGAAAAACAGGAAATTGTACAATCTAATAATTAGAAAAGTTCTATTTCCCCATCTTTTATAAAAATCTCATCCAAAACTGAATAAATTACCAAGAAAAAATCAGTTCAAGACCTGTGGCCGGTAGGCCAAAATTGGACAAAAATCAGATTCTAACTCAGAACCCCGAAAATCAAAATCCCAGATAGTATCTGGGATTTTGATCGAGTTGAGGACGGAGACAGGTCTGAACACACCAGAATGCCTGCCTCCGCGGGTAGGATTCGAACCTACAACCTTCGCCTTAACAGGGCGCCGCACTACCATTGTGCTACCGCGGAGCTTTGGGGTGTTAAAATTCTACAAGGCCGCTCTTCCTGGGAAATTTGAACTGTTGTCCATCGCAAAGCGATGGACAGTTACGCCAAGCAAGCTTGGCTAAATTTCCCGTTAAAGTGCCACTGGGCACTTTAACCCATTTTGCTATCCCGGAATAAATTTTTAATTAACTGTCGGTTTTAGTTTTAATAATACGCTCTCAAGTGATTTCCTATGCTTTTCCAAAGAATGCCCGCGCTTGCAACGAAAACTGGTTTCTCCCATATCTGCTAATCTTTTTAATTCTGTCTCGGCAATTTGACTGTATATGATTTTCATTTCTTCAGATGGTTTAAATTTCATCTTTATCGCCATTCTTTTTGTTACATCTAAAAGAATATCTTCAAATAATTTAAGTTTCTCCGCACCAGCGACATCCTTTAATTGCTCAGTAGCAGATTGGTTTTGATTAAAACCCAAAGCCAAAGCGCAAGTATCCAGTTCGTTAAGTTCAACCAACCTTTCGATTGATTCAATAAATTTTTCTGATTTCATGTAATTAAAATATTGTAACGGAATTGGGAAACATATTCAATCACGCTCTTGAAAAGTATATATGTTAATACCCCTTCAACTTCCCTATCGCGTGGTGTTGGCGAATTTTTTCCAACGCTTTGGCTTCAATCTGCCTGATGCGTTCGCGGGTTACGCCAAATACTTTACCAACTTCTTCAAGCGTATGGGTTACTCCATCTTTTAATCCAAAACGCATTTCAAGAATTTTTTGTTCGCGCGGCGAGAGCTCTCTTATAATTTCCTGCAGGTGATCGCGCAATATACGCCATCCGGCCATCGTTTCGGGAGTTACGGACTCCTCATCGGCGATAAAGTCAGCCAACAGCGAACCTTCATCATCATCATCTCCCACCGGCGCTTCAAGTGAAACGGTGTCCTGCGATATTTTCATGATGTGGTGGATTTTGTCCACATCCACGCCCATCTCGGCGGCAGTTTCTTCCGGCAGAGGTTCTCGGCCAAGATCCTGCACTAGTCGTCTTACGACTTGCTGATATTTGTTGATGGTTTCAATCATGTGCACCGGTATGCGGATAGTACGCGCCTGATCAGCCAGCGCCCGTGTAATCGCCTGCCTTATCCACCAAGTAGCATAAGTTGAAAACTTGTAGCCGCGCTTATAATCGAACTTCTCAACCGCGCGCGAAAGCCCGATGTTCCCCTCCTGTATCAAGTCAAGCAAAGTTAGATTGGGTGAACGGCCGACATATTTTTTGGCGATTGAAACCACAAGGCGCAAATTGGATACCATCAGCCGCTGCCTTGCCGCTTCATCGCCTTTTTCAATTTTTTTGGCCAGTTCCGCCTCTTCTTCGCCCCGCAAAAGCGGATATTGGCCGATCTCACGCAAATACATCTGTACCGAATCCGAGCCGGCCTCAATCTGTTCTTCCTCAAGCTTCTTTTTTTCCTCCTGTTCCTTTGTCCGCTCCTCGGCAAAAACCTTGCCGGTATCCATTACGTTGATATTGGCCGCCTCCAGCCGTTCATAAAGTCGCTCTAACCCCTCAATGTCTTTTTCAACATTGGGAAAAGTGTTTAATATTTCCGCCTCAGTGATAAAACCGCGGTGTCTGCCTTTCTCAATAAGCCGCAAAATCGCATCCTCGCTTATTACCGCCTTGGCCACCCTCGGCGCTTTCTTTTCCAGTTTTTTCTTTGGCTTTGTCCTGTTTTGGCGTTTAATCTTTTTACGTAATTTAAACCCCGCTTTCTTTTTAGAGGTTTTCTTCTTTTGCGCTTTTTTAGGTTTTTTAGATTTTTTAGACAAAGCTAAGATTACAGTTGCTTGGATATTTTAGAAAATTCATTCACAAGCGCAATAAGTTTTTCTTTTTCACCGCCTTTCTCGGCCGCCTTGATATCATACTCCAAACTCGCCAACTGCATAGAAATCCTGCGCTTTTTTATTTGGGCTATTGATTTTTGAAATTCTTCCTCAAGCTCGGTATCCTTAAAATCCCTCCATAACTCCTGTGATTTTAAATATGTAAATTCTAAACTCATTGCCAGCGCCGGCTCCACCGATGATGCAAGCTGGGCCACCGGCGCCTCTTTTTCTGTTGATTTTAATTTCTCCGCCAAATTCCAAAACTGTTCTGAAAAAAACCGCTTATCTTCGGAATTAATTTTTTGGGCAAGTTCGGGTTTTTTAACTATCAGCGACAATAAAGTTTCTTCCGTAAGATCCAAGTTGGTTTTTGGTTGTTGGCTATAGACTGTCGGCTGATTATCGTGTTCAATCTGTATACCTTCCTTTAATTTTGCAGACGCTAACTCTTGATACAAAATTTCCTCTTTCATTTTTAGCACCAGCGCAATCTCGCCAACCCAATGCGACTGTTCTATTTTGTTTGCCATGGAAGCAAGGAAAGGCAGGAGTTTTTGCGCTAATAGCTTTTTACCCAGCGCCGTTGTAATATCAAAAGTTTTCCTGGCTGTTTCAAAATAAAAATCCATGAACGGCTTGGATTTTTGCGTATATTCGGACCATTTTACGCCGTACTTTTTAATGTAATCGGCGGGGTCCTTGAGATCTAACTCATTTACGGTAATTATACCAACATTGAATCCTTTTGCAAGGGCTAAATCAACTCCCCTGTCAGTTGCCATCGCTCCGGCGCTGTCGGAATCAAAACAAAGGTCAAGATTTTCTGTATATCGTTTGATTATCTTGAGATGGCCGTCGGTAAGCGCCGTGCCGGATGAGGCGACAACATGTCTAGCCCCGGCCTGATGCGACATAATCACATCCATATTGCCCTCAACTACCAAGCATTTATTGGCGCGGCGGATATCCAGCTTGGCCTTGTCCAGCCCATAAAGAATATGGCTTTTGTCATAAATCGGGGTTTGGGGAGAGTTCACATATTTTCCAACGTCCTCCTGTTTGGCAAGCTCACCGAAAACTCTGCCCGTGAATCCAACCGTCTGGCCATTGATATCAAAGATCGGAAACATTATCCGTGAGCGGAATCTGTCAAAATACTGTGGCCTTCCGTAGCCCTCGGCAAAGGAGGCACCGCTACCGTCTTTTTTCACAATCAGCCCCGCATTGAGAATCTCCTGGTTTTCATAATTTCGCCCAAGGAAATTATGAAGCGCGTTCCATGATTCGGGCGCATAGCCAAGGTGGAACTCTTTAATTGATTCATCAGTTAATCCCCTCTCATACAAATAAGCCAGCGCTTTCTTCCCGATTGCCGACTCGCGCAACTGTTTTTCAAAAAACCTCATCGCCAGCTCGCAGATTTCATAAAGTTTCGTTTTAGCGCTTTGAAATTCCTGATATTCAGGGCTTTGCCTTTCTAATTTAACTCCGGCGCGCGCGGCTAAAATACGCAATGCTTCCGGAAATTCAATTCCCTCAATCTGCTTTACGAAACCAAAGGCGTCCCCGCCGGCCGAGCATCCAAAACAATGCCAGATTTGCCTTTCCGGGGAAACAAAAAACGAGGCGGACTTCTCGTTATGAAACGGGCAGCGGGCCTTATAGTTGATTCCCGATTTTTGCAACTTCAAATAACTTGAAATCAGGTCAACTATGTCAACCCGCTCTTTAATTTGATCCACTATGCCGGCCCCAGACATGTTAATTATTCTACCAAATTTACCAAAAATTTAGAAGCGCTCTAAAATTACGCACCCACCACAACTTGTTTTTGCAAAATTAAAAGGGACCGGAAGGTCCCCTGAAATTCTACCAAAGCTATTTTACAGGTTCGCCGATTACGTGCTTTGATAATGCCTGGCTGCTGATAAGAGTAATATCCTGGAAGCGATAGCCTTTTTGGACTAGAACTTCCGGACTGTTGATCCATCTAAACTGGTTGTTCTCGAATACATACACCTTCGGATCGTCCGTCAGTTTAACCAACGTACCATTAGGATACGGCAATTTCTCTGTTGTTTGAGTTATGTCATTTCCGGCGGCGTAAGTCTCAAGAACTTCATTCGGTAAAACAATAACTTTGCTAAAATCAAAACCGTAAGATTTAAAGATATCAGCCGTGGTAACCCAGCGTTTCTTTGTCTCGTGCAGAATGTAAACCTTGGGGCTGTCCAGCGGTTTAATTAGGGATCCGTCTGGTAAAAGTTGCTGGCTGGCAGGATACGGCAATTTCTCTGTTGTTTGAGTTATGTCATTTCCGGCGGCGTAAGTCTCAAGAACTTCATTCGGTAAAGTAATAACTTTGCTAAAATCAAAACCGTAGGATTTAAAGATATCAGCCGTGGTAACCCAGCGTTTCTTTGTCTCGTGGAGAATGTAAACTCTGGGACTGTCTAGCGGTTTAATTAGGGATCCGTCTGGTAAAAGTTGCTGGCTAAGCTGATCTCCCGTTTGATACTTATCCAACTGCTTATCGTCAACTACACCTACATGATTGAAACCAAAGCCCAAAGAATAAAAAGCCGCAACAGAGGAAATCGGCCTCTTGATGTTATTCTTACTGTCAATCATGAAGACCGTCGGCGCGCTTTTGCCTTTTAAAAGAAAGGTCTGAATTATGCCGGGGGTTTCTTTATCCGAAAGCGGTTTGCCGAAAGGATAAGAATCTATGGCTAACGGATTCGGCACTATAACAACTTTAGGCTGGGTACCGGCCAGTCGTTGAAGCAACTTCCAACTGGGCACCCATCTTTTGGTTCCGCCTTCAATAAGGTAGACGCTTTTATTAAGTATTCCTCTTATCAGGACGCCTGAAGGATAAACAGCCAAGGAACTACCCACGCCCGGAAGCACCGTACTTTGGAGTTTCGGGGCTACATATCCGGTAGTTTGGGCGATATCAAGCGGTCTGGAAAACTCAGGGAAAGAAGTGACTCCTTCCTTAGGAACAGCCTTAATCTCTAACGGCTTGGAAAAGTTTTTAGCTAAATCCAGGGCATAAATGTTAAAATAGTAGGTTTTGCCATTCTGCAAGTTAACGACGATGGATTTTTTGACGTTATCTTCCAATATAGCTTGGCCATCATCGGGAGATAAAGGCTGGTGTTCTGTATTTTGCACGATTAAGACACGGACAAAATCTGTATCAGATGGATTGTCCCATTCCAATAAAATCATGCCGTCGGCTTCAACAACTCTGGCAAGTTTAACCGGCTGGGGCGGGATTAAATCGATAGTGCTGCCTCCGCCACCACCTCCGCCACCACTGCCACCGCCGCCACCGCCGCCACTAATAACCGGGGCCGTGGGCGTAAAGCTTAAGACTGCGGGGTCAGAAACTATTCCCTGATCGTCATAACTGAAGATAGTATAATAGTAAGTCGTGCCGTTGGTTGTGCCGGTATCAGTGTAAGTCAGGGTTGGCGAGGCAACCTGGGCAAGGAGCTGAGCGGAATTGGGTGTAGTAAGAAAACCGGTGGTGTTGCGGTAGATACGGGCACCGGCATAAAGCTCGTAGGGTACCCCGTTATCATCAACGGGTGCTCCCCAGGAAAGGATAACTGAACCGTTTGAGGCGACAAGGTTCGCTATCTTCGGCGGTTTGGCAAGGCGGGCCAGAGTGGCGCTCACCTGATTGAGGCTCATGACGGTATTGCCCGCGGCATCGGTAGATACGATCTGTATATTGTAAGAAGTTTTACGCAACAGTCCTGCCAAAACCACCTGATGGGTATTCGAAAGGGTGGCACTCAGCTGGGAGGCAGAACCATAGGCGGACGAGGTACCATAGTTAACCTTACTGATAGCCGGCTCATTGGTATTCCAGCTAATCGTGAGATCATAGGGGGAAGGAATGATTTGAATACCGGAAACAACCGGCGGGACAATATCCGCTGGAAGGACCACGCTACTGGTGGTAAAGCTCTGGTTTGATCCCGAGGCCGAATTTCCTGCGGCATCTCTGGATTTGACTCTGAAATTATAGGTTGTACCCGCGCTAAGACTTGTTAAGGAAACGCTATGGGCAGTCAGCATCGTTGTATTGAGGACGGTTTGTGAACCATAGGCGGTAGTCAAGCCGTACTCCACCTGGGTATCAGATACTTCATTGGTAGTCCAGTTAATGGTAACGGCATTGGCAGTGATATTCGAGGTTTGTATATTAGATATGACAGGCGCGGTAATATCCGGCGGAGATAAGGTGGTAAAGGTTAGATCTCCTGATACAGCCAGATTACCGGCGGCATCCTTGGATTTCACCCGGTAGTGATAGAGGGTACCGGCAGAAAGGCCGGAAAGTAATTGCAAATGGGAAGTGACCAGACTTGTGTTCAGGGTTGTTGATGAACCGTAACTTGTAGTGGTACCGTATTCTACTTGCGTATCTGATGCTTCATTGGTAGTCCAGGTAACAGTGGCGCCTGATGTGGTCAGGGAATTGGCCAGGATATTGCTGATGACAGGGGCAGTGGTATCGGCCGGGGGAAGGGCTACCGTAGTACGGGAGGATACGTTGGAAAGAGGAGAAATATTGTTTGCTTCATCCAATGTCTTCATAGCAAAATAGTGGAGTACATTGGGCGATAAGCCGATGGCTATGTAGCTCTGGGTAGTATTAGCTATTTGGGGAGCAGGCAAACCGGATAAAATAAAGGCGGCATTCCAATTAGCATCAGTAATAGGTATTGTCGACCAACGCATTTGATAAGTTGAAGCAGTGCCGACGTTATTGTCATCGCCGGGAGCAGACCAGGATAAAGTTATAGATGTCTGGGTAGCGCTGACAGCGTTTAAATTGGTTATTTGGGAGGGAGGCGTGGTATCCGGAAGACCGGGAGTGGAAAAGGTACTATTGATGGAAACCGAACCGTTGGATTTGACCCGGTAATTGTAAGTAGTCGTCTGATTAAGGCCGGTAAGAGCAACTGAATGATTGGTCACCAGCGCGGAGTCAAGAATTGTGGCTGAACCGTAACTAACAGTTAAACCGTATTCTACCTGGGAATTGGCTGGAATATCAGTTAGCCAGGTTATAGTGGCGCCGGAAGAGGTAATGCCGGTAGCTTGGATGTTGGAGATTATGGGAGCCGGTGAAGCAGTAGTAAATGTGCCATCGGAAGAAACAGAAGTTAAATTACCCGAGTCAGTTGATTCAACTTGATAGTGATAGAGAGTAGAAGAAGTAAGACCGCCCAGAGCAACAGAGTGGTTAGTAACCAAAGTGTTGTCTACAACTGTAGAAATAGTATAGCTGGACGATAAACCATAATTAATTTTGGAGGTAGACGGTTTGTCCGTCGACCAGGTAATAACGGCAGAATTATTAGAAATGTTGGATGCTAAAACGGAAGAAATAACGGGTGGTTGTGAAACAGTAACCGTCACTGATGGGGAGGTAGTGCTGTTACCGGCCGCATCCCGCGCGACCGCGCTTAGCATATGCGAACCGTTGGTTGTGGTTGTGGTATTCCAGGAGATTGAGAAAGGAGAAAGGGTGACCTCCGTTCCCAAGTTAACTCCGTCTAATTTAAACTGGACGCCAACCACGCCCACATTGTCGGAAGCGGTGGCAGAGACAGAAATAGAAGAACCGGAGACAGTTGAGCCGGAGGTGGGAGCAGAGATAAAGACTGTGGGAACGGTGGTGTCGGGAGTGGGAGGGGGCGGAGGGGAGACAGCTCCAGCCGGCACAATGGCCCAAATGGGATTGTTGTTCAAAGGATTCGGGCTCACAAGGGTCTGGTTGAGGATATTATCTCTGCACCAGTTCCACGCAGTGCTCCCGCCGGTCTCACCGGCTATTTGAGAACATGCCGCCATCGCTATGTAAGGATAGCCACCGTCGGCATCTCCCAATAAACGAAAAGATTCGCATGGGGTATTTGTGAACGCCTGACCACCAATGGTATCCCAGCAGTTTGAGTTCTGTACAGTCGACACGAAACCGGTCTTTAAATCGGAGAAAGTAGTATAAAAGCTATTCGTTAAAGTTTTGATTACAGGAATTTCATAAGCGCCGATTAGATAAGGATTGTAAGCGGGATCGGTAATCGTGTTGACGATAAATGGACTTGACCATGTAAGCAAGTCGCCGGATTTGAAACCAAGCTGCTTAGAGAAGCCGAGCGCCCAGGTGACCATATTGTTCATCCAAAATGCCTCGCCGCGCGAAACTTGAGTACCATCCACGGGCCAGTCGGTAAATGGCTCTCCGCTGTTGCCGCGTTCCCATTGGCGCAATGGTGAGGGGGGCCACGCGGTCCTTACCGTGGTGTTCCCCCAGTTCCACATGGTATTGCCCTGATAACTGGTACCGATAATGTTCCTTGCGCCTTCCCATGCCGCCAACGTATCGTCCATTAATTGGGAAAAGTAGGTTTTCTCCGGAGTCCCATCGGGAATTATAAAAGCAGAAGCAGCTCTAGTTCTTAATCCCCATGCCTCTCCTCGAATCTCACAGGCGCCTTGCGCCCAGCCGCAAATTGCGCCAAAGGTTCCATTGGGGCCACGGCTTCCGGAATCACCACCGGAGACGGAGCCATCGGGAGAAAATGCGACCCATCCCGACCAGAACATCAGTTCCTCCAGATACCAATGGTCCCCAGTGAGCAGGTACTGAACATAAAACGGCTCCGGTAAATGGGACAATTGGGGATTCCAGCCACTGCTTGTATGACTGCCGACAAATCCGATGCTGTCCGCACCAGTCGCTACGCTCCAATTATCACCCCTCTGCCCTGCTGATAATGTCGGGCGTTGGCTGATGGACATGACTCGTCCAATGCCGGAAACAGTGCCGGCACGATCCATAGATTTTGCGGAATTGCCCTCGCGAACATGTACTGGCCAGGCCGCGGCTAAGTCAGCCATGCCTAAAGCTCGATCCTTTAGACAGGGCGCGCTCGCATTACCGGAGCCCATGGCAAAAATCCATTGAACTGACCACTTTGGAAATGGAGCAATCTCTGGACGACTGCCCGGAGCTCCCATAGACTTTTGCCAGAAATCGCCGGAGTCATACAAATCCTTCGCAGCAGCATTCCAATTGTTACAAGCCGAAGTAATTGTGGAGTTTGAAACAATTTTAGTCTGGTCATAATTTGGCAAGGATTTGGTGGATAAAACATAGGACAAATTATGGTCCATATTGACTGTTGCCGGAGTACCTCCAATCCAGTATGAAACTCCATTCGGCTTAATCCATCTGCTCATGGCTGTTTGAGTGAATGTGGCACGACTATAAACTGTGGAGGGGTTGGCAAAACCCACGGTAATAGCCAATGAATAGGATTGATCCTGAAGTACGCCGGTTGTTGAAATTTCTCCAATCGCCCGAACAGAAACTTTGTTTATTCCCGGCCAGAATGTCGCTTCAAAACGGGGACGGAAAGACCGGTTAGCGTCACAACCCATATCATACGTTCTTGCAACAGAATCATCTGCCAAAATAATTGTCTGCACGATCTGCCCCGATGTCCATACTGTGTAGTGGCCGTTTGCCAGCATGGTTCTTGCGGATTTTGTCTGCGCTCCCAAACCACAGTTAATGGAAATAGTCGCGTCAAAATCAAAGTTAGCGCCAAGCATCTGTGCCTGCGTCAATGGCGTGTTGTTGCCGGAAGTCTGGTTTTGGAATGTGACGGTGGCATTACTGCCTGCCGTGATGGTCGGCATAAGGAAAGAGATGACGGCATGCTTCACGGAACCGTCAGACCATCTGGTCTTCACATCTGCCTGGGTGGTGACGGCAGTGCCATTCACAAGGGCTTGGGGGAAGTTGGCTATTTCTCCCTGAACAAAGGGGCGGGCAAAGGACACGGGATAGTTGGTAGAGGTAGAGCCGGAAATAATCATGCTATTGCCGGCCGCCGGCGGAGGCGACGGAGCCGAAGCCGTGGTGTTAAATGTATTGTCCCCCGACGTTGCCAGATTGCTTGAGGCGTCTTTTGATTTGACTCGGTAGTGATAGAGAGTGGAAGCAGTAAGGCCGGTAAGATTGGCTGAATGAGCAGCAACGAGCGAGGTATTAAGTGCGGTCGAAAAGCCATAACTCGTCGTGGTGCCGTATTCTACTTGGGTATCCGCCGCTTCATTTGTCGTCCAGGTTATAGTGGCGCCGGAGGAAGTTATGGAAGGTTGAGGCGGAAAGTCCTGAAATAGTTTGGGAATGCGCGGTAACAGGGCTTGTATTAAGTATCGTGGAGTTTCCGTACGCAGTGGTCAGGCCGTACTCTACTTGAGTATCAGAGGATTCATCTGTGGTCCAGGTTATGGTAGCGCCGGAGGAAGTGACGGAAGAGGCGGCGACTGCGGAGATGACGGGGGCGGTGGTGTCGGGAGGCGGAGGCGTGCTAGCTGTCAACTTAAGAATGAATGAATTTTGATCCGACTCCAGGATAAGCACGAAACATTTACAATCAGCTACATAGCGAAAACGGCCCGAGCCTCCATTCGTGTTCGGGCATCCAAAAGAACTTGTCTGACACGTAGCAACCGGGGCCGTACCGCTAACAGTAAGTACTGAACAAGAAGGCGTTCCTCCGCCATTTGGATTGAAGGTATACACAGTCCGATTAATCGTGTTGTAGCTTACGAAGAGACCTAAATCCGGTTCCCAATCCCACATCGGGTATGAAATAGTGCCAATCCCATTGCAACCAGCAGGAACCGATGCTGTAATATCTGTAACAGTATAAGAACTCGCTCCCACCGCCGCGTTAATCTTATAGAATTTAGGGGTACCAAGATTCAGAACACCGTTGTTTGAGGGGCCAACTGCATAGAATAGATTGTCGACTGGGTCGAATGCCAGAGAGACCTCCAAAGGAAACGCTACTCCACCTGGACCATCGCCTTTATTCACGCACGAAAAAGAAGAAAGGCTGGTGGTGGTGCAAAGAAACATGGTCCCATTCGAGGGCGCGACCAACAAGAGTTTACTCTCGTTGGTATGCCAGCGGGCCATCGCGCTCGGAGATTGCCAAAAGCCAGTGCTGGGATTGGCACCAGTAACTGTTGCTTTCGTCCAGGTTAGGTTAGCAAGGTCGAAGTTCCAAATACTTTTTACCGTGTCGCCACCAGCAGAGCAAATAGAACCTCCGAAACTAGACACCGCCCTCAATGAAGGAATGTACTCGAATGCATCATAAGTGTGCCGTGCGCCCGGCCCAGTTGTATTAAGCATCGTATCTGTGCATTGCTGTCCTGAATTCCCATTCACGCTGGTCACACCATCGTCCATCGTATGTGACGGTTCAGTGATCCTGGTCATAGCTCCAGTCAAAAGCGAGAGTGCGTATACCGAGTTGTCTTTGGAATCCTGGTGTCCGCCACCCCAAATGACGGCCCTGTTACCAATTACATCGAACGCACCACCTCCATAAGCATCAATCACTTGCGCCGAACTATTTGCGTACACATACCCATTAAAATCGGGTGGAAAGATTGTCGGAGTTTGTACCAGCTTTGATGTAGCACCAAGGTTCGTCCAACCTATGGGAAAATTGGTCCCCCCTCCGCCGGGAGCAGTAGTCGTAAACGTAAAGTCGCCTGAAGTCGCCAGGTTTCCGGATGAATCTTTGGATTTAACCCGGTAATGCCAGAGGGTTGAAGCGGTAAGTCCTGAGATAGTTTGGGAATGCGCGGTAACAAGACTTGTGTTGAGTACTGAAGGATTTCCATATGCAGTAGTCAAACCGTATTCTACTTGGGTATCTGACGCTTCATTTGTCGTCCAGGTTATCGTGGCGCCGGAAGAAGTTATGGAAGAGGCGGCGACTGCTGAAATGACGGGGGCGGTGGTGTCGGGAGTAGATGATATTGCCTGCGTCGTTACACCCACGGAAGCCGACTGTCCGGATTCATTCCCTGACGCGTCACGCGCGGATACAGTATAAGTATACGTTGTGGAAGGGGTAAGGCCGGTGTTTGAAAAAAAATTAGTTGCGGATGTCGCAATCTCTGACCCATTGCGGAATATCCCGTAGCCCGTCACTCCAACATTGTCCGTGGAAGCGGTCCAGGAGAGATTGATTTGGGAAGATGATACGGCAGTGGCGGAGAGGCTGGTGGGGACGGACGGGGCAACGGTGTCGGGAGCAGTAGTCGTAAACGTAAAGTCGCCTGAAGTCGCCAGGTTTCCGGATGAATCTTTGGATTTAACCCGGTAATGCCAGAGGGTAGAAGCGGAAAGTCCGGAGATAGTTTGGGAATGCGCGGTAACAAGACTTGTGTTGAGTACTGAAGGATTTCCATATGCAGTAGTCAAACCGTATTCTACTTGGGTATCTGACGCTTCATTTGTCGTCCAGGTTATAGTGGCGCCGGAGGAAGTTATGGAAGAGGCGGCAACTGCGGAGATGATGGGGGCGGTGGTGTCAGAAGAGGGAGGCGGAGTGGGAGTCGGCGTTGTTGCGCCAGCAGCCCTGAAAGACGCCATCTGTACAATCCAGGTTTGGGCGGAATTGTTGAAAGTCACGGAATTGGAACCCGTGCTTAAAACGTTCTTGTCCTCGGAGGCGTTGTTTTGAATGAAGCTTCTCTGGGTGAAACCGACACCACTTCCTCCCGTACCTTCAAAAAGCGCCGCTCCAAAAATCAGTTCATCCGAAAAATTAGTGATAGCGGCGCCGCTTGAAGCATCGGCGCTGGTTCCAGTAGCGAAGGCTGTTATATCAAGAGGAGTAGAGAGATCAGCGCCGGAATATTCATGGGCGGTTATGGATTTACGGCCGTTAAAGATTCCGGAGAAGGTGGCTGTGACATTGAAGGCTGTGCCACCTACGATATTTTTGGCATACCATATCTCTTGGCTCCAGGATGCCAGTACTCCGGACCCGACAGTGGGACCGACGGCTTTCGCGTATGTGTTGCCGGCGGTATCAGTGATACTGCTTACGCTTTGCGTGCTTGAGTTATACCAAACCCAGACAACCATCAGATTGGAATTGCCGACGGGATTCGTGAAATTAGCGGTTGTTACCGAATTGTTGCTTAAGAGCTCCGATCTTTCTGCCAGCTGGACAAATGTAACGGCCGCATTGGCTTCTCCAATCTGAAAATTATAGACACCGGCGGTAGCGGTTACAATTACCAGTAAACTAAGGAGTGTTTTTTTGATGGTATTTGAGATATTTGTTTTCTCCATGGTTAACCGATTCAAATTCTAGTTCTAGTATAGCATGGAAACATAGAGAAAATAACAAAACTGTTGATAATAAATGAGATAACCAAACATTTTATTTCAATTAATATCCGATCATAATAAAAGCCCCGTTACGGGGCTTTTATTATGGGAAGGGACCAAGTCATCAGTATTTATCCTGTCTGGTTCATTTAGGTTTGTTTGGTTGTCGTGGACGTTCTAACACTTGGGTATTGGCATTCAAAATCCCTTGTGAAACTATTAATAGGTTTATTAATGTTTTGATAAATTTAATAAGTATTTTTTGTCTATGGATATAATTATTATATGGTATAGCCTGATTTTAAATAATTTTTTAATTTAAATGGTGTTGCATGCTTATTTATCTAAACTTTACCCCCCCCCTCACCTTTACTCCTCCTCTGACCTTAATATCGGGAGCGCTAGTCGGTTCAGTATAGTTAAAATAGCCGCTGAATTTAAAAAGCGGATCGCCTTGAGCGCTCCAGCTGGCTGGAAGGGTGCTAACACTGCAGATATAACTCGATTGGCTGGCCGCGACGGTGTCATATTCGTTCATCCATTTGGTACCGTCAACTGAAAAAGCGGGACCATTAGAAGCAGTGGCAATCCAATATGTAGTCCCATTTATCAAAGAAAAGGTACCAGTCCCGGAAATGGCATAACGGGTTTTGGTGGCGTTTAAAGATAATACACTGCTTATGCGATCAAGACGCGTAGTTGGACCGCTGCTGTAAAGGCCAAGCTCAACAGTATCACTAGCAGCACCTGTATCAAGCCTGCCATACCAACTGCCGCCGGAAATGGTGGAACCAGTGGCTCCCGGAAAAGCGCCGGCATTGTAAGCCAACGCGCAATCATCCGTACCATCCTCGCTCGCGCCGTCACCTGTGAATCCGTAAGTCGGGTCAACTGTTACCGGATAAGCGGCGTTGTCTAAAAAATCACGCGGCACAGTAACGCTCAAAACCCCGTCGGCGTAGGAAAGCTTAGCCCATATTTCCTTGCCCGTGGCGTCAATTATTTTGGGTCGGAATATGTGCATTACTTTTCCCGCGGCATAATTAATATCCCCGATTCTGTGGTTGCGCTTGGTTTTGGAATAGACAGCATAAGAACCCACTACATTTTCCGGTCGATAAGACGTTCGTTTTCCGTCTTTGTCAAAACATTCCGTTTCAGTGCAGGACACGGACCTGGGATTTTTGTTACCGTCCACAAAGTCCTCATCCAGCGGTTTTTGATAAAAGAAATCCAAATCTTCCCAGCCGTCAAGCGTGAAATCAAATTTGTTGCTCGTGGGGTTTTCTTTTAAAATAAGTTCTACTTCAACTCCGCCGTCTTCCATATGACTCGCGGCCGCGAGCGGATACGCGTGAATTTCTTCTTTTTCGCCTTTCCACTCCATCCTGTTAGTCAAAAATGTTCTTTCGCCGGGAACTTGAAGTTGGGGGTAAGAAACGCCCAAACTTACTTCCCCGTTCCATTTATTCAAGGTTACTTTTGGCTGGGTTCTAAGCAGTTCTACATTTATTGTTCCGGCATTTGCCAAGGTTGATTTTATCTCAATTTTATATTTATCCGTTTTTTCTGTAGATAAACCGAATTCAACAACAAAAATTAAGGCTATTATCGACAAACCTAAAAATAGTTTCATTTTAAATTATTTTATTTGTTCTATGCCTACGGAATAGAAGGTGGAAGGACTTGATTGGTTATTATATTCGGTTTGTACCCAATCGGCGGATAAGACCGAGTTTACAATTCTAACCTCATCGAACTTGCCATGCCAGCTTCGGTTGTTCGTTGGAATTCTATTTCCAATAACATAAGCATCCGCATTTACGCTGGCAATCCCGGATGCATTGAAGTTGATGATAAGCGGTTTGGCCGCGCCGTCCACGTAAAAAATCGGGTCATTCGATGCCAAGCTTGAGTCGTAAGTTACCACAATATGATGAAACACACCCGCGGACGGCGGCGCCACGGCCCATTCCGCCTGTCCGTTTGAGAAAAAACGGGAATAATACAACGCATCACCGTTATAGACATTGTTGTAAAGAAGCTCGGCATTTGCCCCTCCCGTTTGTTTTTCAAAATAGCGTCCCAAACCGTTTTCTCCTTCGCTGGTTCGAAGCGCCCAAAATTCATAGCTCCTCGCGCTGTTATTTAACGTAACATCTGTTCTTATAGAATCGCCTGCACCGTCGAAGCTAGCCGCTCCATCAATCCTCCCGCTTGTTGCCACAGACCCAGAAATTGTTCCGCTTACACCATTTACGGAATTGACGGCGTTCAGTGTCGCGCCGTTTGATAGATGCCATACACCCGTGTACCCGGCGTTCCATGTTTCGGCCACATTGCCCTGGAAAGAAGAAATGGCCGGGTTACCGTAGCAGACCGCGAAGGTCGTATCCGAGAGATGCGAAACATTCGGTATCTTTACCCATGCATTCACGACTCCAGTCGCGGAGTTATAAGTTTCCATTTCCCAATTCAGAAGCGTAAGGCACGTTGAGTCGGTGGCAAAAACAATATCATGTCCGTTGCTGTTTTGCGCCTTTCCCCCGTTCGGAACAGTGGCAAGGTAATTGTACGTACCGCTTACGAGAACAGGAAAGTTGGCTTGATCGGTATTTGGAACCTTGAGGTGATCAATTGTAATGACGCGAGAGAAAGAATAGCCGCTTGCTGGCAATGACAGAGTTGTCGCGCCCACCATAGTGGACTGCCCCGATACATTTCCCGCCGCGTCAAACGCGGATACTGTGTAAGAATACGCGGTTGAAGGGGTAAGACCGGTGTCATTATAGGAGGTTGTGACACTTGTTCCCGCTTGGATTCCATTTCTGAATATCCTGTAACCGGTTACTCCCACGTTATCCGTGGAAGCGGTCCAGGAGAGATTGATTTGGGAAGATGAGATGACAGTGGCGGTGAGGTTAGTGGGGACGGAAGGGGCGGTGGTGTCGGGAGTAGTCGTCGTAAACGTAAAGTCTCCGGAAGTCGCCAGGTTTCCGGATGAATCTTTGGATTTAACTCGGTAGTGCCAGAGGGTTGAGGCGGAAAGTCCTGAAATAGTTTGGGAGTGCGCGGTAACGGCGCTTGTATTAAGTATCGTGGAGTTTCCGTACGCAGTGGTAAGCCCGTATTCTACTTGGGTGTCAGAAGATTCATCTGTCGTCCAGGTTATCGTGGCGCCGGAGGAAGTGACGGAAGAGGAGGTGACTGCTGAAATGACGGGGGCGGTGGTGTCGGGAGGCGGAGGGGTAGCACCACTACCGGAAGTGAGTTTTAAAATATACGCATTGTTGTCTATGTCGTTAACGAGAACGTGGGCGTTTAGTGAGGGAATATATCGCAACCGCCCAAACGTGCCGTTAAATTCACTGGAGTTTATCGGTCCGCCGGCAAAAGTCTGCGAGGTGCAGGTTTTAGTATCCGGATTAAATAAGTAAACCGTATTGCCGCTATTCGGCCAGCCGACAATGCGGTCTAAAATCGGATCATAGCTCAAGCCGGGATATCTTGCGCTCATGAGCGCTCCGCAACCGCCAGTGGAGGCCTGCGCGCTCCAATCCTGAACCGCGTAATTGCTCCCCGGAGCAATACTTATAGCTTTGACAAAAGCTCCAGAGTTTCCGAATTCAGTTCCAAAAAAGATAAAAAGTTTTTTTACAGGATCAATAACGCCGTTAGACTCGAAAGGTACGGATTCGAAGCCGTTTAATAAAGCATATGTGTTTGTGTCGTAATTATACGACCAAAATTTGCTTGTGTCTGTGGCAAATACTAAGCGAGTATTTGGGTCATAATCCGAAAGGACCACATTATTGAAGACGCTTGCCTGGGTTGGCCCGTTTGTGGGGTCCATGCGAGTCCATTGGAGCGTGGATAAATTCAAAGTCCATGTCGCGGAAGTGGTATTTCCAGCCGCACAGGCCCTGGAACCGCCATGAGCATACATCCTATCGGCATGCTGAACATACGCCAAACCGCCATAAGTGTGCCGGGAATTGGGTTTGCCGTCGGCCATAGTCTCCGGACAGGAAGAATCAGCAATTGGCACAGAGGGATCATTCAGGCGGGTCATGGTAATCGGATTGGCACCCAGGTTCAGAGAATATATTTCATTTCCATAATAGTCGTTGTGTCCCCCTCCCCAGATGATCAGCCGGTCACGCATAGTATCCGCCATGGCGCCACCCCACGCGCCAGTAACCCATTCGCAAAAAAAACCAAAATCATACGTTGTTCCGCCAAAATTATTCGGCGGACAAACCGCACGAATCTTCGTATTCAAAAGCTCGTTCCAACCGATGTTGTAGCTACTGACTGTTGCCACAGCTGTCGTAAACGTAAAGTCCCCCGACGTTGCCAGATTGCTTGAGGCGTCTTTTGATTTGACTCGGTAGTGATAGAGAGTGGAAGCAGTAAGGCCGGTAAGATTGGCTGAATGAGCAGCAACGAGCGAGGTATTAAGTGCGGTCGAAAAGCCATAGCTCGTCGTGGTGCCGTATTCTACTTGGGTATCTGACGCTTCATTTGTCGTCCAGGTTATCGTGGCGCCGGAGGAAGTTATGGAAGAGGAGGTAACTGCTGAAATAACGGGGGCTGTGGTGTCGGGAGCAGTCGTCGTAAACGTAAAGTCTCCGGAAGTCGCCAGGTTTCCGGATGAATCTTTGGATTTAACTCGGTAGTGCCAGAGAGTGGAAGCGGAAAGTCCGGAGATAGTTTGGGAATGCGCGGTAACAGGGCTTGTATTAAGTATCGTGGAGTTTCCGTACGCGGTGGTAAGCCCGTATTCTACTTGGGTGTCAGAAGATTCATCTGTGGTCCAGGTTATCGTGGCGCCGGAGGAAGTGACGGAAGAGGAGGTGACTGCTGAAATGACGGGGACGGTGGTATCGGGAACAGTTTCAAGCGTCGCATATAAAGACCAGTGAGAGGACGTTGTTGAGGGAGCCGTTGAAAACGTAACCGGCATAGTTCCATATATAAAAGAGTAGTACCTGCCGCTTATGCCGGCGGTAACGTTTTTTCTGAAGGCAAGGGTATTGCTACTTGGCAGATAAGCCAGCCAGTATGTACCCGCGGGCAGAGAGACGGGACTGATGACGTTGGTCGTGTTCCAACCGGTGACAGGAGTGAAACTCGCGGTTTCAGCTCGTTTGGCACCGGGTCCTCCTCCGGGGCCGGTGGCGTCATAGATGCCAAGGCGGAGAGAGCCGGCGGCGGTAGTAATATAGAAAGAGAGGCTTTGGATAGTGGCGGATTGAGAGAGTAAGGTGTTTTGGGCTACGAGGAGATTAGCGTTTCTACTGTCATCAAGACTTAAGATGTTAGTTTCTCCGATGGTGATGGCTGCAGCCAGTACATATCCTCTATTATTATTTCCCAAGGGCTTGTCAAAAGTTAGGACTTGCAAATGCTGAACGAAAATCAAGACTAAAACCGCCAAGAAAAGCGCTGCCAAGAAAAGCGCTGCTTTCCTTAGAGAAGAACTAAAATCATTAAATGTTATTTTCATAGGTTTATTTCACTAGGGAATATTAGTTGTTTTTTAATTTCACTTTTACCTGACTTTAATCCCGCCCCTGATTTTGACCCCGCCCCTGATTTTAACGGATGGCCCAGCAGAGCTGGCGGCCGCTCCAGGCGGTTTGAAGCTTGCCACCAATGCCGTCCAATTATCGTTGAGGTCTAATGAAAATGTTCCCGCAATCGTACCCGCGGTTGTTAGCTCCTGCCATTCTCCCGCCAATTTTGAATTTGAACCCCCCGGAGGAACCGCTATCAAATTCAAATAATTGGTTCCCGCAGTATATGAAATTGAATTAGCGGAGTTGCTCCCGATGGCAAAAATCAATTCTCCATTTACGGTCGTAGTGATATTTCCACTATTAAGATTAACCGAGCCATCAGCTTGAGCGCTGTTCGTCTGGTCTAGAGCGTTTGTAGTGGCCACTCCGCTGAACTCGTAAAGCACAATACGTAGTGTTGCCGCAGCTCCGCTAATGCCAATAGTCAAGGTATCAGCTCCTGCCGCAATGTTCATTGCGTACTGAATAAAAGTTTCGTGTCCGTCGGTTGTCTGGACTTGATTCTTCGCCTGAGCATAAGTATTGCCAGCTGTATCGGTGATGGTCAGGGTTCTTCCCGTGGCTCCCACGCGCACTCCGACCGCGATGAAGTTTCCAGCCGTGTTATTGCTGGTAAAGGCAAGGGTAGTTGAGGTAACACTGCCTGCGTCTAATGATGTGTTTTGAACAAAAGCAATGGCCGCCTTGGTTTTTTTAATTTGAAAATTATAAACCCCGGCAACGGTGAATATAACTACCAATAAGATAAGGGATGTTTTTTTGATGGTTTTAAGAGTCATATTTAACTAGACTAGCCTAAGTTTTAGCATAGCATGTAATTTTAGCATAGCATGTAAGTTAAGTATGTTGAAAACATAGAAACTGTTTATAACTAAACTAATAACTAACCAATAATAACTAAATACTTTATTTTAATCAATAGTCTATTGTAAAATATTCAATTAATCGTACGTAAAAAACTCGGGGATTGGATTTTTATCGGAATCTAGGTTTGTAGATTAGGTTTACTTCTATTTGCTTGCTTGATGGGTTTTATAATACTCAAGTATTTATAATCTGTTAAACTATTTATAGGTTTATTAATGTTTTTGGCAACAAATTATCATACTTAAAAAGAAAAAGCTAACCGTTTGTTTCCTACCTAGAACAGAGAGTAGTGGACGATGTTAGAACCTATTGGATGACTACGGACGAAAGGTTCTTCATTCCAAAGTTATCACGCAATGTCGCTATTCTCAAATGAAAAAGCGGATTGATGTTATCGCACCGCTTTAATATTCGTGCGGGTTGATTTCTATATTCTCCTCGTTTTCTGTGAACAGAGCGAGCGCAACATATTCTCTATCAAAAAAGAAAGCGCAAATAGTTACATTTCTTCCGCGTCCGTCACTGAAATCACAGCTCCCGATGCTTGAACCAACATATCGAGGCGTTATTCTGATATTGTGTCTTGGTTCTGATTTTGTCTCGAAAACGGCTTCTTCGCTTGTTCGCGAAATCAATTCGCACTCATAATCATATGTTTGTCCGTATGCCTTTCCACGAACAATTATCATTGTCTCTCTCCTTGTAAAAATGCTGTCTGTTCTTATTCCTTTTTATCAAACCTCAACATTATATGCAATGGGTCCTAACGTCTCACCTGTCGGGGTCAAGATTACTGGGTTAATGTGTCACTCAACATCATACGAAGGGTCGATTTCCCCTTATCTGTTTTGAAGTATTTTTCTCTGCGTTTTGCGTCCGTCATGCTTTTGTATGCTTCGTAGAAAATCAGTCCAAAGGGTCTCCGCGGTTTTGTTGAAACAACTTTGCCTTCGTTGTGCTCATTAAATCTTTTTCGTAAATCGGTTGTATAGCCGATATATAGTTTTTTATCTTTCAGACTTTGTAAGATGTAGATGTAATACATTGTTGTAGGGTATGGCGCCATGCACCACGTGGGATGCATGGCAGCCGTGAACCCTACGTGGTTCACGGCGGAAGGGGTGGGATTCGAACCCACGAGACCCCGAAGGGTCACGGCTTTCCAAGCCGTTGCACTAGACCGCTATGCGACCCTTCCACGTTTTTTCAATCTTTTAACCAGCAAATTGAACTGTCGGCCACGGTCAAATTAGTTTTTGAACTTTTCAAAACTCTTGGCCGCCGAAGAAAACAATATCACGGAATTCGCATCCCGCGTAAAATTTTAATTCTGTCAGCTAATGGAGGATGAGTCATAAAGAGTCGGGCCAGCCAGCTCATGCCCTCTTTACCTTTGAAGGGTGAGGAAATAAATAGATGGGCGGTGGCATTGTGAGCGTGTTCAAGACGGCTAGAGTCATGGCCGATTTTTTCAAGAGCTGAAGCAAGCCCGTCAGGATATCGGGTCAAAAGCGCGCCGGAGGCATCGGCTAAAAACTCGCGTTTGCGCGAGACGGCAAGTTGAATAAGCATTGATGCCAATGGAGCCAATATCGCCGCGGCTAAACCTATTAGGAAAATCAATCCCCCGCTCCCACGGTTATCATCATCGCGTCCCCCGCCCCAAAAACTTACACGCAAGAACCAGTCAGCCACAATCGCTATTACTCCCGCTAATACCACCACGACAGTGGAAATTAAAATATCCCGATTACCGATATGCGATAACTCGTGCGCCAGCACGCCTTCAAGCTCTTCGTTTTCAAGTTTTTGCAAAGCCCCAGCAGTCACGGCAATCGCGGCATGTTTTGGATCGCGTCCGGTGGCAAAGGCATTGATTTGCGGCGAATTTATAATATAGATACGCGGCACCGGCAAACCGACAGTTATGCAAAGATTTTCAACTATGCGGTAAAGATAAAGATTTTCCTCACGCTTAATTGGCTTAGCGCCGGACATTGAAAGCGCGATTTTGTCAGAATGCCAGTAGGCAACAAGGTTCATGACCAGCGCCAACCCTACGGCAAAATACAAAATTCCCGGCGATTGCATCGCATAGCTTATCAGCCACCCCAACCCGATCACCAAAATCAAAAACACGGTTATCAATAACCACGTCTTGCGTATATTTGAATCTTTATGCGCGTATAAGTTAGACATATTACTTGTTACTTACTTATCGCTGCTTTTATGAAACTTCTGAATATGGGGTGCGGGTTTAGGGGGCGGGATTTGAGTTCGGGGTGGAATTGGGTGGCAACAAAAAACTTATGTTTGGGCAGTTCAATGATTTCCACCAGATTTTTATCGGGATTAATCCCGGACCTGACTAAACCTTTTTTCTCAAGCTCATCTATGTATTTATTGTTAACTTCATACCTGTGGCGGTGTCTCTCGCAAATCATGCCCGAGCCGTATATTTTATGCGCCAGTGTGCCATTCTTTATTTCGCAAACATAACTGCCGAGCCGCATCGTACCGCCCAGATTTTTATTGGCAATATTAGCAAGTTGTTCACTCATCGTACAAATCACCGGATGCACTGTGTCGGGCGCAATCTCGGTCGTATGCGCCTTTTTTAGATTGCAAATATTTCTGGCAAATTCAATAACGGCAAGCTGTAAACCGTAACACAAACCCAGAAACGGAATATTATTCGTACGCGCGTAATTTATCACCTTGATTTTGCCCTCAACACCGCGCGAACCGAAGCCGCCTGGCACAATAATTCCATCAAATTCTTTTAATTTTGTCAAGGCGCGCGGATTTTTCTCGTATCCCTCGGCATTAAGCCAAGTAATGACCGGCCTGCGGTTATTGGCCCAAGCGGCATGCTTCACCGCTTCAATGACTGAAATATAGGAATCGGCCAATGTAAAAGCGCCGCTTGCAAAATATTTCCCCGCTATACCTATTTTTACCGACAGCAATTTTTTATTTTTTACTCTACCGACCAGATTTTTCCACTTGTTAAAATTTTTCTTTGCCCCGGTTAGACCGAAATGGTTTACAATTCTTAAACCAAGTTTATCTTTCTCAAAATTAATAGGTATCTCATAAATTGAATCAACATCCGGTGCCGATATGACATTATGATCCGCCACATTGCAAAAAACCGATATTTTTTTCTTGCGTTCGTTATCCAGCGGAACCGATGACCGAGCGATAATCATATCCGGCTGGATACCGGCCATGTTAAGGGTACGGACGGCATATTGGGTCGGCTTAGTTTTCATCTCGCCTACCATTTGCGGTATCGGCAAGTAGCTTACCAATAAAAACAAAACGTTGGCCGGTTCGGTAAGTTTTAACATTCTTGCCGCTTCCAAAAACAGCATATTCTGGTACTCGCCTACCGTTCCGCCTATTTCCACAAGCACAAAATCAGCCCGATTGATTCTTGCCGCGTTTTTAATCCGGCCAATTACTTCATTTGGAATGTCGGGAACCACCTCTACGCACTTGCCGCCATATTCAAGATTCCTTTCTTTCTGGATTACCGCCTGGTAAACCGAGCCGGTGGTCATATAATTGGTCTTAAGAATGTTCTGGTCTAAAAACCGTTCGTAATTACCTATGTCCTGGTCGCATTCCAAACCGTCTTCGGTTACAAAAACTTCTCCGTGCTCAACAGGATTCATGGTGCCGGCATCAACATTTATGTAGGGGTCGATTTTTACGGCGGTTACGGAAAAGCCGTATTCCTTAAGAATACGGCCGATGGATGCGGTTGCCACACCCTTGCCCACACCGGACATCACTCCCCCAGCCACAAAAATATATTTGGTTTTATTTGAAGTCATAATGAGTTAAATATATCTCAAAATTACAAACCTCGCTCCGCCCCTATCATTTTTCTCTCGGTGTCCCTCACTCCTTAAGAGTCTGGCTCAATCTAGAACTGCCGACGCAGACAGTATCAGATTTTCTTACAACGTCATGCCTTCCTGCAAATCTTCCTTAGCGGCCTATCGTTCCTAGCAATTTGCGGTTATCCATTCCCCCTCCGCCTACTGGCTCCGGGGCCCGCAAATTGCCAGCGGAACAATATACGTCCACTTCGTCAATTTGCTAGTCGGCAGACGAATGACGAAAATCTGATACTGTCTGCTTACAAAATCACATTTGGTACAATGTTCGAAAAATGACAAGGGCTTCGCTTAGACCGGTTTGTAATTTTTGAGAGTTCTTACAACAAAAATGGCTTAAAATAAAGTTTTTTAGGCCAGGCTTTTTTATTTTTCAAGGTTGTTTGCAGGGGGTTTGTTTTTAATCCCTCAAAAATTAGCCCAAGCGGAAGCAGTGCCTTGTCCGAGCGACCTCGCAGCCAAGTAAGTCAGCGAACCGAGAAATAGGATTTGTCTAAAATTCGGGGTCGAGCCAGCAAATTATTAAATTGTAATCAATTTAATAATTTGCACTCCAAAGAGGCGAGGGGGCTATACAAAGCTTAGCCCAGCCTTACTTAGGAGTTCAACTCCTAAGTAAGGCTGGGCGGGCACCAGAATTTTAGAAACAAATCCTATTTCAAATGAGCTGATGAGCGCAGGCGAGGACTAAGCGAGGGCAAGGTACTGCTGGAGCCTAATTTTTGGTGAGATTAAAAACTGACCTTCACCGGTTCTTTCTCAACGGAATTACCAATCTCAAAAAACTGTTCTTTTTTAAATCCAAACATTGAGGCGACCAGATTGGTCGGAACTTGTTCAATCTTGGTGTTGAGTGTTAGCACATTAGTATTATAAAACCTGCGCGCGGCTTGGATTTTATTTTCGGTGTCGGATAATTCATCCTGCAATTTGGCAAAGTTCTCGGAAGCTCGCAGAGTCGGATACGCCTCAGCCAAAGCAAATAAACTCTTGAGCGCGCCGGATAGCATATTTTCCGCTTGTCCATGTTCGGCCACAGAATGCGCGCCCATCGCCGCAGACCGCGCCTTGATAACTCGTTCAAAAACCTCACTCTCATGAGTGGCATAACCTTTAACCGTATTAACAAGGTTTGGAATCAGGTCATATCGCCGCTTTAACTGAACATCAATATCCGACCAGGATTCCTTGACCCGATTGCGCGACCTCACCAGCGCATTAAAAGCCCCCGCTAGCCACAAAACAACTACAACTACGATTATTAAAATTATGTATGTAATTGACATAATTAAGATTTGACAAAAACCGCATCTTCTAATTTATCAACTCGCTTTTTAACCTGCTTAATTTCTCTGTTTAGCGACACATCCAAATTTTCTACCTTATTTACCACTTCGCAAAGCTCTGATTCTACCCGATCAATCTTATTTTCAAGGACATCAAACCTGCCGTCCATATCCTCAAATCTCTTATCTACTTGCTCAAATCTCTTATCTACAGCATTAAAACCATTGCCTACCATTAGGGCTAATTTATCTAAAGTCATTTTGCTCTTTTTGGCGGCTTGTTTCATTGAGTTGAGTATAACATACTACACAAACAAAAACAAAAGCCGAGTTTACTCGGCATTAAGTAATTATCAATATACTCATCTATCAATTAAAATCAATAGTAACCGAATCAAGGGAATATTTCTTCAATAATGGACGAATGATATTATCCATATAGGCCGTATCCTTCGGAGAATACTGCGCAACGGCATCAAGCACAGCTGACAATTGGACCGACTGCTGAGGCAATAACCCATGTTTCAGGCAAAAAGAGCAAGCATATTCAATAACGAATCCGACGCATTTTTCCTCTTCTATTTCTGGATAATTATCTTCAAGTATGGTCAAAATATCATTGACCCTTTTTTCTGTTACGCTACAATCCTTCACTAAAACCCAAATGCTGTCTAAATGCTTGCAATAAGCCGCAAAGGGTTGAAACGGTTCATGGGATTTATCTACAAAAAATTTTATGATTTCCTCTCTTATTCTTTGAATTTCATCATCACCCATTGCTTCTCCTCCTTATTAAAAAACTTGGTAATAAACCAATTATACCATTTTAACTTTATAAAAACATTACTTCTTTCCTTCAATAATTAAATTGGCTACATTTTGGGGTACTTCCTCATAGTGGTCAAACTCCATATTATACGTTCCGCGGCCTTCGGACAGAGAGCGGATTGTCGTGGCATAACCAAACATTTCCGAAAGTGGAACTTTGGCATCAATCACTTTGAGATTAAGCGGCGAACGGTCGGACATCTGTTCAATCCGGCCACGGCGGGAATTGAGATCACCGGTCGTTTCGCCCAAAAATTTATCAGGTATAATTACCTCCACTTTCATAATCGGTTCGAGCAAAACCGGCTTGGCGCGTTTCGCGGCTTCCTGCAATGCCATAGCCGCGGCAATCTTGAAAGCGATTTCCGATGAGTCAACTTCATGATAGGTGCCATCATAAAGCGTAACTTTCAAGTCAACCAGCGGATAACCGGCAATCACGCCTTTATCCAGCGCTTCTCGCACACCTTTCTCAGCCGCCGGAATAAATTCCTGTGGAATTACACCGCTTTTAATCGCGTCAACAAATTCAAATCCGCCGCCTCGCCCCTGCGGTTCCACGCGCAGCCAAACATGGCCGTATTGACCGCGCCCCCCGGATTGTCTGATATATTTGCCCTCGGCTTGGGCGGTTTCCCTGACTGTTTCCTTATAAGCCACTTGCGGACGGCCGACATTGGCGCCAACGTTGAATTCCCGCTTCATTCTGTCCACTATGATTTCCAGGTGTAATTCACCCATACCTGAAATTATGGTCTCCGCTGTTTCTTCATCGGTCTTTATCCTGAATGTCGGGTCCTCGTCGGAAAGTTTTTTCAAAGCCAAGCTCATTTTTTCCTGGTCAGCTTTGGTTTTGGGCTCAATGCGCAATGAAATAACCGGCTCTGGGAAAATAATTTTTTCAAGAATAATCGGATTATTCGGATCGCAAAGCGTATCCCCCGTCTTGGTCGCTTTCAGTCCCACCGTAGCCGCAATCCCTCCGGCATACACTTCTTTAATATCTTCACGGTCGTTGGCGCGCATGCGAAGAATCCTGCCTATTCTTTCCTGATTGCCGGTAGAACTGTTTAAAACATAAGAACCGGCATTGAGTACTCCCGAATAAACCCTGAAAAATGTCAGTTGGCCAACGAAAGGATCAGTGGCAACCTTAAAAGCCAGCGCGGCAAACGGCGCATCATCACTCGGTTCACGACTAAGCTCGTTGCCGTTTTTGGGGTCAATTCCCCTTACCGCCGATTTATCTATTGGCGATGGCAGATAATCAACAACACCATCAAGCACGAACTGTACGCCCTTATTGCGCAGAGCCGAACCAACAAATACGGGCACCAGTTTGTTATCAATCGTGGCCTTGCGTAATATTTGCTTGAGCCGCTCAATGCTAATTTCTTTGCCCTCCAGATACTCCGCCATCGCTTCGTCATTATGCTCAACTATTTTTTCCACCAGCTCCGCTCTGGCCGCTTCCGCATGCTTGCGAAACTCCTCTGACGGAATCTCGGCTTCAACGACGCGCTCCCCAAGCTCACCCTCAAACTTAAAATATTTCATTTCAAGCAGATTAATTACGCCCTGAAACTGGTTCTCTTCACCATCGGGAATTTGCATGCGGATGGCATTGGGCGTCAGCCGTTCAAGAATGGATATAAATGATCGCTCGAAGGACGCACCCAAACGGTCTAATTTATTGATAAAACAAATTCTCGGCACGCCATACTCATCGGCATAACGCCAGTTGGTCTCCGATTGCGGTTCAACACCGGCCACACCGTCAAAAACCACTACCGCGCCGTCAAGTACGCGCAACGACCGTTTAACCTCTACCGTAAAATCAATATGTCCAGGGGTGTCTATTATATTTATGCGATGCTCAGTGTCTTTGCTTTTGGTCATACCGATTGGCACCCAATAGCTAGTAACAGCTGCAGCAGTAATCGTAATCCCCCGCTCGCGTTCTTGCTCCATCCAGTCGGTTACGGTTTCGCCTTCATGCACCTCGCCGATTTTATGGGAAACACCGGTATAAAACAAAACCCGCTCGGTAACAGTAGTTTTACCGGCGTCAATATGGGCAATGATGCCTATATTCCTAATTTTTTCGATTGGGAAATCTGACATTATAAAAAAATAACGCTGGAACAGTTTGCTCTAGCGCCAGCTGATATAAAATTTAGTATAGCAAAATTTTAAATCCAGTCAAATTAAATTATTTGCAAAAGGGAGCTGAATTTGGTATATTATAACTTACGCGTTTGGCCAAGTTCTAGGCGAGCACGAGGAGCGAACCGAGGCGTAGTAAAACTACGCCGAGGAAGCACTGGAGTGCTCAACAAAGAAATTGGGCAACCCCTGCGGCTTTGAAGCCGCGCAAAGCCCAAAAGACATTCGGGCTTCGCGGCGAAAAGCGCGTAAGTTATAAATGCCTATTACTAAATCGGCCAAGAAAGCCCTAAAACAATCAAAAAGGCGGCAAAAGCAAAACATCAGGCGGAAAATAAAGTTCCGCTCTTTGGTTAAGGAATTCCGTAAGGCCGTCAAGGCCAAGAATTTTGATAAAGCCGAAAAAATGATCCCGAGTGTTTATAAGGCTTTGGATAAAGCGGCCAAAGGCAAGGCAATCAAGAAAAATACCGCCGACCGAACTAAATCACGGCTTACCCACGCATTGAATAAAAACAACAAGACAAATTAAAAAATACTCCCGCTGTTAGGCGGGTATATTTTTTAGGATTTTAGGACGAATGTTTGGAAATATTTACCACAATGCCAAGCCCGGCTAAAATTGACACCAGCGACGAACTGCCAAAACTTATAAACGGCAATGGCAGTCCGGTCAGCGGAATCAAACCGGAAATGGCAAAAATATTGATAAGCGCCTGTCCGCAGATCCAAACAATAATACCCAAAACCAATATACCCCCGAATTGGTTGGCGGCAGATTTGGCGATATTTATCATTGCCAGAGACAAAACTAAAAATAATACCAAAAGGAATATGCCGCCTACCAAACCAAGCTCCTCAACAACTATGGCGAAAATTGAATCGCCAACCGGCTCAGGAAGGAAGTTATTAATTTTCTGACGGCTCTGGCCAAATCCCAAACCGAAAATCCCGCCAGAGCCAATACCCATAAGCGCCTGATTGATATGATATGAAGTATCACGCTGGTCTGATGATGGATTAAGAAATGCTTTGAGTCGGTCAAATCTGTACGGCTCAACAACCGACAACGCGCCAAGCATGATGCCAACAATCAAAAACAAAACGACAAAATGAGTGAATTTAGCACCGGCGAAAAAATACATTGAAATTGCTATCAAAGTAACTAAAATCAGGGTGCCCATATCCGGCTGGGATATCAATAACAAGCCGATAAAACCTAGCACCAGTAAAAACGGCACCAGTGATTGCGGACTACCGCCGATCTGCCTGTCACGCCTTGAAAACCAAGCGGCAAGATAAATAATCAGGGTAAGTTTCAAAAGTTCTGACGGCTGAAA
The DNA here is from genome assembly GCA_016185545.1 of Candidatus Yanofskyibacteriota bacterium. Lineage (GTDB taxonomy): Bacteria > Patescibacteriota > Minisyncoccia > 2-02-FULL-40-12 > IGHO2-01-FULL-4-A > 2-01-FULL-44-17. The sequence continues at coordinate 35,336 of JACPNJ010000002.1, forward strand.
AGTAAAAAACCCAAAATTCAACCAGCGGTTAGCCCCCCTTAGACCGTAGCCAACACCCGGCACAAAAACCAAAACCATAAGCCCGACCGCCACTATCAAAAGCGGAAGGGCAATTTTTTTCCAGAATTTGTAATTTATCTTAGAAAAAAGAAAAAAGAGAGCCAGGCCGGGCAAAACACCGTAAAGAAGCTGGTGCGTAAAATAGTAAGAAGCCGAACCAAAACGTTTTTGGCCTTCAACCACACCAGCCGATGACAGCATGACCAAACCGAAAACAATGAGGATAAAAATTAAGATGGTCAGGGTTTTGCCGGACTTAGAAATCTGCATTGTGGTAATGGCCGACCTCTTAAAATTACAAACTTAACCAGCAAAAAAAACTCATTGACCGGCTACACGCGCGTGTTTTGCTGGCCCTTCGGGACAGGCGCAAAACGCGCGCGCCTCCGCCGGTAAACCCGCCCCAGCTCTTTACTGGTAAAGAGCTGGGCTAGAACTCTATCTTAGCAATAATCTTTGTGATAAAAATCGCTGATTGCTATCAGCTCCCGTGTTTGTAATTTTAAGGTGGCAAAGGGGTAACTTCCACAAAATAATTATAAATAGTAAAGCCCATGAAAAAACCGGTTCTGCCAACAATTTCTAGTATTATGTAGCGAGCTTCGTTAATGTGCAACAACAAAAATGTGGCATCAAAAAACAAGAAAAACAGACACCAAATCCTGAACCAAAAATTTTCTTTCTCTACCCTAATAACTTCCGATGAAAACAGATTCTCTTCTGCTTTGTTGCATAAGTAAATCTTTCTTAAAAAGATTACACCAAAAAAGAAAAGAAAGAAGATATCAAGCACAGGAAAAATTGTTTTGATTGTTAAAAATGGTATGAAATAATTTAAGGCCCTCATAAATAATTCTAACAGGGCCATGAAAATCCCGATTTTGGCAAAGAAATAGCATGTCAGCCCGGTCAGTTTTTGGAACCAATGGCTGAATTTAGTAATTTTTTCAATGATCTTTCTGTCAAGCGCTTCCAGCATTTTATACTCCTACTAGGTTCGTGTTATAAAAATTATCTTAACATTTTATAAAGTTGATGTCAAATTTCAAAGTAGCGGCGGAATCTTGGAGTCAACCAAGAAAATTATTAACCCTATAATGGCACCGATCGCCGAAATCATCCAGAAGCGCATTGTAACTTGAGTTTCGGGCCAACCGCGGGCTTCAAAATGGTGGTGGATGGGAGTTGAAAGAAATATTTTTTTGCTACGAATTTTTTTAGAAACAATTTGGATAATCACCGAGCCGGATTCAATTATAAATATTACCCCGATTGGTATTAAAAGAAGTGGCGTATTTGTAAGCATTGCTATTATACCCAACACCACGCCCAGAGACATAGACCCGGTATCACCCATAAAAAATTTGGCCGGGAAAATGTTGTGCCATAAAAACGCGACCAGCGAACCCATAATCGCCGCGATAAAAACCACCAGATCCATCCTGCCCTGGTCAAAAGCAATCGCGCCATAAGCGGCAAATATCGTCAAAAATACGCCCGCCGCCAAACCATCCAAACCGTCGGTTTCATTAGCGGAAAATGAAGTAGCGACAATTATAAAAATAAAAAACGGAATATACCACCAGCCGATAGTAAAATCGCCTAAAAACGGAATATTTAGTGAATTAAAACCAAGCTTATAGAAAAACCACCAAGCGCCGCCGCCAGCCACAACCGCGTAAAGCAATAAGCGGTACTTCATTCTTAATCCGCCGCCCTTGGGACCGATACGCATGATCCCCAGTAAATCATCGGCTAATCCGACCAGCGCCGCGACAACTAAAGCGCCTAGCGGCAGCAATGTCTGCCCGCGGGAAAAAAAGTTAACTCGCGACCAAAATCCGTCAATGGATTTTGAAAGATACCAAAAAACCAAAGTTATGATAGTTACCGTCAGCCAAATCAAAATCCCACCCATAGTCGGAGTGCCTTCTTTTGCTTTATGCAATCTGTTAAAAATCGGGGCACCTTCAGTCCGCAACTGCTTGCCTAACTTATACTTATACAAAACCTTCATCCAAATCGGCGTCAGCGCTAACGTGACGAAAAACGCCAATGTCGCCACGGTAAATATGCGGACTACATTGAAAATTGTGAAAACATTATCAATCACAAGAAATTTAAAATGCAAATCTCAAAATTAAAAATGACAATTTAAAATTTAAAAAAATGCATTTTGCATTGTTCACTTTCAATTTACTCCCATTGATACGCTTCTCTTACCCACTCTATCAGCTTTTTAGTTTCCCTGAAACGATCTGCCGAGCCGAGTATCACGCTTATCACATAATCATTGTCACCGCTTATATTAACACCCAGCACCATGGTTCCCAATGCGCCGTCGGTATATCCGGTTTTTCCGATTTTTATACCAGGAATCTGATCAAGAAGCTGGTTGGTATTAATCAAATGATGTTTTATTCTCCCGTCCAGCGAACTTACATCTGTTGTCGTCTTTTTTAGCGTTTGCAAAATCAATTCGTAATTTTCCGCGTAACGAACTAACTTTACCAAATCAGCCGCGGTCGAAAAAGCATCATGATCGTCCAATCCGGCAGGATCGATAAATTTTGTATTGTACATTCCGAGTATTTTTGCTTTCTCATTCATCTTTTCCACTAAATTCAGCCCCCTCTTCTGCGCTTCTGCGGCAAGGGTTAATGCCGCATCATTAGATGATTTTACCAGCAAAATTTCCAATAAATCAACAACCTGCAGCTGTTCGCCCTTATAAAGGTCGGCGCCGTTATTGTCCACATTGATGGTTTCTGCCGGTACGGTAAAAACCCATTCTAAATCCAAATTTTCAAGCACAACCACGGCTGTCATAAGTTTGGTAATAGAGGCAATCGGTAAACGTTTATTTATATTTTTTGCAAAAAGAAAACGGCCTGACCCGACATCAAACAATGCGGCGGCTTTAGCGTCTATTTCCGGTTCGGGCACATTGAAATCACGGATAGGACTATAATTGGTGTCCGTTACCGGTAATAAAAATGCCCGCCCGCCACCACTTAGAGGCTGAGCCTCTAAGTTGGCATTTGGGACATCTATCGGATAACCGAAAATAAAAAAAACCGCGCCGCTTATCATTACGCCCAAAACAATTGTGATTAAAATTACGTTTAGCCGCATTTAGCTCGGGCTTGACGGGCAATACCTCCTATCACCATTTGAATTCCCAGCGAGAATTCTGCATTCCGTCAAAAGCGTGGATTTTACTCGCAGTGTTTTACTATTATACTGCTCGCAAACCGTGCAATCCACTCTTTTGACGGTGCTATGAGGCATTGCCTGTCAAGCCCTCATGATAACCCGCCAGTCATTTCCAAAACTGCGTTTAATGCGCTAGGCAACTCAGTTACGCCGTCGCTACCGCTAAAATGACCTTTGTCGTGCTCAATTATGATTTTAGTGTTCAGCCTCTCTTCGAATAACTTTTTATTTTCTTCAAAGGGCACAACCGGATCATTATCACCAAAAATTGCTACGAAATTATTTGTTAAGCCCTTTATTAAATTAAAATTGATCGGGGTTTCAATCCAAGGTCTGCCAATTATTTTTTCTTCTTCTGTTTCTAAATCGCCCAGAACAAACCAGCCAGATACAAAAACCGTACCGCCAACTTTTTTATCTACGGGTAAACTTTCCAAATATCGCAAAATGGTCTGACAACCGATACTGTGGCCAACAAAAAAAGTATTTTCATTAACATCACCGACAATTTTGGAAAGATGCGAAACCCACACCTCAATTTTTGGCACAGCAGGTTCTGGCATAGCCGGAACTTGCACCTCAAAACCGCGTGATTCTAATTCTTTTTTCAACCACGGAAACCAGCCCTCTTCGGGGTAACCGTCCCAACCGTGAATTATAAAAACCCCTTTTTTCATCTTAGACTTAAGAGAGAGAACCCCGTCAAAAATTATTTAAAGCGAGCCATTATGCCTTATAGCACCGTTGAAAGAGTGGATTGCACGGTCGCCGAGCAGTATAATGTTTGGGCGGTAGCCCACTGCGAGGCGAATCCACGCTTTCAACGGAGCGACGCAACCTCGCTGGGGTTGCTAGCGGTGATAGAAGGCATGATGGCGAGCTAATTTTTGACGGTGGCGAGTGTTATTTTTTAATTTGTAAATGTAGCTCTTTCAACTGTTTTTCTTCCAATTCGGAGGGACTGTTCATCATAAGGTCTCGGGCATCACCGGTTTTGGGAAAGGCAATCACCTCGCGGATATTTGGTTCGTTGGCAAGTATCGCCACTAGGCGGTCCAATCCCCAAGCGATACCGCCATGCGTCGGCGCACCATAACTGAACGCCTCTAGCATATGCCCAAAATTTTTGGTAATTCTTTCCTCATCTAATCCTAAAATTTCAAAAACTTTTTTTAATGCTTCGGCCTTGTGGTTACGGATACTGCCACCGCCTATTTCAAAACCATTCAATATAATATCATACTGCGTAGTCAAAATCTCACCGATATTTTTCTTTTGCATCAGCCATTCCATGTGTTCCGGTTTTGGCGCGGAAAAAGGATTATGCGTGAAAGTCCACTTCTTCGCTAAAGCTTCGAAGTGCGCAGCACCCTCTTTTTCTTTTTCAAAAAACGGAAAATCAATCACCCAGCAGAATGCCAAAAGATCGGGGTCGTCAGGGTGTTCACGTAAATCTGGCCTGTCAGTCTTGTATTTTTCCATTGCCTCTTTGTAAGTTAACCGCGGGAACGGAATTTCCTGAATCTTTTTATTCGGCATTACATTTTTTATCAACTCAATCAATAATGCTTCATTCACCGCCATCACATCTTCGCGCTCCACAAAAGACATTTCCATATCCATCTGTGTAAATTCCGGCTGTCTGTCGCCGCGCGTATCCTCATCGCGAAAACTTCTGGCGATTTGGAAATATTTCTCAATACCAGCCACCATCAAAAGCTGTTTATATTGCTGGGGCGATTGCGGCAAGGCGTAAAATTTGCCGGAATACAAACGAGAAGGCACCACATAATCCCTCGCTCCTTCGGGAGTAGATTTGGTCATAATCGGAGTTTCAATTTCCAAAAATCCCTCCCTATCAAAAAAATCTCGAATAAACTTGGTTACCCGATGCCGCAGAGCCATATTTTTGGATAATCTCTCGCGCCGCAGATCAAGATAACGGTATTTCATCCGATTTTCCTCACCTATTTCGCGTCCGTCCGTATCAAGAGCAAAGGGCGGCGTAGCCGCCTCTGATAAAACCTCAATTGATTCCGGCTGTACTTCTATGTCGCCAGTTTCAATTTCTTTATTTACCATCGCTGACGGCCGTTTAGCAACCTTGCCTGACACTTTTAAAACCCACTCCGAGCGCAGAGTTTCGGCAGTTTTATACAGTTCTTTATCCTGTGGCGTAAAAACCAGTTGAACAATTCCCGATTTATCGCGCAAATCAATAAAAATTATCTTACCGTGATCCCGCCGGCCATGCACCCAACCAAAAAGTTCCACGTTTTCATCAGCTTTATTTTTTGTATAAGCAATCAGTGTCCTACTCATAATTATATGGTAGTACACAAATTAAATTTAGGCAAAAACAAAAGCCAGCTTATGAGCTGGTTTTTGTTTTATGAACGCTCAGTCTTGTCCCACTATACTTTTGTTGAAAATAACGCCATCTACATAATCTCACCCCGCCCCATCTGAAATAAGGGTCGCTTTAAGCAATTAACTAATACCACGACTCGCCTTCGGCTCTAGTTATTTTTACACAAAACCCTAGCCCAGAAAGGGCGGGGTAAATATCTGCGACCGTACTCGTTCGCTTCGCTTACTGCGTGCGGGCAGCTATTTACCACGCAAAATGCGCGAAAGCTTTATTGGCTTCCGCCATACGATGAGTATCGGTTTTCTTTTTGATGGCCACGCCGGTGTTGTTGTAGGCGTTGATAATTTCCTGCGCCAGTTTTTCCCGCATCGGTTTGCCCTTGCCCGATCGGGCCGCGTCAATTATCCAGCGAAACGCAAGCGCAAGTTTGCGCTCTCCCCTCACCTCGTAGGGCACCTGGTAATTGGCGCCGCCGATTCTGCGCGATTTCAGTTCCATTTGGGGACCGGCATTATTAAACGCGGCATCCAGCACTTCAAGCGCCGGTTTTTTTAATTCTTTTTCCGCCAACTCCAAAGCTCCATAGACGATTTTCTCGGCTATGGATTTTTTGCCGCTTTCCATTACTTTATTGATAAACTTGGCCACCAAAAGCGACGAATATTTATAATCCGGTTCCTGTATTATTTTTTTCTTTATTGGCTTACGCATATTTGTTATTGCTCACCTTGGATTTTATTTTGGGTACCACCGAACCGGCCGAATCCACCCGTTATATTTTCCCGTCTCGTAAGGTATTATACCCATATCGGCAAGCGACCGTTCAGCCTCAATGCCTTGAGGCAATGATCTTACACGAATAAATAGGTCGTCTGCCAAATCAGTGTTTGGGCTTGGATATGGCGTACCTATTATTTCCAAAATTTCTTTTTTATTGAATTCTATATTTTCAATTTCAATAATTAAACCGGGCACAATATCTTCCAGGGTCGGGGTCAACCAGGTTTTTTCCTTAACAAATCTAGGATTTTTGGACGGTCTTTCGCGATCCCATTCTTCATCCCAATGCTTAATGACATCCTCAATTGATTCCTCGCTCTCTTTTGTTTCTTGCTCTGCAAATTGATGCATCGGCATTTTAGTTTTTGGCTGTTTGCTTTCTGCCTCTCCTCGAATAATGGCATCAATCTCCGGCAGGTAGCTAAGAAACTTATTTTTAAGCACCGTGAGCGCAAACCCTCTTCGGCTCTGGTTTTTAAATATGGTCGGACTTAATTTTTTGACTAGCTCTCCCAATTCCTTGTTGATTGCGCTCTTGGCCCCCTCATAATTCCCGCTTGCGATAATATCAAAAATTTTGCCGTGAAGTTCTTCAAAAACGTTTTCCTTTAAACTCTCCGCCGCTATTTCCCAAAATAATTTTTCCCTCATAACCTCATCGGGCTCTAAATTTTTCAATTGTTCGCGTGTTAGTTTAAGAAGCGGCTCAATGTCTTCTTCGCCGTGGCCTTCAATTACGTCTCGCACAGACTCGCTAATCTCTTTTTTCAAATTCAAATATTCTTTTGATTCTTGTATGCTTTTTTTACCTAATTTTTCTAGAGTGGTTGTCATTATAACTAACAGCTAGTTATCGGAAATATCTAGCTCTTAGGCATCTTGGCTCCATATCTGCTTCTGCCACGCTTCCTGTTTTCAACTCCGGAAGCATCCAGCCGGCCGCGTATTATATGGTATTGCACGCCAGGCAAGTCCTTAACCCTGCCGCCGCGCAATGTTACTACGGAATGCTCCTGCAAATTATGGCCAACGCCGGGAATGTACGCCGTTACTTCCATGCCATTGGTCAGCCGCACACGGGCGAATTTGCGCAAAGCGGAATTCGGTTTCTTGGGAGTCATCGTGCCGACTTTTATAGCCACGCCGCGTTTGAACGGCGCCGGATAATCAACCGGCGTATTTTTCTTGCTGTTAAATCCAAACGACAAAGCCGGCGATCTGGTTTTAGCTTTGGACTTCTTGCGCGGATGTTTTAATAACTGGTTTAAGGTAGGCATACACTATCAGCGAATAACGAATTTATACTAAATATACTAATTTACGAAAAGTTTAGGGTTCATTTATTTGTATATTCGTAACGACGTTATTCGTTGGTAATTTTTCGGCTAATTAAAAGGGGGTTCAAACCTCCCTATCCTACTATAAGCCGAAAGATTAAATTAATCAAGGGGTAAACAAAAGGAAATATAAAAATTAAAAAAATAAAGAAAAGAACTAAACCGTATCTCATAAGGAATAGCTTGAGAGCGGCAAATCTATTTGGTAGAAATGCCAAAAGCAGCCAATGGCCGTCAAGAGGAGGAATTGGCGCCAAATTGAATATCGCCAAAAGAAGGTTTATTCTAACGATGAAACTTATCAATAAAGGCAGCGCCGTTGATTCTAAACTTGAGGGTAAAAATCTTAAAAATAATCCGAAAAGAACTGCCAACACAAGGTTAGATGCCGGTCCTGCCAGCGCTACTTTTGCTGATCCGAATTTGAGATCGGTTAGATTGGCGGGATTATGCGGTACGGGTTTAGCATAACCAAACACAAATGAAGATCTGGCTAGAATCAAAAGAAGCGGCAGTATAACCGAACCGAACATGTCCAGATGTTTCAATGGATTTAGGGTGAGACGGCCGGCATTTTTTGCAGTATCATCACCCAAACTGTTGGCAACGATACCATGAGAAACCTCATGCACAACAACAGAATAAATGAAAACAACTGCTACGAAAACGCCTTCTAAAATTCCCATGTTTGCTAATTTAGCAGATTTTTGTTATATTGTAAATTGATCATGCCCCGCTCCAATTTTGCAAAGTAGTGAGTGGCAGTGCCTCTCCCGCGAAACCACTATTCGTGGCCGGGCACTGCAAAAGCTGGGCAAGTTTAATTTTTATCTAAAATTAAGAGGAGCAACGGGTAAAATTTGAGCGGAGTGCTTATTTTGTTACCCAATCGCTTCACTTTTGGACAAAATGGCAACTCGTTGCCCTCGTTGCGGAAAAAAACCGATGACGGCGAACAAACGAAAACTTTTGCGCGGTAATTATAATCCCGTAAACCGCTACCGCAAATATCCCAATCTTCAATGGGCTCATGTTGACGGTAAGAGAATCAGGATTTGCACCTCGTGTATTAAAACGCTAAATAAAGCTTGATGGGTAATTTTCTTGAAAAATCCGCGACTCAAAAAGAAGTTATTTTAGAATCTGACAATTCTGGACCAAAACAGATTTTAGAAAAATATTCAGATATAATTGGTAACGATGGCATTTTTAAAAAGATCGCCGGATCTATAGAGGACGGCTGGCAGGAACTTAGCCCAAAAGGTAAACAAGACATATCTAAAGAGGTTGAAACCCTAATTAATAAATTGATAGATTATCATGATTCTTATGTTAATCTAAAAGGACTTGCCGGTAGGCGGTTTTATTTTGAAGATACTAAAAAACTTCAGGAAAGCGCCAAGGCAACAGATATGCGCGAGAAAATATTGCACGATGCCTTTGTGGATTCGCTTAATATACTTTCAAGAAAAATGAAGAAACTGGGACTTGATAACTCTTGGCGCGCAGATGAAGAGATATATGGCCTAACACCGAAAGCGGCTCGGGAAAAGCCAAAACTTTGGATGTTTAAGATTTTTAGAGAAAAAATATAAATCGGGGTACGGGCCGTCGTATAATGGTAGTACGCGAGGCTGGGGGTCTTGCAGCGGGAGTTCGATTCTCCCCGGCCCGACCACAATCAAAAACCATACGATTAATCGTATGGTTTTTGATATAAGATCATGACCTTTGCCACTCGGTTTTAACGCCCTTGAGCTGGTTTTCCGTCATTACCAATTCATCGTATATTCCGTCAATTAGCTGATATGATTTTGCTTCTTCAAGAGTTACCCACTTGAAATCATCGGTTTCATCATGTTGAAGCGCAACTTCACCCGATTGATAGTCAGCCAAACAAGAAATGACCAGGGATGGATTTCCGTCACCGTGCACCGTGGCCAAACTTGTCACATACGTGATGTTTGTGATTTCCAGTCCGACCTCTTCCTTAACCTCGCGACGCAAAACTTTTTCTAATACATTATACCAATAATCAGTCGCGTCTTTGGGTAAGTTAATGTAATCATCCGTCTCCAGTTTGCCGCCGGGGACCGTCCACATACCAGGAAAGCGTTTTTTATTTGAAGAACGGCGGGTAATCAAATACTTGCCGTCTTTGACGATAATCGCAGTAATGGCCACTTCGTGTAAAAATTTATTTTCCATAAATTAAACAATAACTCAATCCTCCTTTAAAGTAAATTTCGTATATGATGGCTTATGTTCTACTAATTCTTCCGGCTTAAACCAAACATTAATTTCTGTCTGCGCTTCCTCGGGTGAAGCCGAGGCGTGAATAAGATTAAAAACTCCGATTTTCTTGTCATCAGCATAACCATATGAAACGTGGGTATAGTCACCCCTGATAGTGCCAGACGCGGCAACCTTGGGTTCGGTAGCGCCCACCATTTTTCTTGCAACCTCAACCATTTCTATACCCTCAAGTGCTAATGCCAAAATAGGTCCGGAGGTCAGCATATCAATCATCCTTTGCCTAATTACATCTCCCCTCCTTTTGGCCAAATCTTCGGTATAATGCTTCATGGCAGTATCTTTTTCAGAAACAAGAACTTTCATGCCGACAATTTTAGCGCCTACACGCTCAAAACGAGTGATTATTTCACCGATTATTCCTCGATCAAGAGCATCAGGTTTTAATAAAATTAGGGTTCTCTGCAGTTTCATTGTTTTTAATTTTAGAGTTGGGTGAGTAATGCCTCATAGCACCGTCAAAAGAGTGGATTGCACGGTTTGCGAGCAGTATAATAGTAAATCACTGCAAGCAAAATCCACGCTTTTGACGGAACGCAGCAACCTCGCTGGGGTTGCTAGTGGTGATAGGAGGCGTTACTCACCCAACTCTATTTTATAATTTTGACCGTCAAGTATTAATTCAACGGCACCATCAATATCCGTTCTATAATATTTTATACCATAATTTTCCAGCCGCTCCAAAACTTCTTGGTGTGGATGCCCGTATTTATTTTTCTTTCCGACTTCAATAAACGCCAGCACCGGGTTAACTGCTTTCAAAAAATTCTCAGTCGTTGAAGTTTTACTGCCATGATGTCCAATTTTTAAAAATTTTGCTGACAAGTTTGTACCGCTGGTTAATAATTTATATTCCGTCTTGGCCTCGGCATCACCCGTAAACATTATACTATCATTGCCATAATCCAAACGAAAAATTACCATAGCGTCGTGAGGATTTTTTAATACTTCTTGGTCGTCAATTTTAGGATAAAATGGGTATAAAATAGTAAGTTTTGCGCTACCGCCCAAATCAATAACTTGGCCGGCTTGAGCTTGAGTTGTCGGAATTGAAGATTTCTCCTTGGTCCACTCTGCATATTCCGCGGTGTTATATGGAGTGTGATTTTCAATAATTTGCCCGACTTCATATCTTTTCAATACCTCTATGAGTCCCGTAACGTGGTCGGCGTGCGGATGAGTCAAAATAACAAGATCAACTGAGTGGTCGTAAAACGGCATAACCCGGCCAAGTTCTTGCAAGATTTTACTATCAGGTCCGCCATCAATTAGAATTTGATTGCCGTTAAAATCAATCAGTTCCGCGTCACCCTGTTCGACGTCAAGAAAATAAACATGGAGCAGGCCGTCAAAACCGGCAACCGTCGGCAACGCCCAAAAACTTAAAATTGCCGCGCTGGCAATCAGGGCAAAAACCAACCACTCAAGTTTAGATAATTTTCTGGAAAGCGACTCGCTAAGCATCAACTCTCAATATCACAAAATTTAAAAATAACAAAGCCGACTTAAAAGCCGGCAGAGGTTGTATCAAGGCAACACTCTATTCTTCATTCTTCGCAATCAGGCCAAGGTGATTCATTGGACGGACTAACTGCCAGATTAAAGCACACGTCCGAGCAAACCCATCTGCCATCGTGAAGTATACGAATTTTAGAAACAGCGGTTCGTACGGAGCCGTTATTTTTTTTCACTTTTCGCATTGCCGCAATATACAATTCTTTTCTGCAAACACAACATTTGACCCAATCGGGTGGTTCGTCATCCTTTGACATGGATTACTCCTGTGAAGGAACCCGCCGTTGCTTCTTATAAAACCATCCCAAAAACCAAATCAAAAGACAATAGGCAATTATCAACATCGGCCAATCAAAGCTGATGGAAACCGCGGACCAGCTTGGCATGGCAAGTAATTTGATCACACCCAATTGTACCGCCGTCAGAAGCCAAGCAAAATAACCGGCAAGCTGGCCCAAAAACGGCACGAACATGCCGGCAAGTCCACTGATAAATCCCAGAAGCATCGCAAATGGAATAGTCGGCAGAACAATGATGTTGGCCGGTAAAGAAACCAGCGATAAATTTTTGAAATAGAAAATCAAAAGCGGCAGAACAAAAATTTGCGCCGAAACGGTCATGGTCATAGTTTCACGCAGTTTAAAATATTCCGGCACTTTGGCAAAATATTTTTCAATGGCCGGAACAAGATATATCAGTCCTAATGTCGCCGCAAACGAAAGCTGAAATCCGATGTCGTGGCGTAAAATCAACGGGTTAATCAATATCATCACGGTACCGGCTAGAATTATCGCATTTCCGGTATTGCTAAGCCGGCCCTCCCGGTAAGCGAACAGAACCAGCATACCCATAATCGCGGCGCGCACCACCGATGCCTGCGCGCCGGTTAAAATCGTAAACAATGCAACACCCAATAGTGAAAACCAAAATGCCGTCGGCCGTCGGAAAAATAAAAGGGAAAACGCTGAAATGAGCCAAGCGATAATGGTAATATTGTAGCCCGAAATCGCTAGAATATGAGTCATGCTGGTGCGCGCAAAAGCATCTTTAATGTCCTGTGGAATTTGCGAACGACTGCCAAGCAGTATGCCGCCGATAAAAGACGCATTGGGTTCGGCAATTGAACGGGCAATTGAACTTTCAAAAGCACCCTTAAAAGCAAAGATTTTTCTAAAAATTGCAATTTTTGCATATTCATACTTACTTAGGAGTTGAACTCCTAAGTTGTCTGTAATTATAATCTCCGGATAAAAAAGTGTAGTGTAGATACTGTCTTTGGCTAAGTACGCCCGATAATCAAAATCGTTAAAATTTTCCGGCAGTCTGACATTGCCGTAAATTTTTACTATATCGCCATAATGATAGCGAGGATATAATTCAGTCGTAACCGACACTCTTTCGTCGGTTTTTATTACGTAAGGTGTTGCATCCAGTTGCTTGGCGTAAAAGACTAACCGCTGTTTGCTGCCGTTAATTTCCGGTTCGCCGGCAATATAGCCAAGCAATGTTATCTTGATCGGATGCTTATTTTGCGGATCAACTACATTTTGCTGGGCTTCGGCAAATTTTTGGAGATGATGAGTCTTGGAATAGACAGTGCTGTAGCGCAAGACGCCGGCGAGAAAGAAGAGAGTCAAAAAAGCGACAAAAGCAATTTTGACGTTAAGCAAGCGTGAACCGCGACGGTAGAAAATGGCAATAAGCGCGGTGCAAATTATAGCCGCGAGGAGAACAGTGCTTTTTGAGATATCAGAAAACGAACCGACGAAGACACCGCCGATGAAGGCAAGAAGGATATAAAAAAATATTTGCGAACGGTGCATGTTGTTTTATCAAAAATTACAAACCAAGCTCACCCCCTAATTTTTCTTCCTGTATCATGCCTTCCTATAAATTTTCCTCCTTGAGCTATTGTTACTAAAAATATGCGGTTATACATTCCCCCTACGCCTGCTGGCTCCGGGGGTGGAGTTTAAGGGGCCACCTCACGGTGAGGAACCCGTGGTTGTCACTCGGGTAGAGGGTTTCAATTCCCCTTGGCTCCACGCCATAAAATTCGCTGAAAGGCGAATTTTATGTTTTATGTTAATGCGGTTAATTCTTTTAATACCGATTCAAAGGCGTTGATGGCGAAAAGGGCTTGCTGGTGGGTTAGGCGGAAGTTGGGGTCATGGACGAGAAGATTGCGAAGCTTATGAGCGTCCCAGAGGTACTGGAGATTAATTAATTGATCAGGCTTGATGAGTATCAAACGCTCCCCCATTGACTCGCCGGTAAAACCGGCGGTTTTTAATACATCATCAACGAATTTATCGGCCTCAATCACGGCAAGCTTCCACTCGGCTTCAATGAATGAGTTAACATGTTTTTTAATCTCATTCCAGCGAGCATTATAGGCAGTCGACGCCTCAGGCGGTGGATTGAATTCGCCTCCTAATTTATTCAACTCTTGTTTCAGCGTGCCCAAACTCCAAATCTTGCGAACTACTAGCACGAATAAGGTACCGAAAATTACAGTCAAAATTATAGCAATGGTTTTAATATCCACGATTATCGCTTGGTAATCAATGTTTTGGAGATACTTAAAAACACCACTATAAATCTGCGCCAACTGCGGACTTACATCTGCACCGATAACTTGCGGCGAATTATTCAAATTTATAACTGCAAACAGAGATGACACCATAAATTATTTTTGCTTGATTATCTGTACGACATCGTCGCATGTCGTACATCAAACTTATCCACTACTTATCCCCATGCACGACATGCGATGTCGTGCAGATTATTTACCGGATTGCTCAAGATTGTGTGCAACTTGAAGAATTTTTGCTTCATCAAAATGCTTTCCGATTATCTGAAATCCGACAGGCAATCTAGTTACTAGTTTCTGGTTACTGGTTTCTGGTTCAATAAATCCACAAGGAATAGAGATCGCCGGCAGACCGGCAAGATTAACTGGAGCGGTATAGATATCGGCAAGATAAGCCGACAGCGGGTCGCTCAATCCACCTAATTTGGGCGCGATATACGGCATTGTCGGTCCGACTATTACATCATATTTTTCAAAAACTTTTTCAAAATCTCGCTTAATCAACGACCTTACTTTTTGAGCTTTGAGGTAATAGGCATCATAATATCCCGCTGAAAGCGCATAAGTCCCGAGCATAACTCGCCTCTTAACTTCTGCCCCAAAACCTTCTGCGCGCGATTTCAAGTAAGTTTCCAGTAGATTTTCCGCTTTTGAGGTTGAGTAGCCGTATCTAATTCCATCGTATCTTGCCAAATTTGCCGATATTTCCGATGACACTATTATATAGTAAGTCGCGATAGCATATTCAACCATCGGCAAACTAACCTGGTCAATATGCGCGCCAAGCGATTCCAGCTTGGCAATCGCCGCTTGTGCCAGATTATTGACCTGCGAATCAAGCCCTCTCCCCTCCTTTGCTAAAGCTGCTTCCTTAGCCGAAGTGGCTACGGAGGCCGAGCCGGAGGGTACAGAAAAAAAATCCTTTGGTACTGCCACCTTAAGACCGGCAATTGGTTTGTTTAAATTAGCAGTATAATCCGGTAAATCCCACTCCGGATTCACCGATGTTGAGTCCATTGGATCGTGCCCGGCAATGGCATTGAGCACAATCGCTGCATCTTCAACGGTTTTGGTAATAGGACCGATTTGGTCCAAACTTGAAGCCATCGCAATCAAGCCGTGACGCGAAACAAGGCCATACGTCGGCTTAAGTCCCACCGCGCCACACCATGAAGCCGGAGCACGGATTGAACCGCCGGTATCAGAACCAAGCGCGTAAACGGCAAGGTTTGACGCCACCGCCGCAGCCGAACCGGCCGATGATCCGCCGGCTACACGCGTATGGTCATGCGGATTCAGTGTCGGTCCAAAGGCTGAGTTTTCTCCAGTCGCTCCCATGGCAAATTCATCCAGATTTGTCTTTCCTAAAAATACCGCGCCTGCTTGTTTGAGATTGCTTATAACTGTCGCGTCATACGGCGCAATATAATTTTTCAGAATTTTTGAAGCCGCTGTGCATTTTTCTCCACTTATCAAGATATTATCTTTAACGGCGCAGGGAACACCAGACAAAAAATTAGTTTCTAGTTCCTGGTTTCTAGTTTCTAGTTTTGGTTTATTAAAAACCGATAAATATGCATTCAATTTCGGGTTTTCTTTGGCAATCTGCTTGTGATACTCCGCCACAATCTCCTCAACCGAAAACTCGCCCTTTTTTAGGCCATCATTGACAGATTTAATTGTGTTTCGTATACTTGTAATGGTTGTTTAAAATTGTTGGAGGAGATTATGTCAAGGGAATCAAATGTGTGTGAAACTTGTAGCCAAGTCTATTATGCTCGAGGCACACGATTGCATATGTGGGTTCAGGCCAAATTAACTAGTGAAGAATTGGATTATTTGCTCCTTAATAGACTTTGCTTTTTTACAAAAATTGATGAGGATGGTCATAGACAATATTTTTCTTTTAATGACTTCTCTGATATTTTTAATCAAACAGTAACAAAATTAATACAACATGACGAAAAATTCAGAGAAAAAATGATTCTTGTAAGATTTAAACAATTTATTGAGGAAAAGAAAATAATAGAAGCCGGGGAAAGCAATGGTGAATTAGTATATCTTCCCGTTCATATTCCTACTTATCAAAAATTGCTTTAACCTTAACAAAATTATCTTTACTATCCGGTACCGTTTTAATCAACTTCTCCGCATCCGCCGCTTGTTCGCCAAGCGGTTTTTCATTTATTTTATCTTTACGCAAAATATTCTCCAAACCAGTAATGTGCGCGATGGGCTCTACATTATCAGTATTAACTTCCTTAAGCTTATCAATATAACCCAAAATCGCCCTGAGTTCCGAAGCCATTTTTTCTTTCTCTTTCTCGTTCAAGTGTATTCTGGCTAACTCAGCGATGTGCTCTACTTCTTTTTTATTGATATAGCTCATGATGTTATTGTACCATATTTAAAAACTCTTTTTCAGACAATATCTTTACCCCTAATTTTTTGGCCTTGTCATATTTACTGCCAGGTTCGGTGCCGGCAACGACATAATTTGTTTTCTTAGAAATCGACGATGAAGCATCGCCGCCGTTTTCACGTACTAGTTCTTCGGCTTGTTCGCGCGATAATGTATCAAACGAACCGGTAAATACGAACGTCAGACCTTTTAATTTTAATGATTTTTGAGACGATTCCTGTTTGAGTATATGCAAGCCGACTTTTCTAAACTTCATCAGTAGCTTCTGGTTATAATCATTCTGGAACCAATCATATACGCTCTTAGCTACCACCTCACCGATTTCTTTGATGCTGCTAAGTTCCTCAATGGTTGCTTTTTCAAGTTTTTCCAAAGTACCAAACTTGCGCGCAAGATCAACTGCTGTTTCCGAACCGACATGTGGAATGCCGACTGCATAAATAAATCTATTCAGCGGAGCTTTTTTACGCGCCTGTATGGCATCAACGGTATTCTGCGCCGATTTTTCGGCAAAACGTTCCAAATTTAAAAGGTCGTCTTTGGTAAGCAAATACAAGTCGGCGGCATCCTTAATAAGCCCCGTGTCCATAAGCTGGTCAATAATTTTTGGCCCTACGCCGTCTATATCCGTCGCGCTTTTTGATGCAAAATGATAAATCGCTTCTCGTTTGATGGCGGGACAATTTTTGTTTACGCATTTATGGGCCGCCTCACCTTCAACGCGTTTGACCGGTCCGCCGCAAACAGGACACTTTATCGGAAAATGGAAAACCTTCTCTCGACCGGTACGAAGTTCTTTGAGAACTTTTTTAATGTCGGGAATCACGTCCCCGGCACGACCGACAATAACAGTATCTCCTATTTTTACGTCCAACCGGCGTATTTCATCTTCATTGTGCAATGTCGCGCGGCTTACCGTAGTACCGCCGATTTCTACCGGTTCAAGCACGGCTACCGGAGTCAGCACACCGGTACGTCCAACGCTGACAATTATGTTTTTAACCTTGGTCGTTGATTCTTTAGGTGAAAACTTATAGGCAATGGCGGCGCGAGGCGCTTTGCCAACCACTCCAAGTTTGTCAAACATTTTATTGTCATTCACAATTACCACAATGCCGTCTATTTCGTAATTCAGATTCCCGCGATGTTTTTCCCAGTAGTCGCGGAATTTTTGCACCTCATTCAAATCAGAGCAAAATTTATTATGCGGATTAGTTTTAAAACCAAGTTCATGGAGTATTTTATGTTCGTCTTCGTGGGTTTTTTGTCCTAAATTAGTTTTTAGAGAATAGGCAAAAGAGTCCAGATGGCGTGAGGCCGTAACCGCCGGGTTAAGTTGGCGTACAGAACCGGCGGCAAGATTACGCGGATTGGCATAAGTGGCGGTACCGGCTTTTTTTTGTTCTTTATTTATTTTTTCAAATTCTTTTTTACCGATAAACACCTCACCGCGAACAACTAAACTAGGTTTTAGGTTATAGGTTATAGGTTTTAGGTTTAGTGTAAGGGGAATGGCTTCTACGGTTTTAAGGTTCTGGGTTATATTTTCGCCGATTGTACCGTCACCGCGAGTAGCGCCGACATCAAGAATACCGCCTTTATAAATCAGTTCAATCGCAAGGCCATCTATCTTTAATTCGCAATAGAACCCGCCTAACTTTTGCTTCGCAAAACTTGAGCGGGCAGGTTCATTTTCCGGTATCGACATACCCACAGCTCTTGCCAAACGGCCAATCCAGTCCTCCATATCCTGACGGCTGAAGGCATCATTAAATGAAAGCATGCGCGCCGGATGGGTAAATTTTTCAAATTTTTCCAACGGCTTTCCGGCTACACGCTGGGTGGGAGAATCAGGAGTTATAAGGTCGGGAAATTGCTGTTCCAAATCAAAAAGCTCTTTTTTCAGAGAATCCTCCGCAGATTCCTCAATGATCGGCTTATCCAAAACCAACCGATGGTAGCGGTATTTAGTGATCAGTTTTTTTAGTTTTTCTAGACGCTGTTTTACCTCTTGTTTAGTTACTTTTGTAATACTCATAAGTCAAAAATTACCACATTTTGGGTTAAATTAAAATGCCAAGAGGCTCAACCTCTTTAAAGAGGTTGAGCCTCTAAGTTGACTACTCCGCGTTTTCCGGCCTTCCACGCTTTTGTGGTTTATTTCGGGCTTACCTCCTCCCAGACAGGAATAGGTTTTTCAATACCAATTGGTTTAGTAAGGGCGCAAACATAACCATCTTTATCAGTTACGGTCTCGGTAATATTATACGTCCCAGTGGTGGTATAAGTATATGCTGGATTTTGCAAAGTTGAAGAAGGCGTGGGCGCGGGAGCTTTAAACAGCCAACTCCAAGCGCGCTGGCCTACACCACCGGCATCAAAAAACTGTGTCGTATCAGTAAACTGGACTGATTGGTTGACGGCTGGCTGTAATGGTGACCAAGAAAAATTAACCTTGGGATAAGCATGCTTTGGAGTTTTCCAGGAAGATGATACAGACCAATTGGAAACGGAATTTTGGGAATCCCAAACCCTTACTCTGGCTTTGAGCGTTTTATCAAAGGGCAAGTTATTAGCAAAATATGATGTACCGCCAGATGATACCTTATTTGAATCAAACTCGGGAGAATTAAAAGACGCCAGATCATCAACCTGAACCTGAAAAGCAGATTGCGGCTGTCCCTCCGGGTCAGAGTACACCCAACTTACGGTGGCGCCCGGACCGGAAACGCAATAATCTGATTCGGTAACGGTAACGGAAGAAGCGGAAGGAGGCGAGGAGCACGCCTGTTGCAGCACCGGACCATAAACATTACTGGGAGTGGATTCATTAGAGCCTTTATAAAAAGTTACTACATAATAAGCGCTTTTACCAACGGCGGCAGGATTGAATATATTAAAATTAACCGGGCCGGTATCTGAGCTGGTAGAATTAACCCAACCGTTATCAACCGGAGGAACCCACTCGTCAATTTCGTTCCAATGTCCCGGAGTGATATCCTGGAAACCATTGGCAGGCAGGCTTGACAATAAAGTATAAGTGCGCCCGCCATAATCCAAAGAAGGCCCGCCACTGGGCATGCCTTGATAGCTTGTCCAGACATGGAAACCATCCTCAATCACGGAATTGTCAAAAAAACTGGCGGGCATGTTAAAATTACCGCCCGATGGAATACAGGACGCAGAAACAGAAATCGAAAAACTTGTCGGCCCACCATCCAACACTGTTAAATTAGTGAATCTGAAATCAGTATTATTCAGACTATAAGCCACGGCATTGTCAACTGGGCTTTTGGCCTGCGCGCTGACCTGATAGGTTTTGCCAAGTTCGCTGTCCGGAACGCCGGCAGTACTTACCGGAACGGAAACGGCATTGGCAGAACTGTTATTGCCGCAAGTCAGAGAAGGAAAGGTTTGCTGGCTGGCGCCGCTCACCAATCCGTTTAGCTTGTAAGTTAAAGTATAATTATTAAAAACCCAATCTGGGAAATTCGAACAATCCAACCAGACTTTAAATATCGCGGTGTCGCCTTTTTGCGGGGCAAGACTCGGGGGTGAAATGAAAACTTTAAAATTTGCCGGAATGACTGTTACGGTAATATTACCGAAAACATTACTTCCCGTGCTGCCCGTGGGAGGAAAACAAGCTACACTAAATCCGGTGGTTTCGGCTAATGCAAAACTTTTATTCTCTGACCAGGCAAATGCCCCAAACTTTGACCCGTTCCAGTTGGGATTGGGCAAGCCGGTCACTAATCCTACAGAACCCATTTTGCATTCAGAGGGAGTTTCTGATCCAATTAACTGATAAGCAACGGTTTCTGTCTGCCCGCTATTCACCGGATTAGGGAAAGCCTGCATTATAATATTTCCAAGATTAACAGTTTTCTGGCCGCCTTGAAGTATGCAGTTTGTCTTCACGCCAACATTGTCTTTCAAATTTATGATCCACTGCTGTCCTTCACCACCGACGGGCACTTGCAAAGTAAGGAAGGGCGCCTGCCAATCGGAATAATTGAAAGGTGGTCCGACTGACCAGAAATAAGGCGCTTGCCCTCCGCTGGCGGTAAAGGTAACTTTTCCTCCAGGCATACTAATACCTGTGGATGGCGAGCAAGTCAGGGTAAGAGGAACAGGAGTGGGGACGGGAGCAGCCACCAACCTGACAATTACCGTGTCCGAGGCGCTGCCGCCTGGACCGGTTACGTTGTAGGTAATGGTATAAGTAAAACCGCCGGCGGTAGCACAGGTTGGAGTGGGAGGAATATTTCCGCCAGTTCCGGTAATCGTCCAATTGTTTGAATTGGTGTTGCCGCAAGGGTCAGGTGATGTTGGGCTAATAGTTAAAGTGGAACTGCCGGAAGTGGCATTGGCTGATGAGGTCCAAGAGTAACGTACGTTACCACCGGCAGTAATTGTTACATCGTCATCACTTTCGTCGTTAGCCACAAGATCTGCGGTAATGGTTTTAGGCAAGACGGAGGAAACATTCACTGTGGTAGTTGCTTCAGTAGACACGCCCTGCCTGTCAACAAGCGCATGCACTGTATAAATCCCGGCGGAAGGGTAATTACAAAGGTCAATTGCCGTATATGGTTCAAGGGCATTCGTGACATCGTGTTCGTATGTTCCATCATTTGTACAATCAAATCTGTAGCGAATATCGCCGACAGCGCTGCCTTCCACGTCAGCCGTTAAATCAACACCGTTAAGCGGAGCGGTACCGAAGGAAGGATTAGCAGAAAGAGAAACGGAAAGGGTAGGACATCCTGCCGCAGTATGAGTTACCATAATGCTATCCAAAACATTTGAAGTTCCTCCTTCAAGCAAGTAAAATGTCATGCCGTCGGTTACCTGATCACCGGAAGTTACTGTATAGTTGCCTGAAACGCCGGATGCAAACAGTTGGCCGATCGTCGGGCTATTTAAACGTATTTCCCAGCCGACATTGGCAAAACCGGATAAAGTAGTGACGCCAGTAGTATCAGGCGAGCAGACCTGAATTGGATTGGGATCGGCAGAGATGGTGCCAATAGACGGAATATGGCTCGTGTTCATGCCGACCATGGATACATTCGCATCATTTGCCAAAGAAATGCCAACCGCGACAATAACTTGTCCCAAGGGCGCTGTTATTTTACCTCTTATCCAACCGGGGAGATAACCTCGTTCGTTACAGGTACCGTCGAATGCGGCGCCCCAACCGGTTCTATTATTGATGTCGTTTAAAGGAGCGTATTCTTGATAATAACACTCATCAGGTGGAAAACTGCTATCTCCTGAATGACCGCCGCCGGTTGCAGCGCCCCAGGTCCAACCTGTTGTGTAATGATCCGGTATGGGCTCAACTCTGGGGCCTGGATTGCCGTCGTCACCACCGCCAGAAGGACAGATAGTAGTTTGATAAAACGATACCGCGGTAAAGTCTACCAATCCGTTAGAATCAACCGGGGCTGTCCTGATAAATACCGAACAACGGTCGTCATCCGATCCATAAGCAATGGCAGTCAAGCCAAATCCGTCGGGCACGGTCTGAAGACCGCCGGCACTAGCGGGATTTGTTCCCGACCACTCAGCATACTGCGTGGGATGGGCCGAAGCTTCCGGAGAAATGACAAAAAAAACAACGGTACCAATAAGAACAGTACAAATAATTACTAAAGATTTTATGATAAACTTGCGGTTCATTTTTTAGTTTTGTTTTTTGGCAATAATAATTGTCACTACCGTCTCTTCAGTGCCGGCGTAAATAGTAATATTCAGTTTTTCGTCATCGCCCTTGCTTGCAAACAAAGCCATGGAAAGACCGTCTTCTTCTGACTTTACGGTAAAGCCATTGCGCGCCGCATAGTCTTTCAAAACATCAAAAGTTTCTTTAATATCTTGCCGGGTAACATAAGAGTAAGCGATCAGGTTATAATCGGGATCGGGCGGTTGATTCTGTGAACTCCTGACAGAGCTTTGCAAGACTCGCACCGGTTTGGGGTCTATGGGCATATCAGATGGGAAACCCTCTGGAAGCTCGTTCCCGAAATTAATCTGATTCTGGGGGTTTAAAACTTCGACCGGCGGCTTATCCATCAGCACTACTTCATCCGGCTGCCAGCCGATAGGTTTGGATCTAAATTCGGTAATATACAAAAAAACGGCGATTATAATCGCAAGAATAATAATCAGGATTAGATTTTTTTTACTTAAAATCACTGCTTAAATAATACCACAGTTCATTTATCAATGTTATCCACATAGAAAACACATTTAAATACATGCTATCCGGTTGGTGCAACCCACCTAATACCGAATGCAGTTAAAAAAACCCTGACTCATTAAATCGTTTTACCGATTCAATAAATCAGGGTATCAATCTCTCCCCTATCCAGGGCAACGTTAATGAGGGAACCGGAAAACTTGGGTATGTCGGGTATTAGGGAACTGGCGAAAAAACCTAAACCGGAATCTTTATCTTCCCGGCCTCTGGTGAACATAAGGTTAGCATAAACACCAGGAAAATAATCATCCAGCTGGTTTGAGTGAGGAAGGCCAAGCATGTGACCTATTTCATGCGCTGCAGCTTCCACACTACTCGCTATTTTCCAACGAGTAAGACCGCGAATAGTGTCAGCATTGCATGGAAAACAACTTTTGTAATCTTTATTCCTTAAGTAATCTGCATTAAGGTTTTTAAAGGAATATTCGGGAAAAGTGTTGCTTCTTCCGATTGTAAACATGGCGAAACTATACCCACCAAAAGCGATTTCTATTCCATTAGTCTGAATAGCAATGAGCAGGTTTCTATTCGGATAAACAGCTGCCAATTCCGCCAGCATCTTGTTGAGGCCATTGCCAGTGGTGGGATTGTTAAAATCCGTGTAAACAACTAGATTTTCTTGGCCGTTTACCAGACCCACACTGACTTTCTGGTCAAAATCGCGAGCGAAATCAACCGAAGAAGTGAGGTCCTGCTGACCGGAGCGTTGAAGTTCTATGTCATACCAGTTGAGAACTTCTTGAGCGAGGAACCGCAGGCCACTAACATAATCGGGATCGGACGCGATGCCTTTCGGCACGAAGTAAACAGCCTGAATTGAATGCTTGCTAATCTCGGCCATGTCAAGATATCGCGGCGGGAGGGGTGAGGCATTATCCATCAGGAAGGCGCCGTTCGGTTGCCCTTCAAATTCCAGCGCCAAGACACTGATATTTCGTTCGGCCACCACTTCAACCGTGCCATGAAATTCTTCTCGGCCATTGAGGAACTCCGGAAAGAAAGCCGTCCAATCAAGCAGTTCAGCGATGTGGCTTCTGGGCTGGAGCGTAATTCTTTTTTGGGTAACTTTTATGCCACCCTCATCAACCAGAGTCAAGTCAACGTAACTTGGCTTGTCCTGCGAATTAGCCAAGGCGATACCGGTGTTTCGCCAAAAAGCCGGATGTTTGACGTAATTGGCGAAAATTGTGAACGCCCTCCGGGTGGGGCTGGGCGGAACCGCGGTCCTGATTCTGAAAGCCGGGTAGTGGTACTCAATCTTTCCGGCAATCCTAACATCGGACTCAACTATGGCCAAGCCCTGGGTTGAACCAGTACTTCGGCCAAGTGTTGTTATCGTAATTGCTCCCCCCTTGGGGAGGCCAAATGTTAACGGCGTCATGCCCTTGTCAGTTTCAACAGCCACTTCGTTGCCAAAGTTATTGTAGAACCGCAGGGTTGCTCTGCCGGCATGGGTCCGCAAAAGGTTTGTAAATTGAAACTTATTGAACCACCCATCTCCGTCTGTCCAGTGAGGAAAGTGGAGAGTTGTTTTTAATGGCGATTCTTGATCTTGAGCAAATACTGGCGAAACTACAAAAAATAACAAAACCGCAAATACAACAGCAAGTAATTTTTTCATGGTTTTTCTCCTTGTTTTGAAAGTACTTTCCTACATATTCCCATATTAGCACAAAAATAAACAAAGGTCAAATTAAAGAGAAACTTAGAGGCTCAACCTCTCAAGAGAGGTTGAGCCTCTAAGTTTCTAAGCCGTAGTTTATAGTTTTATGGTTTATATGTTCACCTCAAATGATCTGGTTACACCCCGGTAAGTACCGGTAGATTTAATCGGGAATGCTGCACAATCGGCCTCTATGAACGGGGCATTGGTAGCGCCATTAATAAAAGTCGCGCCGTTGCTCATAGTCGGCTGCGCGGTTGAACCGACCCTATTAATGTATAAGCACCATTCAATCCCGCTTTCAGCCGCATATAACGCTCCTACTGAACTTTTGACATCAGAAGACACTCGTATTTTGGGAATAAAAATCGCTGAGAGCGTAAGGCTGATGGTTAACAAAATATCCATTAAGAGTATGGCAAAAATAACGGCTACCCCTTCTTGACCAGGTTTTAGGTTTTGGGTTATCCTCCTTCGCATAAAGCTTCGGATGGACACCGTAGGTTTTAGGTTAAAAATCATAAATTGAGCAGGTTATAGGTTATAGCAACCCACTCTATTACCTGTCAGCTTTCACCTAATTTGAAAGAAATCTCTGCGATACTGTAGTCTGTATATCTATTGTCGCCTGCTGTCTGGTTTTGGCACTTCTAAGACTAGCAATAATGGTAACGTGCGGCTGTCGTTGATCGTCAACACTAATACCGGAAGGACAAAACTCTAAACGAGTAAATTCAACAGTATTGGAACTTATAACACTATCGGTGCCATTTACTATCCGATGGACTGCATTTCCTGAAAGCGCATAGGTAATGCTTCCATTAACCGGATGGGTAATACTCAAAGTATTTACGGGACAATCGGAAGCCGGACCGACAATTTGGCTCACGCGAATTTCTTTGGTCATAAATTCAAGAATAAAACCGGCATTTTCTACCGCTTGTTGAAGATTAAACGCCCGTCTTTGCAAATCCAAAGAGCTGATAAAAACTCCACCCATTAAAACTGCCAACACAGAAAACAAGAAAACAACCAAGATGGTTTCAACCAGGGTAAAACCAGCGTTTAGCGTTGAGTGTTTAGCGTTTAGAAATTTCAATCAAGCTAGCGTTTAACGTTTAGCATTTAGCGTTTAGTAAGTTCGACTATACGCTAGCCGCTAATCGCTAATTGCTCTTTATTTCCAGTTAAAAAGATGCTCCTCCGCGCTGATTGACTTGGACGCTCCACCACGTTCAATCCAAACTACATCCACAACAATTTTTTTCTCTACATCAGCAACCACGGTGTCAATTTCAATAGTGCGTTTAAATATCGTATCGCTGCCCATATCATAACTAAAAATACCGCTACCAGGATCTCTTTTTAAATTCGGATTGCTACCCAAGTCAATTAGTGCTTGTGAATCCCATTGAATCCTGTAGGTGCCATCGGGTATTGATGAACCAAAAGGACCGCCCAAAAACCAGTCTTGGTCACGCAGGTTTCGCACCACTTCAAACCCCTCTTGCGCAAGACCGCTAGCAATAAAATTATTTTTGATAGCGGTGGCACTTCTGTTGTTCATTGTCAAAATGAAAGTTGTCGCCGTAGAGGCCAAACCAAAAAGAAAAATAGCAATTAGAACCTCAATCAACGTAAACCCATTTTTGATTTTTGATTTTTGATTTTTGATTTTCATTTAAGATCTATCTGTCCTGACGTAAAAACATTTATTTCCGTGCAGGTGTTTTGCGCGCAATTATTCTGGTTTTTAAGCTGAATGGTTAAAGTTGCGGGTGGGATATTCAAAGAAGATTTGTTATTTATATATGTCTTCGGATCCGGTGGTTCAAAGAATATGTCATTAAATGATGAACGAAATTCCATGTTAGTATTGATTAAAATTTTATTTTCCGTGATCGGGTCGCCCGACTGATAGTTGTGGGTAGCGACCGAAGAACACGGCCCTGAAACTGGCACTGTTTTGACATAAATAAAATAAGAAGTTGGGTTTACATAATGAAAGCCGTAGCCGCATACCAGGTTACCCTGATAGCGGCTACCGGATAAAGCAAGGGACTGCGCCCTGCGAATATCCGACAAAACCACGGAGGCCGTTTGGACACGGGCGGTCTTACTTGTGGGCGATGACCTGAAATTTAAAATTAAAACCACTGAAAAAGTGGCAATAATAGCACTTACAACGAGTAACTCTATTATACTAAACCCGCCGTTCCCTGTAATTATACCCCTCTCTTTTTTCAACGAAGGTGTCAGGTGTCAGGTGTCAGGTGTCAGGTTTAATTTTCTGTAACCTGAAACCTGTAACCTGCAACCTAAAACCTAATTATTCGTATTTTACCTCAATCAAATCTCCGGTTTTAATTTTAATTTTATTTATATCTGCCGTATTGACCGATTTTTTATTCAAATAAAAATTCCAAGTCAGGTTTCCAGGGTTAGTTGTACCATCTATTTTGGTCAGAACCACGCCGCTATTTTCCTGAATTGTGTACCTTAATTCAAAATCGCCGCCCAATGAAGAAGAATACAGGGCTTCAAGAATACTCATGTCGGCCATTACGGGACCCTTGAATTTTCTGCTCTTGCCGTTTTCAAAATTTATCACCATCTGCGCTTCGGCGCTTGCCTCAGGCAAGTTAAACTTAAAATAGAAAAAAACTCCGCCCAAAACTAAAATAGCAACTCCCGCGATCAAACTATTTCTTAATATTTTGTTAATCTTACCCATTACTTCAAAATAAATGGTACCGAAAAGAATAATGGCTTTATTTTTTCCAAAATCCCCTGGCCTAAGAAAATATAAGCGGTTGCAGAAAAACTAATAAATGTTCCCAGTGGCAGCTTTGTTTTTAGGTTTGCCCGATAACTTGCTAACAAAACCAGCCCCGCCACCGTTCCCGCTATTATCGCGCCGTAAATTATAATCAACCCGCCCCAAAGCCCAAAAATCAATCCAATCAGACCGGCCAATTTGGCGTCACCCAGTCCAAGCCAAGTTCCTCTTGATAAAAACCAAAGAAGAAAAAACGCTGAAAATAAAACGGCCGCACCGATAAAATTGTTAAAAGAAAAAATATTAAACCCGTAACCGCTAAATACCTGTTCAAAAATTCCATACCACAAGACACCAAAAATCATTACGATCATTATTGAATCCGGCAGAATAAAATTTTTAAGATCAATCAGGGCGAGTATGAATAAAGATTCTAAAATAAAAACCGTAAATAACCAATCAACAACTCCGGCCCGGTTAGTGAAGTAGAAAGACAGTAAAAAAATAGTTCCGGAATACAACTCAACCGCCGGGTACAGCCAAGAAATCGGCTGGCGGCATTGCCGACATTGAGCTTTCAGCAAGAAAAAACTAACAACCGGGATTAAATCATGCCACGATATTTTTTTACGGCAGTTCGGACAAGCAGACCGTCCCCAAAAAATCCCCCACCCGCGCGGAACTCTGTAAATAACAACATTAGCAAAACTACCGACAACCAGACCAAGGAGGAAGATATAAATGAACAGCAACAAAGTTTATAAAGTTCATCAAGTTCATAAAGTTTATCAAGCAAAAAACAACATTACTTTATTACTTTATAAACTTTTAACTTCAGGAACTTTTAACTAGCGCTTCGCGCTAATTCTGTCCTGCATCGTATATGCAATCATTTACAGCTGTCGTACATGTTTCAGTGATGCCAGGTGTGTCTGCCCCCCCCGACGGAATCCCCCAGCCAACAACAGGTATGTCCCCGTCACTTTGAAGAGCGTTTCTGTTGTTTTGCTCTAACTCTGCCGAAACCCGCATCTTGGTTGGAGTGGTAGCTGGATCGGCAGTATATTCATAACACCTTACAGAAGCAGTTACGGCTCCGCTAAGCGTATTCGTGCAACCAACGGCCAACGGGTCTCGTGGAATATTTGTTAAGTAGGTCGGTGTGAGAGGGGTCATATCGGTCGTAACCATGTATTTACCTAGGTCATCAAAATAAAGCTCCAATGCCGAACGGATCTGATTAACATCAGCAATACGCTTGGCATCTCTGGCCTTGGCGCGCGCCACGCCTAATTGCAACAATAACAAAGTTGCCAAAATTGAAATAATGGCAATAACAACCAACAATTCGACCAGAGTGAAACCACGCATATCCTTTCTGCCCAGGTTAGGACTCTTAAAACCCAAAAAACTTAAAAGATTCGACACTTTTTGACTAGCGACAGCGATTAGCGATTAGCGATTAGCAAAATACCAGACGCTAATTACAGCAAGCTATGCGCTTAATTAATAAAAAGATAATTAATAAAAAGACCTTTAATGAATTATAAATCGCTTGAAAATTAAGGGCAAATGGAGTTATGCACAATGGGGCAGGGCTTAAGGTTTAGAAAATTTTACTATACCCTAGTTCAGGCGCCTCCAACCAAACTATAAATCGGCAACAAAACTGCTGAAACCAAAAGGCCGACGCCTAGCCCCAAAATTAATATCAATACCGGTTCTATCAATTGTGAAAGATTCTGGACGCTGTTTTCCGATTCTGCTTTATAGAAATTAAAAATATTTTCAAGCATAAAGTCGGTTCGGCCGGTTTTTTCGCCAATGGCCAGCATAGAAACAACCAGCGGCGGAATTTCTTTGTATTTCTCAAAGACTTCGGAAATTGTGCCCCCTCCTTGGACATTTTCCTTTGCCCTAAGCAAGATGTCTTGGTATGTGGCGTTTCCTACCACATCTGAAGTAATACTGATCCCATCTAGAATCGGCACGCCTGATTTTATTAGGACGGAAAGTGTCTCGGCAATGCGCGCCAGATAAAAACTTCTGATCGTTTTGCCAAATTGCGGCATTCTTAGTTTAAAATTATCAAACTGGCTGTGACCACGCGGCGTTTTAATGTAATAAAAAAGTAAAATTATTGCGCCAATTATCAAAATCAGCAAAAAAACAAAGTATTGGTTGATAAAACTGGTTACAGCAATTAAAACTTTGGTGGTAAATGGAAGATCCTGAACCCCGGCGTCCTCAACGATTGAAAGCAGTTTAGGCAAAACAGTGGTTATTAAAATTATCGTGACTACGACCATTGCAAAAAGAATAAAAATCGGATACGCCAGCGCTCCTTTGATTTTTGAATTCAGAGACGCGCTTCTTTCCAAGTAATCGGCAAGATAAGACAGCGTAGTCTGTAATTTACCCGCCGCCTCGCCAGCCCTTACCAAGCTGATGTAAAAACGGCCAAAAATTTTCTGGTGCTCGTTCAGGGCCAATGACAACGAGGCGCCACCCTCAATTGAGGAAATGATGATTAAGACAACTTTGCGGAACGCTTCTTTCTCTATCTGTCTGACCAACGCATGCAAACCCTCAACCAAAGGGACATCGGCTTCAACCAATGTCGCCATTTGCCTGGTGAATAACACAATGTCTTTCTGCGACGGCCTGCTGAACGCTGTTGTCAAATCTTGAAGCATTAAGCCCTTTCTAGTTTCCTCCAAGCTTAAAATTGCCAAATTTTTTTGGTGTAAAACGTTAACTGCCTGGTCTTCAGAGGGTGCTTCAACCTTGCCAGTTATCAGCTCGCCGGTTTGAGTTTTAGCCTGATATAGAAATTCCAAAACTAGGT
The DNA here is from genome assembly GCA_016185545.1 of Candidatus Yanofskyibacteriota bacterium. Taxonomy (GTDB): domain Bacteria; phylum Patescibacteriota; class Minisyncoccia; order 2-02-FULL-40-12; family IGHO2-01-FULL-4-A; genus 2-01-FULL-44-17. Next base: position 65,501 of record JACPNJ010000002.1, read on the forward strand.
TCTAGGTTCTAGGTTCTAGGTTCTAGGTTCTAGTTAAATTCAAACTAGAAACTAACAACCAGAAACTAGCAACTATTTGAGGAGGGTTCTTAATTCCGCCGGATGCAATGAATAAAACTCGGCTTGTTCATATGAAATTTCGCCGCGGCGCACCAAATCAGCCAAGGAACGATTCAGTGAAATCATACCTGAATCAGAACCGGTTTCTATGGCCAAATTTAATTGTTGGGTCTTGTTTTCGCGAATAATATTCCGTACGGCTGGAGTGGCAATCATTACTTCAATTGCCGGTATTAGTCCGCCTTTAATTCGTGGAATTAATCTTATGGAAACAACACCTGAGATGGTACTGGCTAATTGGGAAATAATCTGCCCTTGCTGTCCCGGCGGAAAAATATTAATAATTCTTTCTATGCTTTGGGCGGCGTTATTGGTGTGGAGAGAAGCAAAAACAAGATGTCCGGTTTCAGCCGCCGTCACGGCTGTGCTGATAGTGTCATAGTCGCGCATCTCCCCCACCATTATTACATTTACATTCTCGCGAAAAGTCGAACGCAAGGCTTTATTGAAAGAAACTGTGTCAAAGTAAACCTCGCGTTGGTCAATTATACTTTTATCTGAAGTAAAAATGTATTCTATGGGATCTTCTATGGTTATTATTTTTTCAGCCCTTTCATGATTAATCAAATCGATCACGGCCGCCATGGTCGTGGACTTGCCGTGGCCATTGGGTCCTACCACGAGCACAAAGCCCTGTGATAACTTGGCAAATATTTTTAAAATGGGCGGCAAATTAAGTTCTTCTATCGATTTAATATCTTCGGGAATAAGACGGAAAGCGGCGGCAAAACTGCCCCTAGTTTGATAAACATTAACCCGAAAACGAAGCTTACTGCTTATTTCATAAGCGAAATCAAGCTCTTTTTCGATCAGAAATTTTTCTTTCGGCCCATCGGTCAGCAATGATAAAACCATATTATTAAGCAATTGCTTATCCAAAATTTTATGGTCAATCAGCGGTATTAACCGCCAGTCTACGCGAATAGCCGGATAATAACCGGGCGATAAATGCAAATCGGAACCGCCTTTCTGCGCGGTAACGTTCAGGAGCTCGTCCAACTGCTTTTTGTAATCTTGCAAATCAGCGGCATGTGAAACTGGCTGCGGGACAATGATCGGCTGCGGAGTTGCAACATTTTTAGCCATCGCTTCCTGTATTTTTTGTGATGTATCGTCGCTCATAGCGATAAGTTAAAAGTTTATAAAGTTAAAAAGATAATCACCCTCACTTTAAAAACTTTATGAACTTGATAAACTTTTAACTAATTCTCTTCGGCTTCCTGCGCCACCGTCAGCAACTCTTCCAGTGAGGTTACGCCGTTTAATACTTTTATTATACCGTCCTGGAACATGGTTATCATGCCCTGGCGTTTTGCTTCCGCGCGCAGTTCTTCCTCGGAAATATTAGTCAGTATTATTTTTTCAAGCTCATCGGTCATCGCTAATGTTTCAAATACACCGACTCGTCCTTTATAGGCACGGCCACCGCATTCTTTACAACCCTCGGAGCCTGGCTTATAAATCTCAAAATTGCCGTTGGGAAGATCCTTTTTGGTCACGGAAGGCATTTTTTCAATGGCTTGGCGAATCATAAACTCTTCGCCCTGATTGGCTCTTTCCTTAACCTTGCAAACCTGACAAAGACGCCTTGCCAGTCTTTGAGCTACGACAAGATTGAGGGTTGGGGCAAGGAGGTATTTTTCAACATTCATATCTATCAATCGCGGAATTGCACCAATAGTATCATTTGTATGAAGCGTTGAAAGAACGACATGGCCAGTTAAAGCCGCCTGTGTTGCTAAACCGGCAGTTTCACTGTCGCGTATTTCTCCGACCATGATAATATCCGGGTCCTGCCGCAAAATATGTCTTAAACCGTTTGCAAAAGTATACCCGATTTCTTCATGAGTTTGCGATTGATTAACTCCGTCCACAAAATATTCAATCGGGTCTTCTAGAGTAACTATGTTTACTTCTTCATCGTTAATTTCACGTAATACCGCCGCTAGTGTGGTTGATTTGCCGGAACCGGTAGGTCCGGTAATCAGAATTTCGCCAAATGGTTTAACCATATTCTCACGAATCAGTTCCAATGATCTTCCCTCAAGCCCCAATTCAGTCAGTTTAATGTCGCCAACCAATGGATCTAAAATTCTTAATACAACCTTTTCCCCGTTTCTGGTAGGAAAGGTAGAAACTCTGAAATCAACCCGTCTTTCCCCCACCTTAGTGGAAAATCTGCCGTCCTGTGCCAGACGGGTTTCGTCAATTTTCAAATCCGAAAGTATTTTAATTCTTGTCACTATTGCTGAAAGCAATCTGATGGGCAAAGAAAGGACTGTCCGCAATACGCCGTCAATGCGAAATCTCAACCGGATCTTGTCTTCAAACGGTTCAATATGAATATCTGAGGCGCGGGTCTCAACTGCATGTTTGACAACAATGGCAACAATGCGGGTTACTGGGGCTTCGGCGGTTATTTCTTCCAAGCCACCGGTTTTTTCGCTGATTTTGAGTTCTTTTTGGGTCGCTTCTTCAGTCAGTTGTTCCAGCGCCCGACCCACTTCGGATGTCAACGTACGCACGTTTTTGCTCAAATTATCAAAATCCTTGTAACTTATGAGGTATTTTTCAAGATTAAGGCCGCGATCAAAAGCGATAAACTTAACAGCCTCAAGAGCGTTAATATTTTCAGGATCTATGATGCCGACTTTCAATACTGAGTTATCTCTGGCAAAGGGTAAAATTTTATAATAACTGATTATATTTTCCGGAATATCCTTAACCACCTCTCTGTCAATTTCAACGCCTGAAATATCAGTAACCGGAAGCTGATAAATCCTGGATTTGATTTTTAAAAGTTCGGGGTCGCTAATTAAATTCTTTTTAATCAAAATTTCTCCGAAATCTTTCTGATTTTCGGCTGCCTCTTTTTCAGCATCATTAACAACTTCGGGACTTAAAAGTTTCTGCCTTTGTAGTTCCTCTATTAATAATTGTGGGAGTTGATAAGCCAAAGAACTGAGGTTTAGAGTTCAGAGTTTAGAGTTTAGAAAATAAACTACACTCTATATCCTGCGCCCTATACCCCGTCTTAGAATGGCGCAAAGGGATCAGCGCGCCCCGTTGAACCGGGTTGAACCGGAGATTCCCCAAAAATCCGCAAAGCCTTAAAAGCCAAGCCGTCCAATACGGAAAAATCAAGCTTTAAGTCTTTAAATTTGGCGAGTCCGTCATCGGCAGAAATATCAATTGGTGAAATTGGAATAACCTGATCTTGCAATGCCTGGCTGTAATAAAAATAACCAACAATAAGACCAAACAGGGCTATTGCAACTAATATTAATAAACTAGTTGTGTTTCTGGTTGGAGCAATCGGCATTAACTAAGTTGTGGGTTACAGGTTATAGGTTATAGAAAACTTACTATCACCCATCACCCGATTCCTATTCCTACTTCAAATAATATGCATTCATCTTAATCCCAAAATTAATATTACCCAAAGAGATAGTGGAAGACACGGCAGTGATGTCAAAAATGTCATAAAGCCGAAGGCTTTGCTCCGCTAACTTAAGAAAATTAATAAAGGCCGGATAGGTACCGACAATATCTGCGCCGATAAAAATCTTTTTATATTCCGATTCTCCCACAAACAGCGCCTCCGAAGTGGTCAAACCTGATAATTGCATACCAGATTGCTCCATAATTTTATGGATACTTGATACTAACTCGTCAATCTGTTTACGTTCCGGCAGGAACGCCTTGATTTTACTGATATCCGCCTGGCGCAAACCGGCTTGACGATCTAATTCAAAAATATTATCTAAAAGCGCCGTTTTCCCATTTAAAAACAGCTGTCTGGAATTAACTGCCTCTTTGGCAGCTTTAATCGCGTCGTACTGAGGCAAAACCAAAACAAAAACCAAAAAAAGCGCGAAAGCAAAAATAATTGCGGCAAGGGTGTTCTTCTGCATCGCTTATGCTTAGCAACGCCAATATGCGAATTGCGTATCCTGTTTGCAAAGCAATCTAGGAACATCTTAATTCGCGCATTTGCGTCAGGTTTTATTTATTTCTTCATCAAAAACTTATTCGAATCAAAAAACAATTGCATTGTTAATTCCACTTGCCCCGTGGGTTGGCTTTGAACTTTGTTTAAGATTATGTCTGTTAGGGAATCAACGGTATAAAACGACGCAATCTGTCTGGCAATTACGGTATAGTTGGCGGCTACAGCGTTAATTATCATCTTCTTGCCTAAAGCATCGGCGCTCACCGATGTGAATTGCACTTGCGGCTGTACCAAACTTTGAATCTTGATAAAAGCTTCGGACCAGAAGAAATGTGAACTTATGAGTGGATTCACCACGGTTAACTGTTTATTTAAACCCAAAAGCCGTGTCTCCAATTCTTTATTTCTGGATTTTTCCAAATCTACCAGCTGGTCATCTATAGAAGAAAGGGTAGAAAACAATGACTGCCTATATGTCAATAAGATAAAATAAAGACCCAGTGTCAGCGCTAAAATAATAAAACTAAAAACCAGGAATCTGTTTTGTCCCGGCAATTTTACTTCTATTTTCTTCCTAGTTTCCGGAAGAAGTTGTAATCCTCCCACATCAGGCAGAGTTAGGTTATAGGTTATAGGTTATAGGTTTTAGGTTTTAATTATCCGAAAACCAAAAAGACTAACAACCCTCCTTTTATTATAAACTAAGGCGTTGATTTTGTTATGCACATATGCGCCTAGGGTTAGATTTTAGATTTGATTATCTAACACCTATCACCTATAACCTAACACCTAGTTTCAGATTTCTCTCATTGCAAGTCCGATGGCTAAGGTAAGAGTAGTATTAAGTTCCGACTGTATTTTTTCTAATTCCTTGGGTACAATGAGCCGGGCTGAAGGATTGCCAATGGCCAACGGGAGTCCAAGTTTGGTTCCAAAATAATTCGCAAAATTAGGCATATTGGCAAGACCGCCAACTAAAATCACTCTGCTAATTTTGATATTTTTAAGTTCTTCGTAACTATGGATTGTTTTTTTGGTCTCAAAGGCCATCATATCAATAAGAGAACTCATGGCCTGTTGGATCACATTATTATTCGCGTCTTTAATCCCGAGGCTTCTTTTCAATTCTTCGGCCCGCTTTAAACTAATATTCAAGGAGTTGGATATCGTTTTCGTTATTTCGAATCCCCCGATTTCGTAGTTGTGGCCTATTCTCTCATAGCCCCCATCTACAATCAGGATTGAAGTGCTACGTCCGCCGATATTGATTATGGCAGCCGGACTTAAATCATTGCCCAAAAGCGCTCTTATTAAAGCTGAATTTTCTAATTCTAAAGCTCGGAGATTCAAACCGGCTAGTTTCATGATATCCCTGTAGCGCTCCGTCTCCTGTTTCGGTACCGCGACAAGAAAAACTTCCACAACTGGCGGCTTGGCACCGCCGGATATCGGAGGTACGAGATTAGAAGTTGAAATTGATTGATTTAACTTCTGATTTGCTATATTAATTATTGACCAGTCAAGAACCACATCATTGATCGGCAGAGGGATATATTTGCGGGCTTCAAACGGGATACTCTTGGCCATGTCTTTTTCTGAAAGGTACGGCATAGTTATTATAGTGGAAAATGTTGAAAAAGAGGGAATAGATGCTACAGCGTCGCGAGTTTTGATTTTACTGCGCTTAAGAACCTCGCGCATTCCCCATGCTAAGTCCTGACTGGATAATTGCGCCGCCCCGCCTGCGGAACGGTTTGCCGCATTTAACGCCTCGTCGACTGATTCAAGCTCAAAAAGGCCGTAATTTTCCAGCTTGAAACGTCCCGCCTCTTTCGATAATTCTACTATCTTAATAGAAGCCGTACCGATATCTATGCCAAGTTTACTTTTGGGTTTGCCAAAGTCGAAAAAAGACAAAAAAGGTGTCAGGTGTCAGGTGTCAGGTGTCAGGTTTTTTATGTAACCTGAAACCTATGACCTGTAACCTATTTCAACTATTGTCATTATACCACTAAAGGTTTTATGGTTTATGCACATCCCGTACAAACAAGTTCGTTGGGGAATACTTCATTCGGGGCACATATGTCATCTTTCAAAGAACAATTTTTGGATATCCTTTTCCCGCGGCACTGTTTGGGCTGTGATGTTTTATTGGGAAAAGAAGCGGTTTCTTATGTTTGCCGGCGCTGTTTAAAGACCATCCCTTTCACTGAAAGTTTTGCTTGCACGTTTTGCAAATCGCCGGTTAAAAACGGCAAAACTTGTCCGTATTGCATTAAAAATCATTTTCTGGACGAACTGTTTGTTACAACTTCTTATGAAAATCCGCTGGCAGAAAAAATGCTGAAAACCATGAAATACCGATTCGTCGCATCACTGGCAAACGATATTGCCGATCTAATGATCGGGTATCTTAAAAAGAGGGCAGTAATCGGACTAGGACCTTACTCAACGCCTTCCTTAGTTGTGCCGGTACCGCTGCATTTTAAAAGATTGAATTGGCGCGGATTCAATCAGGCCGAGATTATCGGCCGGCAAATCAGCAATTATTTAGAATTGGATTTTGCCGCAGACGCACTCAAACGCGTCAAGAATAAAAAGCCGCAAGCCGATATGCCGAACCGATTTTTACGCATTAAAAACGCTCAAAATGTTTTTAAACTTAATTCAATTCATATACATCATAAGACAATAGATGACACATTAACTGGCAAAATAGTGCTCCTTGTGGATGATATCTCAACTACCGGTTCAACGTTAGACGATTGCGCCCGCGCCTTAAAAGGCGCGGGCGCGAAAAAAGTGATCGGTTTCGTCTTTGCAAGAAATAAAATCTAATCTAAAATGGTTTTGGCAATTTTATTCAATTCTTCGAGTGTAGAAAACTTAATAACAATATTGCCGCCGTTGATGCCGGTTCTGATGAAAACCGCCGCGCCGAGATTTTTGGACAGATTCTGCTGAAGTTCTTCAAACTTGGACCCCGCTGTTTGCGGCATTTCCCTTCCGGCTGATTTGTGCGCCTTTGCCGCTCCCTCAAGATCCCGCACCACGATATTGCCGGTAAGGATTTGCTTATACATCTCTCGCTGTTTACTCTCGTCCTTGAAAGCCAAAAGCGTTCGCGCGTGAGTTCGGCTGATTTTACCCACTCGCAATGCCGCTTTAATATCAGCCGGCAAATCAAGCAGCCTTATGGCATTGGCGACAACTTCGCGGCTTTTGCCGACTTTATTTGCAATATCTTTCTGGGTCAGCTTAAACTCGCTGGCTAACCTGGCATAAGCCTCGGCTTCTTCAAGCGGATTAAGGTCTTCGCGCTGAATATTTTCAACCAACGCCACCTCTAATTTAAGCCGGCTTTCGTCAAAATTATCTTTCACGATAACCGGCACATGCGGCAATCCAGCCATTTTTGCCGCGCGCCATCGGCGCTCCCCCGCCAGCAGTTCGTAACTGACATCCAGCCCCCTTTCGGTTTCCTCCTCCATCTTTGTAACAAGCAATGGCTGCAAGATACCGTATTTCTTGATTGAAGCCGCAAGTTCCTTGAGCCCGTCTTTATCAAAATCACGCCTCGGCTGATTAGCGTTGGGCTTAATTTTATTTATCTCAATATAAAAGACGTTGTCCTGAATTTTTGGCGTAACCTTATTTGTCTTAGCCGGTATCAGCGACTCAAGGCCGCGACCCAGACCGAATAACTTCTTCAAATTAGGTTTTAGGTTTTAGGTTTTAGGTTTTAGGAGTTTATCTAACACCTAAAAACTAACACCTAACACCTAGGCAAGCCGAAGTATTTCTTCGGCGAGCTCTTTGTATGCTTGCGCGCCTTTGGACTTTTCGTCAAATTGCAAAATGGTTTTGCCGAATCCAGGGGCTTCGGCAAGAGAAACCGAACGCGGGATTATTGTTTCAAAAACATGGCCGGGAAAATTCTTTTTTACTTCGGCCACAATCTCATTGGCCAGTTTGTTTCTCTTATCATACATTGTAAGCAAAACGCCCAAAATCTGCAATCGCGGATTAAGCGAGGTACGCACCAAATCAATGGTTTTAAACAGTTGGGTCAAACCTTCAAGCGCGTAATACTCGCACTGAACCGGTATAATTACCTGCTCCGCCACCGCAAGACCGTTAATGGTAAGTAAACCCAGCGATGGCGGACTGTCTATTAAAATATAATCATAATTGGTGCGAATTTTGTTGAGGGCGTTTTTTAATTTAAACTCCCGCTCTTCCATATCAACTAGCTCAACGGTGGCGCCGGCAAGGCTTGCCGCCGAAGGTAAAATATCAAAACCGAAAATTCCGCTTTTTCTTATGATTGCCTCCGGTTCTTCGCCGGCAACCAGCGTGTGGTACAGATTGACATGATCGTCTTCCAGTTTGACGCCAAGCCCCGATGTCGCATTTGCCTGCGGATCCAAGTCCACCAGCAAAACATACTTGCCCATCGCCGCAAGATAACTCCCTATTGAGCAACTTGTAGTTGTTTTCCCAACGCCCCCTTTCTGATTGAAGATTGAAATTATACGGGCCATAGATAAACTAATCTTATTATATTTTCATTTGAAAAGCCAGCACAAAAATGTTAAAATAGATTATTCGTAATGTAATACCACCAGCTGGTGCCCGAGTGGCGGAATTGGTTTTACGCGCACGACTCAAAATCGTGTGGTCTCACGACCATGTGGGTTCGACTCCCACCTCGGGCACAATGTCTTATTATAGAGTTCCCAAATTAAATCTGGCAAAGGATGTTGAAAATATTATTATCTCACTAGGTTTTACGCCGCACAAATATCGCATATTCAAAAAGATCAGTGCGCCGTTCAAGTACCATGTACGTATATCAAAAGATACTCAAAGATTTATAGATCTCATAAAACTCAATAAAAGTTAATAACTCCACACAATACCAGCCATATCGGCCCGGACTGCATTTTAATTTTGGGAAAAGAAAAATTTTAATCATAAGATTTAAGAGTGAAAAATGGCCTGAAATAGGGCTGTTTTTTTATTTGTCCATATGCTTGACGCCTGTTAAATACTATGCTATATTAGCCAAAGGTACCGAAAGGAAACCTAAACCACAGAAAGGAGATTAGCCATGCTAAACGAGTTCTTTCAGAAGTTGTTCAGGCAGCCGTCAGTTCAGGCAAGCCGTGGAGAAGTACAGGAACCACGACGGAGACCCTACGAGTTCATGCAGACGTTCTCTGACGAAACGAGCCAGGAGTACACTATTCTCGGTCTCCAGAGAACATCTGGTATTCTCGATGAGTACCACTTCTTCAGTCGTGAAGATAATAAGGAGATAGTTACTCAACTCGCTGTCGAGGAGAATGGCCAGCAACGAGAGCTGACATTCCCTGGCGCGATTCCGGAATCGTACTTTCCGCAACTCCTGCGACAACGGGTCAAGCTCTCGATCAAAGAGAGTGCCTCCTACGATCGGGGGGTCGGCTTCCTGAGCGGTTGTGAGTGGCGCTGTACTCAAGACCATACTCTCGACGTACTCACCGGTGAATTAACCGGTCAGAAGTTCAAGGGTCACAAGTACTGGCTCGACGACTACCCGCTCGTAGTGGTGCGAGTGAAGAATCAGCCCAAACAGGTCACTGTCTAACGCCAGAATTTCTGGCACAAGCCCCAAAAACGAAAGTTGGAGGGGCTTTTATTTTTAACAATTTGGAAGAACAAATAATTTGTCGCCACTTCTTCGCTAAAGCTTCGGAAGTGCGAAGCAAAGCCAGTAAATTTTTCAATCATTTTTACTCTTGAAAATATAACTAAAAAGTCTTAACTTTACTTTGTAAGGTTCGCACTTTAACAAAAAGGGGTAGTTAGTGAAAATACCCGCAAATAAGAATTTTTGGAAGGTTTTTATAAAAAATCGGCTTAAAAAAGATTACTGGGTCATAATGATTAAACGGCGACCGTGGCTTAAAAGAATCTTGCTCTCGCTTATACTCACGCCTGCGGTAATCATAATCATGCTATTTTGTTTTATGTATTTTTACGGGAACCTCAAAGATTCCCAGGGCAAACCCATTGACTGGAATAAAATTAAAAACAATGATTTTAAAAAAACATCTTATGTTCTGGCATCAAATGATGAGATTATTGACAGATTTTTTATTGAGAACCGTGACCCCTTAAAAGAAAATGAGATTCCGGAATTGCTTGCCGATGGTTTTGTGGCCGCCGAAGACGAGAATTTCTGGATGCACCCGGGCATTGACCCGATTGCTATAGCCAGAGCCGGCGCCGGATATTTATTGCGTTGGTGCGGAATTGAACTTTGGCCTCCATCGGGCGGCAGCACAATCACCCAGCAGGAAGCACGACTCATGTATACCGATGGCATTCCCGAGTTCAAAACTCGTGAACATTCTCTTAAAAGAAAATTCAAAGAGGCGCATTTCGCGATTCAATTAACCAGAAGATATTCCAAAAAACAACTGTTGACGGCGTTTCTAAATACTCCCTATCTTGGTCACGGCGCTAATGGTGTCGCCGAAGCTTGGTATATTTATTTTGGAGAAGATATACGCAACAGCAAAGCACTGAAAAAAAACAGGATAGAATTCATACAAAAAATAGCTGTGGTTGTCGCTCTTAATAAATCGGCAGAGAGATACTGCCCGATTTTTCACGAACCGGCAAAGTCCGTAATAACTCCGGAAATGGCCGGAAAACAAATCACTGAACTGGAAAGAAAATATAAAAACTCTCTTGACAAAGAAAAATTCCGCGTCCGCGACGCTAGGAAAAGAGCCAACTGGGTTCTTTACCAAATGTTTGAAGAAGGTTATATAAGCAAGAAAGAATACCAAGCGGCATTGTTTGATGAAGAACAAAATTTAACCACCCTTGATATTTTAAAAATCACTCCATTGAAAAATTCCAGTTTCGGTTATAGCGGCCGCATGGCAAAAGAAATGTTATTCGGCATCGGATTGAAAGACGAGGAAATAACTCATTACGGCGGCTTCAAGGTAAAAACCTGCATTAACGCCGGAATTCAAAAAATCATTAATGAAGAGCTCAGCCAGCATCTGGCAAAACTCAATGAAGAAGTGGAAGATAGAACCAACCCTAATGACGGCTCGGCGGTGATGATTGAGGTCAAAACCGGCTGTATTGTCGCTTTGACCGGCGGACATGACTATGCCGAAACACCATACGACCGCGCTATGGCCTTGCGTTCAGGCGGATCGCTTTTTAAGCCGTTCGTCTATGCCACGGCGTTTGAGGAGGGTAAGACATTTAATGATTATATTAACAATCGTCCTTTCAGTATGCGCGGGGCTAATGGAAAAATTTGGTCTCCGCAAAATTTCAGAGAAGACCACCCGGTACCGGACGGTCTGATTCCGCTTTATGTCGGTCAAATAAGATCAGTTAACAGACCAACTTTGCTTCTTGCCAATGAAATAGGGATGGGAAAAATAGCAACCCTTGCCCATCGCATGGGTTTGTGGGGTATCCGGGGAATAATAAAAGACGCTCACGGCAAAATTATATTCCGAATGCCCGGGGTAAAAGATACCGGCGACGGCATTGTTCCCCTGCTCCCCACCGCTATCGGCGCTTCCGACATTAATCTGCTGGAATTAGCCAACGCGTATGCCATATTTTTCAGAAAAGGGTTGTATCTGCCGCCAAAACTCGTTTTGGAAGTTAGAGACCAGGACGGCAAAGTACGGTATAAAGCGCCTGAACTTGAACCATTCCGGTCCGTTTCCGAAGAAACCGCGCTTAAAGAATTAATCATGATGCGGGCCACGACTAAAATCGGCACCGCCAAGATATCAATGCACGGCATTGAACAGCAAGTTGCTTGTAAAACCGGCACCTCTAACGGGCCTACCGATCTTGGGATAGCTTGCGGCAATCCTGACTTTGTTTTGATTATAAGAATAGGCCACGATATTCCAAAACCAATTGAACTGCCCCAATATATGAAAAAGGTTAGCGGCCGCGCCAATATGCAAGTATCCGGCGGCTGGGTAACCGGCCCGCTATCACGAAGGATTTGGGATCGTATCTATGCCGAAAAGCCAAAAGTAAAATTTTCCCAAAAAGTTGAAGCCGGTTTACAAGAACTGCTGTCTGTTTATCCGGATAAATACAAATAACCTACCGGGCTTAGCTCGGTTTTTATTATTTTCCAACTTGCACATAGGTTCTGTATCTCTTGCGTTGGGTAAGATCTTTTATGTATAATAGAGGCATGGCTAAGTTGAGTAATAAATTTAAGGGGAATAAGCGAGTTGTGTTTTCGCACGGTAAGCAGAAAGAGTTTTTAGAAAAAACACGATTTTCTTTAGGACTAAACAATGATAATTTCGCTAGATTAATAGGGGTTAGTCCAAGAACTCTAAATGACTGGAAAAGGGAAAAGTTTTATTTGCCTTTAAATAGCTTAAAAAAATTATGTGACAAGTCGGGTATATCTATGCCGAAGTATCTAGAAACAAAAGACCCATTTTGGTACACTTCACTGGGCGCGCATAAAGGAGGCATCGCATCTTTTAAAAAATACGGACACATAGGAGGAGATCCCGAATATCGCAAGAAAAAATGGCATGAATGGTGGCAAAGTAGCGGTAGATTCAGAAAAGATATGATAACTTTTCCTATTAAAGTTATAAAACCGTCCAAATCTAAAGAGCTAGCAGAGTTTGTCGGTATTTTACTAGGAGATGGAGCAATCACTAAAAAACAGATTACTATAACTCTTCATAAAGTCGACGATAGGGATTTCACCGATTATATCTGCTACTTGATTGAAAAACTTTTTCATTTAAAACCAGCTCTTTACGAACGAGAAAGTGTCAATAACATAGTTATTTCCAGAACAGAATTAGTTAGATATTTTGTAAAAAATTTAGGCTTACATATTGGCAGTAAAATCCGACAACAAGTAGATGTTCCGATGTGGATTAAAAAGTCGGGGATATTTTCTAGGGCATGCTCGAAAGGATTGTTTGATACAGATGGATGTTTTTATATTGATAAGCATAAATATAACAACAAAACTTATCTAAATTGTGGTATGAATTTTACAAATCGAGCCCTACCACTCCTTTCTTTTTTTAAAGAAACCTTACAAAAATACAATCTCTCCCCTACTCAAAAAACTCATTACAGTATCTTTTTAAGAAGGGAGGAAGATATAATAAAATACTTTGATAAAATAGGGTCGTCTAATCCGAAACATTATAATAAATTCAATAATTTTTTAATAAATAAACACGGTGAGGTACCGAAGTGGTCATAACGGGGACGCCTCGAAAGCGTCTTGCTCCGAAAGGGGCCCGTGGGTTCGAATCCCACCCTCACCGCCAGATGTCCAAGTTAGAACCTAATTTATGCTAGTACAAAAATTCGATAAATTTCTACAATCAGTTGACCTCAAATCCTATCGTGATCAGTATAGGCCTATTAAAATTGTAGAAATGGATATGCCCAAAGAGGTTCAAGCTATCAATATGCTTTACAAAGTATATTGGGACCAAAAGAAATTCTTGTCTTTTGAAGATTTTTACAAAGAGTACTTAAATTCTCTAAAAACAGAAATTGAATCCTTCAGACAAAGAACAACGATGTGTAAAGATTGTTTTTATCGAGGATTGCCCGCAAGAATTTATCGTACTTGGGCAAGTATTATCACTCAAATCCACGCTGGTTATGTAGCTGAGTCGGTTTTTGGCGAAGGTACAATTGCGATGTCAGGTGAGCTTGATCATCAAGGAGCTGATTTTCAAGTTAAATATAGAGGGAAGATTTTAAACTACCAAGTTAAAAAGAAATCATTTAGTGGAGAAGTGAGGCGTGGTAAGGGTGGAGTTAAAAACAAAATCGATGGAGAATTTATTGATATTAACTATGAAGTTCCAAGTGGTGATTATTTCGAAAATCCAAAGAAAAAAGATGGCACTGATAAATTACCATACGCCAGGTTTATGGCAAATAAAGAATTAGAAAGATTCCCGAATGGTTTTGTGGTTTTTACCCCTTATCCTTTTGAACAAAAGAAAAGAGAGATAGATAACTCTCTAAAATAATTTAGCAACGGACTTTTTATCACCTACCATTTTTTCTGCCAGCCTTACATAATCAGGATTAATCTCAAAGCCAATATAAGATTGACCTAATTCTTTGGCCGCCGCGCACTCCGAGCCGGTGCCAACGAAAGGCACTAACACAACACCATCTTTTTTCGGCATAGCAGATTTTATCAATTTTTTAGATAATTCAAATGGTTTTTGTGTTGGATGCTTCATTATTTCATGTCCATCATGATTTTTTAGTTGTCGTGGCTCACATACAGAGTCGCAGGTTTTACACAAAAACCATCTTTCATTCATTCCAGCTCCACCGGCGAGGGCAGGAACTTTGATAACATCTCTTGGTAAAGCTCCACCCTCGTGGGCTTTATAAACGGTTTCCAAACCGCTACTACTGAATCTCCCCAGTGTTCCTTTTCTTACCTTTCCAGCGGCTCCATTTAGAAATCCCTCTGTATATGGTTCTCTAACATCATCTCTGTTGAAAACAGGTTTATCTTTCCAAGCGCAAATGATAGCTTCATGGCTTCTTTGCCAAAAATTTAGAGAGGCAACATTTTTATTAGTGTAATGCCATATAAGCCATCTTTTTTGTATAGGAATTTCAACAGAGAGATACGCTAGAATTTCACTAAAACCATAAATAAAAATTGTTCCGTTTGGTTTTAGTGTTCTTATGCTTTCGTTTATCCAACTTTTACACCACTCAACATATTCTCCAAGTTCTCGTTTATCTATATTATTCCCAAAATCCTTTCCGATATTATAAGGTGGATCAATTATGATAACATCACAACTTTCGTCAGGAAGTTTTCTTAATTCTTGAATTGCGTCTCCCAAAATTATTTGATTGAGAGATAATTTCTTATCCTTCTTTATTTCTTTTGTTATCGTTATTTCTTCCGCCTGTAATTCCTCTTCGTTTTTAATAACATCAATAACAATTCCTTGAATTTTTATGTCTCGATCCCTCCTTATTATAATTGGCTCAAAAGTTTTATTTGCGGGTTGTAGCCGAATATGTCCTCGTTCTTTATAAAATCTCTTTAGTGTTGCCTCGTGATTGTCTATTAATGCAACAACTCGCTCGCCGTTTTCTGCAACATCTTGCTGTTTTACCAAAACAACATCTCCATCTTGAATATTCTCGTCAATCATACTGTTGCCCATTACGCGCAAAGCGTAAAGATTGCCAGCGCTAGGCAATATATTTTTAGGAACAGCAATAAATTCGTCTTGACGAATTGCCTCTATTGGCTCCCCAGCGGCGATAGTTCCTAAAAACGGAATTTTGACCATTGGTTTCTTAGAAGCAATGCTGATGGCACGGGCTTTATTTTCTATATTCCCCAAATAACCACCTTCTTTAAGTTTTGAGATATGAAAATGAACAGTTGAAACAGAGGCGAGTTTAAGTCGTTTTCTAATTTCCTCAAATGAAGGAGAATACCCCTTCTTTTGTGAGTAACTTTCTATGAAGTCGAGGACTTCTTTTTGGCGCTTTGTGAGCATATAGATTTGACTTGTTTACTATGCATCTATTATAATAGAACAAAAATAGAAAATCAAAGCTACTTATCCACACCTTAAATAAGACCATGGAAGACTCCAATATAGAAATTTCATTTGAACTCTCGGTTTGCCTTCATTTAGATAAAGAGGCGGTGTTTTTACTTAAAATCAACGAGCGAGATGTAGAGATAAAAACAAACGATGTCATATATGAAAATACTAGATTTGGTCGGGCACAAAATACAGAAATCTACAGTGATACAGATTCTGGTTTTCGTTACACCAAAATTACAATTTCATTTAAAGATACCAACCCAAAGATACCCCTTGATAATTTAATTTTGGCATATAAAGATTTAATACTTGAAAGTGTTAATAAATTTATAGATGCATATCGATTTATTACTGGACGAGTAGCAATTTCCAATATTGCCTCAATATCAGATTTGTTCGGATTATCGTGTTTTAGACGAAATGCCAAAGGCGGCGGAACTGGAATGATAACTATAAATTTTGGAGGAGTAGGAATTGCTGGAAAGCAGGTTGCTATGGGACAATTTAAAACAGATCTAGATATTAAAGATAACGAAAAGATGCAGAACCTATTAAAGACAGGAGGGATTCCCCTGGAAGATCTTTTTATAATGGATGCAAAAAGACATCTTCAAATCGGACATAAAATTCAAGCATTGATTAGCGCAGTTATAGCCACTGAAATTGTTGTTAGATCAAAAAATAATTGGTTTGTAAGATTTTTGTATAAAGGAAAATTACTAGAATTTAATTTAATAAAAGAACTAAAGTATAAACTTCCGAAAGAAAGTCTATCTATAATAATTGGAGGTATAAAAGAAAGAAATCGAGTAATTCATGACGGCAAGAGAGATTTGACGATTGATATTTCTAAGTACATAAAGGAAACAGAAAAAGCAATAAATAAATTGAGAACTCCCGTTATTATTTAACAGAATAATCGACTGCGTTTTTGCCCTTATCTGACTTCGGCTTTGGTACCTCAAACCACTCGGGATGCACTTTGTAGATAGCCCTCAATTCTTGTATACTCCTATCAATATCCTTGAATTTAAACCACGTTTTCGGTTCTAACTTGCGGACATCGTCCCCGCCAAGTCGAGATAGGTTATCCCGCTGGAGGAGCGTCGATAACATAAAACCATCTAACGGTGGTTTTATGTTATCGTTTGTAGTAATAGATTAACCAAATATTTTCTGATACTATAAAAATAACAACTTAGCCTAAACCTGCTTAACGGCTGGCATGGCACCAAACCACCTGCATACCAAACTTGTCGTTTGGCTTCCACACATGTGGTTATAGAGGAAACTCTATAAGAGAGCTTCTGCTCTCAGCCAGACGACTTTTTTATTGCTTGTTTAATCGAAAAAAGATCTGATTTTCAAGATCTTGCTGAAGAATAAAAGAATTACTATGACTTAAGATCCCCATATAGGAATGGATGGTATGGTCAAGTGACTCATAAGACAACGACCCTTGGTTTAAAAGATTCTCCCCCGAATTTTACCTGGTAGCAGTCCTTTAGTTTTCTCGGGACATCTACGCTGAAATAAAACACGTAGTTTCGTAGTTTTTACTACTTTCCGGCCACGCCACTTCTTATAGCCAGGGCCATAAGAACTCCGGTGGATATCAAAAAGAGGAGGTTCGTAAGATTAAACCAGCCTGAGCCGGGCCCAATCTCTATTAACAAAACTCCATGACATTATCACATAAAATACCCAGCCATAAAAGGTCTGGTAAAATTCTTCTTTAGGCTGTATATTTATATGTAAAAGTCCAATCTCACTATGCCGTTCGAAGCCTATAAAATCTACGAAGAATACGAGCCGGACAAATTTAAAACATCAACCCAGAAAAAGGTTGAGCAGGCTTTAGATACCGCTAAAAAAGAAGGGCTGGTACCGGAGGGCAAAGAGATTAACATCGAGTTCGACGAGGCAAGAGAGATATTCGGCAAAGATTTTCTAGGTCCGGAAGCTATCAAGACCACATACGGAATAGAACTTACCCCGGATGAATTGCAAGAAATTGAGAATATACCATTTACCAGAGAAGAATTAGAACAAGCCAAACAACTGGGCATGATGTTAGTTCTTCGAGTGCCAAATATAGGCGAGGGCAAGGAAGCCAAACCTCTAACCATTGATCGAATCCGTGAGAAGTTTTCTGGCGGTGATACTTTTGGCGATCCCAAGAAAAAGAAGAAGAAAATGTTTTATCGAAGCAAAGGTGATGGGTGGTTTGATAAGGAAAAGTTTGCTCTCGAAGGAACTCCCAAGCTTGGCTGGGGCCTAGTAATGAAATCTGTCTTGCCTGACTCACTGAGCAAGAATTGGGATCAACAAGAGGAAGTACTAAAAAACTGGGCTAAGCAAAATAATATTGATCCGGCGTTAGTTAAACGCAGGACTCCTGTAGAAATTGCCTATGATACATTTCTCTACTATGGAGAGAATAAAGAAACTCTCTTAGAAGATAAGTGGGACTGGTCAGGCGTGCAGTCTTCCGGCGGCTACTTCGTCTTCGTTGGCGGCTTCGACTCGGGCGGTCTCTTCGTCAGCTACGATTCCCGCGACAATGCGGGTTCGAATCTCGGTGTCTGCCCCTCTCGGTAGTTTCGCCTTGGGCGCTTGGATGCCTTGATCCTTATTGATCCCTTGGGGTATTCGAAAAAAAATTTAAGACTGGTAAAATCTTTATATAACTTGTAACATTTATTATATGTCTAACTCAAAAGAATCACTTCCCCCAATGCCAAATATGCCCACTACTCCTGAACGAATCATCGAGGAGAAGGGCATCGATAAAACAAAGAAGAAGGAAAAACTTTCTCCAGAGCAGCTTGAAGCTAGAGTCCAAGAACTTATGGACTTATCGGCCGCTCGAGCCGAAGCTTCTAAGCATATTCGTGAGTCTTGGGGCGGTTTGACCAAAAGCGAGCGAGAAGAACTGGCAGAGAAGGGAGATGATGCCACAGCAGCTCAATTCGACGCACTCAAAGTTGATCCGGAGCTGGCAGAATTTTCTGAAAATGTCCTTGCTGAATACGATAAGCGTATTCAAGAGCTTGGCAGCAACCCCAAGGTCATGGAGGCCTATAATGAACGCTTTGAAGGAATGAAAGACGCCTTAGCTAAAGTTCTCGAGTACGAACATCTCCATAAAGAGCTTGATGCAATCATCAGCAGTGAACAGAAACTTTGTCTGATGTATGAAAAGGTCGGACGTTCGCCTGGGCCGATTGAGCGAACCAAACTGACTGATCTGGTAAAACGTAAAGAAGAATTACAAAAAGAAATAAACGGTTTTAAATTGGATTCGGCATCGATCAATATGCTTCGACGCCGAGAGGTTCGGGGTATGCAGCGAGATTTGGAGCGTTACAACTTTGCTGAAACTGAATCCCGCACCGAACTCATACGAGAAGTCTTGCCTGACTTGCTTCATGGCGCACCGATTCTGTTTCAAGGCGAGACTGGCTCTGGTAAAACCCAGTTGGCTAAATATATTTCTCATAGATTCCTTGGCCATGAAGTTTCGCCGATTTCTATCTCTGAACAAATAAAAGAGTCCCAAATCATGGGTCGGGTCACCTTGAAAGAAGGTGCCACCGATTTTTTGTATTCTGAATTAGTCAAAAGCATGAAGGAGGGTCGCCCAGTAATTATGGATGAAATCAATTTAATGCCCCATGAATTTCAGGGCATTCTCAACGAGATTTTCCAACTACGAATTGGCAGCACTTGGAAACACCCATCCACTGGCGAATCAATTAAGATTGCTCCCGGTTTTGTGATCTTTGCTACCGCCAACCTTAAGTCAGAGCGCTACAAACAACGTTACGAACTTGATGTTGCTACTCTTCGTCGTTTCATCGGTGGTGCCGGTGCGCGTGAAATCCACTACTTAGATTTAGGCAAGAAAAGCAAAGAGGGAGAATATATCGCACCCGAGACTCTTAAGATTCTAGCCTCGGTATTGGCAGATCGAAACGGCAATATTACTTGGAGCGAACAAGAATCGCCTCAAAAACTTGATGAGCTAAAGAGATTTGTGGGTGCTTGCCGTAAAATCCAAGAAGACTTTACCTTGAGCGTCCGAGAAGGTTCTGAAGACTCATTGGCTCGAGGCGACAAGCTGGCTTTCAAAGAACTGGTCATCACCCTCAAGGATCAGATTGAGATTATGAAAGCATGGAAAGCGTCTGGTTTTGTCGAACCGCTAGAAAGTATTGTTCTGCGAGAATTCTTCAGAAAAGCTGAAATCAGCGGTCGAGCCGCCAAAGACCGAGAAAATATGGTCAAAGTATTTATGGCCAATAAGTTTTTCCAAGATACTAAACCTGAAGATTTTAATATCCAAGGCCTATCGGCTAAAACAGTTCGCCAATGGCAAGGAAAAGAATAAATGCCATTTGAAGCCTACAAAATCTACGAAGAATACGAACCGGATAAATTCAAGACCTCAACCCAGAAAAAGGTTGAGCAAGCTCTCGATACCGCTAAAAAAGAAGGACTAGTTCCGGAGGCAAAAGAGGCCCATGTTGAATTTGAAGAAGCCCAAGAAATATTTGGGCTAGATTTTCTTGGTCCCGAATCTGTTGGGACAACTTTTGGTGTTGAGTTTTCCCAAGAAGAGCAAAATCAGATAGAAAACATCCCATTTACTCGTGAAGAATTAGAAAAAGCCAAAGAGCTTGGAATGATGCTGGTTTTGCGAGTGCCACGAGTTGGCAAGGACAAGACTGCTAAGCCCCTTACGATCAAGCAAATGCGAGGTGCATTCAAAGGAGAAGATAAACTTGGCGATCCTAAAAAGAAAAAATCCCAAATCTTCTTCGATCAGGATTGGTATAACAAGGAAGAATTCGCCACCAAAGACACTCCATCCCTTGGTTGGGGTCTTGTTACGAAGAAAATACTAGAAGAATCAAGAAGTAAAAACTGGGATCAGCAACAGGAAGTACTTAAAAAGTGGGCAGAAGAAAATGGCATTGACCCCACTTCAATTAAACGCCGAACTCCAGTTGAGATAGCTTACGATACACTTCTTTATTATGGCTCGAACAAGGAGTCATTGTTAACAGATACCTGGGACTGGTCCGGCGTGCAGTCATCCGACGGCGGCTTCGTCGGCGTTGGCTACTTCGACTCGGTCGGTCTCAGCGTCTACGACAATTCCCGCGGCAATGCGGATTCGGATCTCGGTGTCTGCCCCTCCCGGTAGTTTCGCCTTGGGAGCTTGGATCCCTTGATTCTTATTGGTTCCATTGGGTATTCGAAAAATTTTTATATAACTACACCTAAATGCCAGAATCATTTCCCATAAATAGAATAGAAACTCCTCAAGACGAACCTAAACCAGAGGTTCCAAAGCAGGAAAGCGAAATTGATGCTCAAGCAGTTGAGGAATTTTTAAATAAGGAAACTGAAATACTAGGAGCTTACGGGTTACGAGGTGATATTACACTGGAACGAGGGAATGGCGGTTGGGCATTTGATTTTCAGAATCGAAAGTTAATTTACGATCCAAAGTTCTTCATAGAACGTGGCTATAGCCTCCAGGAAACTCTCTTTGCCACCACTCACGAACTCATGGCTCACTACGGTGAGCTTATGCGTGATCCGGAGCTTGTCTTAAAGGAAGCTAAGAGATATAGCGCAAAAGGTCACCTCCATCTTTTATACAATATCTTTGAAGATGTGTTGGGCAACAGACGTATTGTTGCCGAATTGCCGTTCTTAGAAGAAACTCGCGAATCGCTTTATCGAGAAAAGATGTTTCCACCGACTGACTACACTGATAAATCTTCTCATGTTCAGTTTACTTATGGTTTTATTCGCCAGATGATGGTGCCTGGAGAGGCAGTACAACTTGGGCCGGAGGCGCAGGCCGCTTTGGATAAGCTGAGAAGCTTTGGTTCAGATAAAATAGATATCCTTGATCTAGTTACTACACCAACCATTGACCCCAAAGATCGCTTTCAAATAATGCGAACAATTGTTGAACCTATTTACCGAGAACTCTATGAAAAGGATTTAGAAGAAGAAAAGAAAAGCGGCAAAAGCAAGGATCAGGGCGAAGGGTCACCCACGGATACTCAAGTTTCTGATAAACCTCAACAAGGCCAAGGTTCTGGCCAAGATAAGAAAAAATGGTGGCAAAGAAAAAAGGAAACACCCCAAGAAGGAAAAGGTAAAGAGGAACAACCTGGCAAAGGTGGGGATAAAAAATCCAGTGAACGAGCCGCTAGAGAAGCGGCTGAAAAGAAATTTAAGAAAGAATATAAAACCTATCACGACGGTCATCCGGAACCCATAACTCATGCCGAAGAAAAGGAGATCAAGAAGTTGATGGAAGAAATAGTTGCTAAAAAGGGCGGACAACCTACTCTAGAGCAAAATATTCTTGAGGAATGGGCTCGTGAGCATGGAGTCAGCGCCGAGGATGTTCTTGGCTATCGCAAAGAGTATGAAGAGATCGCTCC
Source organism: Candidatus Yanofskyibacteriota bacterium (assembly GCA_016185545.1). Taxonomy (GTDB): domain Bacteria; phylum Patescibacteriota; class Minisyncoccia; order 2-02-FULL-40-12; family IGHO2-01-FULL-4-A; genus 2-01-FULL-44-17. The sequence continues at coordinate 87,694 of JACPNJ010000002.1, forward strand.
CCTAGTAGCTGAGCTAAGGGAAGTTTTTAAGAAGATCATTGCCAGGAGATTAAAAGAACGATGGCAGTTTTCGCCTCAGCTCAAAACAGAAGGCGAAGAACTAGCCGAAGATACGCTAGTCGACTCTTCAATTGAATCTCGAGCCGGAGGCCAGCCAAGGGCATTTAGAGAGATTGAGAGACATAAACGAGAGCAGGAGGGCTACGGCATGCTTGATATGTCTTTGGTTAATGATTTATCCGGTTCTATGAATGACGGGGATGGCAGTAAGCTTGAGATGGACCGCAAGAGCAAACTCCTATTCTTGGAATCTCTGGCCGATTTTCAAAAAGAAATAGAAGAAGCCGAATTTGAAAGTGGTGTTTCGTTGGGTCTTCAAGTTAGAACCGAAACCAGAGCTTTTGGCGATTTTGGAGATGTAGAATTAAAGTCGTTATCACCTGATCTTTCTGAAAAAGATAGAATTGGGATTTGGAAAAAAATGCATAAAGCTGGTGGCGGTACGCCGGATTATCTTTCTCTTGAAGAAGTTTTAAACTCAATTACTCCTGAACAAGAAAAGGAGTTAAGAGAGAAATTAAGAAGAAAAGTTATCGTCGTACTTTCTGATGGTGAAAGCCAAGATTCAGGGAAAGTTCAGGCTGTTTTACTCCAGTTAAGGAATAAGGGGGTTATTTGTTTAGGATTGGGCATGACTGAATCAGGTCAAGCTGTTAAAGAAACATATAAACCGGATGCCGAAGTAATAACAGATATCAAGGCGTTGCCTCAAGCGGTTCAAAAAGTTATTCTAAAATATACCCAAGATTTGTAATATGCCATTTGAAGCCTACAAAATATACGAAGAATACGAACCAGATAAATACAAAACCTCAACCCAGAAAAAGGTTGAGCAGGCCTTGGATACTGCTAAAAAAGAGGGCCTGATACCCGAAGCCAAAGAAGTTAATATCGAATTCGACGAAGCCAAAGAAATATTTGGCAAAGACTTTCTCGGCCCCGAAGCAATTCAAACTACTTTCGGCGTAGAATTAACACCAGACGAGCTCAAAGAAGTAGAAGACGTTCCCTTTACCAGAGAAGAACTTGAGCAAGCAAAACAACTCGGCATGATGCTCGTTTTAAGAGTACCTAGACTTGGCGAAGGCAAAACAGAGCGTCCTCTAACAATTGATTCTGCCAGAGAACTATTTACCAAGGGCGATTCCTTGGGTGATCCTAAGAAAAAGAAACAAAAAGTATTCTATAGTAAAAAGGGCGAGAGTTGGTACAACAATGAAAAGTTTGTGACCCAAGACACTCCTAAACTCGGCTGGGGTCTAGTCATGAAATCGGTATTACCAGATTCGCTAAGCAAGAATTGGGACCAGCAGGAAGAAGTTCTCAAGAAGTGGGCAAAGGATAATAACATAGACCCTGCCCTAGTTAAAAGAAGAACTCCTGTAGAAATTGCCTACGATACCCTTATATATTACGGCGAGAATAAAGAATCATTGCTAAAGAATAGATACGACTGGTCTGGCGTGCAGTCTTCCGGCGGCGACTTCGTCTTCGTTGGCCACTTCGACTCGGACGGTCTCCTCGTCAGCCACGATTCCCGCGGCATTGCGCATTCGTATCTCGGTGTCTGCCCCTCTCGGTAGTTTTGTAGGGTGCTTGGGAGCTTGGACCCCTTGATTCTTATTGGTTCTCTTGGGTATTCGAAAAAATTTTAAGATTCTCTAGTTGGTATCTCATTTTACTAATTAATTGACCTAAGCTAAGGTTGGACGCAATGGTCGTTTTTTGCTATTATTCTCTTAACAATTAAGCCTAAACCTAGAGATTATTCTATAGGCATGGCACTAAATATACCCACCTGCATTCTGAACCCGTCGTTCAGCTCCATGCAGGTGGTCTATATCCGAAAGGGTATAGGAAGGCGAAAGCCTTCGGCTAGCGGCGGGCTTTGAGTTTAAAGAAGCCCCCCGTTGGTTAAGAAATCCACCTGCGTATGAAAAACATTAAAAAAATTGTTCTTTTCGGTTTTGGAGCATTTGTTCTCCTGGTCGTTGTAATCCTAATAGTTCCTTCTTCTGATAAAAAAGAAGGTGTACAAACAGTACAAAATTTACCAAGTGTAAGTCCTAGCGTAAGTGCAAGCCCTGTTGTTAGTAATAAGGCGACTGTAAAAGCAACTCAGAAACCCCAAGCGTCTGGAGAATATGCAGTCGTTAAAGTTGTTGACGGTGATACTGTTGATTTAAATTGAAAAATTCACTGAATTGAGTTATACCTAACTTAATTAAAAACTTGAAATTGTTAATGTTCACGCTGGAGCCGCTCGGATTTCTGCCCGCCACCCACGCCGCCTTCGGCGGCGAAATGCGTTCGAGCTAATTCAAGAATACACCGCCAGGTTGAGATAGGCTATCACGCCGGAGGAAGATCGAATAAAACGCGCAATTAAAAACGGCTTCAGCCGTTTTTAATTGCTAAAAAACCAAAAAAATGATAAAATTTTCCTCATGTTTGCAAAACAAACAACTAGAAACCAGCAACTAGAAACTAGCAATTACGCCCCTCGTCCTCCCATTGTGGTTGTTTTAGGTCATGTTGACCATGGCAAAACAACGATATTGGACAAAATCAAGCAAACAAAAGTAGCCGAAAAAGAAGCGGGTGGAATTACTCAGCATATCGGAGCTTACCAGGTCAGCCATAATGAAAAAAAAATAACTTTTCTTGATACGCCCGGACATGAGGCATTTAGCGCGATTCGTTCGCGCGGAGCCAAGGTCGCCGATATCGCCATCCTTGTGGTCGCAGCCGATGAGGGTGTCAAACCGCAAACCAAAGAAGCGATACAAATAATCAAAGAAGCTGATATTCCCTTTGTGGTAGCAATAAATAAAATGGATAAAGAAGGGGCAAACGCAGACAAAACAAGGCAGGAATTGGCGGAATCGGAAGTACAAGTTGAAGATTATGGCGGTACCGTACCGGTTGTTGAACTTTCGGCTCAAAAAAACGAAGGCATAAGGGAACTTTTGGAAATGATTCTGCTCGTAGCCGAAATGGAAGAATTTAGCGCGCCTACGGAAGGATTGGCTAAAGGCGTGGTAATAGAATCTCATATGGATGCCAAACGAGGTTTAGTTGCTACGCTTATAGTGCATGAAAGAGAATTAAAAACTGGCGATTGGATTGCCGCTGGCTCCGCGTACGGCCGGGTAAAATTGCTTGAAAATTTTTTGGGCGAATCAATAAAAATCGCTACGGCTTCACAGCCATGTGTAGTGTTTGGCTGGGAAAGCGCGCCCGGCGTCGGATGTGAATTCCAAGCCGTATCTTCCAGACAGGAAGCGGAAAAAAACGCCGCTTTAAAAGCAGAATTGGGACCGCCAACTTTATTCGCCAAAGAAACCGGAAGCGAAGAACAAAAAACAAATAAAAGAATTGCCAATTTAACCATTAAGGCCGATGTTCAAAGCTCACTTGAAGCGATAGACCAGACACTTAAAACCATACATTCCGATGAGGTTGAGTATAGCGTTATTAATTTTGGAGTCGGCAATATCGGCGATAACGATATAAAAAACGCACGAGCCACCGGATCAACGGTATTGGGTTTCCATGTTGGCATAGATGGCTCTGCCAAACAGTTGGCAGAAAGGGATCAGGTTAAAACTCAAACCTTTGATATAATATATGAGCTGGTTGAAGCAGTGCGTTCAATTATGTCAGACCTCCTTGATCCTGAAATTAAACGGATTCCTCTGGGTAAATTAAAAGTTTTGGCCACATTTAAGAACATGCCTAAATCACAGATTGTCGGCGGTAAAGTAACACAGGGCAAGATTGAACGCGGCGCTCTGATTGATGTGATTAGAAACGGCGCCTTGCTTATAACTGGCAGACTCGGCCAACTCCAACACAACAAAGCAGATGTTGCCGAAGTAAGCGAAGGACTCGAAACCGGAATTAGATTTGATTCCTCCGCACAACTAACATTGCAACAATTAATAAAAGAAGGTGATATGCTAGAAGTTTATCAGGAAGAAAAAATTAAACGAACCATTTAATGTCAGAACGGATAAAAAAATTAAACGATCTTCTCCGCGATGAAGTCGCCAAAATACTTTTAGCCGGACTAGAAAAAGATGATAGCATTTTAGTAACTGTAACCGGCGCCGATGTCTCCTCCACCCTGGAACACGCTACAATAAAAATATCTGTATATCCAGATAGTAAGGCAAGGCAGATTCTCAAAAAAATCAACCAAAAAATTTATAATGTCCAGCAGTTGCTGAATAAACGGCTGGCTATGCGGCCGATACCCAAAATCAGATTTGAAATTGACCAAAGAGAAGAACAAGCCAGTAAAATTAATGAGTTATTTAAAAAACATGGCCACGTGGCGAAGTAGCAAACGCATCGGTCTGCAAAACCGACATTCATGGGTGCAAATCCCATCGTGGCCTCATGATTAAAGGAATAATTCTTGCCGGGGGCAAGGGTACACGGCTTTTGCCATTGACTAAAATTACTAATAAGCATTTACTACCGATATTTAATCGAGTAATGATTGAGTACCCGCTTCAGACATTGCTGAAAGCTGGCATTAAAGAAATCCTGATTGTTTCCGGCCGCGAGCACGCCGGCGATTTTGTTGAATATCTTGGTTCAGGCAAAGATTATGGGGCTAATTTTACATATAAGGTACAGGACGAAGCCGGCGGCATCGCCCAAGCGCTTCTTTTAGCTGAAGATTTCGCCGATGGAAAAAAGGTTATGGTGATATTGGGTGATAATATTTTTGAAGATAATATTTCACGGGCAGTAAAAAATTTCCGCAGTGGTGCAAGGATTTTTTTAAAAAAAGTATCTGACCCAGAACGTTTTGGGGTAGCTGTACTGGAAGGCAAGCGGGTAGTAAAGATTCTGGAAAAACCGGAAAAATCGCCAAGTCCTTACGCCGTTACCGGTTTATATCAATACGACAAAAATGTTTTCAAAACAATTAAACGTCTCAAACCATCAGCCCGTGGCGAACTTGAAATAACAGATGTGAATAACGCTTACATAAAGCGCGAGGCCATGAAAGCAGAATTCATCCGCGGTTTTTGGTCGGATGCCGGCACTTTTGATTCTCTCGCCCGCTCGGTCAGTTGGGCATTGAAAAAATCAAAAAAATAACCTAGAATTTTGTTGCGCCGCCGTGGTGGAACTTGGTATACACGATCGACTTAAAATCGATTGCCGAAAGGCATGTCGGTTCAAATCCGACCGGCGGCACCAAAACTAAAAAATTTATGTCAAAAGAAATTCCAGAGTGGAAAAAACAACTTTTAGAAAAAGAGCCGCAAGAAGAACATCCGTCTTTAGATACCGAGGCGTTGGCGCCATACAAAGAAAAAATAAAAATTTTAGAAAGAGACTTGGCGGCACTGGATAATTTTTTGAACTTGCATTTTGACGCTAAAACCAAACCGCAAAAATATGACTTTGTAGAAGTTTACAAAAATATCAATGTTTTAGCTCCGCCTCAAATTGATCCAACCGCTACTGCCTTATCCGACGATATCCTGGAAAGAATTTTGGTTTATATGGCCAATCGTCTGCGATATCCGCCGCTAGTTATGGAAGAAATTTTAAATGAATTGGGGGACAAGGAAGATGACAAACCGTTAAAACAAGTTTTTGAATACGTCAAAACGCTTTACTTGGGCATGGTTGAAAACAAAAAGAAAGTTCTGTGGCAATTGACAGAACATGTTGGAATAAAAAAATCGGCGGCAATTTTTGAAGAACAAGATTTAATAAAAGAACGGGCTTATCCTGATTTTTTGGATTATTTGGATCAAAATTTAAAACCTGAGGATAAAAAATGGCTGGGAAAAGGAAGCCCGGAAGCAGTTGAAACTGCACGGTCAGTGTTTAATGATTGGTATGAAAACAATAAAAACAAGTTCTTCTTAGGCCATGAAAAAATCCGAGGCGAAATTGTGAATATTGCCGGAAAATTAGATGATAAAACCGCTTATAAAATAATTGAAAAGCATTTATTTACCAACCCCAGAGAAATTTTTGAACTTTTTGAAAGCCAAGCAGAGTTAAGCCCGTTAAAAAGGGCGTTCAAAATAAATTGACGCTCAAAAACAATAGGAGTATAACAAAAGAGTTATCTTCAGAACCTTAACAAAAATATGGGGTGGGTAAAATGAGAGGAAGCAGGAAGACATTTTCTGTTTTTTTGTGTTGGATCATTTTATGGGGCCAAACCGCAAACATTTGCGCAAATCAGATAAATGAGGACAATCCCCATCCGCCATCTCTTGACGAAATTATAAAATTTTCATCTTGGAAAATCAGGGAAATTGCCGAAAAACACGATTTTGTCAAAGACAAAATTGACAAAAAAAAGAAAGAAATTGAAAAAGCGGGTAAAGCCGAAGAAAAAAATGCTAAAAAAATTGAAAAAGACGCGAAAGCAAGAATTAAAACTAATGAGGACAAACTAAAGGATATACCGCAATCCGTTACTGACCCCAAAGCAGTTGCCGCTCGCCAAAGCCTGAAATGTGATATCGTAGCCCTCAAAAAAGAGGCCACGAAACAAATTGTTGCTTCCAACAATAAGCAAATCGCCTACGACGTTTCGGATTCTAAACTTACACTTTTAAGAGACTGGAAAGACACCGCAACAGAGATTGATAAAAAAATAAAAGATGGAACGATTTCCCAAAGAACCCTTGGCGATTCTAAGACCCAGGTCGGCAATGTCCTTGATATAGGATCGCGCAGTTCCGAATCGCCGTTTAATGGGCAGGAAAAAGATATACAATTGGGTGCCGATGATCTAAAAAGGTTAAAAATGTCGGGACAATTCCCCAAAGAAGTGATAGATCCGGTAATCACGGAATACGTGAATCGTTTGGCGCAGAATATCGCAAGAAATAGCGACCTCACAGTACCGCTTAGTGTGACAGTTGTGAGCGAAACTGAGAAATGGAACGGCCGTTCTGTTTTGGATAAGAATGGCCGGGAGCAACAAATAGTGAACGCTTTCGCTGAACCAGGCGGGTTTCTTGTGGTTTATGCCGGTCTTATTTTGGAATCGGAAAGCGAATCAGAATTTGCCGGCGCTTTGGCTCATGAAATTGCCCATGCGGCCGCTCGCCATGGCCATCGTATTCTGAGCCGGGCCACCAAGTTCAACATTTTAAAAACAGCCGGGCAATTATTTACCCTATTTTTTCCTATGGCTTATTGGATATATCTTTTGGCCCAATACGGCTTTAGCGGTTTAGATATTTTTCTAAACTTAAACCTCCTGGGCATATCAAGGGATTTCGAACTGGAAGCTGACCAGCTTGGAATGCAATATGTTTGGCATGCCGGTTACGATCCGGCGGGTTTCACAACATTGTTTGACCGCATGGCTTCGGAATTCGGTTATGCTAGCCATACCTCATTTTTCAGAACCCATCCGGCTTTTGGAGACAGAATACTTGTAGCCAGCAAAGAAGAAAAGGCGCTTCGCTCGGTTGATCCGTATAGAGAATATACCGCCAATAGTTCCGAATTTGACGGAATCCGAGAGCGTGTGCGCGAGCTTGTTGATATTAATTACAGGGAAGAAGCGAGAAATCAGAATGAATATACGCCTTCTCTTTACGCAAAAGAGCGTAAGGAAGAAGAGGCGTGCAAAGATATTTTGCCAATGGCACCACCATTATCTTCGGTAAGATCTGTACCCAATACGCCCCCAGTTACTTCTATTCCAAAACCGGATGAGACCGTACAACCAGAAGCGGAACCGGATGAAAAAGATAAGCCGCCAGTACTGAAAAGAAAAGAGTAGTTTAAACCCTCAATTAAGGGTTTTTTTATATAAGGATAATAAATTTTTCAAAACCGCGGCAATGACGATCGGCCCGACTCCGCCAATGTGTGGAGTTATTAGACCAGTTTTTTTTGAGACCGTTTCAAAATCAACGTCTTGGCCAAAATCTATAACAGTTGCCCCTTCTTTTACCATATCAGCAGTAATAATGGGTTTGCTCGTCCCGTTAGAAGTAGCCACGCCGCGGTCCTCCGGACTCGTCCCGTTAGAGAGAGCTAGTGGTCCAAGTTTATTATAAATACTGGTAATGCTATCTTGTCTGGACTCTCTAACGGGACCAACGCCGGATATTATAATATCGGCTTGGTGCGACAGCTCGGCTGGATTTGGCGTAAATTCATTAATTATGCTAACCGTTGCGCCCTGACTAGCCAGCCAGTGGCTTATCGGTTTGCCAATCAGCAAACCATAACCGAAAACAACGCAATTTTTGCCTTTTGGATTAGTGCCATATTTTTCAAAAATTATTTTTACCGCCTCAACTGCCGGAGGTAGAATTGCCGAGCGACCGACCCCCAAAAGCTTCGCCTCGGGGCGAGCAAAAAATGACCCCTGTGACTTTTCAGACAAAACATCAACATCTTTTTCCGATAGAATCGCATTTAATATGTATTGGGTATTGATATGCGCCGGCAGAGGCAGTTCAATCAGTACCCCCTGGTTAACCCCCGCCTTAGCGATGCTAACAATTTCTTTGCGCAATTTTTGAGTTGTAATCTCTGCCTGAAATTCGTACAAGCGAAAATCAATGCCTACTTTCTCAGCGGCTTTTTTCTTTAGCTCCAAAAACTTGCGCAACCCGCTTAGAGGTTGAGCCTCCAATGAATCCCGAGGCTCAACATCTGGATTTGAACCAACCAAAACCGCCACCAATCGCGGTTGTTTTGGAAGTTTTTTTACTTCTTTGCTCACTTCCATCAATATTTCTTCCGCTATTTTTTTTCCGTCAATTATCATTGTCTCTATTTTAACAAAATTTTTTTAATTTTCCTTGCGATTTTAACCATTTCCTTTTCTTTCATGCATTGAGTAGTCACGGCAGGGGTGCCAAGGCGGATGCCGGATGGGTCCCAAGGTTTGCGAGTGTCGTAGGGTATCATATTCTTGTTGACAATGATGCCTGCGCGTTCTAATCGCTCCCCTGCTTGTTTGCCGGTCAAACCAAGCGGAGTTACATCCATCAACATCAGGTGGTTATCCGTACCGCCGGTAATAATTTTAAAACCCAGCCGTTTTAATTCTGTCGCCAATTCTTTGGCGTTAGCCACAATCTGTTTGGCATATTTTTTGAAATTTGGCCGCAACGCTTCTTCAAGACAAACCCCAATTGCCGCAATCGTATGCATCTGCGGCCCGCCCTGCAATCCCGGAAACACAGTTTTATCAATTTGATCGGTAAGATTAATTACCTGGCCCCTGTCACCTGAAACCTGTAACTTGGATATTATGATTGCTCCGCGAGGACCTCGGAGAGTTTTTTGAGTTGTGGTGGTAATTATATCGGCATAAGAAAAAGGACTGGGGTGCACTCTTACAACTACAAGACCGGCAATATGCGAAATGTCGGCCATGAGCAATGCCCCGACGGAATTGGCAATTTTGCGGAACTTTTTGAAATCAAGTTTGCGCGGATAGGCGGTGGCACCGCAAACAATTAGTTGGGGTTTGAAATCGCACGCACTGCGTGCGACTTCATTATAATCAATCAGACCATCGCGTCCCACCCCGTAATGCTTAAACTTAAACAGTTTGCCGGTCATACTGACATCGTGCCCATGCGTTAAGTGGCCACCGTGCTCCAGTGACATAGCTAGTATCCGCCCGCCAATTCCAACAGAACCAACGTATGAAGCCAGATTTGCGATACTGCCAGAATAAGACTGAACATTCACGCCATATTTTTTCGGTGAAATTTTAAAAACTTCATAAACTAACCGCTTGACCTCATCTTCTAGCCGGTCAACGACTTCATTGCCAAAATAATATCTCCGGTGCGATCTGCCCTCTGCGTATTTATTAGTTAACGGCGACCCCAAAGCCGCCAGGACATTCTTAGATACATAGTTTTCCGAAGGAATCAGATTTATCACCTTTTTTTGACGTATAATCTCTTTTTTGATGAGTCTTTTTATCATATCCCCAACAACTTCATTAATTGTTCCGGCTTAGACGGTCCTACCCGCAAAATTTTTGGTTTTATGGTTGAGAGGTCCAAAATGGCCGATGGCAATGATGGCGGCAAAATCCCGGCATCTAAAATCAAATCGGGTTTCCAAATTTTCCTTCTGAAAGATTCTACAATCTTATTGATGTCGCCCGAAACTTCCTTTCCGGTTATATTAGCGGATACAGCCGTCAAAGGATAACCGAATTTCCCAAGAAGTTTATCAACCAAAAGAAAATCAGGAATCCTGACGGCGACAGTGTTCACACCGGCAGTTACAATGCACGGGATAACGCTCTTTTTTGGTAAAATACAGATGTGGTGCTAGGCCAGATATTCTCCAGCACGCTTTCCAGTTTGGGCGGAACAAAAGCCAGTTCCTTTACCCATTTTATATTGCGCACAATTATCGGCAGAGGTCTAACCAACGGCCGTTTTTTTATTTTAAAAACCAGTTCCACGGCGTGTTTATCGCAAGCATTTGCGCCAAAACAATAAACCGTGTCAGTCGGATAAACGATAATTCCGCCCGTTTGCAAAATTTTAACCGTCTCTGATAAAGCACCTGTATAGTTTTTATTTAAATCGATTGGAATAATTTTCATCCCGGGATTCATAAGTAATTAAAATGCCGCCAGAGCGGCAAAATAACCAACAATAAGCATTTAGTCTTAGTTTAGTAACGATATCAGTATCTTGGCCAGCTTCTTTTTCGGATTATGGCGCACAAAATTACCAATGTCAAGCAAATTAGCCGAGATGAATTTGGGTTTTCTGCCGTTATCGCGCAAACCTGATATTTCTACAAAGTGTGAATTCTCTTTAAGATAGCGTTTCAAAACTGAAGCTGACGGTTTCTTGTTATTGAAAACTGCGTAATCTAGGATACCCCTGCTAAGATATTTCTCAACTGTATTTACAAAATCTTGGGCCTTAAAGCCGTGGGTCTCGCCAAATTTTGTCATCAGGTTGCAAATATAAACTTTCCGGGCTTTTGAATTTTTAATCGCCGCTGCCATTCCTTCAACCAATAAATTGGGAATAATGCTCGTATAGAGATCGCCCGGACCGATGACTATCATATCTGCCGCCAATATCGCTTTTATTGCTTCAGAATTAATATGGGCCGGCGGATCAAGCCAAACCTTTTTGATAGGAACAGTCGGATCATGTTTTGGGATGTCTATATTGGTCTCCCCCCGAACCACTGCGTCGCTGGCAAGTTGAGCATGCAACGTGGTGTTATCCAAAGTAACCGGAATAACACTGCCTTTGATATTTAAAATCTCCGAACCAAGCTTAACGGCATCGCCGAAATTACCTGTTATTTTTTCCAGCGCGCTTAAAAAAATATTCCCGAAATTATGACCGCGCAAATCCCCAGAAGAAAACCGGTAATTAAAAAGGCTGCGAAGGGTTTGGCTCGTATCAGATAGGGCAACTAGCGCCCGGCGTATGTCGCCGGGCGGCAATACGCCGTACTGATCCCGCAATCTACCCGTTGAACCGCCATTATCGGCCATAGAAACAACTGCGCTAAGTTCAACCGAGTAGTCGCGCAGTGCCGTAAGTACAACAAAAGTCCCCGTACCTCCACCTATAACCACAACTTTTTTCATTTATATGAATACCCGATCAGAGTTTTTATGTCTTCAAAATGGCCAATTGGCAATCAGAAATAGATATAATACAGCGCAATTGGTATCCTAGGCTATTTTAATAAAAGAGGAACCCAAATCACGGCGCAACTTGTTGGCTCTAAGAAGAAAAGCCAAAATACCAAGCGCTAAAAGTATATAAAGAGCGGCTGGAGAGAGGAAGAATTTATATACTCCGATTATTAAATTACCCAATGGCAACGATGAGGCGGAAAAATAATCACCGCGGACAAACATCCATATTTCACGTACGGCAAGCGGGGTCATAGACAACACAACAGCCGCAAAATACCCCATCCAGCGTCGGTGTCTCTCCAGTACTTTAATACCGTTCATTACACGACGGGTAAAATCAACCGACGGCTCTATAAAGTATCTCGGTTTGAGTCCGGCAACTTTTGATTTTATTAAATTGTCCAGTTCAGTTTCCTGCTTAGTCATATTCCAATACGATGTCCTTAAGGGCGGGGCTTGTTTCTATTGAAGCAAGCAGTATTTTTCTTGCCCTGTGGAGACGGCTTTTTAACGTATTCTGATTAATATGCAAAAGTTCACCTATCTCTTTATATGAAAAACCTTCATAATAAAGCAGTTTTATTATCGCCCTATCCTCTTTTACTAGTTGGTCAATGCAATGCTCCAGCTCTTTGGAAACCTCCATATTGGCAACTCGCTCTTGATAATCAACGGCTGCAGTTTCAGGAATATTCTCCAGAATCGCGCTATCCAGCGCAAACGGCTTATTCTTGTTTTTCCTAAAAAAATCTATAACCGTATTGCGCGCAATCTGGAAAAGCCAGCTTTTTAATTTGTCCGGTTCTTTGAGCGTACTGAATTTCTTATAAACCTTAATGAACGTTTCCTGCGCTAGATCTTCCGCCTCATAACGATTGCCCACAAAACGGTAATGAAAATTCACCAAATCCCGCTGGTACTGATTGACAATCTCCTCAAATTTTCTTAGTTCATTTGGCTGCATGTCCCTTAAAACATACTAGCAAGAAACCATCGTAATTACCAGCTAATAAGACGCTGGCCATTAAAATTTGGTTGCGTACGCAACCCCAGTTTAAAACAAGCGTCATATCTAGCAATGGTTATCCAATATATCCACTATATTCACCCCAAAAGAAGCTTCGCTTCCAACGGGGCAAGCAATCGCGGCCCTCCGGTTTACGGAGAGATACCGTTGAAACACTTCCTTTTTTAAATAAACGCACAGCCGATAGGTTATGCGTTTATTATTTTAGTCAAATTATAAAATTAATCAAGCGGTTTTTGACGAAAATAATTTTTTTGATTTCCGTACCGGCGATGTGCTTTTTTATATTTTCTGACCCCAATGCTACCTCGCGGGCGGCAGTTTCATCAAGACCCGCCATCACCTCTATTACATCTCTCGCCTTACCGTTGACTTGTACTACTAGTTTAATCGTTTCTTCAACTATAAGTTTAGGGTCATATTCCGGCCATTTTTCCAAATGAATTGATTTTTTATTACCCAGAGTATTCATCCATAATTCTTCTGTTAAGTGAGGGACAAATGGAGCGAGAAGTCTTAGAAACGTCTCAAGCTGTGGCTTAGAGATGCCCCTTGTTTTAGTGTGGGTAACCTTAAAACCCCCCGGACTAATGTCTGTCGTTTCCTCTTGTATTGAATTGAGTAATATCATTAGGGCGGAAACTGCGGTATTAAAACTTAATTTTTCGATATCTTCTGAAACTTTTTTTATTGTCTTGTGAAAAATATTAGATAAATCTATATTTCCTTCAGCGCTTTCATAAAATCTTAGGCTTTCTTTTTTGGATTTTATATTGTTTACGCTTGTATCTTCTCTGTAATTTTTTGACCAGGTATCAGCTAGCTTAACTATTCGATTCAATAGATTGCGCACCCGTTCCATAAATCGACTGATTCCAATTATTCCTCCGGGGTTCCATGGTCCACCTTGTTCATACGGCCCCATAAAAGCCAAATACATTCTTACGGCGTCGGCGCCGTATTTTTTAACCAAATCGTCTGGGTTTATTACATTACCACGCGATTTAGACATTTTCTGGTTATCGGGTCCAAGGATTATGCCGTGATTTCTACGTACAACAAACGGCTCGTTGAATTCAAGCAATCCAAGGTCATACATCGCCTTGGTAAAAAATCTCGAGTAAAGCAAATGCATGGTGTTGTGCTCCGCTCCCCCGACATAGAGATCAACCGGTAGCCAGTTTTTCATTTTGTCGGAATCTGCAAATGCCTTTTTATTGTGCGGATCAGCATAACGCAAGAAATACCATGAGGAATCCACAAATGTATCCATCGTATCCGTTTCCCGCTCTGCCTTACCGCCGCAATTTGGACATTTTACTTTCAGCCACTCCTTTGCTTTAGCTAATGGCGAACGGCCATCAGTTGACGGTTTGTAATCATCCAGTTTGGGTAGTTTAACCGGTAAATCTTTTTCGGGTACCGGCTTGTACCCGCATTTCGGACAGTTAATCATCGGAATCGGCGTTCCCCAATATCGCTGGCGCGATAAAACCCAATCATGCAGTTTATAATTTGTCTTCCTTTCCGCCAAACCTTTTTTAGCCAACTTTTCAACAATTTCTTCACGGGCATCTTCTGACTTAAAACCAGTAAATTCTCTGGAATCTACCAAAACTCCATCTCCTTCATATGCCGAATCTCCGGACACCGAATGTTCAGAAGGTACATTCGATGTCCCCATATTGGACAACTCTTTAATTACCTGTTTCATCGGCAATTTGAACTTTTTCGCAAACTCAAAATCCCGTTCATCGTGCGCCGGCACCGCCATCACCGCTCCGGTGCCGTACCAGCCAATCACATAATCGGCAACCCAAATTGGTATTTTTTCATTGTTAATCGGATTGACGGCATAAGCGCCGGTAAAAACACCTGTCTTTCCTTGCCCTTCCGTAGCTTTATGCGAAGGAGGGTCTTTTTCTAAACCCAAACGTTCAAGCTCTGATTTTTTCTTCGTTGTCTCAAGATATCTGCTGACCGAATCAAGGTACTGGTCTTTAGTAAGTTTTGTAATCAATGAATGTTCAGGAGCAAGCACTATATAAGTCGCGCCATATAGCGTATCGGCTCTTGTAGTAAAAACCTTAATGGTTTCGGTGGAATTTGGCAAAAGGAAATGGATTTCGGCGCCGCGCGAACGGCCTATCCAGTTACGCTGGGCAGTTTTAGTTACCTTCGGCCAATCAACTTTTTCTAAGTCATCTATCAGCTTATCAGCATAATCAGTAATTTTGTACATCCATTGGAACATCTCTTTTTGCACTACTTCCGTACCACAACGATCGCAACAACCGTTAATTACCTGCTCATTTGCCAGCACCGTCTTGTCTTTTGGGCACCAATTAACAAAAGTTTTAGCCCGATAAGCCAAGCCCTTTTTATAAAACTGCAGGAAAATCCATTGTGTCCATTTATAATAATCTAGATCCATGGTTGATACCGCGCGTGACCAGTCAAAAGCTGCCCCCATGCTTTTGAGCTGTTTGGTCATATAAGCAATATTTTTGCGGGTCCAATCTTCCGGCTGGAGATTGTTTTTTATTGCGGCGTTTTCTGCCGGCAAACCGAAAGCGTCAAAACCAATCGGATACATCACATTCTTGCCCTTCATCCGCCAGTATCGCACGGCGATGTCCGGCACTGAAAACGCGTACCAATGTCCGATATGCAAGTCACCCGACGGATACGGAAACTCTACAAGAAAATAAAGGTTTTCTTTTTTGGTGGCTTTATCCTTAACAGCATAAAACTTCTTGGCTTCCCAGTATTTTTGCCACTTTTTTTCTATTTTTGAGGAATTATATTTAATCATTTAAACCAAAAAGTTTTAGAGTATTTTTTGTGGTTTGTTCTGTTACTTCTTCAACGGGGATATTTTTCAGTTCAGCAATTTTTTTGGCGACTTCTATAACATAGGATGGCTCATTGCGCTTGCCACGATAAGGTTCGGGGGTCAGATAAGGCGCGTCTGTTTCAATAAGGGTTCTGGTTAATGGCGTATTGATTACCGCTTCATTGTATTGATCAGTAAAAGTTATTATACCATTGAAACCGATAAAGAATCCTTTAGCTAAAAATTTTTCTGCCGTTTTAAAGTCGGAAGTAAATGAATGAATAACACCGGAAATTTTAGAATTTCCAATGATTTTAAGCAGGTCATCATAGGCTTCTCTGCAATGAATTATCAACGGTTTCTTGTTTGACATGGCAAGGTCAAGAAATTCTATAAACATTTCTTTCTGTTTGTTTTGCAAGATCTTGTCTTTGATTCTATAATAGTCAAGCCCAACTTCTCCAACCGCAACAACCTTGTTGTGTTTAATAAATTTCTCATAAGCAGCTCTTGTTGGTTCCTGGACTTCCGATACTTCAGTAGGGTGCAATCCGGCGCTTGCCCATATGCTGTCGTATTTTTCTGACAACTCAACCGCCTTTTGGGACATCTCCAAATCCGTTCCAACACAAATCATGTGGACATTGGTATCCAGCGCGCGTTTAATTACTTCTTCTCTGTCTTGGTCGTATTGAGAAAATTGCGGATGACAATGTGAATCAATAATCGTCATTTTAATCTGGGAAACAGTGGTTCAATTTTTGTAACCGCAAACTTTTTACCAGCTAATTTCTGGTCTTGCGATGACCAGATATTTGAACCAAAGGTTTTATAAATTTTGTCTGCGGTTTCGGGCAGGAATGGCTTGATAAACCAAGCGGCATTCAGAATAATGCCAAGCGTGGTGGTCAAAGTTTTTAATAAATGACTGGGGTCGTCATCTTTTGCCCAGGGCTTATGAAAATCAATAAAAGAGTTGGCATAGCCAAGCAAATCCCAAACCGCAGTCAACGCTTCGTGCAAACGAAACTCATCAATAGCTTTTTTATATTTTTCTGCCGTTTCTTCAATCTTTTGGCGCGATTCGCTGTCAAAAAATTTATCATCAAAATTTAACTCGCCGTTAAGTTTTGTTTCAATCAGTTTTGCCACTCGGCTCACTAGATTGCCGAGGTTATTGGCGAGGTCGCCATTATATCTGTCCTCCAGTTTTTTATATGAAAAATCACCATCTTCGGTTGAAGGTATTTCACGCAAGAGATAATAGCGGACCGGATCAACGCCGTATTTTTTGACGGCTTCTTCAGGCGAAATAACATTGCCTAGCGATTTACTAATTTTTTCACCATCAATTGAAACATAACCATGGATATAGATTAACTTGGGCAATAGTAAACCAGCAGCAAGAAGCATAGCCGGCCAGTAGATCGCGTGAAAGCGCAAAATTCCCTTACCGATAGCATGGACATCTGCCGGCCACCACTTTTTAAAATTTTCCTCGTCTCGGCCATATCCAATAGCGGTAATATAGTTGGCTAACGCGTCAAACCAAACATATTGCACCTGCGTCGGGTCGTCCGGCACGGGTATTCCCCAGCTTAGCTTTTCTATCGGACGTGAAACGCTGAAATCTTCCGCGTCTTCAAGTAAGTTTAGCACTTCATTGCCGCGGTTTTCAGGTACAATTTTAAGTTCACCCGACTCAACTAACTTTTTAATTTCCTTCTTGTATTTTGTCAGTTTAAAAAAGTAGTTTTTTTCCTTGACTACTTCGGGTTTGCTATGATGTTCCGGGCACTCGCCATCAATCAGATCTTTTTTGTTCACGAATGCCTCACAGCCAACACAATACAGGCCCTCGTATTCTTTAAGGTAAATATCCCTGGAACAGGCGCGCCAAAGTTTTTGCGCTCCCGGCCAATGCCGTACCCTGTCGCTTGTCCTGATAAAATCATCATATGAAATATTGAGAACCTTTTTGAGCTTGGCAAATTCAGCAGAATTACGGTCAACATATTCTTGGAAGCCGATTCCCTCCTCTTGGGCACTTCTATATACCTTAAGGCCGTGTTCATCCACGCCAGTCAAAAACCATACATCATTACCCAGAGCACGATGATAACGAGCCAAAACATCCGCTTGCACAATCTCCAAGCCAAAACCAATGTGCGGCTTGCCATTCGGGTAAGGAATCGCGGTTGTAATATAATATTTACTAATAATATAAAAGTAGCCCGCGGGCTACTTTTATATTATACAAAAAGTTAAGAAAAATCCATTTTTTACTCCACCACAACCGCCTTGCGGCTTTCTTTGTGTTTGGCAATATCATCGAGAATTTCCACAATGATTACTGCCACTGGCACGGCTAATATTATACCCAAAATTCCGGCAATTTTACCGCCAACAAGCAGGGCAATAATTACTGTCACCGGATTGAGACCAAGCGTTTTGCCGAGTATTAGCGGCGCGAAAATATGGCTTTCAATTTGCTGGACCGCAACATAGAAAACTACTACCCACATACCCAAAGCTGGCGATTGAGTAAAAGCAAAAATAACTCCCGGGATAGCTGATATTACCGGCCCAACAACCGGAACAATTTCCAAAATCATAGCCAACACGCCAAGCAATAAGGCATATTTAACATGAAACAAGGAGAGACCCACGAAAACTATAAGTCCCACCGAAAGAGCCATCAAAAGCTGTCCCTGCAACCAGCGTCCCACTTTATATTCCGCTCTCTTCCAAAGACTTATGACATAATCCTCGTATTTCTCCGGTAATATCGAGCCAATAAATCCGATTATACCGCGACGCATTACCGAAAGATAAAAAGAAATGATGATAATAGCGACAAAAGATAGGACGCCGCCAAAAATATTAACCACTAAATTAATCGCCGATTGGGAATAAGCCTGCAAAAGTTGGGAAAAACTATCCAGTAAATTCTGGATTTCACTAAAAAAGTCAAAATAACGGCTTGAGGTAGTCTGCTGAGCCTTTTCAAGAGCTCCTGAAAGACTGGAAACAAATTTGGGTAGAGCTTGGGTTAGCTGGCCTATTTCAGATGCTAAAAATGGCACTACCAGCGAGAGCAGGAAAATCACCAGTCCGAAAAACGCCAGATATAAAAACAATACTCCCAAAAGGCGAGGAATTTTTTTCTCTTCAAGCCAGTTGGCGAAAGGTCCAACAGCGGAAGCGATAATTATCGCCAAAAACAAAATAACAATCACGTCCCTGACCAGATACAGAAAAACCAAACCCAGGAGGACAAATACCACCTTGAAAATTGCGGATGTATGGATGTCAATGGTTTGATGCTCGTTCAATCAGGTTACAGGTTACAGGTTACAGGTTACAGGTTTTTACTGGCACCTGAACCCTGACACCTGAAACCTAGTTTATACTACCACGAATTCAAAATATTTTTAATCTCCGGCTGTTCGCCCTCCAGTGGCCCGATGATGGCAAGATTTAATTTTTCCGGTTTGAAAACATCGCGAGCGACCTCCAAAATATCCTCGCGCGTTACCGCTGTTATTTTTGCCAGCCGCTGCTCGGGTGTCTCAATTTTATGTTCCAATAACTCCTGCTCACCGTAGAAAGACGCCATATCGTCCGACTGTTCAAGACCGATTACGAATGATCCCTGAATTTGATCTTTTACTCTTTTTAGTTCTTTTTCGCTTACCGGTTCTTTTGTCAGTTTTTTATGTTCAGCTAAAATCACTCTTAATCCTTCGAGTAAGTTAGCATTATTGAGGCCGGCATAAGTTACAAGGTTGCCGGTTTCATTGTAAGCAGTTACGCCGGTGCGAACCCTATAAGCCAAACCGAGTTTTTCTCTGACTTCCACAAAAAGCCGCGAGCTCATTCCTCCGCCGAGTATTATTGCTAATATTTCCAACGCTTCGTATTTAGGATGAAAGCGGCTATAAGAACGGAAGCCGATGTTTATATGGGTCTGGTCTGTCTTTTTGTATTCAACTATCAGCCGCGGTTCTTTTTGATCTTCGCTTACTATCAGCGGCTCGGTTCGTTTGCCTTTGCGGATGTTATCAAAATATTTGTTAATTTTTTTCTTTATCTCATCAGTATTTATATTACCGGCAACGGCGATAACAGTATTATTATCAAAATAGTGAGTTTTAAAATAATCAAGCAGGTCTTGGTGGCGCATTTTGTCTATATTTCCCTTGGTACCACCGACATCCCAGCCCAATGGCTGGTCACCATACATAAGAGTTTCAAAAATCTCGGCAACCCGTCGCGACGGATTATCCATGTACATATTGAGTTCCTCTTTTATCGGCCCTCGTTCCTTATCCATCTCTTTTCCGTCAAATTTTGAATTCAAGAAAATATCCGAAATAACATCCAGGGCGGTATCAATTTTATCAGCGGCGCATTTTACATAATAACCGGTATATTCTTTGGAGGTAAAAGCGTTATATTCGGCGCCTAAAGAATCTAATTCCTGCGAAATATCCAGAGTCCCCGGGCGTTTTGTCGTACCTTTGAACGTCATATGTTCAAGGAAATGAGAAATGCCGTTTACTTCTTTGGTCTCATAACGCGAGCCGGTTGCAACCATTACCAAAACCGTCACACTCTTGGTATACTCCATCGGCACAGTTACCAATCTTAACCCATTGGGGTAGGTGTGGAGATTGAAATGGTTATGAGAACTTAGAGAAATCATTGACCATATTTTAGCATAGCCACAATGTTTTGACAAATAAATTCGGGATGTTATACTAAAAAAAGTTGTGATATTTTGCCAATGAAATTTTTTGGAGGCATAAAAAATGATTGGAAATCAGCAACAACAGATCATTGACATTATTCAACGTGCCACAAGAAAACCACAAGGCCAAGAGTGTTGGCAATTAAGAAAATCTGGGGGATGTCTTGAATGTGGTGGGTTTGCCACCAAGACTGTCCTAGGATGTCATGATTACCATTGCCCACAGACCGATCATAGAAGCTGTGGGGAAACAAGTATTACTTGCCCCCACTGTGCCGGAACGGGTCTGGGCGTTGTGGCGCTTTTCCAATTACTTCACGATATAGGGCAAATTGTCGGCATTAAAGTTAATATTCCAACAAGACAAGACCTTCGCGGATAGATAATAGATTTACGTATAACTGTGCCCATGTTAAAACTGGGCTTTTTAATTATTTAACTTTTCAGTTAAGTGGTCTGGTAGCTGGTCAACTTCTACTCTCTCCTGTTTCATTGTATCGCGGTCGCGGACGGTAACCTTACCATCCTTTGGGGAGTCAAAATCAAAAGTTACGCAAAATGGCGTGCCGATTTCGTCTTGGCGGCGATAGCGCTTACCGATAGATGCCGTCTCGTCGTATTGGCACATGAAATGTTTTTGCAAGTCACGGTAAATTTCATAAGCTGGCTTGGTCAGTTCCTCTTTACGCGATAATGGCAAAACCGCGATTTTTATCGGCGCAAGCATCTTCGGCAATCGCAGAACTACTTCTTTTCCATGCACCGCCTCTTCGTCGCCGCTTCTTGGTTCAACTTCGTCATAACTATTGATCAATACTGCCAGCATTAACCTTTCCAAACCAGTTGTCGGCTCCACTACATAAGGCAAAAATTCTTCGCCAGTTTCCGGATCTTTATATTTCAAATTCTGACCCGATAACTTTTCGTGGTTTTTTAAGTCAAAATCGGTCCTTGAAGCCAAACCGGTCAACTCGCCCCAACCGAAAGGAAACTCGTATTCCAAATCCACGGTACCTTTTGAGTAATGCGCCAGTTTTTCTTTAGGATGTTCATATCTTCTGACTTTATTTTTGACCAATCTCAAATCATCAATTAAAAATTTCTCAAGAAGTTTATCCCAGTTTTTATAATGCTCGTCTTCAGTGCCGGGTTTAACAAAATATTCCAGTTCGGCAATAGTAAATTCCTTGGTGCGAAAAATAAAGTTACCGGTGGTAATCTCGTTACGGAATGCTTTGCCGATCTGTGCTATGCCGAATGGCAACCGCTTGCGCGTTGTTTCAAGAACCGTCTTAAAATCGGTAAACATTGTCTGGGCCAGTTCCCCTCGTAAATAAGCAACATGCTGCTGGTCCTCTACCGGACCGATATAGGTTTTGAAAAGCAAATTAAAATTCTTAGGTTCTGTCCAGATGTCGCTACCCCGAGGTTGAACCTCTTTACTTAGAGGCTTACTTAGAGGCTCAGCCTCTAAGTGATTTTGGGCGTGTTCTTTTAGTTCATCCTCCTTATCGGAACGGAACCTCTCATGGCAAATTTTGCATTCTACCAATGGGTCGGTGAAACTCTGCAAGTGACCTGACGCTTCCCAAACTTTAGGATTCATAATGACCGGGCCACGCAAGCCGACCATATCATCGCGTTCCTGAACAAATTTTCTCCACCATAAGCTTGCGATATTATTGAACAGCTCATTGCCAAGATGTCCGAGATCCCAGCTATTGGCCAGCCCGCCGTATATCTCGCTTCCAGGAAAAACAAAACCACGCCGCTTGCTTAGCGAAACGACTTTTTCCAGTAAATTTTCTTTTTCTTTAACCATAACTATTGCTGTATTGTTCCGCTTTCGTTGCTATCGCTCACATTATTCGTGTCTATATCCGGTAGCGTACGTAAAATTTTCTCTTTGGTAAAGGTGTCCACGCCTTCAAATTTTATGTTTTTCAAAAGGGGCGCCGATTGGCCGACTTGATTAACCGAGGGAGTAAACGATATCTGGAAATATGATTCGTACTTAGAAAAATTGACACCGATGCCAGCCGGCAGAGTGCCTAAATCCCAGCTAACCATATTAAGCCGGCTATCATAAGTCGGTTCAATGCCCGTACCATTTGACCTCTTTCGATTTTCCCAGCTGACTCCTGGTGCCAAAGTCGCCATAACCTTGGCCTTTGACAAATCATTTGAAGGATTAACCAATCCCCAGCTAACAGTAAATGCGCTTTTCCGATTAACCTTTGGCGGGAATTGCCCGCTTGAACCAAAAACGGAATCATTTACTAAAAGTTTTTGATCAAAGGTTGGCGCCGTTGATATGCGGGTTACCAATTCGCTGTTTGCGGTTAATTTATCAAGGTCAAGTTCGGACGGAACATTCGGCGTTTCCAAATGCGCGGTTATCTTAACAAAAGAGTCGCGCGCGCCAGTACCGCCGGAAAAACTGTCTTTGAGCCGAACTTCAAACTCAACGGTTCCGGATTGATTTCTCGGCAAAAGATTAAGCATTGGCAGAGCAGAAGCATTCCAAAATATTGTATTCGAGCGACCGTCAAAAAATCCATCGGATTTTACGGTGGCAAAATCATACATGCCACCTTCTAGACGCGCCGATAAACTCAAACCGGTTATATCAACGCCATTGTTATTTTGAAAACGAATTTTATACCTTAATGTATCGCCAATATGAGCCACGTAATCGGACAAGCCATTGATCTTCAGGTCAAGAGATAAGAGAGGAGTTGAAATTACCGATGATGCTTCCGATTTTTCAAAATCAAGATAAACATCACCGTCGGGCGTGGTTATTTTTTTCTGAAGAATCACCGAAATTGTCTTGGTCTCACGCTCATTTCCGTTAAGCACACCCTCAATCGTAATTCTTGAACCGTCGCCCAGTTTGAGTTTAGCAACATCCCATAAATCTTGCCCGGAATTGCGCACACTGGGTTGTGGCGAAAATTTAACTGACACAAAGCCGGCCGGATACTTTACCACAAAACGGAGATTTTCCAGGTCTTGATTAGATTGATTGCGGTAATCTATAAGATAGCTGGTGTTTTGGCCGCTTATTACGGTAGGGGTAGCAACCAACGTAATCGGTACGGCAAGCGAAGTGATAGTGGCCGCAAGGGCCGCTTCTTTTTGAAAAACAGAACTAAGATTGCCGGCTTTATATGTAAGGGCGGCTTTGAGAGTTTTAATATTCCCCCTGTCGCCCACAAGATAAACAGTTAATTCTTTTTCACCCATTTCGTTACTGCCAATTGTTCCAATATCAAAATTTTCGGTTGTTAAATCGGAAATATTACCGTCTTTCGCAACAATTGAATCAATCGGGTATAATATGTTCAATTTAACATCCGATAATGAAACGGCATTGCTGTTTTTATATGTCAATTTGTAAGTTACCAGCTCGCCACCGGTTATCTCGCTTGGGCCTTCAATTTTCAACTCAACATCATTCTCACGAAACGACCCGCGCCCCAGAAAAAACGAAACCAATGCCACTACCAAAATCAACGCCAGGCCCCAGATGACATATTTGATGCCTATTTTCTTAATCAAATCCAAAACCGACCGTTTCGGCGATGGTGTTGGCAGTTGCATCGGCGGCTGCGGCTCAACGATATTCGGATTTTGCAGGGGCTCTATTTGGAAATCCATTATTTAATAACTTCCCACCCATCCGGCACATCACAAGGTGTGGGAAAATCCCTAGCTTCTCCGGTTTGCGGATTCCTCGCCGGGGTAATCACTTGGATACAAACTTTATCTTCTTTTAAAGTTGGCTCAATGAATTTAAGAGTGGACAGGATTTGGTTATAAACCTCTACATATTTACCTTCAGGATTTTCTGGCAAATCGAGTTCTATACCAAATAATCTCTTATCTTTTTCGAATGTTGTAATCACATAAGAAGTTTTATTCCCTTTTGTATAAATGCGCTGTTGCGCTTCAGTGGTTCCAAAACGGCGTGTTACAATTTCCTCTTTCCAATCAAAGGGCAAACCGTGGCCACCTGTGCCAAGTATAATATAGTAGCTCTGGCCAATGGGATTTTGAACTCTCACTGCTTCACCGATGCCTAAACTTTCGGTGTAAATCCCGACATATTCCCACGACTGCGGATATTTTACCTCAAACCCATATTCTTCATTCCAGTAGGTTTTCCAGCCCGCGGTAGCCAAAGAGTCGTCAATTCTTCTTTGCTTCAATTCTTCTTCCTGCTTTTTGCCCTCCGCGGCCAGTCTGGAGACTTCATTAAAATTCTTTTTGGCTAGATATGTGGCATAACCGTAAACAATACCTCCGATAATAAAAATCCCCAAAATAACTGCAATAAATTTAGGGGTGAAATTCCTCTTGATGAAAGAGTTTTCCGGCTGAACTGGTGATTGTTGATTTTGCATTAAATTAGGTTCTTCCATTTTATTTATTTTATCACTTGTCGAGCAAATTGTAACGAGCGAAATTGTGAATTAGCGAGATGCTCAATCGGCATGCTTGAGTCATAACCTAGAATTTTAAGCAATTCCTGACGTGAATCGGCTATTACAAGAGCCGTCCTTGTAGATTCAAGCGGCGTGTCATAATAATGAAGTTTGGAAATCAAAAAATTCCAAAGTTTGGAATCAGGTTCGCCTTCAAAAATCAATTTGTCAAAACATTCAAGCAAAAAAAATGCCGCGGCCATGGCGGAAAGCGATGATTTGAGTCGCGGGAACGCCTCAAGACAATAGGCGCTGGTTATAATGGGGTGCGAGTTTTTGCTTTGCCCCGAGGCAAAGCTTTTCGGGGTGACCAGTGAAAAATCAACCAGATTCAATATATCCAAATGTCCCGCCTGTTTGGATGTCGGCAACAGTACGCTCTTGACCTGATAAACCTGCTTCCCCGCGTCTTTGGTATAACAAATCACCAGTTCATCATATTCCCGTATCGGAATTTTTTTGAGAACCACCGCTTGCATTTTTTTGAGAGGGGCCTGACTAGCAATACCTCCTATCACCATTTGTCCGCCCAGCGAGCGGACTGCATTCCGTCAAAAGCGTGGATTTTGCTCGCAGTGATGAATATTATACTGCTCGCAAACCGTGCAATCCACTCTTTTGACGGTGCTATGAGGCATTACTAGTCAGACCCCAGCAACTCTTTTGTAATTTTACTAACTATTCCGCCATCTGCTCTACCTTTGAGTTTTGCCATAACCGCGCCGATTACTTTACCCATATCTTTGACTCCGGCGGCACCGACTTCGGCTATGGTTTTTTGCACTTCAGCGCGGACCTCGCTTTCACCAAGCTGTTCTGGCAGATAAGACAGCAAAATATCCATTTCCGATTTTTCTTTCTGCGCCAATTCATCCCGTCCGCCGGTTTTAAACTGCTCCATCGCCTCTTTGCGCTTCTTAACCTCTCCGGCAATTACTTCAATAACCTCTTCGTCCGTCAACTGGCTCTGCTTTTCCAACTGCACGACTTGCGATGTCGTACGGCTTAATTGAACACGTTTTGTCAACTCTTTATTCTTAACCGCCGTCATCACCATACCCAAAACCAACCGCTTGAGTTGGTCACCCGATTTCAACGACTCATTAAGGTCTTTTTGTAGTTTTTCTTTTAACATTGACTCAGTTAGTAATTTTGTTAGGATGATTCTGCCTTGGGGCTGGTCTGGGACGAGCCCAATCTTGACAGTTGGGTCTCGGGGGTTCGATTCCCCTCGGCTCCAAGGCTGAAAGAAATATCAACAGGTATTATTATTGACTTTTGAAATAGGCCTTGCTACAATTACATTAACTGTCAAGATTGGGCTTCAGAGTTCCAGATGAGACTCGCCATTACCCGCATCAGCGGGTTTTTGGTTATTCGGGATAAAAACTTTATCTTTAGCTGTAAAAACCCTTATTTTTAGGCATTTTTGAGCATTTTCCCTACAAAATCTTTTACCATCCTACCACTCAAACAAAAATTGATTTGAAATCTCAAAAATTACAATTACTGGAAGCCACGCCCTTTTTGCAAAAAGGGCGGGGTGATTTTTATCACTCCGATCCAGCCGTTCTCTATCAACAAAAGTTGTGCTACGCCGAGCTAGGGGGATGATCCTCTGGGGACTTCTGGGGTTGCCGCCAGCATGGTTTTGTCAATGACCGAACGAAGTGAGTGTCTTGACAAATGGCGGCAATCACAAAAGATGAAAAAATCTCGCTGGGATTTTTGAAGTTCACCAGAGGGTCATCCCCTAGCGAGGCCTATAGCCCGAGCTTTTGTTTAACTTTTTTCTTTTCATCTTCAAACGTCTCCTCATCATATTGCCCCAGCCGTTCCAGCCGTTTTCTCAATCCACGCAATTCCTCACGCATAATCGCGCGGTTCTTCTCAACGCGCTCAGTCGGTTTCTTGCGAAAATACCTGGCAGATTTGGCGCGAACCAAAAGACGGCTCTGTTGAACCAGCCGGCTGAATCGCCTCATCAGCGACCCGATACTCTCATTTGGTTTTCGTTTAACCTCCATAGATTAACCTCCCTCCAAATTTGTCCAAAAGGACAAGCGTAATCGCGCAGTCCGATTGGTTAACAAATTTAGGACCCCGCCCTCTATGCACCCTTAATAGCTTAGAGGGCGGGGTTAATTTCGTTAACCGATGCTCGCTTCGTTACACTTGCTGCGCTCGGACTCAATTAACAATTTTAGCTCCCAGCCGCTTCCCTCCCAATAAATGTATGTGCAAATGCGGAACCAGCTGGCCACCGTGTTCACCATGATTTATTATCAAGCGGAATCCTTTTTCTTCCAGGCCGAGTTTTTTGGCGACTTTACTCGTAGCCATCAATAGTTCGCCCAATAATTTTACATCGTCTTGCGTGGTGGCGCAGATATCCGTCAGGTGTTTTTTGGAAATAATCAAAATGTGTACCGGCGCTTGCGGATGAATATCGTTGATTGCCAGCCAATCGTCATCTTCCGCTACCACATCAGCCGGCAGTTCTTTGTTTAAAATTTTGCAGAAAACATCTTGAATCAAGGTTACAGGTTACAGGTTACAGGTTACAGGGAAATTTTTCTTACCTGGCCCCTGAAACCTGACACCTGAAACCTAGTTTTTTAGTCGTTGTTTTACCATTTCTAAAATTTTATCCTGCAGTACGGTTTCCTGCACCCCTGAATTCATCTCACGTAATATAACCGTACCATCTAACGCTTCTTTCTGACCCATAATTAAAGTATATTTAATCCCAAGGCGATTAGCGATTCTTAATTGCGACTTGATGCTATCTCTTCCAAATGATGCTCTGGCAATAATTCCGTGATTGCGAAATTCCTCAAAAAGCAATAAGCTTTTCCTTTTTGCCAGTTCACCTAGTTGAGCAATAAATATCTTCGGCTGTGGATGATGCTCTGGCACTAATGCTTCACTTCCTTTGAGTGTCAAGATTACTCTCTCAATACCCATAGACCAGCCCGATGCCGGGGTCTTGGGACCACCTAAAAAATTAACAAGTTTGTCATATCGCCCTCCGCCACAAAGAGCCCACTGGTAATTATTCCCCCCCTCTTTTTCTTCCGGCCAGATTTCAAAAACAGTCCGCGTATAATAATCCAACCCCCTGACCAAACGCGATTCAAGCAAATATGGAACTTTGGTCTCATCTAAAAATTCCAGGGCATTTTTGAAATGTGCCCTGCATTCTTCATCAAGAAAATCAAGCATTTGAGGCGCGTCTTTGCCCAATTCCCTGCAATTTTGATCCTCGCAATCCAAAAGGCGCAAAATATTAGTTTTGTGTCTCCTCTTGCACTTATTGCATATTTTTTTGCTGCGATTACGGTAATAATCCTTCAATGCTTTTATATACTGCGGCCGGCAACTGGCATCACCGATGCTGTTTATTTTAACAACCATATTTTTAAGGCCGAGGCTTTCAAGCAATTTATACGCCACAAAAATAAGTGTGGCATCGGTAGCCGCATTATCATCACCGAAAGATTCAACACCCAACTGATGAAATTGACGAAATCTGCCCGCCTGCGGGTTGTCATGCCTAAAAAACGGCCCGAAATACCAAAGCTGTACCGGATGCGGCATAACCGACATGCCATGTTCAATGTAAGCGCGGGCAACAGCGGCAGTGCCTTCCGGCCTTAATGAAAGCTCATCCCCGCCTTTGGTCTTGAAGTTATACATTTCCTTTTCCACAATATCGCTTGTCTCACCCACGGAACGTAAAAAAAGATGGGTAGATTCAACTATCGGGGTATCAATTTTTTCAAAACCGTAATCGGACAGTATCGTCGATGCCTTTTTCATTATAAAATGCCAATACGGCTGGTCTGCCGGCAATATGTCATTCATACCCTTAACTGATTGTATCGATGGTTTCGCCAAAACTAGTTGTTAGTTGTTAGTTGTTAGTTGCTAGTTAAATTACTAGAAACTAGAAGCTATCAGTATTCCGTCGCCGGTATCCAACCAAATTCATCAATCGGCCAAGCTCTAAAAAATACCCTGCCCGTAATCAATGAGCGGTTAAGCGGTCCCCAGCGGCGCGAATCAGAACTTCGCAAACGATTATCTCCTAAAACAAAGTATTCGTTTAGGTTCAGTTTAATGCGCATACCACCCATAGTGTGCTGACCTTTATCAAGATAACTCTCGTTTAAAGAAAAACCGCCTGGTTTTTCTTTATTGTGTATTATAACCTGGTCGTTTTTAATTTCCACGGTTTCGCCGGGCATGCCGATAATTCGTTTTATAAAAAATTGCGTCTGGTCCTGCGGGAAACGGAAAACTACCACCTCGCCTCTGGCCGGATCTCTGAAGCGGTAGGTTATCTCGTCTATCAATATGTAGTCGGTATCTTCAAAGGTCGGCTCCATTGAAGCGCCTTTTACAAAAAACGGCTGGACGAGGAAATAACGGATTGGAATAACAATGGCCAGCGAGATTATCACAATCTTGATTGTTTCCCAGATAAAAGCAAGCGCCTCGTGACGTGTCTGCGGTTTCGGTTCCTGACTTGATTGAGGCTCAAATTCTTCTGTCATTTAGGGGATTATAGCAAAAAAACGTATTATTGCAAACGACCGTCAGAGCAGTTTCAAAAATTCATCTTTGGTTAAATCGGCCTATTTAAGAATGCTGTTTATTACAAAGGGTGGCAAATCAAAATTGCCATGTCTGGGTATAGTAACCCGCAAATCCGTTTTGATACTATGCCTGAGCTGTATATGACTGCCCCGTTAATGATAAACATAAAAGCCAGCTCTCAAAAGCGTTCTTACAACTTTGTCCGCTTTGAGTGCTGGCAGTTTCTTACTCATGTTTTATTATCTGCCAAGTGAAACTGTCATCCGTTCTTGAATGAGCGATTTTTCAGAAGGAATTTGTTCTTTGTCTTTCTGAAGACTTTCCAAATAGCACAAAATCGCATCTTGGGCCATTTCCTGGGCCTCATCTAGACTGCGGCCATAAGTAACCAAACCAGGCAAAAGCGGCACGGTAACCTGATAGCCACCATCTTTTATGGGTTCGTAAATGACCGTATAGGAATACTCGGTTGTTTTTATATTTTTAGCCATGGTTTAATTATAATCCGATTATTGATAAAAATCAACTGTATGTGCGGTTGAAAAATAAAAGAACGGCTGTTTGTCGGCCTGTTGAAAATAATGACATCCTCCCCGCACTCCGCTTCGCTACGTTTTGTAATTTTTTAAATAAAAAAAGCCGCAATATACGGCATATAACTTATTCTTGGACAAGAACGCATGGACGACCACGCCAATCTGGATTAAGTAATATATAAGTCCCATCGTTAAATTTAATAGCAAATTTTTCTTCCACACCTGCATCTACCCCGTAGTAACCCTCGCCCTTGGCTCTCAATTTCGCCGACTCTTTTGTTGTATGAAAGGAATCTACTATTTCGCCACCACTCTCGCCCACACACTTGCATGCTCCAAAAATAGTAATAACCTCTGCTCTTCCCTTGATATTTTTAGACCGTGTCGATATCAACTCACCGTCACGGTTTTCAAAAAAACATTTATAAGTTTTTGATAATGTGAGCAAATTACCACCAGGGGTTCTGTCTGCAAATCTGTCATATAAAAAGTAGGTTTCATCCACAAATTTTACAGCAGATAATTGTATGACTTCCCTGTCAGCGGCAACAACATTATTATTGATTGCTGAAAAACTTTCGATGTAAAATTCGATGTAAAAATCGTCCGGTTGATAATCTTCGGGCCTAACTATTGCAAAAATATTAACTGTTTGGGCAACACCAACTTTATTTTTCCAAAACCTTTCGTTTTGCGACAAAATCAATCTAGAATTTTTAGCCACTTTATCCTCCGGTATCCAGCATATTTTTAAATAGCATATCCCTATTATATGCTTGTACGGCAATCTTGTCAATACGACGAGTTTTGATAAGCCGATTATACTTGATTTATGCAACTAATCATCGGCTTGGGAAATCCGGGGGAAGAATATGAGAATACTCGGCATAATGTCGGGTTTGAGGTGGTAGATACGATTGCAAGAGGAGTCGCGCCCTCCTTCGCCAAGGCTTCGGAGGGTAAAAATTTTTCGTTTGAAAAGAAATTTAATGCTGAAGTTACCAAAACGAGGTTGAATAATAAACCGGTCGTGCTGGCTAAACCGCATACGTTTGTAAATAAATCCGGCGAGGCAGTGAGGAAACTGAAATTATTTTACAAAATGAAGCCTGAAAATATTACAGTAATACATGATGATTTGGATATTGAGTTTGGTAATTTCAAAATGTCATTTGCAAAAGATTCCGGCGGACATCGCGGCGTACAGTCAATAATTGATGCACTCAAGACCAAGAAGTTCTGGCGGCTGCGCGTAGGAACAGCCAATCGCAAACTAGCTACCGCTCGCCATCAGCGCACGCTTAAAGCCAAAAAAGAGTCGGTTGGTAATTTCGTTTTATCTAAATTCACCCCATCAGAACAAACCGAACTCAAAAAAGTAATCAAAAAAGTCCTGGAAAGACTAGCGGAAACCATCTAACCAAAAAGTCGTCTCTAAAAAAACAGCCCCGACCTATGGTCGGGGCTGTTTTTTTAGTTGTTATTGCCCAATCACAAAGAAGTTATTCCGTCGGTTTTTAGGAGGGGTAAACCGATGTTTCACCGCTTTGCGACGGGACAACAAAAACCAACCGGGACTTACGCGATCATGATTTATGTTTTGGTATAGCAAGCCCCCGATAAACCGTCAATCGTTGCCAAGAATTTGCAAAAATTTTGTTTTATGCTTAATATCTGCGGGATGTCCAACGGCAATCTTAAATATCTTAACGCAATTAACATTCTGGTAACTGCCAAGAGCGGGGCATTGCAGGCGATTTGTGATGCTTACGGCGGAGATTGGGAAAAAGCTTGGTATTCTGATTTAACAAGATATATCCCAAAAGATAGGGATACGGAGGGCAAATTAATATCAGTTAATTATCCCAAACTGCAAAAACAGATTAACCCTGACCAAGAATGGGCTAAACTTGCAAAAAAGCACATCGAATTAATAACCATTTTGGACGTTGACTACCCAAAACCGTTAAGCCACATCCCTGATCCCCCGTTCCTATTATATGTAAGGGGTTCACGGGAGGTGCTAAGCGATAATTGTTTCGCCATCGTAGGTACGCGGGCATTGTCAGAATACGGCAAGAGATGCGCGCCGCAAATTGCCCTTGATGTGGCCAGAGCCGGTTTTACAATTGTAAGCGGCCTAGCGATGGGCATTGATACGCTGGCCCACAAAGCCGCGCTTGATGCCAGCGCGAAAACCATCGCCGTACTCGGCACCGGCATAGATGACCAAACTATTTTTCCAGCGCCCAATCTTGGACTCACCCGTAAAATAATAGAAAAGGGCGGAGCAATTATCAGTGAATACGCCATCGGGACGCATGGGACAAAATTCTCTTTTCCGCAGCGCAACCGGATCATAAGCGGGCTATCGCAAGGTGTACTGGTAGTGGAGGCGGACGAACAAAGCGGGGCAATGATTACGGCTCGATTTGCCGCTGAACAAGGTCGCGATGTTTTCGCTATCCCCGGAAATATATTTGCTAAAACTTCGCAAGGCACGAATAATATAATAAAGAAGGGCGCGAAAATGGTTACTTGCGCCGAAGACATACTGGAAGAATATGAGCTCAAAACTCAAAATTTTAAATTCAAAATTCAAATCAAAGGAGATAATGAAATGGAAGAAAAAATTTTGGCGGTGCTGTCTGGCGAACCGATAACGGCTGATGATATAATCAGGCAAACAGGTCTTGATGCCGCCCAAGCCAATGCGACATTGACGGTAATGGAGCTTAAGAAAAAAGTGAGAAATCTTAAGGGCAGGTTTATTTTATGGGCATAAATTTAATTATAGTGGAAAGCCCTACCAAGGCAAAAACAATCGGCCGCTTTCTTGGGAGCGGGTTTTTGGTGCGGTCGTCGTTTGGCCATGTGCGCGACTTACCTAAGTCAACTTTAGGCGTGGATGTGGAGCACGGATTCAAGCCGAAATACATAATTCCGGCCAAAGCAAAGCCGGTCATTGCTGAATTAAAGGAAGCTGCCAAAAAATCTGATTCGGTGATACTGGCAACTGACGAAGACAGGGAGGGCGAAGCGATTGCGTGGCATCTGGCCGAGGCATTAGGCCTCGGCGAAATCAAAAATCAAAAATCAAAAATCAAAAATGTAGAGCGAATCGTATTTCATGAAATAACTAAATCAGCCATTGAGAATGCCATCGAAAACCCGCGTACGATTGATTATAACTTAGTTGACGCGCAACAGGCGCGGAGAGTGCTTGACCGCTTGGTCGGCTACGAGCTTTCACCGTTTTTATGGAAAAAAATAAGACCTGGATTATCGGCTGGACGCGTACAAAGCGTGGCTCTGCGCATTGTCGTTGAACGCGAGCGAGAGATAGAAAAATTCAAAGCCCAAGAGTATTGGAGTATTGAAGCTGGCTTGAATAAAAAAGATGGCACAAACAAATTCCAGGCAAGACTCGTAAAAATAGGCGAACAAACTCTGGGAAAATTAGATATTAAAAACCAAACGGAAGCGGAAAAAATTGCTAGTGAGCTAAATGGCGCCGAATATAAGGTTGCCGATATAAACAGCAAAGAAACAGTCCGCAACCCCTCTCCCCCATTCACCACTTCCACCCTTCAACAAGAGGCCTCGCGTAAATTCGGCATGTCAGCCAAACAAACAATGATGATCGCCCAACAGCTTTACGAAACTGGCTATATTACATATATGAGAACCGACAGTTTAAATCTGGCCGAATCCGCCTTGCAACAGGCACAGAAAGTAATAACAGAAAACTTCGGCAAAGAATATTCGCTGGGAGAACCGCGGCGCTACACAACTAAATCCAAAGGCGCGCAAGAAGCGCATGAAGCCATAAGGCCGACTGACTTAACTCAAAAACCGGAAATGCTCAAGGGCGGAGTGGATGCGCGCCAATTTAAACTTTACGATATTATCTGGAAAAGAACAGTCGCCAGTCAAATGCAGCAGGCGGTTTTTGACCAGACCGCAATTGACATACTAGCAACTAGAAACCAGAAACTAGAAACTAGTTTTTTATTCCGCGCCAATGGCCAGATTGTAAAATTTGACGGTTTTATCCGCGCATACACCGAGGGACGCGACGAGAAAGACGAAGAAGAAATTGAGGGCAGATTGCCGGAACTTGAAGTCAATGAGCCGCTTAATCTTATTGAACTTTTCAAACTGCAGCATTTTACTGAGCCGCCGCCGCGATATAGCGATGCTACTTTAATTAAAGCATTAGAAGCTCATGGCATCGGCAGACCGTCCACTTACGCGCCTACTTTGGCGACAATACAGGATAGGGATTATGTTGAAAAAATTGACCGCAGGTATTTTAAGCCGACGGAGGTAGGATTTTTGGTAAACGACATGCTTGTTGAAAATTTCCCGGAAATAGTAGACATCAATTTCACTTCGCACATTGAAGAAGAATTGGACGACATCGCCGAGGGCAAGATCAAATGGGTACCGGTTATTGAAGAATTTTACACGCCCTTCAAAAAAAACCTTGAAGAAAAAGTTAAAAGCGTGGAAAAACTGGTAGAAACTTCCGATATTCCCTGCCCGCATTGCGGCAAGATGATGATTATCAAGTTCGGCCGCCTGGGCAAATTTATGGCTTGTCCGGAACCAGGCAGCAAAATTACCCAGCCAATGCCGGAAGAAGCCGCCAAGATAAAAGAACTTGAAGAAAAAACCCGTGGCGAGAAATGCCCGCTTTGCGGCAAGCTAATGGATGTTAAGCGGGGACGTTTCGGATATTTTCTCGGCTGCACCGACTATCCGAAATGCAAAGGCATTGCTAAAATATTAAACAAAACAGGATTTAAGTGCCCGAATTGCAGTATTGGTGATTTAGTTGAGCGTAAAAGCCGTGGTCGAGGCAGGATTTTCTATGGCTGTAGCAGATTTCCGGAATGTAATTTTCTGACTGGCACTAAACCAGGAAACCAAGAAGAATTAGCTAAACTTTATGAGGAATGGAAAGCCAATCCGCCTTCGCCTCGCCGTAGTAAAACGAAGGCGGACAAAAACAAAAACCAGAAAAGCATTGAAAAACAAAGAGAAGTAGAGTATAATTAGAAAGACAAGGAGGGTTCGCCTAGTGGTATGGCAGCGGATTGCTAATCCGCGACGGTTTTAAACCCGTCCGTGAGTTCGATTCTCACACCCTCCGCCAATTGGGAAAATGCAAATTTGAAGAGGTCAGCTCGCGGCGCGAAACGCGCCGCTCGGCTAGAATCTGAAAGGGCTTTTTTAGCGAAAAGAATTTTTTCATAATATTTTTCTCCAAGAAGCGGCTAAATGCCGCTTCTTGACTTATTAATGTAATTATGCTAAGTATAGAGCAAAATCCGGGCATAGAGCCTGGATAGTATCAACCGTTCCTTGAAAGGAGAAAGCCATGAACTCAGTCGCTGATGATTTTAGCAGGGCTGTGAAAGCTCAATCGATCATCGAAGGCGCAACCCCCACCGTGTTCCTCGTGGCCTACTTTGGTGGTGCGCTTGTGGCAGGAGTGTTTGCAAGCGCGCTTGGCTTGCGAGAAATGTCGCAGGTCTTCACCCTTTTCCCGATCTGCGCTATCGGAGTAGGAGTCATGTGGTGGTGTTTACGCGAAGTCCCGAAAAGGCGAAAAGCATTCGAGAAATTGGAGACCTTGTATCCCCAGCTGTCAAACACCGGAAAGAAACTCCGTGGCGCGGAAGCCGCCATTGCCGAAGTCCGAGTAAGAGTAATCGCCTCGCTGGAGGAAATGCTGCAGCCTATCGGACCAAAGCGATACAGTGGTCTGTTCTTGGATGGTGGCCGATTCGAGATATATCACGGAAAAGTCCCACCGATGAGCAAAGCCCACAGGATAATGGAAGTCATCAGGAAATACGCCAAAGAGCGCAATCTTAAACTTCCAGCATCATTTGTTCTGGGCATGTTCGATACTGAACCTTGCGTTCATGTCTTTGTGCTTGGAGAAGACCTGTACTTTGGTTAACTTCAAGCACACGCACACAATAAAAGAGCCGGCATCAAGACGGCTCTCTTATTCTTTTCATAAATTCAAAGAGCGAGAATTTGCCGCCAAAAAACTTGCCTGTCCGCCGAAAGTTTACTGAAGGCGGAAAATTGTTAATGCTCTCAGCTTCGCTTTCATGGCGTCTATCCCGTAGCTCGCCGGAGGCGATGGTTCGGGACTCGGAATGGGCGGGCGGGCAAAAATGAAAGGCGAAGCCGAGAGCATTCTAAACTGCCAAAGAACCTGAAAACAAATCGGCTCGAACCATATTTTGGAAGGACAAAAGAAATTTTTTAACATTTATTTTTTGAAAAGAAACTCGACGAGTTTCTTTTCTGTTTTAATTGACCCTGTTAGATTTTCATGGTAGTTTTCCAATAGAACTGTCTGAAAAATGGAGGAATCCGCAATGAAGTCTCTCATAGCTTCGTTCTTTGCAATCCTGGTTCTGTTGACACCAAGTACTACTACAGCTCAACAGAAAACCAACGTGGAAACGGTTTCGGCCGAGCTTGTCCGTGTCCTGCATATTCGGGATATGAGCAAACTTGCCGGGTTCGTTCATCCAACCAAAGGTGTCCGGTTCTCACCCTATGAGTTCGTTGAATCGAGCCACAGGGTGATGACGGCAAATCAGGTCAGGTCTACGGACAACACCGCTTACGTCTGGGGTAACTATGACGGCAACGGAGATCCCATCAGATTGACATTTGACGCCTACTATCGACAATTCGTGTACGACCGAGACTACATCCGAGCGCCGCGAATTACTCGTAATGGTGTTGTTGGAAAGGGAAACACCACCAACAACATCCGCGAGTTTTATCCGCGAAGCGTCTGGATGGAGTACCACTACCCAGCACCATCTCAAAGGAATAACTGGAATAGCCTCTGGTTGGTGTTCGAACAGCTTGACGGGAAGTGGTACCTCGTCGGCGTCGTTCACGGCGAGTGGACGATCTAAGACGATGGTCACCTTCGGTCGTCGCACCACATCAGGCTCTACCTTCGCAAGCGCATCGGTGGAGCCTCCTTCTTTTTAATTCAAAGAGCGAGAATT
>JACPNJ010000006.1 GCA_016185545.1 Candidatus Yanofskyibacteriota bacterium
TAGATACCCTTGTATTCCACGCCCTAAACGATGCAGATTAGCTATCGGGAGCATCGACCCTCCCGGTGGCGCAGCTAACGCGTTAAATCTGCCGCCTGGGAAGTACGAGCGCAAGCTTAAAACTCAAAGGAATAGGCGGGGACTCGCACAAGCGGTGGATCATGTGGTTCAATTCGACACAGAGCGAAAAACCTCACCAGGGCTTGAAATGCTAGTGAAAATCCCGGGAAACCGGGACTCCCGCAAGGCACTAGCACAGGTGCTGCACGGCTGTCGTCAGCTCGTCAGGTGATATGTAAAATCGCCTAGTTGTATGCTAATGTTAAGATACAGCTAAAATCAGCTCATATCGGGGAAAGTTTAAAAAACCAATCCCGAGGGAAGTTGGAATTATGTGCCACATATTAGATGTATTTTAGGAGACGGATATATTTATCCAAAAGGCGCCATACAAATCGAGCAGGGAATCAGACAAAAAGATTATCTGCTTTGGAAGTTTAGACAATTGAAAAACCTCGTATCTGTAAAACCGAGATTAATTACTAGAAAACGACGAGATGGAAGCGTCGGTCAATCATGTAGATTTGTGTTAAAACAATATTTCAGACCGTGGCGTAAGATATTTTACCCAAATGGCAAGAAAGTAATAAATGATAGGGTGTTGGACCTTATCACGCCTCTTTCTTTGGCCGTTTGGTACATGGATGATGGTTGCAAGAAAAATAACTACACATTGATTATCTCTACTGATTCTTTCAGTAAAAATAGCATCGGCAAAATTAGAAAATTGCTAAAAAATAAATGGAATATTAAAACAAGAATAAAAATTAAAAAATATGGAAAGAAAAAGTACGAGAGATTAACAATCGGCAGTTATGATTTAGTAACATTTATGGATTTAATCCGTCCGTATATTATACCTAGTATGTTGTACAAAATTTCTGACCCCTTAACGACTTACTCGATTAAACGCCAACACAGGCTTTAATCGGGAGATAGTAAGTGATGAAGCTTCGGCTGATGGCTTACTATAAAACGCTGGTCCAGTTTCTTTATATAAAAGAACTGGAAAGGTATAGTCTAACTTTTCTTTTAATAAAAAGAGAGAGGACTGGTTCCCTTAAGTGGGGAAACGAGCGCAACCCCTATTGCCTGTTATACGTGTCAGGCGAGACTGCTAGGGTTGACCTAGAGGAAGGCGGGGACGACGTCAAGTCAGCGTGGCCCTTTGATGCCCTGGGCTACACACATGATACAATGGGGAGTAACAATGGGTTGCCAAGCCGCGAGGCGGAGCTAATCCCATCAAACCTCCCCCCAGTTCGGATTGGAGGCTGCAACTTGCCTGCAGATCAGCACGCTGCGGTGAATACGTTCTCGATCTTTGCACTCAGAATTAATTGCGCATGGCAGTTTGTAAAACTAAATAGTTAAAATCTATTCCTCCGGGACCCGCCCGGAAGCGTAGTTGAAAGGTAGTCCCGAATTCGCGAGAATCGGGGCGAAGGACCTGGAAACAAACCGCAGCCAAATCTATCCGCCGTTGGCGGAGACTTGCATTGACCTCTATACAGGCGGTGAGGTAGAGGGAAAATGTCGCAAAAAGGTCGTTTGGATGTGAGGAATAGTTTTGCAAATAACCCATGGAGATCTCGTGTGGTTACGGAACTTTGACACCACACGAGAAGTCAGCTCTGTCATAGTATTGTTGATAACTAAAAAACATGAAAATGTTATACTTGGTGTATGTATACACCGAAACAACAAGAAGGACAGAACCTATTGGACCCAAATTATATTGTTGGATTTGTCGATGGAGAAGGATGTTTTTCTGTGGGGTGCAGTCGAAGACCCGATATAAAGTCGGGATATGATATTCGGGCTGCATTCGAAATAGAAATGGTAATAGATGACAAGTCAATCCTAGAAAAAATTCATGAAACTCTGGAAAAGCCTGGTCATATTTACACTTATGAATTTAAACGTTACCCTCGCTGGAAACCACACTGTAAATTAAAGGTCTCTAGCATGAAGGGGCTAACAGAAATAATCATCCCTTTCTTCAAAAAATACCGATTGCAATCAAAAAAGAGAAAAAGTTTTGAAATTTTCTGCAAAATTGTCAAAATGATTTCTGAAAAGAAACATCTTAAAATATCCTATGCAAAAAAGATTGTTGCAATGAGGAATAAAATGAATCCAACAGGAAAAGGAAATAGAAAATATCATCTTGTCCAATGGGGCTCGCGTAGTGCGGGAAATCCGCTCGCTACGCCCAATCGTAAAAAGATTGGCCCCGATCGCTATGTTTAGTGGTCGCGGATGGGGAATCTAAAGTATGTTCCTACTGAAGAATTCCGCCCGTCATTGCAGGGGAGCCGGGAATACCCGAAGACCCGTATTATTATATGGGGCCACGGTAGGCTCGGTGACAAAGCAAAAGTCGTAACAAGGCACGGGTAGGAGAACCTGCTCGTGGATCACCTCCTTTCTAAATCTTCTAAAAGGGATTTAGAGCAATGAAGTCGATGTAAGTTATAAATGTTCGCTCGCTTGCCCTTACGAAGCCCACAAGGGCGAAGGAGGGTCGATGGGGTGAATGCGCGGTATTAGGGGCCGGTTAATGCGCCCTTGATACTGCGTAAAATTTACAACTTATGGTCATCCGCTTTGACCTATTCAAGCGGCGTTTGAAGCTAAGCGTATCGATAAACGCTTGCCTGGTTGACGATAAGAAATCATGCAACTCAAATCTGGCCTGCCCAGCCCTTTTGAGTAAAGCGAAAAAGAGCTGGGTTAACGATAAGAACTCGTGTAAAATCAAAAACCGCCCTAAGTTTATCTAATGGACGGTTTTTGATTTCTATATTTTAGCCATAATTTTACTCTCTTCTTTTTCTCTTTCAGTTTCTGCCTCTTTTATTAATTTTTCCATTCCAGCAACTCCTTCTTTGTTGCCTGCTACTTTGTGTTCCTCTAGTTTTGTCTGGTGTTCAGCAATTATACCATTCCAATATTCAATTTGTTTTCTAGCTTCCGCCACAAATTTTTCCTGGGCTTGTTCAGCTTCTTCGTGTGAAATTTTACCAGTTGGCATTGATTCAAATCCCATAAAAACCTCCTTTCGCGAAATTTGTCTGCAAGCAAAGCGAGCAGTAACAAATTTCAGCGTCCGCCAAAGCTTTATGCGTAGGCGGACAAACCATTTAATTAATTAGCTTACGCCCTTGATTCAAGAACAGTAACGCGATGTTCAAGCTTGTTAATTTTTCTTGTAGCCCCGGGCAAAAGTTCTTCCTTTACTTCTTTCATATCTGTCTTTAGCACGGTCATATCCTCTTTCATTACAGTCATATCCTCTTTCATTACAGTCATATCCTCTTTCATTACGGTCATATCTTCTTTCATCACAGTCATATCCTCTTTCAACTCCGCAACCGTTTCCATAAGCACTTCTGTTTTAATTTCTAGTTTGTCTAGGCGTTGATCTACATGCCCCAGATGTTTATTTATGTTTACGAGATTGCGGTTTGTATCAATATACTGCTCGGCCACCACCTTAACTTCGTTATCAAATTTCTCATATAAAACTCCCATGAAAGTTTTCATCTCATCCTTAAAACCTCGGATATTTTTACCGATTTTGGTTTCTAATTTATTTAAATCACCCTTGGTTGCAAACTGGTTTTCTGATTTATTGGTCATGATGTTGTCAGTCTATCATTAGCATGTTTGGTGTCAATTATTGACAAAACCGGAAGCTATTTTATTTGATACGTTAATGTAACATTCACCGTAATCTCATCTTCTCCGGGCGGCAGTGATGGGCCGGATACGTCTCCGCCGCCCATATCCTCGGCTTTTGCATAATAAATTCCCGGATAACCGCCAAAACCTTCTGAAAAATTAACTATCTTACCCAGACGAATTCCGATTTGGCTTTTCAACTCATCGGCCTTTTTCTTGGCATCGGCAATTGCTTTAGCACGAGCTTCGGATTTTAATTTTTCCAGATCCTCCACTGAAAATCCGAGATTATTGACATTATTCACGCCCACCGAAACCAAACCGTCTACAATTCCGCTTAGTTTATCAAAATTCCTGACCTTAACTTGGAAACTCTGCGTTACTTGATAACCGACTATCTTGGGCTGGCCGTCTCTTTCAGGCGGAAGAATAGACGGTTCTGATTGGTTATAGATAACCGGACGGGGATAAGAATACTTTGGATAAATACTGTAAGAGGTTGTTTTGATGTCTTTGTCTTCAATGCCCTGCTTTTTTAGAAAGTCAGTAACTTTTTGTGATTTTTTAGAATTATCATCCTGCGCCGCCTTGGAAGTTGTCGCCTCGGTAATTATACTGAACTCAACCATGGCAATATCCGGCTTTGCCATTACTTTTCCCTCGCCGCTAAATGACACTGTATTTGTGGTAGCGGCAGTATTCAGCTTCTGATTTATACTAACCAATAAAAAGACCGCAAAGATAATGACTAGCGCCGCAGACGACCAATATACTATTGTTTTTTGAAATTTAGTCATCTTAAAAATTCCTTCCCTTTTTGAAAATTAAACGGATAAAATTTTTCAAACAATAAAGCCATTTTTTTATTTTTAGATTTTAGGGTCAATAATAACAGGTTACGGCTTTTTGTAATGTCACTGAATACAATTTCATTTAAATTCTTCAACGCGTTTTTTAACTTTTCCAAAATTTCACTGTCGGCCTCCTCAAGAGCTTTTGACACTAAATAATCAGGGAATTTCAACGGAATTTCAAATTTATTTTGATTCTCAAATTTCACATCCGGGTCAATATGCAAAGGCTGATCACCAATAATACCCATAGTGCCCATTGAATAATATTTTTCCCATTTCCAGAATTCTTTTAAAAATGCCTGC
Organism: Candidatus Yanofskyibacteriota bacterium; assembly: GCA_016185545.1. Lineage (GTDB taxonomy): Bacteria > Patescibacteriota > Minisyncoccia > 2-02-FULL-40-12 > IGHO2-01-FULL-4-A > 2-01-FULL-44-17. The sequence continues at coordinate 4,905 of JACPNJ010000006.1, forward strand.
CATTTTTCGACTTCTGTGTCTAATTCTTTTTTATCTGCTTCACCTTGAATTTTTATACCTTCTAAACCCTCCGGGGATTTCATTTGATCTTCTAGCCGCTGGAAAAAGGGGTCATCGACCTTTCCTAATTTTTCTAATTCTTCTAAATCTTCTCTGGTGGGTTCTTTGGGTTCTGGTATTGTTTTTTGTTCCATCGTTTCATGATACTATATTCCCCATAATGTTAACAGGACGAATTTTTCTTATACTACACAACATCCGCAGTGCCTACAACGTCGGCTCTATTTTTCGTACGGCTGACGGGGTGGGGGTGGCTAAAATTTATATCTGCGGAATTTCGCCGACACCGGATGATGCTAAGGTAGCAAAAACTTCGCTGGGAGCAGAAAAGATGGTGCCGTGGGAATACCGTAAGCAAACATGGAGATGTTTGCTTGAAATCAAAAACCAAAACTCAAATCTCAAAATTATTGCATTAGAGCAAATGAAAAAAAGCGTAAATATTTTCAAATTCAAGCCGAAATTTCCATTGGCTCTTATTGTCGGCAATGAGGTGCGAGGCCTGAATAAAAAAATCCTGTCTTATGCTGACAAGATTATTGAGATACCGATGTATGGCAAAAAAGAATCGCTTAATGTTGCAGTAGCAACTGGGGTGGCATTGTATACAATTTTAAATCCAAAATCTAAATGACAAATGCCAAATGGTTTTGGGTTTTAGATTTTGAGTTTGATTTGTAATTTGGATTTTGACATTTGGATTTTTAAATGAGGCTTCCACACAAAACTCTTGAAAAAAAATTATTTGCGGACGGTTATCGCCATGTTATTGGCATAGATGAAGTTGGAATGGCTTGTCTGGCCGGACCTGTTTATGTTTGCGCGGTTTTGTTTACTAAAGAATTTTTCGAAAAACCACATAAAAACCTGATCGGCTTGCGCGACTCCAAACAACTCTTACCGCATCAACGCGAAAAATTTTATGCCGAACTTATAAAAGAAGAGGGGATTAAGTACCAATTGGCTTCCTGCAATCCGAAAACAATAGACAAAATTAATATATATCAGGCGGCAAGGTTGACAATGAGAAGAGCCGTGAACAAACTAGGCGTCAGGTGCCAGGTGTCAGGTGTCAGAAAATCAAAACAAAAAAATTTTTACCTGAAACCTGTAACCTGCAACCTGAAACCTGCCGTTGTATTGGTTGATGGCAAGACTCCCATTAACGGTCTAAATCTGCCTCAAATGGCAATCGTGAAAGGCGACCGCAAGATTTTTGCTATTGCCTGCGCCTCTATTATAGCCAAGGTTACCAGAGACCGCGTTATGTCACACCTTGCCAAGCGCTACCCCCAATACGGTCTTGAAAAACATAAGGGCTACCCAACCAAACTGCACAAAGCCATGCTCATCCAACACGGTATTTGCGAAATACACAGAAAGTCTTTTGCACCAATAACTAAACTGCTATAATTCAGAGGTGCGGAAGCGAAATATTATTTTGATTGTGTTGCTAATACTGGTGGCTCTATTTTTATTTGCACCTTCCTTGATTAAGCTAATATTTGCACCCAACGCTAATTTACCAATTTTTAATCTAATAGATGCAGCGGCATGCGAAAGAAAGGGTGGAGTATACGAAAGGGCTGGATTGGCTGGTTACTATAGATGTATTGCAGCTTTCCCTGACGCTGGTAAAGAATGTACTAGTTCAAAAGAGTGCTCTTCGGGACGGTGCCAGATTACGGAGAGTGGTCAAAAAATAGGCAGGTGTAAAAAAGATGATAATCCATTCGGATGTTTCGGTAAAATTGAGGACGGGTATATACTTTGTGTAGATTAAAACTTACAAAAACATGAATAAAATCGCAATCAATGGCTTTGGTCGTATAGGACGGATATTTTTCAGGCAGGCATTCGGCCGTGCCGATTTGGATGTTGTCGCGATTAATGATTTGGGTACACCGGAAAATTTGGCTTACCTTTTGAAATACGACACTGTGTACGGCCGATACGAAAAAGAGGTCGGCTATAAGGACTCCACGCTGGTAATTGAAGGCAAAGAGATTAGAGTGCTCAATGAAAAAGAGCCGGCTAAACTGCCATGGAAAGAACTTGGTGTAGATATTGTCATTGAATCAACCGGGGTTTTTGATTCGCGGGAACTTGCCGCGGCCCATCTTGACGCCGGCGCTAAGCGGGTAATAATTACCGCTCCCGCTAAAGACGAAATTACTCCTACGGCTACTCCGGGCCTTCTTGAAAACACCAAGCTGGATAAAATCACCTCCAATGCTTCCTGCACCACCAATGCCGTTAATCCTGTCATGGCGATAATGATGGCAAATCCCGGGGTACAAAAGGCGATACTTACAACTGTGCATGGTTACACGGCTACGCAAGGTCTCGTAGATGGACCGGACAAAAAAGGCGATTTCCGCCGCGCCCGCGCGGCGGCGCAAAACATTGTGCCCTCCACAACCGGCGCGGCGGCGGCTACAGCCAGGGTTCTGCCGGGCCTCGCCGGTAAATTTGATGGCTTGGCAATCCGCGTACCGGTTCTATCCGGCTCGCTTATTGATATTACATTCCTGTCCGCCCGCCCGACTACAGCAGAAGAAATAAACGGCATATTTAAAGAAGCGGCCGTCCGACCGGAATGGCAGGGGATTTTGACTGTTACCGAAGACCCACTTGTATCATCTGATATTTTGCGTAATCACCACGGTTCAATCGTTGATTTGGCTTTAACACGCGTAGTTGATGGAGATTTGGTAAAAATTTTTTCCTGGTATGATAACGAGTGGGGTTACGGAGCGATGCTTTTAAAGCATGTGCTCACGGTAGCTAGCATAATTTAAAATGCAAAATGCAAAAGTCAAAATTACAGTGCAAAATTCAAAATTTTAAATTTTAAATTGTCATTTTTTATTTTGAGATTTACATTTTAAACTTTTGTGGCTCACATCCATGACGAAAAAATTAAAGAACTTGAAGACCCTCCTTCGCTAAAGCTTCGGATGGGCAAGAAAAGCTATGTCTAACCACTTGCACGAAGAAAAATTAAAAAAACTTGAGGAACTTGCAAACAAAGCTCGCCAGCTTTTGATTGAAGAACTGGTTGAAGCCGGTTCGGGCCATACTGCCGGGCCGCTGGGAATGGCTGATGTCTTTACGGCTTTTTATTTTCATATACTCAACCACGACCCTAAAGATCCCGAATGGGAAGAACGCGATCGTCTCATATTATCCAATGGCCACATATGTCCGATTAGATATGTTCTTATGGCTATGTCAGGATATTTTCCGGTTGAAGAATTAAAAACATTGCGCAAATTTGGTTCGCGTTTGCAAGGCCATCCTGAGCGAGAAAAACTCCCTGGCGTGGAAACAACTTCCGGACCGCTTGGCTCCGGTTTAGGACAAGCCTGCGGCGTCGCCTACGGCGCGCGCATGGATGGCAAAAAGTTCAGAACATATTGCTTCATGTCGGACGGCGAACATAACGCCGGTAATACTTGGGAATCAGCGCTTTTTGCCGGTAAAAATAAACTTTCTAATCTCACCGGCCTGATTGACCGCAACAATATACAGATAGACGGCATGACGGAAAATATTATGCCGCTTGAACCGCTCAAAGAAAAATATGAAGCATTCGGCTGGCACGTGCTTGAAATCAATGGCCACAATTTTGAAGAGATCGTGGATGCGGCCGAACAAGCTAAATCCATATACGAAAAACCGACAGTTATAATTTCGCACAATATACCCGGCAAGGGCATATCCGAGATTGAGTTTGATTATCTCTGGCACGGCAAACCGCCCAAACCGGAAGAAGGCAAGAAATTTTTGGAAGAATTAAGAACGCTGGGTGGGAAAATACAGAGTGAACATCAATAGGGCTAGACCAAATTTTTAAAACGTTTTGAACAAATGATAAATCCCGAAGCTAAGCTAGTAGACAATTTATTTGATAAGAGCAAGCTCGCATTTATACCCACCAGAGACGGTTACGGTCTGGGTTTGATTGAAGCCGGGGAAAAGGATGAGCGGGTGGTGGTTTTGTGCGCTGATTTGACCGAATCAACTCGCTCGCTTGGTTTTGCCGAAAAGTTTCCGGAAAGATTTATTGAACTGGGCGTGGCCGAACAAAATATGGCAACCGTCGCGGCCGGTTTGGCAAATTACGGCAAAATTCCTTTTATTTCCTCCTATGCTGTTTTTTCACCGGGCCGCAATAACGAGCAAATCCGAACCACTATCTCGCTTAATAACTTGCCCGTTAAAATCGGCGGTATGCACGCCGGTATTTCAGTCGGTCCCGATGGAGCCACGCATCAGGCGCTTGAAGATATAGCTTTGATGCGTGTTCAACCTAATATGGTAGTACTTGTACCTTGCGACGCAATAGAGGCCCAAAAAGTAACTCTTGCCGCAGCATTCAATAACAAACCGACTTACATAAGATTTGGCAGAGAAAAATCAGCGGTTTTCACCACCAAAGATACACCGTTTGAAATAGGCAAAGCAATAATTTTACGAGATATAAAAGATGCTCGCCCTTCCAAAGCTCCGGAGGAGCGAAGGAGGGTTGCGATTATCGGCTGCGGAATGCTGCTCTACAATGCCCTTGTCGCCGCAGAAGAACTATCCAAAGAAGGAATAGAGTGCACGGTTATCAACTCACACACGGTCAAACCGCTTGATGAGCCGGCTATAATTGAAGCCGCCAAAAAATGCGGCGCGGTGGTTAGCGTGGAAGAACACCAAATTGCCGGTGGTCTCGGCTCGGCGATTGCCGAATGTCTGGTCCGCAATTATCCCGTACCGCAAGAATTTATCGGCGTTCACGACCATTTCGGCGAATCCGGGAACCCGGACGAACTGATTGAAGCATTCGGGATGGGAATCAGCTCAATTAAAGAAGCGGTTAAAAAAGCTATATCTAGAAAAACATCCGGCTAACCGGATGTTTTTCTAGATAAGTTCTTTAATTTTAGCAAGATCCTCGCAGAATTGAGGTTCCCAGTTGGGATTGCGGAGTATCGCAGCTGGATGGTAAGTGACTATAATTTTTCTCCCGTTTCTTTCTATGACCTGACCTCGGTTAGCGCCCATACTTCCTTCAATGCCAAGACCAGACATGGCAACTTTTCCCAAAATAACAATAAGTTTAGGATTGATAGCTTCTATCTCTTTTTCAAGCGCAAGCCGGAATTTTTCTATTTCTTCCGGCGTGGGCGTGCGGTTGCCACCAAATTCATCGGAAGGCCGGTATTTAACTACATTCGTCACATAAAAATCGGAGCGCTTCCAACCGAGAGTTTCAAGAGTTGAGTTGAGTAATTTGCCGCCGCGCCCCACAAACGGCTTACCTTGTATCTCTTCATCCTTGCCCGGCGCTTCGCCTATTATCATTACCGGCATATCCGGTGACCCATCGTTAAAAACAAGCTTTCGATTAGGATAAGCCTTTTTTATCGCGCCGAAAATATATTGTAGTTTTTGCTCTTTGGTCATATTAAGTTACTAACTTTTTTCGCCAAGGGGATATCGGCTTCAGCCAAATCAAATTTAACTAGTTCATCTGCGACAACCCATTTAATCTCATCGTGGTCATTCAAGTTAAACTCACCGGAAATATATTTTGCTTTATACCCAAGCAATCTGATTTTTACATTACCATAATCAAAAATACTTTCGGCAACAAAATTTCTGGCTTTAACTAAAATTCCGAATTCTTCTTTCAGTTCACGCTCAAGACATTTTTCGGGTGTTTCATGCACCTCTATTTTACCTCCCGGAAATTCCCATTTTTCTTCCAAATGTTTTCCTTTTTTTCTTTTAGCAATAAGAAACTCCCCATCTTTTTCAATGATTGCCGCCACAACATCAACTATTTTTTGATTTTTTGCCACGGTGGACCGGATGGGATTTGAACCCACAACCTCTCGGATGCAAACCGAGTGCTCTGCCATTGAGCTACCGGCCCATAAAAGTTGTGGGTGCGGGAAGAATCGAACTTCCGACCTCTGTCTTATCAGGACAGCGTTCTAACCACTGAACTACGCACCCTTTATTTAACTAAATTCTATGATAGAATAACAGAAAACTGAATAAAAATCAAAAAAATGAATTTTATGGAAAATATTGAAAATAGCAAAATTTTTGCCGATTTAAACGATAAACAAATTGAAGCGGTGCGGGCCATAGAAGGCCCTGTTTTAATATTGGCCGGCGCCGGAAGCGGGAAATGTGTTTCTGGAGATACTTTGATATTTACAGGGGCGGGCATAATACCTATTGAAGAAATCCCTCTTCACTTTGGTGTTAGTTCACAAAATGATTGCTCCGCGCCAATACTTTCGCATCACTTAAACGGAAGTTTCTCTATCAAGAATACCTCCCATTGGTTCAGGTTCCCAAAAACTAAAGTCATAAAAATTAGCACCAAAAGCGGTTATCAAATTACGGGCACATACGAGCATCCCTTACTTGTGTTAAATAGAGAAGGCGAATTGGAGTTTAAAAAGCTACGGGACTTAAAGAACGGCGAAGTGGTTGCTATTTCCAAAAATAATAATATCTGGGGAAATTACAATCTCCATCCTGAAATTGCTTATCTGATGGGATTACTGGTGGGCGATGGTTACCTGGGTTTCAAAAGCGGTATTGGTTTTGCCCAGGTCAGTGAAAATTTGATCAAGGCATTTAAAAATATTTTAAAAAAATTCTTCCAAATCCAAGTGGCTAAAATTAAATCGCGAGAGAGATACCCGGCTGGCAATAAAAGGCGCTCCACAACTCATTACGTATATAATATGGCCCTAAAAAGAGAGTTGGAAGGTCTTGGTCTAAAAATGGTAGGTTCGCATCATAAATCAATCCCACAAAGCGTTCTTACAGCCCCCAAGGATTCGGCCAAAGCATTCCTGCAAGGACTTTTTGACACCGATGGAAGCGTAAGCGGAGCTACCGTAGAATTGACTACCGCCTCCGAAACTCTGGCCAAACAAGTGCATGTCTGCCTACTAAACTTTGGTATTCGCGCTTCGTTAAGGCCGAAATTTGTAAAAAGTTATCGTAACAATACCTACTGGCGCATAGCAATAATGGGAACTTCACTAAGGACTTTTGCCGCTGAAGTTGGATTTAGGTACCAGGATCACAAAATAGAAAAACTCCAAGCCATAGCAAACAAGGTTAGCAATAGCAATGTTGAGGTAATTCCATTCCAAAACCTAAACATAAAACACTTTAAAGATAGATACCTGCTTGGCACTGAAATTTATGATGGCAAGTATTATTACATATTTCCAGAAACACATAATAAAATCTACATAAGGGATTACCTGCGCCGGAGAAGAAATCCCTCCCCTTGGCAATTAGAAAGAATACTAAAAACAGCGGGTAACGGAGCAAGAGATCCGCGAGTAGAGTATATGTTTAACCTCACTCGAAATTTCTTTTTCGACCCCGTTGTTGAGGTGGCGAGAGAAAAAGAGAAAATAATTGTTTATGATTTTACCGTACCTAAAAATCATACTTTTGTCGGCAATGGTTTTATAAATCACAATACCCGCGCGCTGACACACCGCATCGCTTATATGATTGCCAATAACATTCCGCCACAAAATATTTTGGCTGTTACCTTCACGAACAAGGCTGCCGGCGAGATTAAAGAAAGAGTTGTAAAATTACTGTCCGAAACTCAACCTAAAACCTATGACCTGAAACCTATAACCTCCCCCTCGCCGTGGCTGGGTACCTTCCACTCAATTTGCCTGCGAATTTTGCGCCATGATATTAAAACCCTCCCGCCTTATACCGAGAACTTTGTTGTCTACGATGAGGACGACCAGCTGGGTCTGATTAAAAACGTAATGCGTGAACTGGAGCTTGATATTAAGAAATTCAATCCCAAGAATGTGCTCGGCCGAATCTCCGCCCTCAAAAGCGAGCTTATTGGCTACGAAGAGTTTACAGAAAAAGCCCGAGAATACTTTGAAAAAATAGTCGCTCCTGTTTATACCGGCTATCAGATTACACTCCAACAAAATAATGCTCTGGATTTTGATGATTTAATTATGCTTTGTGTCCGGCTTTTTCAGAAGCATCCCGAAATACTGGAAAAATATCAAAATCTCTTCCGCTATATACTAATAGACGAATATCAAGACACGAATCATAGCCAGTACGTCTGGGTTAATTTGCTGGCGCAAAAACATAGAAATCTTTTCGTAATAGGAGACGACTATCAAAGCATCTATTCATTCCGCCTAGCAAATATCCGCAACATCTTGGACTTTGAGAAAGATTATCCCGAAGCAAAAATTATACTGCTTGAACAAAATTACCGTTCCACGGGCAACATCCTTGCCGCCGCCAACAATATAATCATTAAAAACAAGAACCAAAAACATAAAAAGTTATGGACGGAGAACTCGGCAGGCGACGAAATAATATTAAAAGAAGCCGCCAATGAGCGGCGAGAGGGGGATTACGTGATTGAAACGGTACGAAACAACCTTAAACAAGGCCGCGGCCTGCAAGATTTCACAATTCTTTATCGCACCCACGCCCAATCAAGAGCTATTGAGGAAGCAATGATTAAGCATGGCCTGCCGTACCGTATACTTGGCGGAGTTAAGTTTTACCAACGGCGAGAAATTAAAGACATTCTGGCCTACCTGCGACTGGCCGTAAATCCTAACGATCTTATTAGCTGGAGCAGGATTTACAACGTACCCGGCCGCGGTATAGGTCAAACAACCTGGCAAAAAATAAAAGAAGCGAGAAAATTAAACATCGCTGAAACAATAAAAAACATCACCCTGGAATCAAGCATCGGCCAAAAACAAACCATCGCCCTTAAGTTGCTGGCTAAGTTTATCGAGGAATTATCACAAAAATCAGCAGAACTCTCGCCATCTCAACTAATTAAATATATTCTGCAAAAAACTAACTACGAGTTATACATCAATGACAAAACCACGGATGGCGAAGAACGCTGGGAAAATGTCAAAGAAATTTTGACCGCCACCCGCAAGTATGACAGCGAAACAGCACCGAATGGCCTGCAAAAATTCCTTGAAGAGGTCGCCTTAATTCAAGAAACGGATAAGATTGACAAAAGCGGCGGCGCAATCAATCTTATGACAATACATTCGGCCAAGGGCTTAGAGTTTCCGATTGTATTTATCATTGGTATGGAAGATGGCATCTTCCCGCACTCGCGCGCCTTATTTGAGCCTGCGGAACTTGAGGAGGAAAGGAGACTTTGTTATGTCGGTATCACTCGCGCCAAAGAACAGCTTCATCTGACCTATTGCCGAGAACGTATGTTTTATGGTTCTACTCAACTCAACCCGCCATCCAGATTTTTATTTGAAATCCCGGAACATTTGTTAAATTACTCGCCGCTTAGCCAAAATAAATATACGGAGGATTGGGACGATAAAATTGAGTACTATTAAATGAGCTTAGCCACTCAAATAAAAAATGAGTTAAATCAGCTTGGTATCAAACCCAAAAAATCGCTTGGGCAGAATTTTCTTATAAATGAGGGGATCTACAAAAAAATATTGGATATTGCGCAGATTAGACCGAGCGAAACAATTTTGGAAATAGGGGCTGGCCTGGGCACACTCACTGAATATTTAGCTCGCGCCGGAGGGAAAATTTTAGCCGTTGAAAAAGATAGGAATCTTGTGGCTTATCTTAAAGATCGTTTTCGGGATTATAATAATATTAGCACTGTAGAAGCTGATATTCTTAAAATCAAGCCTTCGGAATTAGGGCTGGAAGAAAAAAATTACAAGCTAGTCGGAAATATACCGTATTATCTGACATCGCATTTGATAAGAACGGTTTTTGAAAATTGGCCGTGGCCAAAAGATATTATCTTGATGGTACAAAAAGAGGTCGCGCAACGGATTGTTACTGAACCGCCGAATATGAATTTACTCGCGGTATCGATTCAATATTATGCCCGAACGGAGATTGCTGGCATGGTTTCAAAGGGAAATTTTTGGCCTCAACCTAAAGTTGATTCTGCTATAATAAAGATAACTCCAAAAACCGAAATACCAGAGGCCGTAGAAACAGAAAGGTTTTTTAGAGTATTGAAGGCAGGATTTTCCGGCACAAGAAAACAACTTATAAATACTTTGTCGGGCGGATTAAAATTATCTAGGAAAACAGTAAGCTCAAAGCTCCTTTCGCTAGGTATCGCCACACAAAGACGCGCTGGAACATTGACTTTAGACGAATGGCAAAATATCGCTACTACGCTCTTGCCGCGTTAAGCGGCTTGCTCTTGTCCCTTGCCTATTCGGGTTGGAGTTTTGATTTGGGCTGGCTGGTCTGGATTGGATTTGTTCCACTTTTTTGGTCGTTGGCCCAAATCGTTTCCGAATACGAACATACTCGGAAACGATTTGGATTTTTGATAGGGTTCATCGCAGGACTTGTTTATTTTTTGATAATTTTCCGCTGGTTTTGGTCTATCTATCCGCTGGATACACTTGGCATTGAAAACCGTTCTATCTCCTTCGTCGCTGTTCTGCTTGTTTATCTGATTAGCTCTGCCGGAATGGCAGTGTTTTGGGGACTTTTTGGAGCAGGTTTCAGGTTTCAGGTTTCAGGTTTCAGGTTTCAAAATGGATCAAGCACCTGGCACCTGGCACCTGGCACCTGGCACCCTTTGTTAATACTTTCCGCCCTATTCGTCCTGTTTGAATATCTCCGCTCCTGGGGTTTCGGGTTTTTGTGGGCCGGTTCCAATTCGCTTTTTGGCCCGCATTGGACATTGGGCAATCTGGCTTATGCTTTGGCCGATAATCCATTGGCGCTCAAACTCGCTTCGTTTGTTGGCGTCTATGGGGTTACTTTTGCGATTATTTTTATAAATTGCCTAATTTTTATAATTTTAAAAAAAAGGACTTATCTTGTAACCACAAGAATAGTCCTTGTGGTTTTGATACTTTTATTGGCTACCTTTGGAACCAGGTTAATTAAATTTACGGCCACGCAGCAAGAAAAAAGTAAACAAGTTAACTTCGCCATTATACAAACCGCCCGGCCAACCAAAGTTTTGCCAAGTCCTCAAGAAACCTTGGCCGATCTCAAAGAACAGCTTGAATTACTTGACCGTGTCGCCAAAGAACATCCCGAAAGCCAGCTTATCGTTTTCCCCGAAACAAGCGACCTATTTAAAAATATCGCCCTGTTTTTAACCCCAGTGCAAGCCCAGGAATATTTTAGCAATCTTTTTGAAGATCCGAAATTAATAATTGCCGGCGGTAGAGTTATTGATTCCAATAGCAGTGCCTACTCACGTGTTTTCGATCTTAATACACAAAACGGCATTATCAACTATTATGATAAGCGTCTTCTAACTCCAGGCGGTGAATTTTTGCCTTACCCGGTAAAATTAATCGCTTGGATATTTTCAAAAACCACGGCCAATCAATTTGACAGCTTGCGCGAATTAAATGTTGGCGTTAAAGATGTCTCAACTGTAAACTTCCGCGACCAATTTAAGGTAGCACCGATGATTTGTTCTGAATTGCTATCACCGAGTTTAGTCAAACAAACTTCCCAAAGTTCAGATGTAATCGTCAGTATGGCAAGTTATGGAATTTTTCACGGAAATCCTGTTATAGCAAAGCAGATGCTTGCCACTACACGCTTCAGAGCAATAGAGAACACCAAACCAGCCGTTACCGCCGCTAATTTGGGACGCTCTTATGCAATAGACAGTCGAGGAAAAGTTGCTTATTTAGCCGCAAACTCCGATCCGCAGATATTAACAGGTTCTATTGTGCTAGGTTCCGGTAAATCGTGGTATAATAGAGTAGGCGATTTGCCAATAATTTTGGTATCTTTGCTATTGATGGTCCTAGGGTTCAGGTTACAGGTGTCAGGTTACAGGGGAAGAATAAAATCTTGGTTATGGAGGAACCAAGAAATTAAAAATGGTAAATTCCTATAAGGATTTGACTGTTTGGCAAAGGTCTCTCGAGTTAGTCAAAGAAATTTATAAAACAACTAGATTTCTACCAAAAGATGAAATTTATGGTTTAACGAATCAGATGAGAAGGGCAGCAATATCGATACCTTCTAACATAGCCGAGGGACATCAAAGAAAAAATCTAAAAGAATATCTGCAATTCTTGAGAATATCTTATGGCTCGGCTGCAGAGCTAGAAACACAGCTTATTATTTCCAAAGAAATATATCCACGCATAGATTTTTTGACAGCGGAGTCGCTTCTTAAGGAAGTTCATAAAATGTTAAATACTCTGATCCAGAAACTTGAATTAAAATTTTAACCTGAAACCTGATCCCTGAAACCTGTAACCTTCTGCTAGCGGGAGGCTAGCGGCATACAAAACATGAACATGAAATTAAAAATAATCCTGGGAGCATTGCTACTTATCGCCGGCTTTCTTGTTGTCCGGCTGGGTTTGTTTTTTAAACATAGCGTCCAAACGGCGACAACGGCAAACATTGGGAATCAAATCGCCGGGGTGAATGAAACAAACTGGTCTGCCGTGGATACCGACAGTGACGGCATCCCGGATGCAAACGAAGCCTACTACCGGACCGACCCCTTTAATTCCGATACGGACAGCGACGGCTATCTGGATGGCGAAGAAATAATTTCCGGTTTTAATCCCACAAGAAAAGAAAACCCAACCGAACGCAATAAACAAACCGGAAATTTAACCAATTCCTTGGTCCAACACATAGCAACTGGCATTTATACCGGTGATTTAAGCCCAAAAATTGGTGAAAGCCAATACGAAAAAAACCTAAATCTTCTGACGCTGGGCACAATTAATGAAGCGATAGATTTGTTAAACCCACCGCTTATTTCTGATGCCAGTTTGGTTATAGTTGGCAAATCAAAACAATCACAAGAAGAATATCTGACCAATACCGCCTCATTACTGGAAGGCCCGTTTTTGAATTCGTTCATGCAGCAGGGGCAAGTTTTAAGCCAAGCGGCTAATTTTATGGTCGGATTTAAATACACCGAGGCCACTGAAATTTTCAAAAACTATTATTTAACCTTCACGAATGCCCACAACCAGCTACTGACCGTTTCGGTGCCGGAAAATTGGGTTAATTTTCATAGACACCTGCTAGCGATTTTCCAAAAAATGGCTCTGAATTACCGTTCACTCACCCAGATAGCCAATGACCCGCTTTTGGCTATAACGGCCTTGCAAAATATCCCAAACAATCTGCTAGAAATTGATTCATCTTTAATTCAAGAACTCAGAATTTTAATCCAAAAAGAAAATTTAGAAATACCCAATTCATCTCTTTTTGATGTTTTGGATCTGTTAAATACCAATAAAACCCGTGATAACTAATAACTGGACAAAAGCAATCTTAAGTCTCGTCGTTATTGGCTTTTTGGTCTTGTATCCCGTTCATTCCGCCCGTTCGGTCGGGGCTATTATGTATGTCCTCAAAGAATTCGGCCTGGACCTCATAGCCAGAGTAATTGGCAGAACTTTTTTGACTAAGATGATCAATAGCACTACGGATTTTTTAAGCAAGAACGGCAGAGACGGCCTACCCAATTTCGTGCAGGATTGGCGGAGTTTTCTTCAGGAAGCACAATACAGAGGCGAAGACATAACAAGAGCGACAATCGGTGAGGCTATAAACAATAATGCGATATGCGATTACCTTAAAAGCCCGCTTGCCAATGCTTTCGGCGCTTTCGCACAATCAGGTTTCAGCGCCACCAAACATAGGGTTGACTCACTTCAGTATTACGCACTTCGTAACAGATGTACTCTGCCTGTAGGTTTCAATGTAAATACATTTAGAAACGACTTTTCCGTAGGCGGTGGTTGGGCAGCTTGGGATAAACTAATCCAGCCACAGAATAATTTTTTCGGAGTTTACGCCGACTCCCTGGACGAACTGGAAAAACAAAGAAGTTTTGAAGAGAGAAGGGACCGCAGTGAAGCTGAAGCTGGTAGCGGTTTTACTTCAAAGACGGGCGGGAAAGAGGGCGGCTGTGAGATTAGATCGCCGGGAAATGTAGCCTGTTTGGTTCTCGGTCAAATACAAACACCATCCAAGATACTAGGAGAGATCGGGAGCGATTTAAACACTGGTGAATTTGACTGGCTGACTAGTTGCGATGAATTAAGCGAATGTTTGATCTCTGCCACCACTTTCGTACTTAACAGGTTGGGTAACTTTACGGGCGCAGGTTCACGTGTTAGCGAACCTCCGCCAGCGGATACATCTTTTGGTGATGCGGCAAAAGATGAAGTGTTTAATGATTGCGTCAAATCCAAAGAGGCGGGGTGCGTAGAGAAAGCCAAGAGGTTAGAGTGTACTACCTTCACCTCTCCGGATGGTACGACAACAGAAGATTGTGTAGAGATAATAGATCAGGGAATTTTTAACGTTTGCATGGATGAAGCAAGAAGAATTTGCACGGTTCAATGAGCAAAAAAGGTAATAAATTTGGTGTGCTATTAGCCGTAATTATTTTACTGGCCGTTTTTGTTCCGCAATATCAGGCAAGAGCTGATTTGTTTGATATAGGTAGTATTGCCAGTGGGGCAGTGGCGAAAGTGGTGGGTTATATAAATACCCTTTTACTTGGCTTTCTAGGAGAAGTTATATCATATTTTGCACAGCTTATTGAAGAGTTTATCACGCTTCAAACCAACGGCGGCATTTATAATGTTGCCATAGTCGATGGGAGTTGGACCATTATTAGGAACTTCGTAAACTTATTTTTTATTTTAGCTCTAATAGTAATGGCATTCGGCACAATATTTAATATTCAAAGATATACTTGGAAAAATATGCTGGCCCCTTTTTTAATAGCCGCTCTTCTCATAAATTTCAGTCTGACCATAGGGCAATACATCATTACGGTCGCCAACGGTTTGGCTACTGTTTTTTTAAGAGAAATGCAAGACCCGCAGGTGGGAGGTATAGCAGCAAATTTTCAGAATGGATTTAGTAGCGCAAAAATAATAACAAGCGGTACAACAAGTATTAGCGCTTTACAAGCAATGGGCGATGCCGCCGCGGGTATCGGCAGTGTTGTTCTTACCCTGATTTTTTCTGTTATATTTTTAGCGGCTATAGCATTGGCATTTATCGCAACGGCTATTTTTTCAATCGTGAGATTATTTATGCTTTGGTTTCTTTTAATCATTTCCCCGATTGCCTGGTTTGGTTATACGATGCCTAATTTGAGAAGTGGGACATGGAGCGCCTGGTGGAAGCAATTCTTATGCTGGTGTTTTTTCTTGCCATATTTTCTATTTTTTATGATGTTCGCGGTTAGTTTCATTAAAAACAAAGGTTTAATATCCCTACCCTCGACTCTCGGACGCATATCGGTGGCTGGTATGACTGGAAATGATTTTGTATTTTATTTATTGAGTTTAATATTCCTCTTCGGCGGAATGGCGATTGCACATAAACTTGCTTGCGCGAGCGGCACGGGGGTAAAAGCGGTATTCGGCAAGATTGAAACCGGGGTGCGCAAATACGCCCCCGGAGCGGCTTATGTCAGGGCCACATATACTGGCGCGAAAGAAGGATTGGCGGCTAAAGGCGCGGAAATAAAGGAAAGGGGGATGCCAATCGGTTTTGGCCGCCGGGTTGGCGGAGAACAGGCTGAACGTTTACGAACCGCCCGGGTAGCTGAAGCATTCGGTATGGGCGCGAAAGTCGGAGAAGCCGGGAGAGTGCAGATGGCCGAAATTGAAAAAGAGGCCAAGAGAGTTCGTGAACAGTTACTAAGAACGCCAGCTGATCAGCAAAAATCCTTTTTGGAATCATCGCGTTCCCAAAAAGGAGTAATCGGTCAAGCAGCAGCCCTTGAGTACGTTAAGCAAGGATATTCAACACTAGCTGATTATCAGGAAGCTGTTAAAAAATTTGGCGACGAAAACAGCGCCTTCATGCGCCAATACTTGGAAAACCTCAAACAAGCCAAGCTTAGTGATCTGTTTAAGAGTCCGGACGCGGAATTGCGTATCGCCAGAGGCGAGGCAGAAGAAACTGTGGGTTTGGTCAATCTTCGCCGCGAACTTTATAAAGACCTCGCTAAGAGAAATCGAATTAATAATACGGCCGATTATAATCAAGCAAAGGAGATTTTGTCGCCAATCCCAGCCGAGTTAAGGTCTTTCTTGGATTCAGTCAAAGCAGAAGCGATATTTACTACAAGAGAACAAAGACAGGATGCGCTTTTGGATTCCACTAATAAGATCGGGGATGCCGATTTGGAAAAGAAATTGGTTGAATTTATGAAAGAAAAGAAGGAAATAACCGACTTCAGGAAAAAGGACACCAAAGAGCTCGTAGCGGCTGGCTGGCAATTACGCGAAAAGGCGTTGGAAATTTTGGGCGGCAAGGAAACATTTGACGGCAAAGGCTTAATTAAAGAAATAAATAATTATAATCCGATTATTAACATTGAGGCCGAGATGAGAACGGCGCCAGGAGCTAAGCCATTCCTGGACAATGAAGAACTAATAAGCAAGCTACAGGAAGAACTCAAGGGCAAGTCTTACGCCGACATAAGAAAGATGTCCGGTAAATTCTTTGAGGACCCGGCGGCCCAAGAGGCAATAAAGAGAATGTACGACCCGAAAGAAATAGCGGACTTAATTAAGAATTCATCGCAAGAAATGAGAAGAGCGCTAAAAGATTTTGCCATATCGGAAGAAAAAACTAAAAGAAGTCGCACGTAATTAGCATAACTACCACATGCCGCTAACTCATCAAAAATATCTTCAATATAGCCCATTTTTTGTAGACGCTACGGAGATGTCTGATTTGGATTGGGAAAGATTAAATACGAAAATAGACAAAATACCACAAACTTTAGCTGACTTTTTGGTTGATATTAAGGTTTCCGAGTTCATAGACGCCTTAGCCCAAAAATATATCCAACTCTCGGTGCAGGGACCGGATATGGCTAGGTTGATTAGGGATGTGGTGATCAGGGATATTTTTATCGGCGACATACCAAAGGAAATTTCAGATCGGCTGGGAGTTGACCAAACCCTCGCCCGCGAGATTGCAAATTTAATCATCTCCCAGCTTTTTACGCCGATTATTGAAGATATAAAGAAAGTACAGAACGAAAGGTATCCGGGTAGATTGCCCGCCCAATCACAGGTTTCAGGTGTCAGGGTTCAGGGTTCGGGGCAAAGCGGGCAAGATCCCAAACCAGTAGCGCCACCCTCCTACGCCAAGGCTTCGGAGGGCACAGCAAAGCATTATCAGGGCGAAGAGTTACCAGAATCAGGCGGTAATATTATTGACTTGCGAAGCAAGTCATAGGTTATAGGTTATAGCTGATAGCTGATAGGTGATAGCTTTAAAAATGAGTTCTAGAAATAAGGAGGCTAGGACGCAAATAAAAAGTGGATAAAATTCATTCGTACAGAGATTTAGTGGTATGGCAAAGGTCCATTGAGCTAGTTATAGAAATATACACGCTAACTGATAGGTTTCCGAAAGAAGAAATTTACGGACTAATTTCGCAATTAAGGAGAGCTGCCGTTTCAATCCCTTCTAATATCGCCGAAGGCAGGTATCGTGGGACAAGAAAAGATTTTAGGCAATTTCTTCTTAATGCTTACGGCTCTGGCGCTGAAGTTGAAACACAATTGGTTATTGCAAATAAATTGCCGAAAACAAAAAATTTAAATTATGTCAGAGCAAATAAAATTCTAGATGAAGTAATGCTAATGTTAAATTCACTAATCAAAAAATTGGAAACTTCTTAACTATAACCTATGACCTATAAGCTATCACCTGCACCATGAGATTCCAAGTCCCCCAATTCATAGAAACGGAAACCAAAATCGTCGGGCCATTCACGTTCAAGCAATTTTTGTTTCTGGCCGTTGGGGCGGTAATAATTTTTATCCTGCAATATGTAATCACCAGTTTTACTTTTTTAATAATTGTGGCTCTGCCGATTGCTGCCTTATCCATTGCGCTTGCGTTTTACCGGATAGATGGCATACCCTTGCCGCAATACTTATTGATGGCATTATCATATGCGACGGGGGCGAAAAGATACCAATTCACTAAAGAAAATAAGCAAAATTATTTGCAAAAATAGGTTTCAGGTTACAGGTTTCAGGTTACAGAAAATTAAACCTGACACCTGACACCTGACACCTGACACCTTGCCCACACCGCCCAAAAACCAGTCCACCAAAGATTTCGTAGAAATCGCGGACATCCGCGAGAGTGTTGCGGTCTTAAAAGATGGGTCTTTGCGTTCTGTTATTGAAGTTGGTTCAATGAATTTTGAGCTTAAGTCAGCCGATGAACAAATGGCAATAATAAGCGCTTTCCAGAATTTCCTGAATTCCATTGATTTTCCGCTTCAAATCGCCGTTAATTCGCGTAAATTAGAAATCGGACCATATATGAAGTCGCTTAATGAACTGACCCAGAGCATTTCCAATGAACTTATGAAAATCCAGGCCATTGAATACACGCGTTTCATCAAAGGACTAACGGAACTTGCCAATATAATGTCAAAAAAGTTTTATATTGTCGTTCCGCTGTATATTGTGGAAACGATCGGCAAGGGAGAACAGGGAACTGGAATTTTAGGCGCTTTCAGAAGCGTGGTTAGCCCTTCCAAATTCACTAAAACCCTCACTGATCAAGAATTTGAAAATTATAAAACACAACTTAGTCAAAAAAACCAGTTTGTCATGGACAGCATCAGCGGATTAGGCATTGAAACGCGGATATTGGGAAAAGAGGAGCTAATGAATCTTTATTATTCTTATTACAATCCGGGACATCAATTATAAAAAGAAGGTGTCAGGTGCCAGGTTTCAGGTTACAGAAAATCACACCTGACACCTGACACCTGACACCTGACACCTAAAATTTCATTATTCGCTAAAAAACCACAACCAATCGCTTCGCCCACAGAACCGCCTGTAAAAATGTTGGACGATATCTTGGCTCCTTCGGCGATTGATATTTCTTCCAACTATCTGCAAATAGGCGATACTTACGCCCGCACTTTTTTCTTAGCAACTTATCCGAGATATCTAAATACCAACTGGTTTTCTCCGATTGTTAATATGGATCGGCCTTTTGACGTGTCTATTTTTGCGCATCCGGAAAATACTGCCCAAATGCTCAAGCAGCTACGCGATCGGCTTGGCCGGCTTCAGGCTCAGGAAATGGAGGAACAAGCGGCCGGTAAAGTAAGAGATCCGGTGTTGGAAACGGCTATCGGCGACATTGAGGCGCTTAGGGATAAACTACAGCAAGGAACAGAAAGATTTTTTAGATTGGGAGTTTATATAACGATATACGGCGGTTCGCTAAAAGAACTTGATGATACGGAAAATAAAATCAAGTCAATTCTTGACGGTCAGCTGGTTTATTCAAAACTAGCAACTTTCAGAATGAAAGAAGGATTTTTCTCAACCCTGCCGCTTGCCGACGACCAGCTTCAGGTCCATAATTCATTGAATACCGAACCGATTTCCTCGCTTTTTCCTTTCGTGTCTTATGACCTGACCACAGAGAAGGGAATACTTTACGGAATAAATACTCACAATAATTCTCTGGTTTTATTTGACAGGTTTAGTATGGAAAATGCGAATATGGTGATTTTCGGAAAGAGCGGCGGCGGTAAATCATATGCCGTTAAATTGGAAATTCTCAGAAGTTTGATGTTTGGCACGCAGGTTTTTGTGATTGACCCTGAAAACGAATATAAATTCCTATCTGACACTGTAGGCGGCACTTCCATTAAAATATCCATCACCTCACCGCACCATATCAATCCGTTTGATCTGCCCAAGCCGTTACCCGATGAAAGTCCGGCTGACGTTTTACGTTCTCATATTATTAATCTAATGGGTCTTTTTAAGCTCATGCTGGGAACGCTTACGGCGGAAGAAGAGGCGATTTTGGACGAAACCATAAATCAAACCTATGCCATTAAGGACATAACGCCCCAAACGGCCGATTTGAAAAACGCCGTGCCACCGTTGATGTCGGATTTTCAAAATGTTTTAGAGGGCATGGCCGGCACGGAATCTTTGGTCATCAGGATTAAAAAGTATACTGAAGGTACATTTGCCGGTTTTTTGAATAATCCGACCAACGTTGAGTTAAATAATCAGCTGATAGTTTTCGGCATTCGCGACATGGAAGAAGAACTGCGCCCGATTGCCATGTATTTGGTGCTCAATTTTATTTGGACGCAAGTCAGAACAGAGTTGAAAAAACGTATTTTAGCCGTGGATGAGGCGTGGGTATTGATGAAATACGAATCCGGAGCGGCATTTTTGTTCAATATAGCCAAGCGTGCACGCAAATACTATTTGGGTTTAACAACAATTTCCCAAGATATTCCGGATTTCATGGCTTCGCCGTACGGCAAACCGATTGTTACCAATTCATCCCTGCAGTTGCTATTAAAACAATCGCCGGCATCAATCGACTTGGTTAAACAAACATTCAACCTGACAGATGCGGAAAAATTTTATCTTCTGGAATCGCGTGTGGGTCACGGTTTGTTTTTCGCCGGCATCAATCATGTGGCCTTGCGGGTGATAGCATCATACGCTGAAGATCAGATTATTACCTCTGACCCAAGAC
This sequence comes from Candidatus Yanofskyibacteriota bacterium, assembly GCA_016185545.1. Lineage (GTDB taxonomy): Bacteria > Patescibacteriota > Minisyncoccia > 2-02-FULL-40-12 > IGHO2-01-FULL-4-A > 2-01-FULL-44-17. The sequence goes on from JACPNJ010000006.1 coordinate 25,569, forward strand.
AGATATTGGAAATAGAGGAAGCTAAAAAAGAACTAGCAAAGCAAAGTTAGGTTTCGGGTGTCAGGTTTCAGGGACCAGGTTAAAGAAAAATTTTCCCTGTAACCTGTAACCTGTAACCTGTAACCTGATGCCGGATGATCAATACTACTACGACCTTGCTTATGCCCGAGGACAGCAACAAGAACAGAGAGAAATCCAAGATACTGCCAATCGTGTTATAAAACCGCCATCGGGTACGTTATATTTTTTTCTTTACTGTCTTGCTGGAATTGGCGATATATTGGATTGGCTCACTCTCACCGGAATTGGAGCTATTGTTTCCTTTATAGTTGACCTTTTTATCGGCATAATACTATTTTTCGCCGGACGCGCGGCAAGAGACAGGATAAAAACCATGAATGAATTCCAGGATGGCCTTCATGGACATATACAAAATATCGAAAGGAAAATTGTTGCTTACAGAAATGCTTATGCTAAAATTTTAAGAGTGTCCCGAAAAGTTAAGATCCTAAGAAAACCAGTCAGGAAACTTGCATTAAGATTCGCAAGATTGCGAAAAAGTGTTGCCAGAAGTCCCTTGGGAAGAACGATTGCCGCAATTATCGCTGATTTAATCCCTTTTTTAGATCTTATGCCTTGGCGAACTATTAATATCTATATGATGAAAAAACAAGAAATGCAGGCTTTCCAAGACGCTCAAAATATGTTACCTGAATATATGGAGGCCAAAGCAGATGAAATAGAAGCGGCAAACGATTTGCAAGAAGCAGAGATGACAGAACAAGCCGCATAACTATAAACTATGCCACATAAATTTCTAAAATTCTTCGTATTTACTCTGGTTTGTTCAGCTGTTTTTTTGGCCGGGTATTTATTTACCCAAAATCGCAATCCTTTGGACCAGCAAGCCCTTATTAATAATTCGCTGGTTTCGCGTTTTAATGAACCGGAAGAAAAATACACGGAACCAACCGGATTATTCGAGCTTACATCCGGCGAGGCAAATTTTCCGATTCTTTCCGGCAATGGCACGGAGGTCTGGTATTATGTTCCCCGAAGCGGCGAAATACGTTCGGCCACAGTTAAGAACCCTCTGGCTGGGTCCACTCTCGTAGCCAAAATACAACCAAATGCTTCTAATATCAGCTGGGGAGCAAATAAGATGTTACTAGCTAATTATTCAACGGGCGCGGTTTATTATGACCTCGGCTCAAACTTTTCAAAAAAATATGAGACTAAAATAAAAAATCCCGTTCTAGACAAAACGGGTGTAAAAATTGCTTATACTCATTTTAACGAAATGACAGGAAGTGGCAATGTAAGCATTGCCGATTCTAAATTTGAGGTATCTAAAAATATAATTCCGACCCGTTTTGCCGGTTGGCAGATTAGTTGGTTAAATGAAAAAATGCTCGCGCTTATCAAACCGCCGACTTTGGAAAATACGCATATTTCTCTTTTTATTCTGGATACCGAGAAAAAGGAATTGCAGAATATTCTTGATTTTAAAAATAATCTTAAGGTCGTTTGGTCACCGGATGGACAAAAAATAGTTTACTCGTACATTGACCCCTACTCTGGACAAAACGGGCTTTACTTTATGGACTTGGTCGTCAAAAAAGAAACCTCTTTAAATTTATTGCATAACGCTTCCGGATGTACATGGAGTATTGATAATAAAACAGTTTACTGCGCCGGCAAAGATTCTTTTGTCTCTTTTGACGCAACGGCCACGACTATTGAAACTCAAGTAGTCGCTAATTCCCAAAATGCCGATGCCGCTTATGCCGCCAATATGTTTCTCACCGGTACCGAAGATTACCTAATCTTCAAAAACACCAAAAATGGCAAATTATACGGGTTACGTCTCAATTAGCATTAAGAGGAATTTTTACTTATCCATAAATAGTATCTTGCTTTTGTCATACAGTTGTAATTCACTATGGCTGTGAGAACAATTGTCAATTTATCAATGCCGCCCAAAATGGCCCAAATATTAAAAAGACGCGCTCTGCGCCGGGGTTTTGCCACGACCAGTGAATACGTTAGATTCCTAATCAACTTGGATACTGAATTAATAACTGCCAAGGAACTACTGGAATTATCGGCCAGAGCAGACAAAGAGTATGCCACCGGCAAACTTAAGACTGGCCCATTGTCACGATTTGTTAGTTGAAATGGTTGATAGCATTTCCAAAGCATGATTATAAAAGAAATTCTTTACAGTTCTGATTTTATTAATCGATTTTGTAAATTACCCGGATTTGTTCAGAAATTAGCCTTGCTTCAACCACAGCGATGGATACCAACTATTGCCCCCCTCAAGTGCTATAGTTTAGGCATGGGCATAAACCATGATTAACCAACAACTGCTTGATTATATCAAGCAACAACTCGCGGCCGGATATGATAAACAAGGTGTTAAACAGGCCCTGCTTGATGCCGGCTGGGCCGAGCAGGACATAAACGAGGTTTTTGATTTCTTTTCCACGTCCGGCCATTCGGCTCAACAACCCATAGCGCCAAATCAAATTCCCACAGCAGAACAGAACATTGATTCTGTATTTTTGGGTCCCACTAAATTACTAAGCAATGCCTGGGCTTTATATAAACAAAGGTTTTGGACGCTAATTGCGATTGCGCTGATACCAACACTGGCTATTATTCCGGCAGTCATTGGGAGTACTTTGATTTACGCTTTTATTTTTTCAAAAATCATCGCCGGCGGCTCTTTGTTATTGATACTAATAATGTTCGCATTGGCAGCACTGGTTATGTTTCTAGTTCAATTTTGGGGACAAGCCGCTCTTATGTTCGCGATTGTTAACAACAAAGAAGAAATCGGTTTCATAGAATCTTATAGAAAGGGCTGGCACAAAATACTTTCTTTGTGGTGGGTTACCATATTAATGGCTTTCGTAACTTTAGGCGGTTACTTACTGGCAATTATTCCAGGTATTATTTTCACGGTTTGGTTTAGCTTGTCCGCTTTGGTCTTGATCGCTGAAAACTCCAGAGGAATGGATGCTCTTTTGAAAAGCCGCGAATATGTTAGGGGCAGGTGGTGGACCGTATTGGGACGCAATATTTTTATTGGCCTATTTTACTTTGTTGTTTTCCTAATCTCAACACTGCTTTTCTTGTTCGTATTTAAAGTTCCTCTGGTTTCTCAAGTTGTAAATTTTATCATTATAATAACTTTGGCTCCCTTGGCTTTGATTTATATGTTTCTGATGTATCAAAACCTAAGGAGCTTAAGAGGAGAGGTTGATCTTGCGCCTACCAAAAAATCCAGGACCACCTTTATTATTATTGCCGTCTTGGGAATCGTTGCTATATTCGCCCTGCTATTCTGGGTGGTGTTTCCCACGTTTTCTACATTGCGCCAGCTCAGCAAAACACTTACTAATGTCGGCGATTATAACCCGACTGTCTCGCCAGGCACTACCGAAATGGCCGATTGGCAAACCTACCGCAATGAGGAATACGGATTTAAGGTAAAGTATCCATCTGGCTGGATAACTGATGATTTAACTCCCGGTAAATACTATACTTTACTGCTTTTGGACAATAAAAATGAGGTCGGTTTAATTATTAACCCTGATTTTAAAGCTGTAAAAGTTGTAGACCTAATTGCGCTTAAGAATGGTTTTGAGGAGGCTAAATCTACTATAGATAAAGGTTTTAGAGATTCTGAGGGTAAAATATTATTCGAGGTAGGTGAAATTAAACAAATAGTATTTGCGGGGGAAAGTGCGTTAGAAGTTATGGAGATTAACCCTAGTGGTTTTGGTGAAAGTAAGGGGATTTACTTTATTAGCAAAGACAGACTTTTTCGCATTTCTCGAGTTCTCAATCCGACAAAAAATCAAGAGTTAAACCAAATCCTCTCCACGTTTAAATTTATTTCACCAGAAGACGAAACAGTAACCTGGGCGGTGTATAGTAATACAAAATACAATTACTCTTTCCGTTACCCGAAAAATTTTACGATTTATACTGCAACTGACCAAACAAAGGAAGAGGTTATTCTTCCGACCGCCACAAGTGATAAAGTTAAACTCACCGACAGGAAAGAGTTTCTGTTTTGTTGCGAATCACTTGTTACATCCGTTTCTGTAATTAATGGTTCAATTGATACCCAAAATTGGCGTCAGTATGCTGAAATTCCTGATTATCGCATCAAGTCCCAGGGTGAAATTGTTTTTGCGAGTCATAAAGCGTTTGAAGTGCGGGGTTCAACTGGCATAGATTCCGCTGGTGCTCGTCTGATTTTAATTCCCGGAAGCCAATTCTCGTTTGTACTTATTCAAGGTGATGAGGGCGAACCGTGGGAATCCATAACGAACTCCTTCAGTTTTAAGTAATTATTATCTTGGATTTAACGCCGCCAAAGAAAAACTTGAAAAAATAATATTAACTCTCAATCTCCTCGGACAAGCCCGGGGATTTTTTGAGGGAGAGGATTTCGCGAAGGTCAGCTCTTGTGAAAACCCCCAGGGCTAACAAAAGGGGGAAATATAAAAACGAAACCATGGATGCCTTAACAAAATTATTCGTGAGCGGATACATTAGTGCAACAATAATGGCCCCGACCAAAATAGTTTTGGCAAATAAGGTTTTGCTGACCGCAATTTTAATACTTCGTCGGATTAGCCAAAACATGGTAATGGTTATAAAAATCTCGGTTATTACCGTCGTTGAAGCGGCGGCAAAGTAGGTGTACTTGGGAATCAGCAAAAAGTTCAGTCCCACATTAATTACCGCTCCGGTAAGGTAAATCCACATGGCTTTTTTCTGCAGGTTTAAGGCGATAATCGCGTTGCCGCCGAGGTTGCCAAAAAATATCAAGAATATGGCAAAACTCAAAATTTTCAGCACCGGGCTGGCTTCAAGAAAGGCACCACCGCCAATGGCTTTAACAATCCAATCGGACATCAGAAAAATATAGACGGAAAAATAAAGCGCGAAAATTGTGATTACATTGAAGGCGCGTCTGAAGGTTTTAGCAAATTCCACCCTGCTTTTAACCGCGAAGCGGGAAAGAAAAGGCATAACCAAACCGATATAAATCGCCGGCAGAAATATCACTGCTTCCAAAACTTTATAGGCCGCTGAATAAATACCGACATCTCGGGCGGGTTTCATCACTGAAAGCATTACCGTGTCCAGTTTAAAATAGATAAGAACCAACACCAAGGAAACCGCGATTGGTAAAGCGGCCTTGAGAGCGTGGTGGAAATAAGCAAAGTCAATCATCGGCTTTACTTTAACCATACGCCTGGAGAATCCATAAATAAGGCCAAAATGAACCGCCTCCGAAAAAACCACGACAGCCACAAACCACAAAAGACCTGTTTCAAATTTAATTAGTATCACCAACGAACCTAACTGAACCAGCCGAGCCAAAATATCGGAGAATGAAACAAGATAAATACGCAGATACTTTTGAAATATCCCTGTCAGAACTTGAACTAAAGACGCGCCGATGGAAAAAAGGGAAGCAATCAAAACACCAAGTTTAACTTTGAGCGGGTAGGGAAATGCGAAAATTAGCAGGTCGGCCAGAATGATTATTGAAACCACCGCCAGAAGGCGCAGGGTGAAGATTTTGCTTGCAATTTTTCTTTCTTCGGTGGGTTCACTGGTACGCGAGATTTCACGCACCATAAAAGTATAAAGCCCTAAATCGGCAGTAGCCGTAAAAATAAAAAGATAGGCAAAAATCGCGCTGTACTGGCCGAATCCCTCCGGCCCCAAAAAGCGCGTCAAAATCCCAACGACAACCAAACTCAACCCGCCTATTATTCCGCGCGATAGCGTCGCTATCCCCAAATTGTATGAAATTTTTTGCAGCATGCCTTGTTTAAAATACTCCCATTTCATCTCATCTTTTAACTCTATCACAATCACACTTCCACAACTAACACTCTCACATTCTCAAGAATATGAGAGTATTGTGATTCAGCAGGGTTTAAACCCAATAAAAATAGGGTTGATAACTTAATTTGTTTTTAGTGAGGTTGGGGGTATGATGAAATTATGAAAAAAAATAAATTTTTGTTTATGTGTCTGGTCGTTTTGGGTTCGTTTTTGTATTTCGCTGATACAAGTAACGCCGCCACTTGTTCGCTAAGTTTTTCCAGTCCGCATGGAAGCTATATCGCGGTGGGTGACAGAGTAACCTGGACGCTTACCAGCAGTTTCTCCAACGGCAAATCTTACTGGTTTGGAACTAAAAATGGGGTAACAGATGTCAGCACAATGGATACCACTTTTGGCAACCCCTTTAGCTGGACCACCGATCCTTACCCTTCAGATACAATCGGCAATTACACTCGCTGGGTGCAAGTAAAAGATATCAACGGCAATTTCCTTTGTCAGACCGCTACGGTTTTTGTTTCAGTAACTGCCGCTCCTACACCAATCCCAACCCCCACTCCAACTCCCACACCCGCCATGCTTCCCACCGCCTCTCTTTCGGTCACGCCTTCAACTGTTACTGCCGGTCAGAATCTCACATACAGTTGGTCTTCAACAAATGCTACCGCTTGGTCTTGGGGATTGGCTATTTATAAAAACGGAGTTTGGCAAACTTCTGACGCTTGCGTTAATCAATCTTCAAGTAATTGGTCTGGACCACAAGGCGGAAATTCTGCACAAGGTTTCTGGACCGGAGTAACTGTTTCCTGCCAAGCCGGATATACTTACCATATTACTTACAAAGCCACAAATAGCAGTGGGGCCGCGATATCACAACCCGTAATTGTAACTGTAACGGCGGCAACGCCTATGCCGACTCCAGTTCCGACACCAACTCCTTCATCAACATCGACGCCGACCAGTACTACCACTGCTTCTCTTAACTTCACGGCAACCGAAAGTACCAACCCTGTTTTTCGCGTCGGCAACAGTTTTATTCTCAATTTAACCTCTAACCAATACTCACAGCCCTTTTATCTTTGCTCCACATTGACCGGCAATCCGAGCGGCTACAACCACACAAACCGGTGCACATCGACCACTCTGACAACAAATTCCAGCGGAAGATATGCATGGAATGGAACATGGGACAGCACTAATATCGGTACCTGGACGGAATGGGTAAGATTTCCCAATACGCCCGGAGGTTATAACTCACCGACAATAACATTTACAATTGCCCAATCTACGATTGTCCAAGAGGAACTACGTCTTGTTGCTCCCGGAGTTTTTTCCTTAACAGTCGACTACAATAATGATGTTATAAGAAGCGGCTATTTTTACATCGAGGCCGCATTTGAAAGCCTTTTTAGCAAGTATAAAGACGATATGGATGCTATTGTTCTTGTCCCTACAGCGTCGTTGATTAATTCAGTTGAAGGAAGGGGAATTTGTACTTGTGCTTGGGGTGTTAGAAAGCTAGTGGAAGGCATTGGTTATCCCTATGGGGGCATAACGGGCGACTCTAGATTTTTCAGCTTAAGTTTAATTCCAATATATGCAGGAGCACAGGATAGCGATCAAGCAATAAAAGCAGCGTTTATGCCAAATTTGCTTCATGAAATAGGTCATGGCTGGTCAACTTTTATTGCAAGAGGTAGAGATTACAAAAACCCCCTAAAAATATTAGAGGAACAGCAATTTTCTCATTGGGGATATATTTCAGATAATTTTGATTCTGTTATGGCCTATGGCCCGGCAAGAATGATTGATAATAAAGACGGCACTTTCACTCCCGTCTGGAAATTTAGAGAAGAATTGGATTTCAACGATTTTGACTTATATACGATGGGTTTATTGCCGCCAGAAAAAGTAAAACCTACTTTCTCTATTTTTAACGCAGCAAGTGTAAAAAATATCAATGATATCAGGGGCAACAGAAGGGACGTTACCATCAACGATATTATAAATTTGGAAGGAACAAGAAACCCTACTTTCGGATTAACCCGAAATAATCAATCAAACAACATAAGAGTCACCTTTTTAATTGCCCACAATTTAGATGGTTCTGCCAGTGATCTGGAAAAAGCCATGACCATTACCAAGCAAATGGCAGATTTACTGCCTAGCCATTGGAACAAAGCCGCTAAAGGCACGTCAACTGCGTCTGTTTTTACTCCACCTTTAAAAGTAGCTTCAAATAAAAAAACGTTGGCCGTACTCCAATCAAAAACAAACGAAGAATTGCGAAAAGAGGTAATAGATATATTAAATCAAACCCATGACGATGGGCCTGCCTCAAGAAGATCTATTCAGGAACAGCAACAAGATTTTCAGAAGGCATTAGAAAAAAAATCTATATCTAAACAGAGTTTACCTTCATCTCCAACAATTGACGACACTCTGCTACCGACTCCATCTCTTACACCCCTGCCTACCCCTACTCCGCCAATAAACCAAGCAAGGTTATATTCCCTATCAGAGATTTATGACGGCGACTTAATTCGGGGTCAGGGCGACATAGCGGTTTGGATAATAAAAATTGTCGGAGAAAAAAGATATAAGCGCTGGCTGTTTGGCCCTCAGATATTTAACGCATATGGACATCTCAGTTTTGATAAAGTTAAAAATGTCAGCAAGGTAACTTTGAACAATTTTGATACTTCTAATCTGATTAGAAAATTTGACGATGAGAAAGTTTATGAGCTAACTGATTTTGTGCCCGGCAAAAGCGCCACGAGGCGCTGGATACAAACTCTGGAAATATTTCTCCAAAGAGGATTTGATTTTGACGCGGTATATATCGTCAATCAAAGAGAGTTTGATTTGTACACCGAAGGTTCACCTCTGCCGGTAACTATGCGGGAAAAAGAGGCCAAAAATAATCTTCCACTGACTGCCAATATTTCCGATGCTATGCTAAGATTTTTGGGATTAACGGCAAGATAGCGTGCACGTGACAATTGCAATAAAACCAAAACCTGCAGAAATGCAGATTTTGATTTTTGAAGTCAAAAAAAGCCCGGATGGGCTTCATAAAAAATATGGTCTGAGGCGGGCGACTGTTTCCGCGCATAGCCGTTTGTCTAACTCGGGATCCATGTTGCGCCAATTGCCGCGTTCAGGACGGCCGAGAAGTTCGGCGGCAACGGTGCGCAAATATTGCGGCGGCGCCGACGGATTCCAGCAAACCATGAATTTTCCCTTTGGGGTTGTCCAAAGAAGATATGGTTCCCGACGCATTTGGTAAAGTTCATGAAGATGCGCGGCGTATTGATGAAGCTCCTCAAATTCAGCTATCGGGAAGTCAGTACGAATTCTGGGTGTAAAATCAACCGCCACCGACATAAAAGGCATAAAATGAGTGTGAGCATGTTGGATGGTCTGCCCCACGATGCCGTGTTCAAAAATAATTACAGGATAAGACACCGACTGAACATTTTGACAATATTCTAATGAAAGTGCCCGATAAATTTTTCTTCGTAAATCAAACGTAGTAATTGTGCACACAGGAGAAAGCGCACCCATGCACGACACATGTTCTTTAGGAATCAACAGCACATAGCCGCCGTCTGTTATCTGGCCAAGGGTAGCAACAACATAAAAATCTTCGTTCTCATGAATAAGCCGTTCTTCCAATTTGCTTCGGTCACAAAAAACACAATCTTTTTGCATCGCTCTTCCTAATTTTCAAAGACCATCTATCTTCTAAAACTACTTTATTAATAACTCGGCGTCAATTAAACCCTAGAAACATCTGGAGTAAATTCCCTGATTTTCCTTGCATCAGGCGGAGGCCATAGAGGTTTGCGGGGATTCTGAAATTGTGTGATTGCATGGCCGGCGAGCAGTATAATGTCTTGTGCGGTAGCACACTGCGAGCCGAATCCACAATTTCAAAATAGTGGAGCGAGTCGCTGGACGAGCGGAACGTCCCCGCAGACCTCTATGGCGGAGCCGCAAGGAAAATCAGAGAGGAAGTGATGGTTTAATGACAACCCGGCGCCTTGGTTCCTGGCCAATGCTTTCAGTTTGAAGTTCCTTAAATGACGCCAACTCGGTATGCACCAATCGCCGCTCATAAGAACTCATGGGCAATAGCGCCTCCGCTTTTTGAGTCTGGATTACCCGCTTGGCGGTATTGCGAGCTACATCAACCAAATAATTAGTTTTTGATTTGCGATAATCATTAATATCAACCATAAAATTAATTGGAAATTCAACATTATAATTGTTAAGCTTCTTATTAACAAGTAAATGAGCAATATGATCAAAAGCACTAAGATTTTGCCCATTTTTACCAATTAGTATACTTAAATCATCATCAGAATCAATGGAAACGATAAAGAAACTTCTTTTTTCTTCACGGGTTAGATCATTATTCGCCGGCACTGGCGTATTATCACTTAATTTAACTACACCACCAAAACCAACTTTGTTTAAAAGGTCTAGAACTGTTTCCTCAATTTTATTTTTTATATCATCGGGCATAATTTTTACCGGTATTTCCGGTTTATATAAAGCTGTTCAAATATGGAAAAAGCCGTAGCGGTTACCCAATAAATGGTCAACCCGGCAGGTAAATTCCAAGCGATAATTATAACCATAATCGGGAAAAAATACAACATCTGCTTACTCATTTGGAAAGTGGGAGAAGGAATCTCGTTTTTGGAAGCCGGGGCTTGAAAAGAAGCTGCTTTTTTTGATTGAAACCATTGTAAAATTCCGGCTAAAACGGCTAAAATGGCATTCTTTTGGGTAAGGTTAATGAACCCAAATGCAATTTGTTTTATAGCCACTGGATGACTTACAAACGAATATAAAGCCGTAAGACTTTCGGGTTTTAATCCAGAATTTAATGCGCTATAAAGCGCAATTAGAACCGGAAGTTGTATAAGGAGCGGCAAACAGCCGCCAAACGGATTTACATTATGCTCCTTATAAAGGGCCATGGTTGCCTGACCCAGTGCTTGCTTGTCGTTTTTGTGTTTTTCCTGAAGCTCTTTGATTTTTGGCTGAAGCTTGCTTAATTCTTTTTGCGATACCAGCGCTTTAATTGATAAGGGTGTAAATACTAATCTAACTACGATTGTCAGTAAAATAATCGCTACGCCAAAATCATTTCCAGGAACAATGTTGTAAATAAAAACCAAGAGGTTGAATAGGGGACGGAAGAGAAGTTCGTTGTATAAAAAACCCAAACTAGGTTATAGGTTATAGGTTATAGGTTATAGGTTTAAAATTTCTAACACCTATAACCTATCAGCTATCACCTGATTTCATATATTCCGCCTCTAGACAGCGGATTACATCTTAAAATCCTTGCCAGTCCTTTTAACACGCCCTTTACTACTCCCCATCTCTCAATCGCTTCATATGTATATTGCGAACAACTTGGATAAAAACGACAGCGCATACTGCCTCCGGCAAAAATGAACCCGTGGTCAGGCGAAATTGTTGCTTGATAAAATCTAATTATTTTTAAAAATATTTTTGTCATTGACTGATAATTTTATTTAATGTTTGCTGAATTTCTCTATTGATTTCTTTTGACTGCTTCCCTACGATATCCACAGTAGCAATAATTGCGATATCGTACGATTTTTCCAAAAAATGTCCAGAGCGAATCGCTTCCGTAAAAATTCTTTTGATGCGATTTCTTGCGGTTGCCTTTTTTGCGACCTTAACGGGAATAATTATTGCTATCCGCAAAAAATCAATATTATTTTTTAAAAACTTAATAAAGAAAAAACTGTTTCGGACAGTTTTTCCATGTTTGAATAGGCGGTTAATATCTTTCCTGGGTAAACGGTATTTTTTGGCTAAAGCCAAGCATTCAGGTTATAGGTTACAGGTTATAGGTTACAGGTTTTTTCTGACACCTGACGCCTGACACCTAAACAGTAAGCTGTTGTCTTCCTTTCCGGCGACGGCGAGCTAAAACTTTTCTGCCATTTTTGGACCTAGCCCGTTTTAAAAATCCATGAGTCTTGGCTCTTTTCTTCTTTTTTGGACGATATAATGTAATTTTCATCCTGTACGAGGTAGCAACAGCAACCACATAAGTTAAGTTACGTACCCGCGATTATTCATATTAGCTTATCGTAGCAAAAAACGATTTATTTTGCAATTACAAGAAGATGGTTTCAAAACCATCTTCAAAGTTGTTAACTTCTAATCAACACATTGTCAACGAAGTTCATGTTTTATAATATTTTCTCTCAATTATAATTAAGTTATGCTTCGCAGTAAAAATTCGAGATACTGCGAAACGGTTATTATTAATACTCGAACTACTATATGATATGACCAACGAAGAACTCTGGAAAGCAGTGCTAACAGAAATGGAATTATCCCTTTCAAGGGCTAATTTTACCACCTGGTTCAAGGGTACTTCATTACTGGCAAATAATAGCAACTCGGTTTTAGTCAGCGTGCCTAATGGTTTTGTTAAAGAGTGGCTGGAAAACAAATTCGGCAGACAAATTCTTCAAACCATAAGAAGTCTCCGGCCGGAAATACGGGAGGTTAAGTATACAATTGGCGGCATCCGTGTTGGTTTGGCAATGCAAAAGAAAGATTTTGCTCAGTTTGTGCCGGAAAAAACCAATGAAGACAAGTCTGATGCCGACATTGATAAACTGACTAATCTCAATAAACGCTACACTTTTGGTTCTTTTGTTGTGGGAAGCAATAATGAATTGGCTTATGCCGCTAGTTTGGCGATTACTAAAAATTTAGGTAAGGTTTATAATCCGCTTTTTATTTATGGCGGGGTCGGTTTAGGTAAAACCCACCTGCTTCAGGCTGTTGGTAACCAAGCGATTTCAACTGATCAAAATAAAAAAGTTTGCTATATTTCTTCTGAAAGATTAACTGCCGATATAGTAGAGTCGTTAAAAAATAAAACCATAGAAGAGATGAAGCAACGTTACGCTAAGCTTGATCTTTTAATTATTGACGATATTCAATTTATTGCCGGAAAAGAAAGAACACAAGATATATTTTTTGCGACTTTTAACGAGCTTTACGGCAAAAACCGGCAGATAGTTCTATCATCTGATCGTCCGCCAAGCGCCATACCGGCGCTGGAAGAGCGGCTCCGCTCTAGATTCGAAGGAGGAATGATCGCCGACATAGGAATACCTGATTATGAGACTCGACTAGCGATACTAAATATGAAATGTAAGGAGAAAAATTTTGAAGTTGATCAAAATTCCCTTGCTTATATCGCCTCAAATATTCAGAAAAATATTCGCGAACTTGAGGGCGCTCTAAATCGTATAATAGCTTTTAGCCAAATATATACTAAGACCCCTGATTTTAAAGAAGTTAAAAAGCTTTTAGCAGCTTATCTTAATACTCCATACCGCAAAACTACTCATCAATCTATTATGAGATCTGTGGCTGATTTTTATGGCGTTCCTCCCAACGATTTAATCAAAAGAAGTCGTAAAAAAGAAATAGTCAGACCTAGGCAAATCGCAATGTTTCTATTAAGGGAGGAAACTAAGTCTTCTTTTCCAGAAATTGGCTCTAAATTAGGCGGCAGAGACCACTCGACGGTTATACACGCTTATGAGAAAATAAAAAAAGAAGAAGAAAACGACGAAACAACAAAACAAGAATTAACTTTAATTAAAGAAAGGATATATCAGACATTTGAAAATTAAACATACTTAGCATGTTGAAAATATGATGATAAATTTATTGATATCTTTGTTTATTATTTATGGTTAATTACTTGATAAAATAAAAATTTAATAAAAATATTTTTTATTTAACAATTTATACATAAATTTTAAGACTAGTTATCATTAAATTATTAACAGAAAATTATTTAAAATTATACTTATATATCTTACTAAATTTAAAATAATCATAACTTATACACAACTCTTATAATTAGTAATTAATTTAATAAACTAATAATAAGAACAATAATGGGATGGATCCCGAACGAGGTAGCCCTCACGGGTTCATGGTCCAAGACTATCCAAAGTTTAAACATAATCGCGGGTATGTAACTTAACTTATGTGGTTACTGTTACTACCTCTTACGGGATGGATATTATAGTAAATCAAAAAAAACTTATATCAGCAGTCAGAATCGTCGAGAAAGCAGTTTCTAAAAATGTTTCACTGCCGATATTAAATACAATTCTTCTTAAAACTGATAATAATCGTTTAAAACTATCGGCGACTAATCTTGAAATTGGTATAAATTATTGGCTTGGCGTTAAAATTAATGAAAATGGAGAAATTGCGGTACCAGCTAGGATTTTTTCTGATTTTATTAGTAACATAACCGATGAGAAATTATCATTAGCTGTTAAAAAAAATGTCATAGCTATCAACTCAGAGCACTATAAAACACAGATTCTGGGTATGGATACTAAAGATTTTCCTATAATTCCGCAAATTAAAAAAGAAATTTCGTTTAAAATAAATAGTCAAACACTGAAAACGGCTTTAATAAGTGTATTAGATTCTGTTTCATTGTCTGAAACCAGGCCGGAGCTTAGCGGGGTGTATGTTAATATTTCAACCAATCGAGTTGAATTAGCGGCAACTGATAGTTTTCGCCTTTCTGAAAAAATAATAGGTTTAAGCGACGGTAAAAATAAAACATGTATATTACCACGTAATACAGTTATTGAAATAATAAGAATATCTGAAAATATTGAAGGAGATTTATCGCTTGCTATTTCAGATAACCAAGTTATTGTTTTTGGAGAAGATTTTGAAATAATCTCGCGCCTTATTGACGGTCATTATCCGGAATATAAGCGGGTAATTCCGGAAAAATTTATAGCGCTTGCTAAGGTTAATAAAACCGAATTTGAAAAATCAATCCGTATGGCAAGTATTTTTTCATCTTCAATTTCGGATATTAAACTTAAAGCCAGTAAAGAGTTAATGGAAATATCAGCCAAAAACAGCGACCGTGGTGAAATAACCGCCGACCTTGCCTGTGAAATTAAAAATAGACCGTTTGAGATTTCGGTCAATTACCATTATTTATTGGACGGCTTAAAAGTTCTACCAACAGAGCACGTTATCCTAGAATTTACCGGCGACGGCAGTCCGCTGGTTATAAAAGGTGATGGGCAGAAAGACCAAACTTACGTGATTATGCCATTGAGGAGTTAATGGCTTAATGTTGGTGTTGGTTATGGTAATGGAGATGGAGATGGAGAAGATGCAGGCGCAGACGACACTAGCCAGCGCTGGACGGAAGCTTCCCAGTTGGAGAATTGGGAATCGTCGGAGGGATTGGAAGGGTATGATCCGGCGGGATCATTTTTGTTTACGTAAAAAAGAATCGTGTGAATACCGCTGGGACCGTTATAATCACCGTTGAGCATAATTTTATCCGTGATAATGGGATCGGGTTTAATAAATTGTTCTACCGGCGTATCAGCCAGCGCACGAGCCATAAATTCGTGCCACATCGGGGCGGCGGCGGAGAGACCGGCGCCTTCTTTAGTCATGGAGTCATTATTGTTATTTCCGGTCCAAATGCCGGTTACTAGTGATGGAGTGTAACCAATCAGCCAACCGTCTCGATTCTCCTGCGTTGTGCCAGTTTTAGCGGCAACAGGACGTTCCGGGAAGTAAAGAGGGCTATTGTACCCAAATACAGGTCCGCGGGCGTTATTGTCAGATAAAACATCAGTGATAAGCCGCGCAATCTGCGGATCAAGCACGCGCTCCTCTTCTTTTTTATACTCCTCAAGAATTGTACCGTCAGCGGCGATGACTTTGAGCAGAAAAGCCGGTAATACCCTGACACCATCATTGGCAAAAACACTGTAGGCATTCACCATATCAACTAATTTTACCTCGCCTCCGCCCAGCACAAGTGAAAGGCCAAATCGGGAACGGTCATTCAAAGTAGTAATGCCCATCTGATGGGCCAGATCAATTGTGTCGTCAATACCGGCGAGGTAAAGCGTTTTAACCGAGGGAAGGTTAAGAGATTGACCTAGGGCCTGACGCATTGTTGTTGGGCCGCGAAAGCGGCCGTTGTAATTTTGGGGATGATAACAATCCTGTCCATTTTCATCTTTTTCCTGTAAAGCGAATGATTCGCAGTCGGGATTAAATTCTGTTGGTAGGTCAAAAAGTATAGTTGAATCGGTAAAGCCTTTATTGAAAGCCACAGAATAAGCAAATGGTTTGAACGAAGAACCCGGCTGCCTGAAAGCTAAAGCCGTATTGAAATTGCCTTCAAACTTGCAATCTTTGCCGGGCGTGCAACCTTCCGGTTCCGGTTTGCCGAAATAATCTTTAGAGCCGACCATAGCAAGAATTTGTCCGGTTTTGGGGTCGGCGCTAACAAGAGCGGCGTTGTTTGCTTTATATTTTTCGGTATTTATTTTTGCGTATTTTTCCACAACTCCCTCCGTTTCCACCCCTCCTTCCGCTATTTTTTGTAATTTGGCGTCTAAAGTGGTTGTCACATGTAAGCCGCCATTTTGCACCATATCCTCGCCGTATTTTTTAATAAGATAGTCACGAACCATAATTACAAAATGCGGTGCGGTGATACTTTCCTGAGAAGGCTTAATGTCAGGAGTCTCCTGGATGGCCGTTTCATATTCTGTTTGCGTCATTATGCCGGCATTTTTCATCCGTTCTAAAAGATTGTCTCTCTTGGCAATAAGTTCGGGAAAATGATTACCATACGGAGAATAATAACTGGGCGCTTTGGGTAGAGATGCAAGTAGTGCCGCTTCCGACCAATTAAGATCTTTTGCCGGTTTATCAAAGAATGTTTGGCTGGCCGCTTCAATACCGTAGGCATTAGAGCCGTAAGGGATTTGGTTCAGATACATCCAAAATATTTTATCTTTGCTGTAGTTGCGTTCAATTTGGATTGATAGGACTGCTTCTTTGATTTTGCGCGGCATTGTCTTTTCTTTGCCAAGCAGGGAGTTTTTTATTAGCTGTTGGGTAATAGTGGAGCCACCTTGTGAAGCGCTAAGATTGGTTACGTCCTTATAAAATGCGCGTAAAATACCGCGGAAATCTATACCTTTATGAGAATAGAAATCAGCGTCCTCGGAGATAAGTGTCGCTTTTTTAACGGTCTCGGGTATTTGGTCCCAGGGAATAATGGTGCGTTTTTCTTCGCCGTGGATGTCGTAAAGGAGAGTTTCACCGGTTCGATCATAAATCTTGGTGGATTCGCTGATGCGGCGGGCGGAGATGGCGGAAGGATCAGGTGTCTGGCCGGCGTAATATAGAAATATGACCACAGAAAAAACCAAGCCGAGCATGGCCAGGGTCAGTAAAGTCAAAAAAAAGCTTTTTAGCGCGCTTGATTTACGTTTGCGATGAATTGGGGTCATTAAGCCACATTTTGCCATAATTTGGCTTAATTTACAAGATTCAAACGGGGGTATATAATTTTATTATTGTGACTGATATGAATAAAATAAAAGAGTTTTTAAGTTCAAGATATATTGAAGCGGTTTTTCCGTCGAAGGAGAGGGTGGCAGAAATGATGATAGCAGGAAAGCGATTGGTTTTTTATTGGGGGATAGACCCGACCGGGCCGAATGTGCATTTAGGACATACAACCAATGTTTTCGTGATGAAAAAATTGGCCGAGTTGGGGCACAAAATAATTTTACTTATAGGAGATTTTACGGCTACCATCGGTGATCCCACCGATAAGGAGGCAGTGCGCAAACCGTTGACTGAAAAAGAGGTCAAAGAAAATATGAAAACCTATTTAGAACAGATACATAAAATTTTATCCAAAGGATCATTTGAAGTCAGATATAACTCGAAATGGTATAGTAAAATGTTTTATAAAGATTGGTTGAAAGTGGCAATGAAGTTTACTCAACAACAAATGATTGCAAGAGACATGTTTCAAGAACGGCTTAAAAAAGACAAGCCAATCGGGATGCACGAGTTTGATTATCCAATGATGCAGGGCTATGACTCGGTAGTGATGAACGTGGATGGTGAGGTAGGTGGGAATGACCAGACATTTAATATGTTAGTAGGACGAGATTTGGTAAAAGATTTTTTGGGCAAAGAAAAGATTGTAATAGCGACGCGGTTATTGGAGGATCCCGTAACAAGAAAGAAAATTATGAATAAAAGCGAGGGGCAGTATGTTTCTTTGAATGATTCGGCGGAAGAAATGTTTGGTAGGGTTATGGCAATGCCTGATTCAGCAATATTGCCCTTATTCAGTTATGCTACCGAAGTCTCTGACAGCAAAATCAGCGAAATAAAAAAGCGTCTTGAAGGAGGAGAAAACCCCATGACTGTTAAAAAAGAACTAGCTTTCGAATTGGTAAAAATGTATCATGACGGAAAAACTGCGGAAAAGACTAAAGAAAATTTTGAAAAAGTTTTTTCGGAAGGGCGGCTACCGGAGAAGATGGAAGAATTTAAATTTTCCGGTAAAATTGTTGAATTGCTGTACGCATCAGGATTAGCCGGTTCAATGAGTGAGGCTAAACGGCTGATTGACCAAAAGGCGGTATATATAAATGGTCATATTGTGACTGACTGGGAACATGATGTAAAATCTGGCGATATAGTAAAAGTTGGTCCGAGAAGGTTTCTTAGAATAAAATAAAACCACCCCGTCTAGACGGGGTGGTTTTATTTTTACAACGTTACCTCTTCTTCTTTTTCCTCTTCTTCTGTTTCACTCTCGGCGGTTACGCCGGTAGTCTCATCTTTCTCTTCGCCTAATTCATCGGCGTCGATAAGGCGGTATCCATAGTCATTTGTCGACATAATGACCTTATTCAGTCTTGCTTACATTTTCCGGTTTACCCATTGGGTTACCCGCAAGATACAAGCAAAACGAAGTTAATCTAGACAATATACATGTATCTATAAATAATTCAAGCGAAACACCTTCATGTTATTTGTAAATTAATACCTTACCGTATTAGCGCAACAAATTGCAATAGCTAGAGCGTCAGCAACATCATCTGGCCTGGGAATGGTCTCTAGATCCAGAATCAGTTTTACCATATTTTGCACCTGTGTTTTTTCTGCTCGTCCATAGCTGGTAACCGCTTGTTTAACTTGGAGTGGGGTGAATTCGGATATCTCTATGCCATTTTTTGCTGCCGTGTACATTAGTATACCCCTAATTTCACTGACCTTGATTACTGTTTTGGCGTTTTTGAAGAAAAACAGAGTCTCAAGAGCAAGTTTATCCGGTCTATATTTTTTTATTAGTTTATCAAAAAAATTATAGACAGTCGCAACGCGGTCGGCGTTTTTAATATTTACGCCGGTTTTCAAATCGCCAAAATTAACGGCCTTGTAATTTTTGCCGTCAACATCAATTATACCGTAGCCGATTAACGAAGTGCCGGGGTCGATACCTAAAATTCGCATAGCGAATTTTAAGGTTTCAGTTTTCAGGGATCAGGTTTCAGGTACTAGAGAAGAACCTGTAACCTGTAACCTGTAACCTGTAACCTACTTCAAATTGGTGTACACATTCTCCACATCCTCATTATTATCCAATTCTTCAAGAAGTTTATCTAATTTTTGTTGGATTTCCGGAGTAACTTCAATGGGCGTGTTTGGTTCCCAGTTTTTATTAAACATCCAGTTAAGAGAATTCTCTGGAACCATTTTTGCTTCATGTTCGGCAAGGATATGTTTAATTTCATTGACGATACGATTTTTGTTGTCAGTAATTCCCTCTATTATGACGGCGACACTGCCTGGTCCTATAGCTTGAATAATTACTTCGTCTAACGAAGTAGTATCTTTTTCCGATGCTCTTTTGATTGCTCTCTCAATGTTTTCTTTGGGCATGTTAAAAGTTCTGGCCTCTTCAATGATTGATTGCAATTTATAGTTAGCCGAAGGATCAGTGCCCTCGCGTGCCGCAATTGATATTTTCTTTGCCAGCTTGCTAAAAAGCTGACCCTTTTTCTGGTCACTGATACCCTTTTTATGTTTTATTTGAGACCACTTCGAATGCCCGCTCATAGTACCAAGTTACCGCTCTATAATAACCATTTGTAGTGATTTTGAGAAGCTTTGTTCGTTTTTGGAACAATTTATATCTATATTTGCCGTTCCCGGTGTTGTGTTCCAGTTTATTTTCCATGACCAAGATATAACCCCGGAATTATCAGCTGTTTTATCCTCAAGCCCCTTGGCGGTGGACTGACTGCCGCTTGGCAGTGTAACTTTTAGGGCGCACTGGGTTTCTTGCGCAGTTTTTATATCAAGTTTGACAGTGTCATTTTGCTTAACAGGAGAAGGAATTAGAGAAACTACGATTATTTCGTCGTTTTGTTGTGTGGGTTGAGGTGTTGGTGTTGCCTGCCCGCCTGAATTTTCTTCAGAAAAATTTGGCGTGAGGGTGATCGTTGGCGTGGGGGATGATGTTTGCCCCGTTAGAGGCGGGCTACTGTTAGTAGCCGTTGGCTCTAATGGGGTGGGCGTTGGCAGAGGAGTTGATAAAACCGGCAACAGAGTGGCAACAGGTATCGTTGTAAAAGATGGAGCCGGTGACGGAGTAAGCGTTTTGTTCGGAGGCTTATTAGATTTATTTGCGGGTTTCAGAGCCGGGGTTTTAGTCGAGCCTTGGTTTTGTAAATTTTGAACAATTTGAGCATAATTTTCTTCCTTCGGCGGAGTTTTATAATTTTCAAACAAAAAAAGTCCGCCAATCGTTATCCCAAAAGTTATAGCTGCAACCAATAATCGCATAGTTGCTAATATAGCAACTATTCAAAACAGCGCAAGTTCCCTACTTAGAGGCTCAACCTCCACGAGGTTGAGCCTCTAAGTAAGAAGTAAAAGCTCTAGAGATTTTACCATTTCTTTTCGTTCTTTTGAGATGGCCAATGCTTTTTTGGCAAAATCTTTATATTCCGTAATGTTGGAAAACTGTGAAAGTATTATTTTTTTGTTGCAGAAACTGTTACCTGGCAACTCTTTTCCTAAATATTCTTCCCAGCTTGTTTTAGATAACAACTTAGAGGATGAGCCTCTAATTTGATGGGCTTCCGGATTTAGATTTATGTAGGCGTTTAAGTGTAGTAAGTATTCGTTAGAATCAACATGGATAGCTTTATATCTGCCTTGAAAAAGCGCTCCGCTAAAGTTATGTTTGTCATTTAGATATCGCGTGTAGCCAGTGCCTAAACGATGAATAAATTTTTGTACACCATCTTGTTCAAGTTGTTGCACTAAAAAGTGGTAATGATTGGGATTTAAGCAGTAGCACACAAAGTCAACCAATCTCTTTGATTTTGGTGTTGGATTTTCCGCCAATCCTTTTTCTAAAGATAGTGAGTAAAGACTGCCAATGGGCTCTTTTGTATTAAACTCTCGCATGCTTAGCAAAAAACGATTCAAATCAAAGCGGTCAATGAAAATTGGCCTTTTGTTGTTACCCCTATTAAAGACATGATAAAACTCACCATTTTCAAATCGAATTTTTCTCATTCTATTCTTATACCATATCCAACTTAGAGGCTCAACCTCGTGGAGGTTGAGCCTCTAAGTGAGAGGATGGGTGAAAAAAATCCCGTTAGTGGGATTAATGAACTAGAGTTTTCGGGTCAATGCCGATTTCTTTAAGGGCTTTGTCGTGTAACGCGGCCAAGCCGGCTAAAAGCGTCAGTTGTTGCATGGGAGAATCGGTGTTGTGGCAAGAGAATTCATAGCCCCGGCCATCTCTCATGGTTGAGTTAGAAGAAGGGTTCAGTCCGCAAGCATTGCCCGGGCAAGTTACATTTAGCCAACCGTTATCATAATCAACCGAGGCCCTAAAGTCATATCCACCAAGAGAGTCAAGTCCAAACATATAGTCGTATGCTTCCGTCATGGCTGTAACCATTTCGGCAACATTTCCCCTTATAGCGCTTAACCATTTGACCAGAGGGACGCTGTATATTCCGTGAAGCGACCCTCCGTGCATACCCCTTTCAGTTATGGTTTCAACCGTCAACAATTGCGGTGTTTTTGCTGAAGTTTCAATTTCGATATAATAACTTATTTGAAAAAACACGGTTAAACTGACTGAAACCGCAAAGGCATCATGCCAATCAATTACGTTTTCTTTTCCGCTCCCGCCGCATGAAAAACAATTATCACCAGTAAAATCTTTACCGCTTCCGCTACAAAGAGAACAAATTTTTGTTTCCTGTTTTTTAACTAACGGAAGTTCAATACAAAAAACGGAAAAGTTATTACAATCATCTTGTTTTTTAAAGGCGCTCTCAAACCCGAAGTTGCCCTTAAAATCTCCGCAAAAAGTTTTTAACTCAAATTCTTTTTTGAAATATTCAATAATAGGCGCTGTTTCCGGTATTATTTCTTGTTTGGCAATGAAATCTTTATGAACCCTAAGAATAATGGCCGACGGTTTTGCTTTGCCTTGCCAAGATAACTCATACCAGCATGGCATATAATCTCTTGTAAGTATTTTCATAATCTCTCCGAAACTAAGTTGTTAAGAATCTTCTATCCCGAGCTAATCATATTTGTGAGTAAAAGGCAATAAAATAGATAGAAAAGCCGAACCGATCCTACAGGCCTCTATGGCGGAGCCCAAGGGAAATCAGAGGGCAAGTGTGGCTTTCTGTTTTCCCAACCCCAAGTGTTTAGTGGCGAGGTCGGTAAGTATGCGGCCGCGGGAAGTACGGGCAAGGAAGCCAATTTGCATGAGGTAGGGCTCATAGACGTCCTCAATTGTATCTTCTTCTTCGGCAATGGCCGCGGCGACAGATTTAAGCCCGACTGGGCCTCCGTTGAAGTTTTTAGATATGAGCGTGAGTATCTTGCGGTCGGTGGCATCAAGGCCGATATCATCAATACCGAGCAGGTCAAGCGCCTTAGTTGCAAACACGCCGGTAAGAACAGCGGAATTTTGGACTTGGGTATAATCGCGGACGCGTTTGAGCAGGCGATTGGCAATACGCGGAGTAAATCGCGATGCGGCGGCAATCTTGCCTATCGCATCTTTGTCAGCCTCAATTTTGAGCAATTTTGCCGAACGCCGGAGTATCTTTTCTATTTCTTCTTTATTATAAAAATCCAGCTTGTAATGTGCTCCGAAACGCGAACGAAACGGATTAGAAAGCAAAGATATGCGCGTAGTGGCGGCAATCAGCGTGAAGCGGGGAAGTTTGACTTGTAAAGTTTTAGCCGATGTTCCTTTGCCGATTATTATGTCCAGACAGTAATTTTCCATTGCCGGATAAAGTGTTTCCTCTACGGTTTTATTTAACCGATGGACTTCGTCGATAAATAAAAAATCGCCATCAGACAAGCCGGTCAGGATTGAGCCGATATCGCCAGCTTTCTCCAGCGCCGCTCCGGAAGTGATCCGTATGCCGGCGCCGAATTCTTTGGCGATTAAATAGGCAAGCGTGGTTTTACCCAATCCAGATGGGCCATGTATTAATATATGTTCTAATGATTCTTTGCGTTTTTTAGCCGCGCCTATCAATATAGCCAGATTTTCTTTGACATTTTCCTGCCCGACATATTCGTCAAATCGCGACGGCCTTAAAGCCAGATCTAAAACCTGGTCATCTTGTTCCAGCGGGGCGGTTAGTTTGGATTTTTGGCCGCTTGACATTATATGATTTAATGTATAAAATACCTATAGGATCCCATTAGGGGATATTTTCATAGTAGCCTTCTTTTCCTAACTTCTAACTCATTCCATGTTTCCATGGTTTAAATTACTGTAACCTGTAGGCAATTGAGCTGTTTGGGTAACCTTCTGGCTCAATCGGAGCATTTTCGCAGATGGTTAATTTGGTTCCGACTGGGTTATACCTCGGTATTGCTCTACCCCGGGTTTCCTTAAGTCTGGGTTATTGCCTACAGATTATAGAAATTTACTCGCCTACGATTCTCATCACTTCTTCAATTGAAGTCGTTCCGTCTAAAACTTTGAGCAACCCATCTTGTAAAAGCGTAACCATGCCCTTTTTCACGGTCAGTTCTTGCACATCGGAGATTGCCGGCGATTTTAGTATTAATTTTTCCATTTCCGAATCTATCCCAAATAGCTCGTAAATGCCTATCCGTCCCTTATAGCCGGTATTATTGCACTCACGGCATTGCTGGGGGTAATAAATCTCAAACGATTCGTTCAGTTTCGGCATTTCAATACTCTTAGATAAGGTGGCAAGATACTTTTTAAGTAATTCCAAATCCTTGCTATTAATTTTTTGCTTTTTCCGGCATTTTGGACACAGCCGCCGGACTAATCTTTGAGCCATTGCCGCATTCAGTGCCGGGGCGATAGTTACCGGTCTTACGCCCAGGTCTATAAGGCGTGGGATGGTGCCGGCGGCGTTGTTGGTGTGCAGTGTTGAAAAAACCAAATGTCCCGTAAGCGCTGCCTGCATGGCGATTTCGGCCGTCTCTACATCTCTAATCTCACCTACCAGGATTACATCCGGATCTTGCCTGACGATTGACCTTAACCCACCGGCAAAAGTATAGCCGGCTTTCGGTTCTACCTGTGTTTGCGAGATGTCCTCTATATGATATTCAATCGGGTCTTCGATGGTGATTATTTTTACATTTGGATTGTTAACATGTTTTATGAAAGCGTAAAGAGTGGTTGTTTTGCCGGAACCGGTCGGACCGGTTGTCAGTATTGCTCCAGTGGTTTTATCCAAAAGTTTTTTAATTTGTTCCAGCAAGTCCTCTCTCATACCTAGGTCTTCAAGTTTTTGCTTAATAGTTGAGGGATCCAGTATGCGCATGACGATATTTTCGCCATAATTGCCCGGTAAAATTGAAACCCTAATCTCTATATCCTGTTCTCCTCTCCTTATGGTGAAACGTCCGTCTTGCGGTGAATCGTGGATATTTATTTTCAAACCCGAAAGCAATTTAATGCGCGAAAGTATGTTGGAATAGCCGATTGGGGAGAAATTGACTACGTCATTTAACACGCCATCCAGCCGGTAACGCAAGCGGATCACTTTTTCTTCCGGTTCAAAATGTATATCCGAAGCCCCGATTTTGAGGGCGCCGGCTACTAATATATCTAGGACCTTAGTTATCGGTAGCGACGTAAGCCGTTCTTTTAAATCGGCTATGTCTTTGATTTGTTTTTCTATGTCTGATAACTCTCCTTCTTTAAGGGTAACCACTCCGCGTATTTCTTCCGTGCGCGTTTTTTTCTCGCGATATCTTTGCCAGGCGGTTTCAAGACTCAATGACGAAGTTACAACTAGGCCAAATGTGTAGCCCTGCTTTTTAAAGTTGTTTAAGACCAATTGTGTTTGTGAATTCTGGGGATCAACAACGGCGATTTTTAAGTTTTGACCGGTTTTTGATATAACCGCAAGCTGGCCGTCTCGAGCGCTTTTTTCATCCACGATTAAAACCGCGTTGGTATCAACAGGAAATGTTTTGAGATTAACATATGGTAGACCTGCTTTTTGAGCCGCGGCTTTAGTCTCTTCCTCTGTTTTTTGAACTTTAATTCCGGAAAGTTTCTCTTCCAGTTCTTTTTCCAGATCTTGTTTTGGCGATACTTGTGCCATGAAATAATTTTAACATCTTTGGGATTTTTTGTTTTCAACATGCCCAACTCTTTGATTTAGCAACATAAATTAATGCACGCAATAGATAAAAATGGGGATAACATGTTGATAGTAGGGGGACGCTAAATTTGCGATTCTATTTGCTTTTGTCAGTTTAAAAACATAGAATGAGCAGAAGAGTTTTTTAAAAAACAGAAATGGCTATTTTTATGGAACTTTTTAATAAAAACGAGCCGGAAGCCGGAGTAAAAAAAATAAAGCTTGAAATAAATCCTCCTGTTGCCGTAGAAAAAAATATTCACGAAAACATTATTGGTCAAGAGCAAGCCATTAAAGAGCTCGCGAAACTTTACGTAAAGATACGTTCTGGCATAAGAACGGTGAGGCTTGGTGTTATTGATAGCGTATTTTTGGCCGGACCTTCCGGAGTTGGTAAAACCGAATCAGTCCTAACTCTAGCTAAGATGCTAATGAATACTATGCCATTGGAGAACGTTTCTAATAGCGCTGAAGAAGAAAGCGGGAAAGAAACGAAAAAGCAGCCCATAAAACAGCCCATTTTTACTGAGGAAGATGCGCTAAAAAAAGTTATAAAAATAGATGGCGGTAATTTTCAACATGGACATGAAGTGGCTAAAGTCTTGGGCTCACCCCCGGGTTATTTAGGCCA
The DNA here is from genome assembly GCA_016185545.1 of Candidatus Yanofskyibacteriota bacterium. GTDB lineage: Bacteria > Patescibacteriota > Minisyncoccia > 2-02-FULL-40-12 > IGHO2-01-FULL-4-A > 2-01-FULL-44-17. The sequence goes on from JACPNJ010000006.1 coordinate 51,696, forward strand.
TGGAGAAACTTTAGGTCTGCTTCATCCGATGGTTTTGTCGAAACATCAAATAAACTTCAAAGATTTAAGGGGAAATGCCAGAAAGGTAATATTTATTTTATTAGACGAAGCCGAGAAAGCACACGAATTTTTACACCATGCCTTTTTGACTATTCTAGATAAGGGAATATTAACTTTAGGCGATAACTCGGTGGCAGACCTTAGAGACGCGGTAATATTTCTTACTTCTAACATCGGAAACGCAAAAGCTGAACTTTTACGCGAAAAAGATTTAGGGTTCAAACCAATAAAATCAACTGAAAAAACATTGGAGGCATCTTTTAATAAAGAATATAAAAAATTATTTAGACCGGAATATAGGGGTAGAATAAACAAGACGATTGTGTTCGAGCACTTAAGGACAGAACATCTCAACAAGATTATTGATTTACAATTAGAAAGAATAGAAGAACAATTCAGAGTTTCTGGTATAAATCTTGATTTACAAATTTCCAAAGAAGCCAAGGATATTTTTATTAAAAGGGGGTATGATTTATCAGAAGGGGCAAGGAGACTCAAGAAAGTATTGGAAAGATATGTTTTGGACCAGCTTATTTTAGTGAATCAGAATGACCTTAATGGGAAAACTGTAGTTGTTGATATTGATGAAGAAAAACAGGATGGCGACATCGTATTTTATTTGATTGACAGGCAGAATCGTCAGAAAAAATAGACGTGGTATTAGACACTTGACCTGACGATTCTTTATTGCTATACTTTAATTTAAGGTTGATTTTGACTATTGATGTCCGCAAGAAAGGCGGGCATTTTCATTAGTCATTACCATTTTTCAGATGCTGGACACCAAACAATTCATCTCGGCAATCAAACAGATTGCCGAGGAAAAGGGGATACCCGAAGATAAAGTTGTAGAGACCATTGAAGCGGCAATTGCCGCGGCTTATAAAAGGGACTATGGCGAGAAGGGTCAGATCATCAAAGCCAAATTAAACCAGGAAACTGGTGATGTTAAGATTACACAGACAAAGTATGTGGTTGAAGGAGTGGATGAAGAGGGGAACGTAATTGGTGATGTCCCGGACCGACCGCTGGAGGGGATTGTGGGGTTGCAAAAACCAGTGGAAATTAGAGAAGTCGGAGAAGAAAAAAAGACAGCTAAATTTAAAAAAGAAGAAGGTGAAGCCGTTGAGACTGGGAACGAAGAAGACGGCAAGGTTAAATTTAATTCCGAAAAATACCTGACACTTGAAGAAGCAAAAAAAATCAATAAAAAAATCAAAGTTGGCGAAGAGGTAGTTATTGAACGTGAATCCAAGACTGAATTTGGAAGAATCGCGGCACAAACTGCCAAACAAGTCATAATCCAGCGTTTGCGCGAAGTTGAACGGGAAGCGATTTTTGCTGAATTCAAGAAGAAAGAAAACGAGGTAATTTCCGGTGTTGTCCAGCGGGTGGAGGGTAATATGATTTACATTGATTTGGGGCGGACCACTGGCTTGCTCATTCCCGCCGAGCAACTTTATCAGGAACATTATCGCATAGGCCAGCGTTTGAGATTTTTAATATTAAGAGTAGAGGAAACACACCGGGGACCGGTAATATTGCTTTCACGTTCCCATCCTAAATTGGTGTTGAAACTGTTTGAATTTGAAGTTCCTGAAATTGACGCCGGCAGTGTTGAAATTAAGGCAATTGCCCGCGAAGCCGGTTCACGTTCCAAAATTGCCGTGATATCAACTGAAGAGGGTGTGGATCCTATCGGTTCACTAGTGGGCCAAAAGGGAGTGCGCGTCCAAACGGTAATCAACGAACTTGGCGGAGAGAAAATTGACATAATAGAGTGGAATGAAAACCCAACTAAATTTATTTCAAATGCCTTATCGCCGGCTAAAATTATTGACGTAAAAATATTGGATGAAGCAAGGCATCACGCTCTGGCGGAGGTAGCAGATGACCAATTTTCTTTGGCTATAGGCAAAAAGGGGCAAAATGTCCGTCTGGCAGCCAAGCTTACCGGCTGGAAAATAGATGTTCGCGCGCCGCAAGCTAAAATGACAGCCGAAGAGATATTTACCGAGGAAACGCAAAGCGGAAAAGAGGCACAAAAAGTTGAAGTTTTAAATCTTGAAGAAAAAGGGACAACCGAAGAAGGTAAAGAAGCAAAGACAGCAGAGAACAAGGAAGAGCCCGGAAAAGAAGAAAAACCTAAAAAGAAAACAAAAAATAAAAAAGCTGAAGCAATTAAAGAGGTTGAACCTCTTACTTAGAGGTTCAACCTCTAAGTAACTTATTCGCGTGCGCTATTTGTAAGCGTATCTAACGTGACTTTTTCTACTAAAAATCTCAAGAATTCTCAAGTTGAATTAATCATAGATCTTAATAAAGATGATCTGCTTTTGTACGCAGTGGAAACAGAGAAAAGATTAGCCAGAGAGATAAAAGTTGAAGGATTCCGGCCGGGTAAAGCGCCTAAGGAGATGGTGCGTAAAAAGATTGGGGAGCAGGCGATACGCGAAGAAGCATTGAATCTGGCGGTTAAGTCAAGTTTGGCTAAGATATTATCAGAAGAAAAACTGGACGTAATGGAGCAATCGGATTTTAAGATAAAAGAAAATTCAGCCGACAAATTAATATACCAGATAATATTAACTGTTTTTCCGGAAATTAAGCTGGGCGGATATAAGGATTTAGCCGTGAAAAGAAATCCGGTTTCGGTAAATGAAGCTGAGGTCAAAAATGTGTTACAGGAAATCGTTGTTTCACGGACAATCCTAAAAGAAGTAAAGCGCCCGGCCCAATTGGGTGATCGGGTTGTGGTTGATTTTACCGTCAAAGACCAGGGCGTACTGATTGAGGGCGGGAAAAGCGAAAACCATCCCGTTACACTCGGTGAAAATAATTTTATTCCTGGTTTTGAATCGCAAATTATCGGCTTAGAGGCGGGAGAGAAAAAGAATTTTTCGCTTAGAGTTCCAATGGATTATTACCAAAAATCAATTGTCGGCAAGGAATTGGATTTTGAAGTAGCGCTCAAACGGGTAGAGGAAAAAACGGTGCCTAAATTAGACGATGACTTTGTTAAAAGTTTAGGACATTTCGGGTCGCTTAAAGAACTTGAAGTAAATGTAAAACAGGGGTTGACACTGGAAAAGGAAACAAAAGAGAAAGACCGCGTCCGTTTGGCAATTTTGAAACAAATTGTCGACAAAACCAGAGTTGAAATGCCGATGTCACTGATTGAAAAACGCCTTGATTCCATGATACAGGGACTTGATAATGAACTACATGAAAAAGGCATGGAACTCGGGTTGTATTTAGCGCATATTAAAAAAACACAGGATGATCTGCGTTATGAATGGCGCGGCAAGGCGGAGGAACAAGCAAAGATGAGCTTGGTAGCCAGAGCTATTGCTAAGGAAGAAAAAATCAAAGTAAGCGAAGAGGAAATTAACGGGGAGTTAGAACTCGTATTGCAGCAATATGTGACAAGGGGGAGACCAGACGGTGGACCAAGCGGGCCGGAGATTATGCAAAATCTTGACCCGGAGCAAACCAAAAACAAAATCCGCGACGTCCTGCTCAACGAGAAGGTATTTGAGTTTTTGGAGAAGCAAACTAAATTTGTATAAAACTAAAACCCCGTCATTAAGCGGGGTTTTAGTTTTTACTTTACCCAACTCTTTCATAGAAAGGGCCGGGTAGCTTCATGATTACCAGAAAAACGGTTAGCCCCGCCCTTCAAAAGCACTACTATCTTTAAGTTCAACTTGTTCACCTTGAGTATGTACGTTAAGGGGATTACAATTAACTTTTCGGCTATGCCTTAGATAATTTGTGCTTTTGAAGGGCGGGGTTTTCCCTTGCAGTAGAGATAAGACCGCATTATTATAATAAATAAGTCTTATGAGCCCGCCTAGGTTTTTGCACAAGCATTTTCAGCGCAATTGCGAAGCCAGTGCAAAAATCTAGGCGAGTATTGGTTACCGCAAGGTCACGTTTTCCCAGTAGCCATTATTATCATTATACACTTATTTTAATATTTTGTCAATCCCGTCAAATCCCGTTAGACGGGAGCTAATGTGTAGCTATTTGACAGGATCAAGTATGTTCACTTCTTCCCGCTATTCTTATTTAGCTCTTCGCCTTGGTCTTGCCACCGTTTTTTTGTGGTTCGGGATAGACAAAATGTTTCACCCAGCCTATTGGTTGAATGCTTGGATACCGAAACAGATTATTGAAATTTTATCGAGTTTGAATATATCTGGTATCCAGTTTATTTATCTAAACGGTATTTTTGAAATTCTGATTGGTTTAAGTTTAGTAACTGGTGTTTTCATGAAATTTTTCTCGGTGCTGGCTATACTTTTTCTCATGGGAGTTTTGGTTTTTGTCGGTATAAACGAAGTTACCGTCCGTGATTTCGGGTTAATCGGAGGATTTATGGCGGTGCTTTTGTGGCCAAATGGGAACCGCAGATTTTAACTTTGGGACATCAATGTCCATTAGACATTCGATGTCAGTAATTAAGATTTGACCCCCGTTTCAGTTTATTGTTAGTATTAACTCAATATGGATTCAGAAATAAAACCAGAGATTACAGATGATTCTCGCGAGGCGGTTGCCGAGATTACAGCCGCGGATGTGCCAAAGCTAAACGAAACCAAACCAGTCTATGCCCAATTTATTTTACCCGGGGCGATTTTGCTCGCGGCGCTGATTGTTTCCGGCACACTGCTTTATACTCGCGGCGGCGATGTAACGGCGCAAATAAGCGGCTCGGTCGTGAAGTCGGAAAAAACGGAAATAAAAATTAGCTCTAGTGACCATATACTGGGCAATCAAAAGGCCAAGATAACCATTGTAGAGTTTAGCGATTTTCAGTGTCCGTTTTGCAGAAGTTTTTGGAATGGCGCATTTCAGGAAATAAAAACGAATTACATTGATACCGGCAAGGCCAAATTTGTTTATAAGCATTTTCCGTTGAGTTTCCACTCTGCTGCACAGCCAGCAGCCGAAGCGTCCGAATGCGCTAACGATCAGAGTAAATTCTGGGAATTTCACGACAAAATTTTTGAAGAGCAAGCCAAGCTTGGGCAAGGAACAATACAATTCGGCAAACCGGAAATTATTAAATGGGCGGCGGCAATCAAGCTTAATATGCCCCAGTTCAATGAATGTTTTAATTCTGGCAAATACGCCCAGCGCGTGAGCGACGACATGGCCCAGGGTAGCAAGGCAGGCGTTGGCGGTACGCCGACCACATTTATCAACGGCCAAAAGATCGTCGGTGCTTTATCCTTTGCCAGTTTTAAAGCGGTTATTGATGGCTTATTGAAATAGTGTTTCTTGATCGAAGATCTTGATTTCAGGTATAATTTGGAGTTAAATTTTAAAATCAGCGAACTGCTGATTTTTATTATGTCTAAGAAACAAATTTATCTGGATTATGCCGGGACGACACCAATGGATCCGCGGGTAGAACGGGTGGTTTTGAAGCACCTGCGGGAGAGCTGGGGCAATGCGTCGTCAGTGCATGAAATTGGAAGGCAGGCAAGAAAAGTAATTGAGGATTCTCGCAAAACCGTAGCAAAAGTTTTGGGAGTAAAATCGGAGGAGATAATTTTTACCGGCTCTGGCACCGAATCGGCAAATCTGGCGATATTTGGAGTGGCGAGGGCATATAAAAAATACGGCAAACATATTATAACTTCAAAATTTGAGCATCCTGCCGTTTTGCGCGCTTGCCAGTATCTGGAGCAAAATGAGGGGTTTAAAGTTAGCCATTTGGATGTCAGTAAAAACGGAATTATTAATCCAGAATCCGTACGCAGAGCATTGAGACCGGACACAATTTTAGTTTCAATTATGTATGCCAATAACGAGATTGGCACGATACAGCCAATTGCGGCTATCTCTAAAATCTTAAAAGATTTTAGAGATAGCCGCAGGTTACAGGTTACAGGTTACAGGTTACAGATGTATGAAAAAGCTCTGCTTTTTCATACTGACGCTTGCCAAGCGGCAGGAGCTTTGAATTTAAATATTAATCAACTTGGCGTTGATTTAATGACGCTTAACGGCTCCAAAATTTACGGTCCTAAGGGAACTGGCTGCCTTTATGTCAGACGAAATATTGAGCTTGCGCCTCAAATAGTTGGCGGGTCTCAAGAAAGGGGATTACGCGCCGGCACGGAAAACCCCGCTTTAATTGCCGGATTTACTGAGGCGCTAAAAATCGTCGATAAAAACCGTGCCAAAGAAAACGCGCGATTAACTGAACTGCGCGATTATATGATTGGGCAAATTTTAAAAACAATTCCCGGCGGTTGTCTTAATGGTGACGCAATTAAACGTTTGCCTAACAATATCAATATCTCCTTCAAAGATACAGACGGCGAAATGCTGATGTTGGCATTTGATCAAAAAGGTATTCAAGTTTCAACCGGTTCCGCTTGCACCTCCACTTCAACTGAACCATCGCATGTGCTCAAAGCCATTGGTTTATCCGATGAACTTGCAAAAGGAAATATCCGTATAACTCTTGGCCGGCAGACAAAGAAAAAAGACATAGACTATGTCCTAAAGACGCTCGTATCTCTTGTGAAAAAATTACGCAAATAGATCTGCCCATTTGTAATCACAAGTTCGGCAATGAAGTTTTGGCAAATTGTCATTGCCGATATTCCAAGCGGAATATTTTTCAACTGCCAGCGACGGATAATTTCTAATCTCAAAAATATCTCCTGATCTGCATCTCGGACACCTTTGCCGCTTCGGATATTGTATTCCTGGTTTCACTCTTCATTTTAACAAGGTTCGATTAGAAAGCTCTGTGGAAAACTAAAACAAGCCATTGGCTTGTTTTAGTTTTTGTCCGGTATTCTTGAAATAGTCCGAACCGTTTTCGCCGCCTGCGGCGGCGAGGAAAGCCCCCCGCGAAAAATCCGAAAGGCGGCGCTTGCCCGCCAAAGCCTCGGCGCAGGCGGGGAGCCGCACCGATGACAATTTCAAGTTTTTGAATGATTTAAGAATAAATCATTTCAGTAAATTTTTCAAGGAAAATGGATTGAAAAATTTACTGCTTTGGCGGCAATCTAATTATGAATTTTAATATAAAAATTGAGGAAAATCAAAAAGAAAAAACTCCAGCAGCGATCAGGCTACTGGAGTGGGTGTCGGCGAATTTTTTCCGCCGCGGAAAGAACTTCGTTGGGAATTTCTACTTTTACGATATCGCCTTTCTTGGCGTATTCATCGAGTCTTTCAAGTTCACCGAGAAGTCGACTGATTCGATGGGAAGTGAACCACTCTTGGGGCATTGGAAACGCACTACCATAGACAGTAATTTCAGGAAACTGCTTCCGGAAAGTGGCACACGACCTTCTCAACAGAGGGGGCATGGCACACAAGATTACCGACTTTGGATTTACTCCGGCATTGCGACACGCAGACATCCCCAAAAGAACATTTTCGAGAGAGTTTGTGGATTCTTTCTCAAGTATCATGGCTTTTTTAGGAACGCCATCGGATTCAATCAACGAAGCGTAGAAGTCTGCTTCCGTTGCAAATCCATCGGGAATGGTATCTCTACCCCTACCGGAGATGATAATTCGCGGCGCTTTACCTTTTTCCCAAAGCTCTGCGGTATGGTGCGCTACTCGTGGTTCGTAATGACCAAAAACAAAAATAGCGTCAACTTGCGGCAAATCTTCAGTTGGGACGCTTTCCGTCAGAAACTTGGTTACTGTGTCAATGAACGGTTGGATAATTTTCAAGTCAGCCTCCTTCGTTTCCATAGGATTAAAAATTTTGGGATGAATGACTAAATTTGGTTGATACCAAGCAAGGGAAAGCGGCTCTTTTCCAAGCTAATTTGGTCGTTTTCTGCGATGATTCGCGTGTATGAAAACACAACACGCGAAATCTCCCTGTTGCCGAGGGAGCATAAATCGTTTCGGCAAGCGTCGCAGGCAATGTTCGATATGCAAACACACATGGCGCATTCGGCAAAAAAGCCGCGGTAGGAAACGGAAACGCGTTGATCGCCGGCTGGTTCATCGGATACTTGTCGAGCGCCGGACTTTTCAGCATCATTGCCGCAAAGGAGCGATCTCGCAAAGCGGTTTCAGCAAACGATTTTCAAAAGCCATTCGTTCCGATCCCAAACTCAAAACGCGCTTGCAGTTTCCGTCTGGCCCCTACGCGCTTCTTGGCGACGGTCTGTACTTCAAGTTCCAACGAATGGACTGGGTTATGTATATCATGGCGGTGAAGCCGGTTAAATCTCATCGAGCCTTCTTTCTTAATCCCGTCTTGCTTCAAGGGAAAGAATGCTATGAGCGTTGGCGCGTGGCTTTGGGCACAATACCGCCAGAGAGACCAGGAAACACGTTAAAGCATTTGTTTCCGACGGTTTTCGAGGATCCAAGCTCATTGCCAGGGAACAGGGCTGGATTCACCAACGTTGTCATTTCCATCTCTTAATGGCGCTGATCAGGAGACACGGCAGGCGATCGTATCGCACCAAGGGCGCGGGTATTCGCGAAAGATTGTTGGGGGTTGTTCGGATATTACTTATCACCCCGGACAGTACCACTTTGAAAAGGCAGACGATTAAAGCCCGGCGATTAATCTCACATCCGCTCTGTCCACCCTGGATTCGCATCCAGACCGTTGAGTTTCTTCGCACCCTCAATGACTTCCGCGCCTATCTCATACATCCCGAGTTGAATCTGCCGACAACCAACAACTCAATTCCAGCGGAAAGATTATCAGGAAAGCAACAAGCATGGCGCGGACATCACAATCGGTTTTACTTCGCGCGACGGCGTTTCTGCGACTCAAGAAATCTGTTGCCTGCAACGGCAAATTTTCAACCAAATTATGTCAATGAACCCAAAAGTTTCTTTGCCCAAAATACAGAATCGCCAACTGATTTTTAAGCCCAAAATTCAATACAAACTGGCCGCCGAGCGAAGCGAGGCGGCCTCCTCTGGCTTGCGCTTTTCTAAAGTGTCCCCCGTGTCGGGACATACCTCGAACTTGGGCCAGATTGATCCAGAAATTGCTGGATTGGCTGAAAAGAGATCTGGTGGGACCTGAAAAGCCTTTCCTCGATTCTCCCACTCATTATAGCCGACCGGAGGCTAGAAACAAGAGAGGGAAGCTTGCCGCGTAAGGCAAGGATTTGCTTGGCATCCACCACTTATTGCCCCCCCAAAAAAACCCAAAACAGTTTTGACAACGGATGTGATTCTCGCTGATAATATTCGTGAAACAATGGTGGCAAATTAACCAAGGAGAAAAGACATGGGATGGG
>JACPNJ010000001.1 GCA_016185545.1 Candidatus Yanofskyibacteriota bacterium
AGGACGCGCAGAAAGAAAAGAAGCGCCTTGAGGAGCTCCTGAACGACACCGGCGACCAGATAGACAAGCGGATTAAATTTGCCAATGAAGCCTTCGAATTCGTGGAGCACGCCATGCTGAAATTTAAAACCGGCCCGTGGGAGAAGAAAAAAGAGATTCTCTCCACACTCGGTTCGAACCTCTCACTTATGGACAAAAAGTTAAGTATTTCCTTAGAAAATTCACTTGTGCCCCTTAAAACCGTCTCACTCGTGTCCGGCGAGATACTTTCGCATGTTCGAACCGCAAAAAACCCAATGAATAAAACAGAAATCGAGCAATCTCTTGCCCGATCTCAATCAATGCTCCGGGAGCAGGACTCGAACCTGCAACCATCTCCTTACACATGATCCATAACTTTCGTTACGGGGTGGACTATATCATATCCCTAATAGGATCCGGGTATATAGTCTCTACACATTTATCCTTCGACAAAGCTCAGGACAAGTCCTCAACTTCGTTTCGGAATTTAGCTCGGGGTTGCCAGTTAAAAGGTTTCCCCGAATTAGCCCGGTTTTTCATCTCGCATTTCTGCGTGAAGCTGCCTTACTCGACAGGGAGCCGCTCTACCATTGAGCTATCCCGGAATAAATTTTCAATTTTTCGGAATAGCCACAATGTTAGAGCGGAGGCCTTGCTTGCGCAACGGCCGAGCCGCTCTTCCTGGGAAATTTTAACCGTTACCCATCGCAAAGCGATGGACGGTTACACCAAGCAAGCTTGGCTAAATTTCCCGTTGAAGTGCCATCAGGCACTTCAACCCATTTCGCTATCCCGGAATATTGTTAACACTGACAAGAGGATTTTATCATAGCAGAACATAGTTTTCAACCTGCCTGCCGACAGGCAGGGCTATTTTTCCTTGAGGTATATCTGGGAATCTTTAATAAATATAGTAGCATCCAGACATCCGATGATTTCTCGCTTTTCATCCCTTGCACCTTCTTGTAATAGGTATTTGGCGTAGTTCCGAATATTTACTTGATTGGTCTGAGTTTCAGCAACTTCTTGGCCCAATATGCCATTTACAAACTTTCGGTGCCGTTCTACTTCTCGATTTAATTTATTTGATATTTGAATCTTATTAATCGAAATATTATCAAAGAGCTGGAGAAGTAATCCGATAAGATTATCCTCACGGATATATTTTTCATGGCAATACCGATTCCTGAATTTCGTGCAGTGATAGTAGATATACTTGTTAACATCGCCGTTTTTTAGCCGCTTAAACTTCTCGCTAGCTGTCACGCCTGATCCGCATTTACCGCATTTAAATATTTTTACGAAATTGAACTCTTTGGTGCCCGGACGCAAACGAGGTGCATGGACAAGGCACGCCTGCACTTTGTCAAATAAATCCTTATCAATAATCGGTTCATGTTTGCCGTCATAGAAAATACCGCTACCAAGAGGATACTCAAAGCGGCCGTAATAGAAGTGCTCGCGGAGGGTGGTATATATTCTGCTCAAAGCCATATTGTGGCCGGTCCTAGTTTTAAATCCGATCTCATTGAGCCATTCCAAAATATCCCGGCCGCTCCTTCCTTGATATGCAACCTTTTCAAACATTTGTTTCATAATAGGAGCTCTATCCGGATCAATAAGGATTTTCTTTTCGCCTTTCCGGCGGGCCGGGTCATATAAATACCCGAGAGGGGGCATGCCTGGACGCCATCCGGAAGCACATTTTGCTCTTAAGCCTCGTTTCACATTTACGGATAGATCAATGATAAATTGGTTAGCCATACCGAACTCGACTTGCATCATCAATACATTATCTGTCGGATAATAAACTCGGCCGAAGGTCTGAATCTGTTTGATGATATTTTTTTGTAACATCCAGCTTATCTGCCCTCCGTCCAAAGGGTTGCGCGCCAACCTGTCTAACTTCCAGCAGATAACTCCTTCGGCTTCACCGTGTTTAATTTTTTCCAGCATTTGATTGAACACTGGCCTGCCCGGTGCCTTCGCTGATTGAGCTTCGGTAAATATCTCAACGATGTTCAGATTATTTTCCCAAGCTACTTTTTGAAGCTCGGCTACTTGAGCATCGATTGATTGCACCTGTCTGTCCTCGACCTCGCTTGATTTCCTTGCGTAAAGGCAGTATTTGACGGGGACTGCCAGAACCCCTTGTGGTTGTATGTTTTCCATATACCACAAGGGATGACGCGATGCGGTTCCGGCGTCCAGTCTGCCTAGTTGGTAACTTATTAGCCTCTGAGGTATTCCTCCATAAGCCCCAGCCTTTTTTCTTCTCGCTCCTTTTTCTTAATCATTTCTTGTCCAAGTTCTTCCTCTATCTGCTTGTATATTTTATTAAATTCATTAAAATATTTTCCGAAGATCTCGTGATTGTATAGCTTATTCATGAAGAGGGTATGCGCAAATCCGCCCCTAACCACGGAGATAGCAAGTTCTTTCTTCTGTTCAGGAGAAAGGTCTATTTCTTTTACGGCATCTTCTTCCAACTGCCGTTCGGCGTAGCTTTGATGGTTGTTTTTGAGATAGAAAATCATGCAGGTGCTATCACCGCTCAAAGCTTTACTAATCAGCTTAGACTCAATTATATCGTTGAAATATTTCCGGCCTTTCAATAATGCTCGCTTCGCTATCTCGGTGAATAGTGCGTCATCTTCGCACCATCTGTAGTAAGTTGCGCGTGATATTCCGTTTTGTCTGCACGCAGTCTGTATATTCGGAGACTTTAACAGCTGTTCAAGAAAGTCTTTTTGCGCCTGCTGGGTTTTGGCTTTGATTGTTTCCGTTCTTTTGTCAGTTTTGGGAGATTTTATTATCTTGCCCATAAAATATAATATGTTATTAATTAATTTGACTTCTTGATTGGTTTTCCGATCAGCTGTTCCCATCTTTTCAGAATAATTTCAGTGTAAGCCGGGACTTTTTCCATCGTGAAACAGCGCCGTTTTAACTTGAAGCACGCCGCCCCGGTACTGCCGCTTCCGCCGAACGGCTCAACTACCAAATCTCCTCGTTTCGTGAGCACTTTTATATACGGGATTAATATCTCAACTGGCTTTGTGCCGAATACAACACCTTGCCCCGATGATTTCCTGTCAGCGGCTACAAATTCAACAAAATCGGTAGGGCAAATCTTTTTCCCGGCTTCGTAATTTTCCCAATGAGGCTTTCCGGAAGTCGCAAATAGCGCTGTTTCATATTCTTCCTGAAGCAATGGTTCATTCTCCTGCTCTATATTCGGTTCAACATGACCCGAAGTTCCTACAATAGCTATATCAAATTTGTTAAAAAATTTGTATTTAGCCGCAAAACCCTGAACCCTGTTGGGGAGATGCCAAATTATGGTGTTGCGGTATTTCCAGTGTTTCTCTAATTCATTCCATAGAATTCGTAAATTCTTCGGATGTTCAAAGGCGATAATTGAGAAATCTTGTTTGGCAATTTTTGCTATATTTGCCATCCATTTTTCTGTGAAATCAGACGGAATAATATCAGTTTCAAGATATCGTCGATTTTTTCTCAACCCAAATCCTGTAGTTGCTCCATTTTTTCTTCGCGATTTTCCTTTGGTGTAATCCAAAAGATACGGACTATCCGTGAAGCACATATCTGATTTTTCTTTGCCCATCAATTTCAAGATGTCGGCCTCAATCGTACTATCCCCGCACATCAACCTTGAGCCGTCGGCGAAATCATAGATATCGCCCTTCTGTACTTTTATCTTATCAATTTTGAGCTTGGACAATTCCTTATTGAGGTCAAATTGCTCCGGCGTTTCTTCGATATCAAAGATTGAATCTAACTCTTGGGAACTAAACCCAATGTCGGCCAGGAACGCTTCATCGAAATCTCTTAAGACTTCAAGGTCAAACTCGCCGGTATTCTTGTTGAGTCGGATATTGAGCTCCTTCTCTTTTTCGATGTCCGGGATATTTACATAGACCACCGGAACCTTTTCGTAGTTGAGATCCTTGGCAATTTTCAGGCGGAAATGTCCGCCGATTAGGATATGCCGCCTGTCAGGCGCAGAGTTGGCGATTAAAGGATCGACTAACCCATATCTTTTCATGGATTCGGTTAAGGCTTCTGTTTGAGATTGATTCCATTTTCTGGGATTATACGCGGCGGGCTTTAATTGAGAGACTGGCACATAAACTACAGATAATTTTTGTGTATCCATGTTATATATTATGGGGCTTGCCCAGAAGATTTATCTTCTGGGCAAGACCCTATATTATTAATATACAGTTTAGTGCCGTTTAAGTTTTAAAAACAAAGACTTCCCATTGGCAGAGCGTTGTCCCCATTGATCGACCGGGACGCTCGTTACAATTTAGGAAGTCCGTTTAAGGCAATTTAGGTTTGTACCCTAATTATATCTTTTGTCGTTTTTGTATGCAATATCAGTTATCCACACCACAACACGAGCAGTAAAGTTTGTAAAGCTTGCAAGGTTTGAAAATCCTCAAGATGTCAGCTGTTGGCAACCCCTCTTCGCAAGACTTGATTATTAAGCTTAAATGGACGCAAGGTCGATAATTTGTTAGAATACCCTTAACAATTCAGCCTAAACCCATTGATTTTAAATGGGCATGGCATACAAATTCCGTGCAAGGCATTAACCCTCTCATCAGGGATCCTTGCACGGTCGCACGGGGAAACTCGCGCGTTGGAACCGAAAGGTTCCTACTCCTGGTGGGAGGTTTTGTGCTTCCCGTGGAGATAAATCCGTGCAAGGGCCATGATTCAATTTCAACACCCCGAAGATCGGGAATTTTTCGCCAATCTTCTTACTGGTGGAGACCAGGAAAAATTAGAAAAAGAATTTTCCGACTGTTTTGATTTCCGCCATCCCGCCATTAAACGGTGGGAATTCAATAAAATAAAAAGGAAACTTCTCAAGGAGTTGATACTTAAGCATGGCGGAAAGTGCCAACTTCGTATTCATCTCGACTGCAGTAAAGATGGCAAATTTGAACCCGATCACATTATCCCTCTTTCAACGAATGAACTTAACAAAAAACTCCGGCACATGGCTCGTACTTCCAGCGAAAAAGTCCCGTCCCAGAGCTTCGGCTCCAACGACATTAAAAATCTTTTATTGTCTTGTAAAAGATGCAATGCTTATAAGAAGCATAAGCTAATAATGCCGAATGGAGCCAACCCCAAATAACCTAAGTTTTCTTGAACCATATTCATCCGGTGAGGAAATTATCGTTTTGTCGTCCGGTAAGTCGGTCAGAATTAAAAAGTATTTTTTTAAATTCAAAGCTTGGCAAGGAGATCCTATCCCTAATACTTATGGCGGTAAGGCCGTCATAGATTTTAACGGCGAGCCACTATTTGCTGAACTGGCCGTTCTAAAATTATTCCGACAAAACGGCTGGGATGGAGTCTGGGTTGATTCCTACCGCAAGAAATACCGCATCGGTTTACCTGATATTGTTGATTCCATTAATCTGCCGGCCGACAAACAAGAACTTCTCAATCAGCTCAGATCCAAAACCGGCAAGTTCGGTGGCTGTTGGGATCTACTTCTGTGGGAAAATAATCCGGTACTTTTTATTGAGCTCAAGCTATCTAAAAAGGATAGGATTCAAGATTCCCAAATTAAATGGCTGGAAGAATCACTAAAGTTAGGTTATCAGGCGAAAAATTTTCTCTTAGTCGAGTGGTTTCTAACCTGAGTCACCTTTTGATTTAGCGACTATTTAGTGCCATACTACCGTTATTACTTATGGTTTTTGGACATATCAGTTTCAAACTCAATACCGATACTCGCAAAGTTTATAATCGCCACGGAGAAGAAACCAGAATTACCGGTAATGCATACCGGCTTCTTGAGCTTCTTTGCCAGCGTTACCCCGAAAGTGTGACGATGGAAGACGTTGCTATTTCATTCGATCTCGCCGGAGCCAAGAACTACAATGAAGATTACGTACGAGTATTGCGTGGCCAAATCACATCTATTCTTAATGCCGATGTCATTGAATATAAAAATAAAGTTTACGCTTTAATCGGCGAAGTTGTTAAAAAAGACTCAATAGAAGACAAGAAACAAATTCCCGCAACTGCCGAAGCGGTAACTCCAAGTAAAACAGCAGGATTATATTGGTTACTCGGTTCTTTTGCCCTGGTGGTTTTAGTTGCACTCCTGTACTTTCTATATCCCAAAACGAAGTCTTTATTTCAGGAGAAAAATCCAGACGACATGGTCATGATTCCGGCTGGAGAATTCATTATGGGTAGCACCGAGCAAGAGATCCAGCAAGTCTTTAATGATTGCAAAAAAGATGAGGGCAATTACTGTGTTATCGAAGACTATGAGGCAGAATATCCACGTCAGACTATTGTTACGGCAGATTTTCTAATTGATCGTAAAGAAATCTCTAATACCGAATATAATAATTTCCTAAAACAAACCGGGCATAAGCAACAGTCAGACCGATATCGTAATGATACCAATCTCAACGGTCCCAATCAGCCCGTTGTTGGTGTGTCTTGGGACGATGCCGTAACTTATTGCAGTTGGTCAGACAAACGCCTACCCACGGAAGAGGAGTGGATGAAAGCTGGACGTGGCACGAATGGTCACATATGGCCGTGGGGCAATGATTGGAATCCCAGTAACTTAAATCATGGTATCGGAGGAGATCCGGGCCTCGATGATAGTGACGGATATTTATATTCTGCACCTGTTGGATTTGACGCAGATATAAGCTCCTACGGTGTTCTAAATATGGGGGGCAATGTCTCCGAATGGGTTGCCGATGATTTTAGGCCGTATGCCGGAAATGATAAATATCACCATTCCGAATATAGTTTTGATAATAAAGTTTTCTTGGGAGGTAGCTATTATGCATCTAGAGCAGATACGCGCCTTGCTGGTCGAGGCTACTCTCCAAAAGACTCACCCGACATAGCGATAGGCTTTAGGTGCGCCAAAGGCAAATAATTAAATCTTCTCTCTTATGTAAATCAGCCCGTACGGGCTGATTTTTAATTTATTAATGCCGAACTTCGAATCGAAGTTCGGCTGAACTTCGGTGCGTTAACTTATACTTGGGGCATATGCTAAGAAATCGGCTTCGGGCCATGGTCGACACAGCATATAACCAGTTAGCAGCTAAATTAAAATGATTATTTTAATAACCTACGATCTCAATAACCCTGGCAAAGATTATATGCCGCTATATTCGGCTATCAAGGATATATCGGGTACGTGGTGGCACTCTCTTACTTCGGTTTGGTTGATCGATACAGATAAAAATACAAATAGAGTACGAGATATGCTTACTCCACGCATTGATTCTAATGACGAATTATTCGTTGTTCGGCTTACCCCTGACTATGCGGGATATTTATCTCGAGAGGCGTGGCAATGGCTTAATAATAGAAAGTTTTAAACATTTTAAACAAATGATCATGAAATTAATTGGACCAAAACCAGAGTCAAAGGCTGAATTTGCGAGATCTTACAGGCAAATGCGGATTTTCTTTTGGATATTTATTCCCATATTTATTTTAGTTCTTTTTGTCGATTGGCATGATAACGACAGTAAAGAAACTTCTAATAATCAATCGGCAACAGCGGCGACCACTTCGCCCACGCCAGAAGCAGGCGGTAATCCTGTTAATAATTGTAATACGCTTGGCATTGAAGTTCACGGAGAGCTTGTAACGTATCTGCCGGAATCTTCACCATTCGGAAATGGTGATGGTGAAGAAACGCAGACCGCCTCTGACGACGTCGTTGCTTCTATCGAACAAGCACAAGACGATGACAGCATAACAGCAATCCTACTTGAAGTAGATTCATCTGGCGGTTCGCCAGTAGCTGGCGAGGAGATCGCTAACGCACTTAAGCGTTCCAAAAAGCCGGCAGTGGTACTTATTAGAGAAATGGGGCTGTCTGCGGCTTATTGGGCAGCCACCGGAGCAGAAAAAATCTTTGCCTCAGAAAATTCTATGATTGGTAGCATCGGCGTTCGCTTCTCATATCTGGATGCGGTTGAGAAAAATAAGAAGGAGGGCTTAACCTATAATACGTTAAGCACAGGTAAATTTAAAAATATCGGCGATCCGGATAAACCACTTACTGAAGAAGAAAAAAGATTTATCCAGAACGACCTGAATATTATTTACAAAAACTTTATTTCGGCGGTAGCTAAAAATCGTAAGTTGGACCAAAAGATAGTTGGCAAATTTGCAGACGGGTCATACCTACGAGGCCAAGCCGCCATAAAAGAAGGATTTATAGATGAAATTGGTGATATTAAAACGGTCGAGGAATATTTATTTGATAAAGTTCTGGTTTACCCGGAAATATGTTGGTAATCAGGAACAAACAGAAAGGAGGTGAGGAGCAGTGGCGCATCCCAAAACAACTAGTTCAAAAGTTGCTAGAAAAGCCAGTAATCTTTTGAGGAAAAGTAAATCCAAGGCAGTTAAATCGGTAGCGGGATCAGCTCTATCTCAGAAACACAGAAGGAGAAGAAAATAAAATTAGAGTTTGGCGATTAAAAATCGCGGTCGAGAGCAGAGTATTAATAAGTTAAGATAATAAAATGTATATTAGAACAAAAGAAAATCAACAAAAACACGACTCCGGAGTAGCTACTTGGGCGGTATCATATGTAAAGGGAGGGTGGAGTAATGTTCTGTCTGATCTTCCCGGGAATGTTAAGCCACCTAAAATTAATGGCCACATTCCAGACATTTATGCATCGCATGGAAATGCCGAGCGCGTAGTCGAAATAGAGACGCAGGATTCGGTTAATTCCGAGCATGCCAGACAACAAGTGGTAGCTTTCCAGGCGTGGGCAAGAATGGGACAAAACAGAAAGTTTGAAGTGAAGGTAGTATAGTTTCTTAATCGAGCTTGCACGGAAGGGCGGACATTCTGCCCTTCGGCGCGGGATTGATTTTCCGCACGAAATAATTGGTAGTTGACTTTTATACAAGAGTAGAATACCCTATGTAAATACGTTACATATTTATATAAAACATCATTTTAACTTACAGACAATGAACAATATCAATAAAAATGAAACAAGAAGAGATAGATTTAAGAGACTGGCAACCATGAGAACCAATGCGGTTTTAAGGCGACTAAAAGTGCTTGGTAATTGCTCTAATCGCAGTACCTATGAATATACGGAAGAAGAGATCAATAAGATTTTCTCTGAAATAGAACGCAAGGTAAAAGAAGTTAAGGCTAAATTTCATTTCCCCAAAGGGAAAGAGTTTAAGCTGTAAAAAATGACAAAAATAAATCAAAAAACAATAGATCTTTCCAGGGCCGATAAACTGTTATTGGTTATGTATGAACTTTCTGCCGGGGCAAGGAAAAATCTTCGCTTCGAAGATATCGCGGTAGCTGCATTTAAAAAATACACCGATGATTTTCATCTTCGAGGTTATCCTGAATTTCCAGATTCGGGAGACTTGGTTCATAAGCCGTTATATGATTTTCGAAAAAGCGGCTTGGTGGAAGCGGGTAACAAAATTTTTACTCTTACATTGCGAGGCCTGTCTGCCGCAGAAACCCTAAAGAACAGATTAAAGGGTCGCGAAATTATGAAAGAAGGTAGGCTTTCAGGCTTTGCCGAAAGGGAAATATCGAGAATTGAGAGTCTTGAGAGTTTAAGATTTTACCTGAACGGTGAAGAGGATAAAATCCTTGATACCGATTTTTTCGCATTTCTGGGTGTTACGGTGAGAACTCCCAAAAATGATTTTATCGGCAGACTTGATACGGTAAAGAATGCCGTGAACGAGGTGGGCGGTTTAAAAAATTTGTCCGTAATCCGAAACAAACTCCCGGTTTTTTCTGAGTTTATGTTAAAAAGATTTGAGGACATAATAAATCAAAAATCTAAATAGTATGAACAAGACCTCGTCATTTAAGATAATTGAGCGACCCAATGTAATAGACGATCACCTCCTCGATATTATAGGGAGAGAGTTTAAATTTGATCACGAAAAAGGTTTGGCTGAATTGATGAAAAATTCCGTTGACGCATACCTCCGAGTCGATATGCCGGATTCCGAGCAGTATATTATTTTCCGTTTTACGGACGGCAGTAAGGATGACGGCACGCTTGAATGTATCGACTTTGTGGGGATGTCAGAAGCCGATATTGAAAAAGCTTTTATTCGCTGGGGCGATCCGGAAGCTGCGAGAAGGGGCCTGGGCAGGAGAGTATACGGCGGACACGGAAACGGCGGTAAATTTTATATGAGACAAATGTTCGACAGTTCTTACTTCATAACTTACAGAGACGGCCGTTTAAGCGTTTTTGGGTTCAACACAAATAAAAAATACGGCTTTGCCGATGGATACCAAAATGAGAAAGTTAAGCCCGAGGAAGCCTTAAAGTTTGCCGACCTTAAGGAAGCTCTTTTATTCGGTGACTTGAAAAACAAAATATTAAACGGGAAAACCGGCTTTACCGTTGTCAGAGGAATTGGGCCGGTTGGCATGAAAAATAGAATAAAGACCGAACGAATTGCGGAAAGAATGAAAAATCACCCTCAAGCTCGACGCCTGCTTTTGCACAAACACGTTTCAGTTATTCATAATGGGGAATTCCTTTACGATATTCTTCGTCCCGACGAAATTAAAACTCTACCCGATTTTAAGGAGCCGATAATTGCAGAAATTCCGGAATCTTTAATTATGGAACGAGACGGGGAAAAAGGAGTCATTGAACTTGCCAATAAAAAATACAGTCCCGGAAGATTAATTTTAAAAACATCCGAAGAAGCTTTACAAGGCGGCCGTTATGGCGATCTTAATCGTATAGATATTATAGGTGAGGTTGGGGAAAGCGACAAAACCGTTATTGCCTCTTATGAATTATATGAATTGGGAGTAAGAACGTTTCCCCAAGCCGCTTTTATATATGGAGAGTGCGCCTGCCCCATATTGGAAGATCCCGATAATGATTGCGTTAAAAACGACAGGACTAAATTGGTATCAAACGATACCACAAAAACCCTTCTCGAATGGATAAGAGGACAGGTTGACGGATTGGCGACTCTCATGGCTTCAAAGGAGGCAGAAAGTCAGAAGGAAACCACCAGGAAAATATCTTCGGCATATAACGAATTTTTAAACCAATGGAAAAACAGATGGATGCGTAAAATTCTCAGCGAGATGTTTTTAAAAGGAAGTGAAGAATCGGGTGGTGGTTTTGGAAAAGGTAAGATGGGAGGTAAGTTAGAAGCCCCAGTAAGCGGTTTTGAGTTTCGTTTCGCGGAAGCGGATATTCCGTTAAGCGAGAGTTACCCCCTTACGCTTAAAGCGTCGGTTCCCAAGACGATTCCCATCGGAGGCATAATCACTACCACCTCCGACAATGCTCTGATCGAAGTGGAGGACGCTCGCACCGTCATAAAATCAGATAGTGTTAAGTTAACCGAAGACGGTGATGAGGTGGCGGTAATAAATATTCATGTGCTGGGAAAAAAGCTCGAAGAGGAGGCCCTAATCGTCGCGAAAACCGGTAAATATACGACTCAAATTAAAATCAAAGTTGTGGAAGCATTGACCGGGGGTGGTTCAAGAAAATCAAGGTATCCGAAGGTTTTATTGTCGGGTCACGATTCAGATCCTCTGGGCTTAAGTAAAACCGTCATATTAAGTCCTCGGCACAGTGTTGTTCATCAAAGATTCGAAGACGTTAAAGAGGGCATATATTGGATAAACACCCAAAGTCCTCTTGCCGTAGCAATTTTAAATAAACACGATGTTCACTCGCCTCGCTGGAGAGACTACCTCTTCCAGAGGTATGTGGAAATTTTTATGAAGGAAGCTCTCTATGAATTACAAAAAAGGGATCCCGAAACATTTCGTGCCGATAGAATTGATAACGATATATTTGGTGAGCTTGTAAGAAAGGTTCATACCGCCGCCGCGGAAGATCTGGAGCAGTTTCTGTTTAATGAAGAGTATCCGGTGACCGGTTATTCGGAAGAAAATGAAAATAATACGTAAAATACAATATCAAATAAAATTTTTTATGAATATGCTGGCTAATATAAAATCCAACGAAAACAATACTGACAATACGGTCGCCTTATCATTCATAAAAAGTGACAACTGTACCCCAAATAAAATGTTGCCTAATTCCGAAAATAACGAACAAGCCATGCCGCATAACGATTTTTCCGCCAAAAGGATCGTAGAAGTTACGGCTCGATACTATGGTTTAACGGTTAACCAACTTAAGCAAAGGTGCCGCACAAAAGAAGTCGCCTTTACCAGACAAATAGCCGCGTATCTTTTACGAGAATACAAAGGAGAATCATATCCAATCATAGGGGGACACCTTGGATCCAGGGATCACTCGACCATGATTCATGCCCACAGAAAGGTAAAAGAAGCTCTTAATAATTCTACGGATCTTAAAAGACAGATTTCGGAGATACTAAACATACTTTATTTGACCGACGAATCCGGCACTTCTTATAAAGACACGGAACTTGATTACGACGAATTTACAGAGCATGCCCCTCTTTTCGGTAAAAAAGGGGCGGTAAAATTAAATTTGCCTTCCCCAGAAACGATTGAGAGAGAAAAAAACATTCTTTCGGCTTATCGTAGCGGTTTGACCCTTAGACAAGTAGGTCAAGAATTTAAGTTATCAGGGCAAAGAATAAGACAAATTGTTCTTAAGGCAATATTCCGAGAGATAGAAAACAAAAAATCTGAAGGATTTGAGATTGATTCGGAGGAATATATGAAACAAGAAAAATTACGCCGAAAGAAAACCTCAATTATTAAGGCGGGAAATAATACGCCAAAAAATAAAAAGAGGTGGAGCAGATTTTACGCCCAATGCAGGGAGTGCGGTACTACCGCGATCCCTCACATAAGGAGAGGTCTCTGTGAGCGTTGCGGGGGTAATTTACGCAGTGAGAGACGCGAAAATGCAATTGCTGCAAATCATAATAAGTGTGAAGTTTGCGGCATTGATCGTATCGAAGCCAAGCAACGATACGGAAGAGATTTCTATATAACTAAGCCCACTCCGAACAGAAATTCTAAAATTCTATGCCGAGGATGTTTCTTGACCTATAGTGGAAACAGGATGCTTGAGGGGAGATGGGGAAAACTGAGGGGATAGTTTATTATTGACGATGACACTTTGGGGCAATAATTTTTTTATTTTAGCAGCAATGGCTTTAGATACGGCAACGGTTACCGCGTTACCCAACTGCTCATAGGCTGCGGTCATGGGTACTGGAAATTCAAATGACTCTGGAAATCCCTGAAGACGCGCACATTCTTTGACGGTCAGGCGTCTTACGCCCCAACGATTTTTAGGAACGGGAACGTCTCGTATTAAATTTCTTTCCCGGCCCATATTACCAGCAACCAGCGTGTGTGACATGCCGTTAGGGTCGAGAATCTCGCATCCGAAACCGCTTCCCTGTTTAGCGTGCCTCTTTTTATGAGCCAGTAATCCTTTATAATATTTCTCCGAAAGATAAAACTGTTCATTTGCTCGATGCTCAAGAATATCTTTTAATTTTGTCGTCTTCTTGCCAATCGGAAATTTAAAATCTACTCCGTGATCCAAAAACCCCGCTATATACAGTCGCTCTCTCCTCTGGGGAACTCCGAAATCAGCAGAACTGAGTATTTGCCAAAATACCTTGTATCCCAATAATTCCAAACTTTGTTTTATTCTTTCAAAACTTTTACCGCCGTCATGTTTAATAAGGTGGCGAACATTTTCCAGTAGAATTGCACGCGGCTTTTTTACCGCCAATATCCTAACCAGTTCAAAAAACAACTTACCCCGATCATCTTTTAATCCCTTCCTTTTTCCAATAACAGAAAACGGCTGGCACGGGAAACCAGCTATTAGAACGTCAAAATTTGGTATTACATCTACGTCTACTTCTCGGATATCCCTTTCGTCTATATCTCTGAAGTTGGCTCGATACGTTTCACAGCTTCGCTTACCGTTGTCATTGCTGTAAACTATCTTGTATCCTGATTGTTGAAAACCGAGCCTAAGCCCCCCTATTCCCGCAAAGAAGTCGCCAATCGTTATAGTATTTCTTTTTGACATGACTTTATGGTAATTATACCGTAGATAATAAAAATAAGCTAAAAACAGTGGATATATTTAGCAAGAAAAAACGCAGTCAAATAATGTCCAGAATTCGCGGTTCTAACACCGAATTTGAGAAATCTATCTTCCGTGAGATTAAAAGGTCAGGCATTAGTTTTAAAAGGAATTATAGAGGTGTAATCGGAAATCCTGACATCGCTCTTCCTAAAATAAAAAAGGCCGTTTTTCTTCACAGCGACTTTTGGCACGGATGGCAGTTATCCAGATGGGAGAAGGTGTTGCCAAACGATTTTTGGAAAAATAAATTACAGAAAAATCGGACCAGAGACAGGATGGTTATTCGTAAGTTACGCCGCGCTAGGTGGAAGGTATTAACCGTATGGGAACACCAGTTAGCTAGGAATCCGCAAGGTTCTATGAGGACGATATTAAAATTTTTAAAAAATAACGACCGTTTTAACCGAAACAAACAAAAAAATGAAAGAAATAAAACGACCGGCTCGTCTATGAACTTTACGGCTTAACCGAAAAAGAAATCAAAATCATTGAAGAAAGTTAATATATGCCCATAAAAAAACTCATAAAAAATATTTTTAAAAAAGAGGATGCAAAGAGTCCTGGTTTTAAAATACTGCCAGATAGACCCCTGGGGCCTGATGAAGATGAAGATATTAGATTTGGGCATAAAGATGTGGCCAAAACAGTTTTTTCACTGATAGATAATGCCGAATCCCCAATAACCCTTGGATTATATGGACGATGGGGCGTAGGAAAAACAACCATCGCATCTCTAGTGAGAGATATGGCCAGCAAGAATAAAATGATGTGTTTGTTTTTTGATTCTTGGAAGTATGAAAGGGATTCTTTAAGGCGGCAGTTTTTAATTGAACTAGATAAACAAATTTTTAATAAAAAGTTTAATTATGCTAAAAAGCTAAATCAGTCTTTGTCTAGACCAGAAGAGTTAACATTTGGCCAATTCCTAAAGCAGATTTTTAAACATGTTGCAGGTAGAGCTATAGGAATATTAACCATAATTATTGTTGCAATGGCTCTAGTGTGGGTAGTAACTGACAAACCAGTACCTACCTTAATTACATTATTATATAATCTTGGTATATTGGGTACTTTTATTAGTTTTATTTTATCCGGATTTGAAATACTAAAAGGATCTGTCCAAATTCATCGTACTGATTCTGCTGAAGGATTCGAAAGTCATTTTAAAGAAGCACTCAGTGACCCCAAATTAAAGGATAAGGTTTTGCTAATTATTATAGATAACCTAGACAGAGTAGAAGACGAAAAAGCAGTTGGAATTTTGTCTGATATAAAAACTTTTCTTTCGGACGATGGTTTTATAAAAAATAGAGTCAAGTTTTTAATCCCCTGTGATGACCAGGCCCTAAGAGCTCAATTACGGGCAAAATATGGTGAGTCGTTTGATACAGATGAATTCTTGAGAAAATTTTTCAACTTAACAATAAAAATACCAAAGTTTATAGATTTAGACTTATATGTTTACGTTCAAGATTTATTAAAAGAATCTTTGGTGCCTGAATTTCAAAACAACCGTGACCTAGAAGATGTAATTATACTTGCACTCAGAGATAACCCAAGAGAAATTAAGCAATTTATTAACTCTTTAACATCTCAAGTTGTATTGTCGAAGGAACGCAA
Source organism: Candidatus Yanofskyibacteriota bacterium (assembly GCA_016185545.1). GTDB lineage: Bacteria > Patescibacteriota > Minisyncoccia > 2-02-FULL-40-12 > IGHO2-01-FULL-4-A > 2-01-FULL-44-17. The sequence goes on from JACPNJ010000001.1 coordinate 15,789, forward strand.
ACTTGAGGCCATTTTAAAAAACACAGCTTTTTTGGCGAAGCTTTTAATCATTAGACAAAAATTTCCTGTTCTGTATGAAATTATTGAGGAAAAATCTCTGAGAGCAAGAATTTCCTTAGACACCAATGAGATTATTGAATTATATAAAAAAGAACTGGAACTAAAAGATTACGAAGACAAAAAAGGTAAAATAATAGAACGAGAGATTGAGAGTTTTAAGAAATTCAATGAATTGTCTCCCGTAAACGAAGAAAATATTGACGTTTTCGTTACTCTTAGGCAGTCCAAAGAGGAAAAATCTATACCAGAATGGTCAAGCCTAGTTTTGGCTCTCGAAGAAGGTGACGAGGGAGAAGCAACTGAGATTGTTAAATCTATTAAAAAAGATGAGAAATTAGATCAACTTGATTTACTTTTAAAAAGTAGGGTCGAGAAACTTAAAAGTGGTCCCATTATTACACGCCTTGTTTCGTCTACAATGATTATGCTTTGTAATATAAAAGAAAAACTACCTAAATTTTTTGATACAGCTGCGAATTATTTTCCTTTTGGTCAAGATTTTATGAAAGTTTATGATCAATTTGACTTGGATACAGTTTTTGATTTTTGGTACGAAAATACCTCAACTAGTAAAAAGTTTAAAATCATAGGCCCAGTTATAAGTTTACTAGCCTCAAGGGAAAACGATGGTTCACCCGTCATAGAGGATGAATACTCTTTAAAACTTTTTGAAATAATAAACAAAAAACCCCAAGCATTTAAGTCGGAAGAAACAAATCTTAAAAATCATATAGAAAGTGTTTTTTTCAAACACCCTCATCTTACAAAGTTAAATTCTAAAGATGCTCGCCAACTTTTTATTACCGAAAAAGCAGCTTCTAAATATATTGATTCATTAGAAAAATCACAGATAGAAAATATAGAAGAACTAAAAATTATTTTAAACTTGTGGGTTGCGATGGACTTACCAGATGGTTCTATTTTTAACTCTATTAAAAAACTCGGTGAATTAATGACTGCTTATGATAATTCAACGAAAGAAGAAAAAATAATAATTTGTGATGGAGTAGCCAGATTTACTAAGAAGTATGTAGCTAAGCTAGATCCTAATGTATCTCCTGATCAAAACCAATTTTTAACAGAGGTATCACAGTTGTCTCTTAATCTTGCTAAATATTATGACGACTTACCTGAATCAAGGACATCCGTCATTAATTTAATTGATTTTTATTCTCTTATTGAAGGTAACCCAAGAAAGGATGCTCTAGACAATAGAATAAAAGACTTCATATTAAATACTGGCGAGACAGACATGGGAGTAATAAAGAAGCAAACTCTAAAAGAATGGTCATCTAATTATAGTGATTCAATAATTAATAGAGGGCAAAAGGATATAAAATTTGTTTTAGATAAAGAGATTTATAAATATCTTACTCCTGAGCAAAATCAAACTTTAGTTGTTGGTCTTATGAGTAATGGACAAAACCCTAAACCTGTTTTGGATGCAATTAGTTTTAATGTACATTCCCAGGAAGCATTAATAAAAGATATGATTCCTTTAGTTTCTAAAGTTAATCCAACGGATTTGGCGGATATTTTTAAATCTTTAATTGAACTAGGGGTAGATAAAATGACTGATCAAATTGAAAACTTTAAACTCTCAATTATTGAGCTTAAAAAATTACACCCGGACAAAAGTGATGATATCGAAAAAGTTGTTAAAGCAAAGAAGCACCAAAAACTTTTTAACCCTGGTCAGCAAGCAGAGCTTTTGGGAGAAGAATCGGAATAATGATTAAACACCGTAGACTAAAGTCGCCATAATCGTATTATTATTGCAAATGATTGTCGTTGGCGGGAGAATTTTTAATAAATTAAAACACGATGAAAAATATTATATATTTAATAATCTGGTTTACCTTCCTTGCCTTTATTGTTCAGTGGGTCAAGTACAAGTTCCCACATTGGAAGGGTTGGTTTGGTGAAAGATTTGTTCATAAAAAACTTTCAGAACTGGGTGAGATGTATAAAATAATTGATGATCTTTTGCTTCCTTCCGCTGGCAATATTAATACAACACAGATAGACCATGTAATTGTTTCAAATTACGGAATATTTTGTATTGAAACCAAGGATTATTCCGGTTGGATTTTTGGCAACGCGAGAGATCAATACTGGACGCAGGTTATTTATAGACGCAAGCACAGATTTTATAATCCTTTAAGGCAGAATTACGCCCATATAATGGCTATTGAGGATTTGATAAAGTTACAGTTTCCGAACATCAAAATCTTTCCGTTTATTATTTTTCCCTCAGCCGGAAAATTAAAAATTACAGGCACAGATTGTGTCGGTAATGGTCGGGATACTGTTGCCAAGATCAGAACTTTTAACAGAGAAATCTTAACTGATACTGACAGAGATAAGATATATGAAATTTTGGTTAATGCAGATATAAAAGACAAAGAAAGCAGAAAACTACATATTAAAAACGCTAAGAGCATGAAAATTAAATGAGACATCCCCAACCCCCTTTTTTATAGTGTCTCATTTGTCTCATTTACCCCAATCAAGAAGAGTCCATTTATTCTTGGAATTGGTACACTCCAAATACCGGCTTTCCGTGTGCCATTTGTGCCATTTACCCGAGTATCACCGACCTGTGGGCATCCAAATTTCGACTCATTAAAATCCCTTTAAACCTTTGCTAAAATTGCTTCAAGACCAACATGTGGAGCAGATCTCGTGATTTAGGGTCAGAAACCTCGAATCGTGAGATAGGATGTGGGTTTTCGGAGGTTCAAAATTAATTCTTTCGAAGTTCCGCTAATCCACCCACAAGGACTTCTGATGCTGTTACAGCAGTATCCGGAGAAAAAGAAGTTCTTGCGGTACCGTGAGGTTGTCTTTAGGGCTCACTGGAAACTTCGCCTTGCGCGAGGTTTTTAGTTTGTACGAACACCGGATTTACTTTCGGCATCCATTCCGACAGCTTTATTTTTATTGTTGTGTGGTATATATTATAAAGACCCTCACCTTATCAAGATAGAGGAGGAAAATCATGAACACAGCTATTATCGCTATATTTGGAGTGGTATCTACTCTTTTGGTTATCGGGGTACTGTCGGCACGACAGTACCAATTGACAAATAGCGACACCCACTTGCGGAGGCACAGAATTTCAATGAGAAGCGTCTTCTCCTTTGTTGTTACCGGGGTATTGATTCTGGAAATTGCTATTCGCCTCGGCCTAATTCAATCAGGGGAGCACAAATATTTTTGGGTGCATCTAGTTTTTGCAATTCCATTTTTTGTTTTGACCGCAGTACTGGTTTTTTGGAAAAACGGGATACGCTCGCCGTATTTACATAAAAAGCTTGGCTATCTGTGTTCGATGACTTTTATTGGTACACTAATAACCGGCCTTATATTTTTACTTACCTGACACCCACACTCCTTACTGTAAGGAGTTTTTATTTAGTGAGTAGCGCGGTGGGGTAAGTTTTTGTGTTTGAGTAAGCTCTCAAATCGGGTATGTAAATATACCGATTTTGCCCCTCAAAAATGGTTCTATCCTCATAAACATAAGGCTAAGCCCTTCGACCATGCTCAGGGTAAACCCATAATCCTCAATATTCCTCTACCCATCGGGCAGAATCAGTACGCTTATTATCGAACACTGTCAGAACTTGACTAATAAGACATGGTCTATTATGCTATATCTTATTTACCTTGCCAACAAAAGAAGGAGGAGCAGAAATGAAAGTATATTGGAACAATAGAAATAAGAAAGCAGAGATATTAGAAGACATTGAAAAAGATGCCGCTAATCCTTGGTATAGCAAAGAACCACAATCGCATATATTGATAGGTGTGGGTCGAATATTCATCAACCCTCTTGATTATGGTATTGATGGCTATTCTCTAAGCGCAGAAGACTTAGAAGCGCTTCTTAAAAAATTGCGAGATAAAAATACTGCTTGAGCCGACTGATGTCGGCTATTTTTTTGCTACCCCTATGTTTATGAATTCCTAACGTTGTTCACGGTTCGGATCAAATCTCGTGATTTTAAGAATTAGATGCAAAATCGTTAGGTATAATCAGTAGGTATAATCAGTGTTTTCTTCGGTTCGAAATTATTATTAGCTATTGTAAGTACACACTAATTTGACAGAATGTGGATTGTCTGCTATAATTATAAGACTGGGAGATATAGTCGAATTTCCCTTTATAAATAAGCAATTATAAACTATGAACGGAACTATTAAGACTCTTGTCAGGGATAGAAAGTTCGGATTCATTTCTCGCGAAGGCGAAGAGAAGGATCTGTTTTTCCATTCCGAGGGTTTGAATGGCGTAACGTTTGACGAATTGAACGAAGGCGATAAAGTCACCTTTGAAGTCGTCGAGGGCGAAAAAGGCCCAGCCGCCAAAAATGTAACCCGCGAGTAATCTCGCAAAAAAACACCCCTGCCGTAAGACAGGGGTGTTTTTTTATATCAAAAAATGATATAGTTAAAACTAATATTATGAATTACGATTTTCTTATTTTAGGCGGAACGGGTATGCAGGGCAGAATCGCCGCCCGTGATTTACTGGAGTGCGGACACTCTGTGTTTCTGGCTGATTTGCAACGCGAAGGCGCTGAAAAAATTTTGAAACATAAGAAAGCGGAATTTGCTTTTGTTGATTTACGCGATATTCCGGCAACAGCGGCTCTTATTAAGCAAGTACAGCCAAGCGCGGTGCTTAATTGCGCTGAGGGCGACTGGAACCTGAATGTTTATAAGGCGTGCCTTGAAACCAAAAACCACGTTCTGGATTTAGGCTCGGAAATCCCGATGACTAAAGAACAACTTGCCATGCACCCGGAATTTAAAAAACGCGGATTGATTGCTATTACCGGCTGTGGTTCAACACCCGGCGTGAATAATGTCATGTTGCACCATGCCCACCAGCAATTTGACAGCATGGAAACTATAGAGGTGGGGTTTGCCTGGGATTCCAATATCAAGAAGTTTGTGGTGCCGTTCTCAATCCAAAGTATCATAGAGGAATTCACTGATCCGGCGCCAATCATTGAAAATGGGCGATGGATTGAGGTGGCGCCGCTTGCAAATGTGGAAGAACGCGAATTCCGTGAAATCGGCAAACAGAAATGTTTTTTTGTGCGCCACCCCGAAACACATACTTTTTATGTTTATAATAAAAAAGACGGAGTTAAAAATCTGCGTTTTTATGCCGGGTTTCCCAAACATTCCGCCGATGTTATCAGGATGTTTATTAATACCGGCCTCGGCAGTAAAGAGCCGGTTGTAATTGACGACAAAGAAGTTGTGCCACTGGATGTATTAGCGCAGGCACTTAGGAAAATGCCCATTCCCGATGGTTATACCGAAAAAGAAAACCTTTGGGTGCATGTCTGGGGCGAAAAGAACGGCCAGCCGCAGGAAATACTCATGGAATGTATTGTTAATACCTTGCCTGGCTGGGAAGATGCTGGCTGCAACATTGATACCGGCATGCCCGCGTCTATTATGGCGCAGATGGTCAAAGATGGCCGTATAGCCGCCCGTGGCAGTTATGCGCCCGGTCCGGTGGTACCGACCGAAGAATTTTTCCGTGAATTGCGTACCCGCGGCATGGTGGTATATCAAAATGGAGTGGTTATAAATTAATTGTCTTTATGAAAAAAAATCCAATTGCTTATTTTTCCAGAAGTTTAGGCACTGTCGTGGGGCTGGTTATGATTTGGCGCGGCATTTGGTACATATTAGATGGTCTTGATATTCACATTTTTGGCAGTAGCCACATATTTACCGCAGTCGGAGGCGTGATTATCGGGCTTTTGATACTATACTTGCCAGACAAGGACCTCAAAGAAATAGAAAAGCTGTGATTTTATTAAACATAAAATTGCATTTTGGGGGTATTTTATGATAAAATAAAATTTATGTTTGAAGAAGATCTGACAAAAAAAGAAAAATACCAACTCAAAAAAGACGAGAAAAATAGGGAGTTTGAACAAGTCAAAAAACAAAAAACCGTTAAGCGGTTTTTGCTATGGGGTCTGGTTATTGTAGTCATCGGCGGGTCGATTTGGGGATTATCACGGATAGCCGGGCATTCACCGCAGACGCAAACCGCGGTTCTTTTGGATGCTATTTCCACAAACGATTGGGTAACCGGCAATCAGGAAGCGCAAACAACCCTCATAGAATACAGCGACTTCCAATGTCCTGCTTGCGGCGCGTACTATCCGCTGGTTCATAAGCTCATCCAGGAACAAGGTAAAAACTTCAAATTCGTTTATAGACATTTTCCGCTAAAACAGCATTCCAATGCCGAACCCGCCGCTTATGCCGTGGAAGCTGCCGGCAAGCAGGGTAAATTTTGGGAAATGGAGGCAATGATTTTTGAACACCAAAATGATTGGTCCGCATCAAACAGCGCAGATGAAATTTTCCGCGGTTATGCCAGCGCGCTTGGCTTGAACCTTGAGCTATTTGATGCGGACCGTGAATCAGGAGAGGTAAAAGACAAAGTGAAGTCCGATTATCAAAGCGGTGTTCGGGCGGGAGTAAACGCAACTCCAACTTTTTTTCTAAATGGCAAAAAAATACAGCCACGAAACTATGAGGAGTTTGCAGATTTTATTAAACAGGTTCAAACTGATGGTTCAAATTCCTAAGTGGCTTTTAATAAGCTTCGTTCTTGTCAGTTTCACAGGTTTTCTTGATTCATCATTTCTAAGTCTTGAACATTATAATCGAGGGATTTTACCGTGCTATATTTTCAGCGGCTGTGACGAAGTTACGGCAAGCCGATACGCAACCGTGGCCGGTGTTCCCATATCTCTCGCCGGCGCCACTTTTTATCTTTCAATTCTTATCGCGGCCATTTTTTATTTGGATACTAAAAACGCGAAAGCGCTGAAGATTTTGAAATTTTTGCCGGCCGTCGGATTTCTTGCGTCCTTGTGGCTTCTTTTTCTCCAGTTTTTTATCATCAAGGCAATTTGTTTTTACTGTATTCTTTCCCTGGTTTCCTCAACAATGCTTTTTATTCTCGGATTGTACCTCTTTGTCTTATTAAAAAAAGACCGCAAGCGTGAATGGGACGGTAAGATCGTGTAATTTTAATATCGTTTCAGATTTTGACAAAACAGACCAGATGCTATATTATTGTATTATTAAAATCTAGCTCATTAAAAAAGGAGATCCAAATGTGGGGTTATGTTATCGTTGCCGTAATTATAGGTATTTTTTTGTTGATCATGTATGATTCGCATATGCATCCGATTTGTCCTATTGGCTTATTCCGTTTTAATAGCCGCCGGCTAAGTTTTTTTAACAACAAAGCAGTTTGTTTAGTGCACGGTCCTTTTATTGTAAACAAACGTTCGAAATGTAAGGATCTAAAAACAGAAAAACAAAGAGAGCTGATAGTAGATTCAGAATCAATTATTTATATAAAAAAAGTCTCAGAGAATCAGATTCGGTTTCATTATTTTATTTTGCCCCGTGATAAAACGACGAATTCAACTTTTCCTATTACAATAGGTGTTTTTGAATATGCGGAAATTTTTAATGTATTGAAAAACCTACCTTTTCCCAGACCGCTTACGCATGATTTCTTTAAAAATATGCTTACCGATCACCAGATAACGGTTTCTAAAGTCGTTATCACTAAAATAGTTGATGGAATATACTATACTGATGTTTATAGCGAGCAGGGCGGGGATAAAGTAATAACCGATGCCAGACCCAGTAATGCGATTGCATTAGCGCTTCGCTTCGGCTCCCCAATTTTTATAGAAGACGCTTTGCTTACGGAAATTCTAGCCGACGAAAATGCTATGCAAATGATTGACTTTATTGAAAAAAACAAGCCGTCGATACTGGAATTGCAAAAACTTGGCGATTCTCAAAATGACCTTCAAGATGACCCCGGAGATTAAGCGGCCAAAACGGCAAAATTAAAAACCTGCTTTCGCAGGTTTTATTGTTCCCTGAATTCCGGTTTTCGTTTTTCAAGAAATGCCCTTATGCCCTCTTCCGCGTCGCGAGTTTTAAATACTTCCAGAATCGCATTTCTCTCGTCAGCCAGTCCCTCATCAAGATTTTTCCGATTGCCATTTATTATAGCCTGCCATGCGAATGCGAAAGATTTTGGAGTGGTGTAACCCGCCATTTTCCAATCAAGCTGTATTTTTTTCATTTCTTTACGGGCTTTCAATTTGTTACGAAGGCCTTCTTTTAGAGGCATTTTTTTTGCCTGCCTTCCGGATTCAAATTTATAACTGATGAACCTGTTTAATTGTTCAAAAATTGGCTTCAAAAATTCCGGTTCCATTTGATCTTCCGATAAAATTAAATCAGCCAGTGGTTTACATGCTTCTCGGGGATTTCCTGAGAGTATAAGATTGGCCGCCAAAGATTTGCCGGCTCGGCGGGGAAGCCGCTGTGTGCCGCCGGCGCCAGGCATAATTCCCAAAGTTACTTCCGGCAAGCCGACCATACTTCCTTTTTCGGCGACTATCCAGTCGCAGGCTAATGCCAACTCGTAGCCGCCGCCCAAAGCCCGTTTGCGTATCAAGGCAATCACCGGAGCCGGGAAATCTTCAATCGTTTTCAGCAAATCATTGAATTCGCCGACTGCTTTTTGCGCCTGTTCAATGCTTTGCAAGCACAGGGGGAATTCCTTGATATTGGCGCCGTTGACCGGCCCGTTAGCTCCGATAAATACCATCTTGATATTTTCTTGGCTTTCCATTGATTCAAATGTCTCACGCAGTTTTCTTACAATTGATGACGACAAAAGATTGCCCTTGCCGTCGCCGAAAATAATTTGCCAGTAGCCGTCGCCGAGGTTGTTTAGTTTTACTTTGGGGCCGTGCTTGTAAAAACCTTCTCCTGTTTTCATCCCAAACTTCTTTTCGACAACCATTTTTTCAAGCAATAGCGGAATGAAGTGATGTTTTTCCGATTCTTGTTGTTGAAGCGATTTTAAGGCGTCCAAACTTACGTCATTGCCTACCAAATCGCAAAACATAACCGGTCCCATCCTGAATTTTAGCCGGTCTTTTTGTTCGTCCAATTTTTCTGCCGGTAAAGACAAAAGCCAATCAAGTTCTGATGCTTTTATTGGCCAATTCAAGCCGAATTTAAAGGCCTTATCAATCGTTTCCAGAGAGCAATCAGTTTCTTTCATAAGATTGGAAATGGATTTAGCCATAGCTTTCATAATCACCAAGGCGGGCGGGTATTTGTACCATTCACCTCCCAAAAAAGACCCGTCTATTTTTTCTTTGATTGCGCCATTGTCCAGAACCTCAAAAGTGGCGGCGACCATTGGTAGAGCTACGCGATTGACGATGAAACCGGGAATGTCAGGTGCTATCACGTAGGTTTTACCAAGTGCGGCGGCTAAATAAGTCGCCCAGGCCACGGTTTCACTGTTTGTACGTTTGGAAAAGATCAGCTCAACCAATTGCATTCGCGGCACCGGATTGAAAAAATGCATCCCCAGAAATTTTCCGGGATTTTTAACAGCCTGCGCCAGACTTTCAATCCTGATTGTTGAGGTGTTGGAGGCAATGGGAATGTCCGGGCCGACTTTTTCGGTAATCGTCCGATAAAGTTCCTTTTTCGCTTCGGGATTTTCAAAAATCGCTTCAATGACAAAATCGGCAAAGGCCAAAGATTCAAGATTGCTTGAATCCAAAAATTGAACGCGGTTTAAAATATTGTCAACCGCTTCCCTGGATTGGTAAATTCGTTTACCGTCTAATCCTTTTGCCAAAAAGAGCGCAAGCCACAATTTAGTTTTATAATCCTCAACTATCTCACGATATATAAGTTCAAATGGTTGGCTATTAAATCTTTTTTTTCTGGCCATTTCACTGAAAACGTCATAAAGCTGGACCTCAAAGCCACTTTGCAGTGCAGTTTGCGCGATACCCAAGCCCATTGTTCCGGCGCCGAAAATGGCGATTCTTTGAATTTTTTCCATGGTTCTCTCCCGATTATTTTTTAAAGTTCTGTATTATTATATTATGTATTAATCCAAGGATAAATTACTCCTAACCGCAAATTTTGTAAAGCACACCCGCTGCTTGTATTGTATGATATCGTGCTGTACGACATCGCAAGTCGTGCAATTGCACGACTTGCGATGTCGTACATGTCGTACAGCGTGTCGTGCAGGTTGCAAACTTATGCTCAATAGATGTGGTGGTGAAGTTAGTTTTGTAATAAAAAATCAGGATAAAATCCTGATTGATTTAATGTGTTTTGCGTTCGAAAAAGAGAGCGGAAATACCCGTTTGCTTTTCGGTGTAGCCGAAAAATAGACCATGCAGTCGCGTGTAAATCCTTACCAAAACCCAAGTACGGGGGTCTACCATGACCCAGATATAAACTGGGCCAAGTAATACCAAAGCAAGCAAATTCCAGAATCCCCAGAAATTTTGGTAGGTTGGGATAGTAGTATCAACAATGGGTTTCAGTCCCAGCACTTCCAATCCGGAATTCCACATAAAGTGATTTCCACCCCATGCCTCGGGATGGCCCAAGAATGGCGCTAGGAAAGAAAAATTTAAATAGTCGTAGTACAGCGAGTCAGAAATTGCAAAAAATATTCCGAAAGCCGTGGCATAAAGTGTAAAACGTACTGTTTGCCATCTCCATGGCCTTCCCCCAAGCAAAGCTAAAGGTGCGAAAATGGTATAAAGCAAAATACCCACGAGTGAAAAAATTATATTTTCTGTCAGCCATCCCGTGAAAAAAAGCGCGGTGCCGGCAATTGTCGGAAACCATGCAGTAACCCTGTAGCTTTTTATGTACCCAGTAAGCGCTTCAACCAAAAGACCGACAAGCGGCAAGAAAATAAGGAAATCTAGGATGAAACTCCGGCAAGTGCCAGGAGTATATGTTTGAGTTAATTTTTGCATTACGTTCCGGGTTACAGGATATCGCTTGGCGGCGAGAACGATACTGATACTGCCAAGAATTAGCAAAAGTAATGTTGTCATATTAATTTCTCCTTTCTCATCCATTCAAGAGTTTCGCGCAGTCCGCCGTCTTTAATCGGGTCATCGTATATGAAATCAAATCTCAAATCGCGGATGGATTTGGAACTGACCAAGAAATCATACCCCTTTTCAAAATATCCAAGAAAATCTCGCTGAACCAGCGGCGGATGATTGTATTTGCGCGCGATTTGCTCCGACCGCCAAGCAAAAAATCTCATAAGCCAAAGCGGATAGCTGACAGGGAAAAGGTCAATCCTGACTCCGAGCCGTTCAAATTCTTTTTTAAGATATTTCATAAGTTCTTTTGTGGTGTAAGAAAAATTACCGCCAAGATTGTAACTTTTACCGATTGTATCCGTTCGTTTGGCCAGAAAAAGCGCTGCCCGGCAAACATCTGTTACGTGTACCAAACTTATGCGGTTTTTGCCGTTGCCCGGAAAACCGGGCAGCTGATTCTTTGCCATCATATCAATTACGACCATTGCCCCGTAATTACCACCCGGTCCGTAAATTGCCATTGGAAAAATTTCAGTTATAGGAAGGTCTTTATATTCTTGGCAAATAAGGTGCTGGAGGAATTTAGATTCTTCATAGGCGATTCTTGGAAGCATCGGAGCGTTTTCCGTGAGCGATGTCCCGGGTGTGACATTTTTGAAGCTATCGCCATAAACAGATGCCGAAATCCAAGCCACGATATGTCGCACATTCGGATTGTGATTTCGAGTTGCTTTCAAGCAGTTTTCCATAATAGTGGCGTTAATTTTGAGGATGGTCTGACGGGGAATATCATATCTGAAAATAGAAGCGACAAACATTCCAATGTCTGGTTTGTATTTATTCATCATGTGTTTCGTGTCTAGTAAGTTTGCCAAGTCGCAAGGGTAACATTCTACACCATCTGGTAGTAGTTTTGGCTTGGCATTGGGGTGGTCAGTCGCGATGACCTTAAAGCCGTTATCTACAAGAAGACGCACCATATGCGGTCCCACAAATCCATAAGCGCCGGTTACCAAAGCGGTGGGTTTTTTTGTTTCTGGCATATCATTTCCTCGTTTTTAATGAACCAATGGTTACCCAGATTCTTTATTATTGTTGACATTTTGTCAAATTGAAATAGACTGCGATTAGAATTTATGATCTTTAAAAATGAGGAATATTATGGTTGGGAATAAAATCATTGTCATTAATCCTGCAAATTCAGAGACGGTGGAAGAGTTGCCGGTTCATAATGCGTCGGACTTGGATGTTTTGGCGCAAGATGCCAGGACAGCCCAAAAAAAATGGAAAACCGTACCTTTTTCTGAACGGCTGGAACTTTTTAAAAATCTGAAACATTTTATTCAGCATAACTATCAGGAATTTGTTACGACAATCCAACCGGAAACTGGCAAAACTTGTCCCGATACGATGGTGGATGTAATTTCCATGGTTGCCCAGATTCATAATATTGAAAAAAATGGCATCGGCCGTGTTTTGGAATTTCAAAAGCCAATCAAGTCCCATCCCTTTTTACGCAACAAAATAACGACTGTGCCACGCAGACCCAAAGGGGTAGTGGGTGTAATCTCGCCGTGGAATCTGCCGCTGGCAATTCCAGCGGCGGATATATTTCCGGCGATATTTCGCGGTAATGCGGTAATATGGAAACCTTCAGAGTTCACACCACTTTCGGCGCTAAAACTTAAGGATGCGATGAATAAGGTTGGATTCCCCGGCAATCTGCTGCAAGTCGCTATCGGTTACGGAGAGACCGGCGCGGCACTTTGCGAGACCGTTGACTGCGTTGCTTTTACCGGTTCGTGCGCGACTGGAGAAAAAGTAAAAGCAATCTGTGATAGGCGTCACATTTCGCATCATCTTGAAATGGGCGGGAAAGCTCCAGCCATTGTTCTTGCCGATGCCGACATTGACCGCGCTGTTTACGGTTTGCTCTATGGCGCGTTCAGCAATAACGGCCATTATTGCAAGGCGTTTGAAATCGCGCTGGTTCATTTAAGCATTTTTGATGAAGTGGTTGACCGGCTTTTGCATCTTGTCAATAATTTGGTACCCGGCAAAGATTACGGACCCATCATTACCAAACCGCAACTTGAAATCATAAAAAATCAGGTAGAACAAGCCAGAAATCTCCATGCTTATGTTGCAACCGGCGGGCTAGAGATTGGCGAGGCACGTGGCTATTGGTATAAGCCGACAGTCCTTCTTTACACTACCGAAGATATGGATGTCGTACGAAAAGAAACTTTTGGTCCGGTGTTGCCGATTATTCCGTTTGATAAGGAAGAGGAGGCAATTCGTATCGCCACAATGTCGCACCTTGGGTTGAATGCCTCAATTTTCACGAGAAACGAGAAAAAGTTTTATGAACTTGCCAATGGCATTCTTGCTGATCATATTGGCAATATTGTCGGTAATGACGTTATGATTAACTGGTTTATCACCGAAGCGCCGCAGTGCGGCAGAAAATACAGTGTTGCTCCAGTTTGCGGGCTTGAACGCCATGGGCGTTCCGGTGATGAACGCTTTGATACCCCTAATACCATTATCTGGCACAAACATTCGTTTTTCCATCTCCCGTTTTTCAAAAATAAGGAACCGTGGTGGCTGCCATATGGTGGTTTAACGAATTTAACGTTGAAAACTTTTCTTTGGGGGTTTTGACCTGCTAGCAATAAAATAAAAGACCTCAATAATTTGAGGCTTTTTAAATTTCTTGAAGAATTTGGCGGATACGCTTAATTGACGGCACCGGGTCGTGGTAATAATCTTCAACGACAACCAGCAGATCTTCACGGCAATTATTTTTTAGGAGTTTGAGGATTTCTTTGAAGTTCAAGATGCCGGAGCCGATGGGTTTATGGTCTTGAAGTACGGTATCTTGCCGTTTTGAACCATAACTGATAGATGCCACGGGAATGACATCATGGATGTGAACCTCGATCATTCTCGGTCCGTATCTTTCAATAAATTTATGAAAACACCTCTTATCATTCAGCCAGCTTCGTATAGCCAGATGGCCGGTATCCAATACAATACTAACCTCGGTTTCTTTGAGCAATGGTCTGACGATTTGCTCAAATTTATCAAGATCTTGGTGTTCCAAGTTCTCTATGCCTATTTTAGAAAGTGGCACGAAAGATCCAATTTCTTTGAGTGATTTTAACACATTTTCAACAGCAATGCCTTCGGTAATTATATCTCTTATAAAATCTACACTGAGCCGCACAATTTGTCGTCCGGCCATCCTTATTAATTTTCCAGTAAAGTTACGACTGAAGTGAGATGATAGCTCTTTGTCCAACATTGGATCCAAAGTGTGAAAATCCAAATAATTAAAAAAACTGCCGCTTAACAGGTGGAGAGGATACGAAACCGGATTAAGGCATTGAAAAGCTTCAACCATTTCTCTGATAGATTCTACGCTAGCTTGGCGAATTATTTCTACCGGCGAATCGGGATGCGTGCCCAAGAATTGCATAACGTGCAGCGAATAAGTAAAACCGGACTTTTTGAATTGATCCAAAGTTTTTAACTGATTTATCCACCATGTAAAAACCTCGGGGCTTAATTCCATTAAATCCGGCGAGAGCTCTATATGTTCCGCTCCGGCCATTCTTAATTTATTCAACTGGTCAGCAAGTCTTGTATTTTTACGCCATTTTTCCGCGAAAGAAAGAACCCCAAGAATAAACTTGTCTTTTCGGTTTAACTTTGAAAAAAGCTGGCTTTTTGAAGGAATATCAGCCAGGATTGCCGGGACAAGCTCCAACATATTCAAAATTGACCCTATACGCATTGGTTTCCTCGGTATTTTTGTAAAAGTTCTTTGCAAAAATCATATACCCAAGAGATTTATTTATCAACACAATACAAGATGATTTTGAAACCATTTTGCTGGACTTTTATTTTTGGATTGTTATAATTTCATTACATTTAGTTTTTTTACAAATTGGAGGCAAAATGAGCGAACAAAATAAAGGCCTTTCGTGGCCTCGTTTATTTGGCGAAGGCGATCCGTACGATTCTATTAAATGGGAAAAACGAACAGCGGAAATTACCAATGAAAAAGGCAAAGTCTTTTTTAAGCAAAATGGCGTTGAAGTACCGGAATTTTGGAGCCAGAACGCAACCAATATCGTGGCATCTAAATATTTTCGCGGCAAATTAGAAACGTCTGAAAGAGAAAATAGCATCCGACAAATGGTTGATCGCGTTGTAAATTCAATCACCGCCTGGGGCCTAAAGGATGGCTATTTTGCAATCGAACAAGATGCTGAAAATTTCAGGCAGGACCTTAAATTATTGATGATAAATCAATGTGCGGCTTTTAACAGTCCGGTTTGGTTCAATGTCGGAGTTTTTGACAAACCTCAATGTAGTGCTTGCTTCATTCTTAATGTAGAAGATGATTTGGGGTCTATTCTTGGGTGGTATAGCAATGAGGGCTGGATTTTTAAGGGTGGTTCTGGCAGTGGGGCGAATCTATCGCATCTAAGATCATCTTATGAGTTTCTTTCCGGGGGGGGGCAGTCATCCGGTCCGGTATCATTTATGAAAGGCGCCGATGGCGTGGCTAATATTATTCGTTCCGGCGGGAGAACGCGCCGGGCAGCGAAAATGGTGGTATTGAATGTTGATCACCCTGACATTATTGATTTTATTGATTGCAAAATGGTGGCAGAAAATATGGTTAGAGCTTTGGAAGCGGCCGGATTCGAAAATTCTTTGGAAGGCGGCAATCTAGACCCATATACCATGATTTTTTATCAAAACGCCAACAATTCCGTGCGCGTAACCGATGAATTTATGCGGCGAGTTGAGGCTGATAAGGAATGGGAATTAAAAGCAGTAACAACCGGTACAACTATTAAGACAGTTAGGGCTAATGAACTTATGGATAGAATTGCTAATGCTGCTTGGCATTCTGCCGATCCCGGAATGCAGTTTGATACTACCATCAACCACTGGCACACTCTTCCAAATTCCGGCAGGATTAATGCCTCTAACCCGTGCAGTGAATATATGTCTATTGATGACAGCGCTTGCAATCTGGCTTCGCTGAATCTGATGAAATTTTTGAATGACAATGGCACTTTTGATGTTACCAAATTTAAAAACGCTGTTGATACCATAATTCTTGCCCAAGAAATAATCGTAGATAATTCTTCCTATCCAACGCCTAAAATTACCATGAACGCGCGAGCTTATCGCCAACTTGGTTTGGGCTATACAAATCTTGGAAGCTTGTTGATGAACCTGGGATTAGCTTACGATTCCGACGATGGCCGTACTGTAGCCGCCGCCATTACATCTATTATGCACGGCGAGGCTAATTGTATGTCTGCCAGAATGGCTGAGGTGATGGGACCATTTTCAGGTTATACAATGAATCGTGAAGAAATGTTAAGAGTCATGTCTAATCATGGTTCAAAAGCAGGAAATCTGGCTGACAGTTCTGAATTATTAACTAGATTTTTTGGAGACAATTACAGAGAACTATGGGGTATTTGGGAAGATGTGCTATCTCTCGGACAGCAATTTGGCTACCGCAACTCACAAGTGACGGTTTTGGCTCCTACTGGCACCATCTCTTTTCTGATGGATTGCGACACAACTGGTATTGAGCCGGAACTGGCATTGGTAAAGCAAAAGAAATTGGTTGGCGGCGGGACGATGAAATTGGTAAACCATCAAGTCGCGGGGGCATTAAAGAATCTAAAATATCCAGAGCAAGACATAAAGAAGATTATTGACTACGTTGATAAAAGGGGAACGATTGAGGGGGCTCCGCATTTAAAGCCAGAACACTTGCCCATCTTTGACTGCTCATTCAAGGCGCAGAACGGCGTTAGAAGCATCAGCTATTTGGGTCATATCAAAATGATGGGCGCTGTCCAACCGTTTATATCCGGCGCGATTTCTAAGACCGTAAATTTACCCAGTGATGCTACGGTTGAGGATATTCGTGACGCTTTTATACAATCATGGAAGCACGGCTTGAAAGCGATAGCGGTTTACCGCGATGGCTGTAAAAGCGTACAGCCGCTCAATGTTTCAAACGAAGAAAAATCAAAAAAGACAACGAATTCACAAGTTGTTGACGGCAATCTTATCCAGACAGTCGGCAATTACACCAGAAGAAAATTGCCAGTTACAAGAAACGCGATAACCCATAAGTTTTCTCTCGGCGGCCATGAAGGATATTTGACCGTCGGTCTTTATACTGATGGAACTCCCGGCGAAACATTTATTGTCATGGCAAAGGAAGGGAGCACGGTATCCGGATTGGTTGACACAATCGCTACCCTTATTTCAGTAGCCCTGCAATCGGGTGTGCCACTAAAGGTTCTGGTTAATAAGTTTAAAGATATGAGATTTGAGCCAGCAGGTATAACTGAAAATCAGGATATCCGTTTTGCGAGTTCAATTGTTGATTATATATTTAAATGGCTTGGGAAGAGGTTTCTTTCAAAGGAAGACCAGGAAGAAATTTTTGGTCTGCCGCATGATCCAACACCCACTGACAGCACTGAAAAAATAGTTCTCGGTGGTAATGTCAATACGGACGCGCCGACATGTGGTCTGTGTGGTACTATTATGAATAGAGCTGGTTCGTGTTATACGTGTCCGAACTGTGCCAATACAACCGGTTCGTGCGACTGATATTTTAATGCCCGCTTATCAGCGGGTTTTGTTTTACAATTTTTTTTACTATTGATGCATGTTTAAACCTCCAATCCAGCCAAGCGGTGGCAGAGTATTAAGTGGCGGAGTATTAATTTGATAAATTTTACTATAGTGATATCCTAAATTTAGATTTTTTGACAATCAAATTCAAATATTTGCCAACCGTGTATTCTTGTGTAAGAATTGAGGGAAATTATGCCATTGGAAAAACTACTGCTACTGCCTGAGACGAAAATTGAACACAAAAATAAGCCATCGTTTTTTGAGCGAATCGGCAGGCCGGAACTAAAAGAAAAATTAACACCCGAAACCCCGTGGGCGTATTTCACGATGGAAATGTACGGGCACGGCATCAGGGGGGGCGGCGGTTTGGGAATTCTGGCGGATGATACGTTGGAAACTATGAGTAAGCTCGGGATACCTTCAATTTTTGTAACGCCGCTTTATACCCAGGAAAGACATCAAGTGTTTAAGGGACTCAAACAGCAGATAAAATTTGTATCTGTTCGTTCTGAAGAACTGGAAAAGCGCGGATTCAAACGAACAGGTTCATCGGTATCTGTAAAAGAAATTATAGATGGAAAACCGGACTCCACTGAGTTAAAAGAATATCTACAGCAAGTCGGCAACGTTCCATTATTGACTATAACCGAGCGAAATTTTGGCGCGGTTCATCAGGACGAAAATAACAGCGAACACCGTCTTTATCAGGAAATTGCGCTGGGTTTCGGTGGTTGGCAAGCGCTAAGAAAAAAGGGGATAAGGCCGCCAGTGGTGCAGCTGAACGAGGCGACCACGGTTTTTGCAGCGCTTGCGGCTCTTGATGAAAAAACACAGGAAACCGGCGATTTTGAACAGGCGTTGCGCGCGGTAAAAGATATTGTCATCTATACTAACCACACCTTGGTGCAAGCCGCTGAAGCGGATTTCTCCATTGAAAAATTTGAAAAGTTTGTAATACCCAATATCCAAAATGAAACAGTAAAGATTTGGCTTAGGGGGCTGTTTAGGGACGGCAGGCTTAAATTGAGCACTATAGCTATAGAACTTGCGGGCAAGAAAAACGGGGTCAGTTTAATTCACGCGCGCGAGGCCAGCAAGACTTATAAGGATATTCACGGCAACAATGTGGAATTTGAAGGTATAACCAATGGCATTGTCCTTGATAGGTGGGGAAGCCAGGAGCTCCTCGCGTATTATCGCGAACGGGGCATTCTTGATGAATTTGACTTGCCAGCGCCGGATTTTGAGAAAAAAATCCAATCTTTGGATCAGGAAAAACTTGAAGAAATAAAAAAACGCGACCGCGCGTCCACCCGCGATGTTTTGAAAAAACACAGAAACCAATATGGCAAACCGGTAAATATACCATTGGAAGCAAAAATATACGATTGGAAACGGAGAATTGCCGAATATAAACGGCCGGGCATGATTTTTGAACGTCCTGATGAACTGGCTGGCATCCTTGAGGAGCACGACGCTTATTTAGTAATGGCCGGCGAAGCGCATTCGGCCGATAAGCCGATGCAGATCGAGCTTGCTAGAATACTCCAAGTTATTAATGATAACCCGATTCTCAAAAAACGCGTACATTTTGTTAAAAATTATAACGAGGTATTGGCAAAATCTTTGGCGCAGGGAGCAGATGCTTCACTTAATACGCCACGCGTCAGGAATGAAAGGGGAGAACGTATCAGTACAGAGGCCTGTGGCACCTCATGGGAAAAAGATATACTTGGCAATACTATTTTAATTTCTACGCCTGATGGGGGAGCGGCTGACCTGGAAGTGCGTGCCGGGCAGGGCGCGGCAAAAGAAACGCCGCCATTTTTGGAAATAAATGGGCAGAATTTTAATGAAGAAGTTACTTCACTTTATGAACAAATGCGCCAGGCCGCCGAATTACTGGATGATAAAGACAAAAAAACCAAACATCTCAAATTGCAATTAGCGGCTTATTTGCCCATAATTTCCAGTACGCGCATGGAGGCAGATTATCTTAATCTGGGTTTCTCGCCGCAAAATTAAAACGCAAACTCTTTCCTGTTAATATTCAATCTGACCAATATACCCCCCGGGGGTATATTTAATTTAATGACTAATCCAGGTTCTAAAAAGCGGCTTTATTTAATTTTGGGCGTACCATTGGAAGAACTTTTGTTCGCATTCAGCTTTGGATTTCTCTAGTCAAGTATTTACGAATATTTTACTTAGCGTAAAATTAAAATAAGTTAAATATGGAACACAATCAACATAATCAAAAAGATCACAAAGAAAAAGGCGTTATCTATACCTGTCCGATGCATCCGGAAGTGCGGAGAGCCGAGTCTGGCAAATGCCCGGGGTGCGGCATGGACCTTATTCCCAAAGAAGTTGACGGGGGCATAACGGAATATGATGTTTCGGAGTTGAGCCATAAGGAGCACGAAGCGGCAATGGCAAACTCGCAAATGGCCAAGAAAATGGAGCAAGATATGCGCCGTCGGTTTTGGATTTCGTTTTTGCTTTCAATACCGATTTTTCTTTATTCGCCGGTCGGCATTAATTTTTTTAAGCTTAATCTTCCGACTCCCATTTCCATCAATTGGCTGCTTTTGATCCTTACCACCCCGATTGTTTTCTGGACCGGCTCAATTTTTATTACGGGGACTTATTATTCGCTCAAGGCGCGCAAGCTTAATATGTCGGTTCTTATTGCCACCGGTGTTTTGACGGCGTATCTTTTCAGTTTTTTGCTGACTATAGCGCAGCCCGGGTCGGAAACTTTCTATGAAGCGGCGGCTTTGCTGGTTACCTTCGTACTTTTCGGCCATTGGATGGAAATGAAATCTCGGCGCGGTACTTCCGACGCTTTGCGCGCGCTTTTTGACCTTGTTCCCCCACGGGCAAGAATTATCCGCAACGGAAAAGAAATTACAATTCCAAGCGCCGAAATCGTACACGGCGATATCGTGGTTTTGCGTCCAGGCGACAAAGTTCCGGTTGACGGTGACGTAACGGAAGGGCAGAGCGCAATTGACGAATCGCTGGTTACGGGCGAATCAATTCCTGTTGCTAAAAAAATAAGTGATAAAGTTATAGGCGGTTCGGTAAATCAAACGGGTACGATTAAATTTAAGGCAACGCAAGTTGGCTCGGAAACTGTGCTGGCTAACATAATCAAGCTTGTTGAAACAGCGCAAAATTCTAAAGCGCCGGGTCAGCGCATTGCCGACAAAGCGGCCGGTTGGCTGGTGATAGTCGCAATTAGTTCGGGATTGGCGGCGTTTTTTGGGTGGTATTTCGGCGCCGGGAACGGGCTTATCGTGTCGCTTACTTTTGCTGTTTCAACAGTGGTAATTGCCTGTCCGGACGCGCTTGGGCTTGCAACTCCCACCGCTGTTGCGGTCGGTACTGGCATTGGAGCCAAATACAACATTCTTATAAAAGATGCGGCAACGCTTGAAAACACTTCGCGTATAAATGCTGTTATTTTGGATAAAACCGGAACGCTAACCGAGGGAAAACCGAAAGTTACCGACGTTGTGGCATTCAACAACTTCAGCGAGCAGGAATTGCTCAAATATGAAGCCAGTCTTGAGGCCGGTTCCAATCACCCGCTTGCTAAAGCTATTTTTGAAGAAACTAAAAGGCGCAATGCCTTACCGCTCAAGCCAGTGGAAAATTTTGAATCCGTCGCCGGTCGCGGGCTTAAGGCAAAAATTGGCGGCAAGATTGTTTTAGCCGGTAATGAAAAATTGCTCCGAGACGACGGCATTGCCACTGAGCCGGCAAAAGATATTCTTGACCGGCTTGCCGGCGAGGGGAAGACGTTGAGCTTATTGGCAATTGACGGAGTCTTTGCCGGGGTTATTGCCGCTGCCGACCCGTCCAGAAATAATTCCAAAAAAACCGTTGCCGCTCTCAGGAAAATGAATATGGAAGTGGCGATGATTACCGGCGATCATACGAAAGTGGCGAAAGGCATCGGAAGAGAGTTGGGCATTGACCGCGTGTTTGCCGAGGTACTTCCCGAAGATAAAGCGAAATATGTTAAAAAATTGCAAAATGAAGGTAAATTCGTGGCAATGGTGGGGGACGGCATTAATGACGCGCCGGCACTGGCGCAAGCAGACATCGGCATCGCTATTGGCGCCGGTACCGATGTTGCTATTGAAACCGGCAATATCGTGCTTATGAAATCTGACCCATACGATATTGTCGCGGCCATCAGGCTAAGCAAGGCCACGGTTACCAAAATGAAACAAAATCTTTTCTGGGCGGCAATATACAACCTGCTGGCTATTCCGGTTGCCGCCGGCGTTTTTTATAATTCTCTCGGTTGGTCTCTGCGGCCGGAAATTTCCGCGCTTCTGATGTCGGCCTCATCAATTATCGTTGCTACTAATGCCGTTTTATTAAAAAGAGTAGAGCCGAAATTAAAAGTGTAGAATATATAAGTGACCGTGGTATAATAAAATCAAATGGGCATTTTCTCATTTCTAACTTACAAACCGGTGTTAATTGGAATACACTTGGGCTTTGCTATTGTCGGTATAGACGCGTTTTTGTGGTATCTGGGGGAGTTAGCCGGCAAGTCGCAAAATCACACTAGGATTAAATGGGTTTCCATAATCGGCGTAATCGGTTTTGCTTTAAGCTGGCTGTTTGGCGGATATTATTATGTCGTTAATTACGGCAAGCTTGTGAAACCGGTAATTCTTAAAGGCACCGCGCCGTGGGCACATGCTATTGCGATGGAGGCTAAGGAGCATGTGTTTTTATTTATTATACCGCTGGCGTTGACCGCGGTTTTTTTGGCATTTTTGAACCAAGAGGAGTTTAAGAAAAATAATTTGCACCGAGTCGTAATGGCTTTGACCGGACTGATTGCGGGTTTGGGATTGGCAATAGGTGCAATGGGCTACATAATCTCATCTGCGGCAAGGTGGGGAATAATATGAAAAATATAAAACTCGTTTATTCATCTTCAATAGCCGCGACACTCACCATAATTACAATTACCATAGTTACAATTTTGGGCGAGCTTTTGCCTGCATTTAAAGATTTTCTCAAAAGTTTTACCGGTCATCACTGGCTGACCAAAAGCGTGCTGTCGCTTTTGGTTTATTTCGGGGGGGTAACCCTGTTTTATTTGATACCAAAAAACATCGGTTCTAATACATTGCGCCGAGCGTTGATATTTTTGATTTTGACCGTAATGGCTGGCTTTTTAGTAATACTTCTCTTTTTTATTTGGCACTTTATTTATATGGTATAAAAACATACCAGTTTCATATGTTCGCAGTTTTGCTTTTGGCGTTGAAGATAGTTTAGGACGGATTTTATGGATATAATTCAATTATTTATTTTGAGTGTTCTAGAGGGTTTCACGGAGTTTTTGCCGATCTCATCAACGGCCCATCTTATTTTAGCGTCCCAATTATTTCAATTGGGCGAGTCAGATTTTTTAAAAAGTTTTATGATTGCCATTCAGTTCGGCGCGATATTGGCAGTCGTTTTTCTTTATGCGCGACGACTGTTAAAAGATTGGGAGATGGGCAAAAAAATACTGGTGGCCTTTTTGCCGACGGCAGTGATAGGTTTTTTGCTGTATAAAATAATCAGAGGAGTTTTATTTGAAAGTCCGCTTGTAATTATCATCGCTTTGTTCGTGGGCGGTATTATTCTGATAATTTTTGAACTATTGTTTAAAGAAAAAGAAACCCACATTGCTGATATGAAAGATATTACTTATGCCCAGGCGTTTGCAGTCGGTTGCGCTCAATCATTGGCGATTATACCCGGCGTATCGCGTGCGGCGGCAACTATCATGGGTGGGATGTTTGTCGGAATAAAACGGGTAGCGATAGTTGAGTTTTCTTTTGTTTTAGCCGTTCCTACAATGGCCGCGGCGGCTGGCTACGACTTTTTTAAAAACGCTGGCGGATTTACAGCCAGCCAATTCCATTTATTGGCGGCGGGATTTATTATTTCTTTTTTTGCCGCTTTACTAGGTGTAAAATTCCTGCTTAATTTGATACAGCGTTACTCATTTGTTGGATTCGGAGTTTACCGGATAGTTGTAGCTGTTATATTTTTCATCTTTCTT
Source organism: Candidatus Yanofskyibacteriota bacterium (assembly GCA_016185545.1). GTDB lineage: Bacteria > Patescibacteriota > Minisyncoccia > 2-02-FULL-40-12 > IGHO2-01-FULL-4-A > 2-01-FULL-44-17. The sequence continues at coordinate 39,603 of JACPNJ010000001.1, forward strand.
ATCTATAAATAACACATCCTTTATTTTGATTCCCAGGTCCAGTTAAGGTCGGTACTGGTACAAAAATTGTAATTCGCGATATAATATTGGATATTACATGGGTTTTAATTATTCGGTGCATTTAGTTTTATGACCAAATTTCAAAAAATTTCTTTATTTATTTTACGTGTTTCTGCGGGCTGGATGTTTTTTTGGGCAGGAATCACTAAGGTTCTTGATCCGACATGGTCTGCGGCCGGATATTTGCAGGGAGCCAAAACGTTTAGCGATTTCTACCGTTGGCTTACAATGCCCGGCTTGTTGCCGTTTACTAATTTTATAAATGAATGGGGGCTTACACTGTTGGGATTAGCTCTTATTCTTGGAGTATTTGTCAGGTTGAGCTCGGTTTTAGGGGCGGTGCTTATGCTCTTATACTATTTTCCGATTCTGCAGTTTCCGTACCCTAATACCCATTCATTCATAGTAGACGAACACGTTATTTATATTTCAGTTTTGTTATTTTTCGCCGCGACTCATGCCGGTCGGGTTTGGGGGCTAGAGCGATGGTGTTCAAATTTGCCTATCTGCTCCAAATTTCCGCGGCTGCGCACCTGGTTTGGCTAATTGTTATATATAAAATTAAAAAGCGCATTCGCGCTTTTTAGTAACTATTTCCCGAACTTTCTTTCGCGTTGGCCGTATTCTTCAATTATTTTTTTAAACTCTTGTTCAGAAAAATCCGGCCAAAGGGTGGGGGAAATATGCACTTCCGAATTGGTGGTATGCAACATCATGAAACCCGAGCTGTTATGGAGCCATCGCTCCATTGTTTCACCGGTTCTGATTTCTAGATCAACCCGGGGCAAATCTTTTGTCCAAAAAGCTGCTTTTCTTACTCTTTCAAAATCCGAGCTAGCCAGCGGATGCCAATAATGCCAGTCTTCTATATTTGATCGTATCGTTTCGACTACTTCATGCTCACCGCCATATCCCAGCGCAACAGTAAGATTGTGTTTATTAAACGACCGGGTCTGCCATTGGAGTTCATCAATCAGCGATGCCAGATGTTTTGTGGCGGCAAGTTCTCTCCAATTACCCAAAACCCTGAATCGTATTTGGTTTTCAAATAACTCTTTTACCCAATTGCTTTCAAGCGCCTCTTTTAATAAGGATACCAATGAACTTATCTCGGCGATACTTCTTTTGGCATGGTTGTCTTCCGACATGGCCCAGAATGTAAAGTAAGAAATCCCGAGGTTGAATGCTATTTTGCTGATTTTGTGAAAGGTAGCCCTTCCTTCGCGATGGCCGTCTTCATCGGGCAGGCCCCGTAATCTTGCCCATCGACGATTTCCATCCGGTATAATGGCAACATGTTGCGGTAAATTTTGCTGCATAATACTCCCTAGTTTTCAAAGAACGCAAGACTCAAACTTTTATAACAAACAACCGAATGTGAGTCAATTTTAGTCAGCAGGGTTAAACATTTATAATTTTTATATGAGATATAACCACTTCAAGTTAAATAAATGCGAACTAAACTTATTCCGCAGGCTGAATACACCAAAAAAAATACAAGATTTTCTGGAGGGCGTGCCAATTAATTTTGACCATAATAAAGACACCTGCGTGTCGCCGCGGGTTTTGCTTGAGAGAAACAAAGCGCACTGTATTGAGGCGGCATTTTTTGCGGCGGCGGTACTATGGTTTCATGGCCATCAACCGCTGCTTTTAGATTTGCAGGCCACAGCTGATGATTATGACCACGTGGTGGCGTTATTTCGTCGCAATGGCTATTGGGGTGCGATAAGCAAGACAAATCATGCCGTTTTGCGCTATCGGGAGCCGGTTTATAGAAATATCCGTGAATTGGCAATGTCTTATTTTCACGAATATTTTGATGATAATGGCAAGAAGAACCTGCGCGCTTACTCCCGACCGTTTAATCTTGCCCGCCTTGGCAAGAGCTGGATTACTTCCGAAAAAGACCTGTGGCATATTGCTGAAGCGCTGGATGACTCGCCGCACCATAAGATACTTATACGCAGTATGATTGCCGGTCTTCGTCAGGCCGACTCGACAGAAATCAAAACCGGTAAAATTGTACAGTACAAGAAATAAAACAGTTGGCGTGTTTTTGTTTTATTTCTTAACTGCTAATAGCCACCTGACGGCTTCTTCGTCCCACCAGTTTTTGACAAAGTATTTAAGTGCATAACTGTGATTGGTGCCAAACCAAGTATCGTGGAAGTAGATTCTTTTGGAAGTAATTTTTTTGATGATAGAGTAGTGGCTTTCCTTGTGGGTCGGTATCCAATAGGCGACAACGACCCAATGATTTTTCAGATACTTCTTAAGATCTTTGGCGGCGGCATGTTCTTTAACACGAAATTTGATGCCGTTTTTTCCCAAGAGCCGCAAAAGATTAACGTTGCCGGTACCTCTTCGGGGAGTAGCCCGTAATTCCTTGACGATTTTTCTAATGTCCATTTTAGTATCATAATAGTGCAGTAAAATCCTTGCCACGGCAGGCCCGCAAGTCCAGTCATTTTTTTGTTTGTAGTCGTATCGGAGAAGAGTCAACATTCGCACTATTTAATCAGTATCAAGAAAAGGGTGCAAGAATTGACCAATTCAAGGTTGTGTGGTATCAAAAAGTGAAAACTGTGCCGCCATTCTAACTAAGTTTTCCACATTTGTAATTTCGCATCGTTTTGCTATACTTAAAATTTAGGATAATTTAGAAAATTAATTAGCTTCGCTGGGTCGTAGCGGAGCGGTAAAATAAAGTTAAACGCATTTAGTTTTAAAAATAATTGTGATGGTTTAAACCCATCTCACACAATAACGGGCAGTTTTTCTCGGCTGAATAGCAGGGGTAAACTGTTCAAAAAACATATATGAATTTTAGAAAAAATACGGTAATTTATTCTACAATTTTAGCCCTTGCGGTTTTTGGACTTCTTGGGTGGTCCTTGGCAATAAACAGGGGCGGAGATGTAAGAGCTGACGATGATAACGATACGAAGGTTGATGAAGAAACATTGGAAGACCTCTATGAGTCCGTTTTCCATCGGCCGGCTGACGCCGGCGGCAAGGCATTTCACCGCGGCCGTAAGTTGAAAGATGTCCTAAGGGATTTTAAGAATTCCCAAGAAATGAGATATTACGGAGCTTTGTTCAAGGCGGTAAAATCATACGAAGAGGCCCAGCGCGCACCGGGTGCGTTAACCGAAGCAGAAAAACAGAGCCACCTGGACCTTATTGACTCTGCTTTGTCTAGCTTGCTTGCTTGGGTCGCGACTTTGCCTGACCAGGATGCATGTAAAGCAACAGTCGGCGCCATTGAGGCCAGAGATGCCATTCAAGCTGCTTATGACGGTATGAGTCCGGTTGCAAGAGCTGCCGCGGAAAAGGGAATTTTTAAGGCCCTCAAGGAATTGGGCAAACCAAAAAATCTCACTGTACATTCGAAGTGCTTGAGAACGCCAACCCCATTAAAATCTGTGTCGCCGTCCGCATCGCCGACGGCCAGCCCAACTGCAACACCGACACCAACCGTTACTCCAACAGCTACGCCAACTCCTACAGCCACACCGACAGCAACTCCGACCCCCACTACTTAATTGGACTGTTGCACTAATTAAAACAAAACTCCATGCCATACGGCATGGAGTTTTGTTTTTGCTGAGTTAATATTTATATTAAACTAATCTTCTCCATTCATGGTCGGTTTTTGTAATTTTTAACCATTTTTTCAAAACTGCCGTCATTAATCGTTTTTCTGATTTTTTTCATCAGATTTAAGTAAAATCGCAGGTTGTGTTCGGTGAGGAGGCGGATGCCGAGAATTTCACCGGATTTGAATAGGTGGTTGAGGTAAGCACTGGTATGGTTGCGGCAGGCATAACAATCGCAGTTTTTATCAAGTGGAGAGAAATCATCACGGAATTCCGGTTTTAATATATTGAGCGTTTGATAGCCGTTGTCATGTGAAACATAGGCCTTGCCGTGGCGGGCTTCGCGGGTAGGAATGACGCAGTCAAAGCTGTCACAACCGCGAGCGACCGCTTGGACGATATTTTCCGGATTGCCGATGCCCAAGAGATGCCGAAACTTACCTTCCTCAAGATAGGGAAGAGAGAGATCAACGGCTTCAAGCATTTTGTCTTGAGTCTCGCCGCCAACTGCAACGCCGCCGATGCAATAACCGTCAAAACCTAGTGCGCTTATTTCTTCAGCCGATTTTTTTCTTAAATCAATAAAGTTTGCCCCCTGTACTATGCCGAGTTGCAATTGGCCGGGATTAAGAAGCTGGCCTCCAGTTTTTAGTTTTTGGAATCTTTCTTTTGCTCTCTTGGCCCAGCGGGTTGTACGCTCCACGGTTTGTTCAACTTTTTCAAAATCATTTAAATCGCCGGTAAATTCGTCCAAGACTACTGAAACGTCACTACCGAGATTATTTTGTATTTCAACCGATTTTTCCGGGGTCAGTTCCATCTTTTTGCCGTCTAAGTCAGACTGAAAATAAATGCCGGTATCTTTTCCCCGTACATTAAAGGGCGCCGGCTCTTCATTATCGGGGCCATTTCTTTTTGCCATTTTTTCTCCCAGAGAAAAAATCTGAAAACCGCCGCTATCAGTAAATATCGGCCCATCCCAGTTCATAAACTTGTGCAAGCCGCCGGTGCGTCCTATTAACTCATCACCCGGCTGAATCCAGAGATGATAAGTATTTGCCAGGAGCATTTCCGCGCCCCAATCGTGCAGCTCGTCGTTTCTTACAGATTTAACTGTGCCCCTGGTGCCGATAGGCAAAAAAACCGGCGTCCGCACTTTGCCGTGAGCGGTCTTCAATATACCCGTTCGCGCCTGCGATTTCTTATCTTTTATAAGTATTTCAAATCCCATGTTGATTTATACTGCTTATTATGTTAAATTACTGCTACTTATGCAAAAGGTAACTCTACAAGCGGAGACGAGAAGTATAATCGGCAGACAGGTGAAGTCGCTAAGACGGCAGGGTTTTGTGCCAGCGGTGGTCTATGGGCACGAATTTAAGCCATTATCTATTCAAGTGCCGTTGAAGGATTTTGAGCGTGTTTACGCTGAAGCGGGGGAGTCAACGGTGGTTTACCTGAATGTTAACGGGCAAGACCATCCTACCATTATCCATGATATTGTTCGCGATGCGCTAAGCGATAAGTTCTTGCACGCCGATTTTTACAAAGTACGATTGGACGAGAAAATAAGCGCCAAAATTCAACTTAATTTTATAGGCGAATCGCCGGCGGTTAAGGGTCTGGGCGGCATCTTAGTTAAAAACATATCAGAAATTGAAGTTGAAGGTTTTCCGCAGGATTTACCGCACCAGATTGATGTTGATATTTCCGGCATGGCCGAGCTCAGAAGCCACATTCAAATCAAGGACCTGCCAATCTCAACCAAGCTTGAGGTTAAGGCCGAACCGGAAGCAATCATAGCCCTTATTCAGGAGCCGATATCCGAAGAAGAATTAAAAGCCCAGCTTGAAACTCCAGCCGCGGCCGCGCCGGAAGATGTTGAGGTTATCAAGAAAGAGAAGCCTGAGGAGGAAGTCGCCGAAGAAACACCTGCCACTCCAGCCGAAAAACCAGAAAAATAGCGCTCATCCCCTGCCAATTTTTATCAGGTGTCCTCGCAGTACAAATAATATGTTGATTTTCTCGTTTTTCTGTCAGGCGAAGTTTCTTGTGGGCGGTGCTTTAGCCCGCCCATAGAATCTCCTCTGATAAAAAAATCGTACCCCTTACGCTCACCCAGCCCCACTTTTATTCTAAAAGTGGGGCTGGGTTCGCTCCGTCCCAATTTTCTTTATCAGCGAAAAACTTCAAAAATCAACATTTATTTGTTACTACTCAAGCCAATTGATAAAAATTGACAGGGGCTCGCTCTAGTCTAAAATTCAGCTTTTTCAAGTTTTTTATGCAAGATGTCTTGTCAGAATACCACACGCTATTGACACGCTATAGGTCTATATGCTAACCTATTTTTGATGCTAGGGAGTCTAAAAAGCTCCGGCAGGTTGATCTTTTACAATTGACTACGGAGGGGATAATGAAAATAAAACATAATAGCGGAAGATATGAGTTAGTTGATAGAAATTCAAAAAAGTTTTGGGAAGCAACTTGGAAAGATAAAAAGGTAACCGTTCGCTTCGGGAGAATAGGAACGGTTGGACAAACTTTACGAAAAACTTTTTTTAATGACGTGTCTGCTAATAGTTATTTTCACGACAAAATTGAGGAAAAATGTCGAAAAGGATATAAGCTTGTAGGCACTGCGACTTATCCTCAAAGTGATTCCAATTCCCTGGTAATCTGCCATTCATATGTTGGGGAGCATACTGAGGAGGTAGCCAAGGGATTATGTCGGTGGCTTACGAAATGTTTAAAGAAAAAAATGCCCGTCATAGAGTTCGAGAAGATTTGGATGGAATTCAGGGAAAACGATGAAGGAGCAAAAGCAGTTCCCGGCTTTACGATTGTATATGGAGAAAAAGAATACTGGTCAGATAATCTTGATTTTTCAGAAGACCTTGTTCTCGACAGTATATACAAAAAAGCCGTAGAGAAGGGGGCGGACAGGTTCATCACCTTCAACAGCAATGGTTTTACCGATATTGTGGCAATACGCGGAAAACCGACGCCACGGGAAATTGCCACCTTGGTTCTGGGTTCAGAAGAAAATGCTAGATATCAGATCGAAGAAGACGTGACTGGTGTATTAAGTTAAAATATTTCTAACAATTAGGTCGAGCAGAGCGAAGAATCGCTCTTTTTTATTTGTTTGTCCGCACACAGCGAATCGAGTCCTATCAAAAATTACAAACCCTAATCCCAGCCGTAGTTTTAGCAAAAACTACGGCTGGGTGATTTTTATCACTTCGATAATGAATTACTGCTAAAAATTAGAGCGAGGCCATTATGCCTCATAGCACCGTCAAAAGAGTGGATTGCACGGTTTGCGAGCAGTACAATAGTAAAGCACTGCGAGCAAAATCCACGCTTTTGACGGAATGCAGAATTCTCGCTGGGAATTCAAATGGTGATAGGAGGCATAATGGCGAGCGGATAATTTTTGATGGGGCGAACTAAAATTTGACGCTTTTTGCGTAGTCCTCCCATTTTTGGAGCTGGGATGGAGTTAGTAATCTGGATTGTTCTATGAGTGTTTTGATATTTTCAAAATTAAAATCTATTTGAGCACCGGGTTTTAATTCATCAACTATTGTTTGGCTTAAAACGGTTTCTATGAAAACTTTCTGGCCGTTGGTCAAAGTTGTATTTGTGAATTTACCCAGATAACCGGCAAGGGCACGGCGGGTTAATTTTATTTTACTGTCGCCAATTTGCGCCGTTTCGGTGATTTTAATTTCACTTATCAGTGCCTGCTGTTTTTGGCCATCAAGAAATGACCTGATTTGCGGTCCGCCGAATAGTAGGACGACAATTCCGAAAAACAGAGCATAGCGTGTTGTCCGGCAAAGCGTGCAATCGCCGCCGAAAATATATTTCTTAGACCACTTTTTTACCTTTACCCCCCAGCCGGGACCGAACTCAAAAACCGGACCGCTAAAAAATATTGGCTGTTGATGGTCGTGCCCAATCGACTTGTAATCGTGTTCTATCATTTGAGATTTTGAGCTAGTTCTTCAAATAGTGGATTCAGATGTCCATCAAGAATTTTTTGAATGTTACCCCAGCTTTTTTTAATGCGGTGATCGGTGATGCGATCTTGGGGAAAATTATAGGTACGGATTTTCTCGGCGCGTTCAGCAGAGCCGATCTGCTTGCGGCGTTCCTCGGTAATCACGCCGACTTCTTCCTGTTTTTTTATATCCAATAGCTTGGAGCGCAAAATATCAAGGGCCAGTTCTTTATTTCGTGCTTGAGAACGTTCACGCTGGGAACTTACAACAATGCCTGTTGGTTTGTGGGTAAGGCGCACGGCAGTCGAAACTTTATTGACATTTTGGCCCCCGGGGCCGCCGGCGCGATACATGGTCATTTCTATGTCTTCCGGCTTGATTTCAATGTCTGTTTCCCGTGCTTTAGGTAAGACGGCAACGGTGGCGGTTGAGGTATGAACACGGCCGCTTTTTTCTGTTTCGGGTATTCTTTGAACACGATGCACACCCGATTCATATTGCATTTTTTCGTAGACATCTCTGCCGGATAATTCAAAAATTATATTCTTGTAACCACCCAATGATGTTTGGCTATAATCCATTACATTAAATTGCCAGCTCTGAAGCACGGCGTATTTTTTGTACATTTCAAAAAGTTTAGTAGCGAAAAGCGCCGCCTCTTCGCCGCCGGTGCCGGCACGTATTTCAACAATGACTTCTGATCGGCCTTGCCCTAAACCTGCCAGACCTGAGCCAGCCGAGTGGGTCGGATGACTATCCGCCAATAGCCGTTCAATTTCCGCATATCTTTTAGACGCTTCAGCCACCCGCTTGTAATCTAAAACAAACTCGGGATCAACGAGTTGTTTTTGGATTTCATCAAGTTCTTTTTTGAGGTTTTCTGGGATCATGGGATTATTCGAGAATTAGGATCGGCTATTATTTTTTAATACGAGGTTTTTTAACGGCTTTGGTTTTGATCGCTTCTTCTGACTTAGTCATCCTCTTTTTGAATTTCTCAACTCGGCCGCGAGTATCAAGCATCTTCTCCTTCCCAGTATAAAAGGGATGGCAATTACTGCAAATTTCCACGCTAATCTCCGGCATCGTTGAGCCGGTAGTCCACTTATTCCCGCACGCGCAATGTACTTTAGCCTCGTAGTATTTTGGATGAATATCGTTTTTCATTATTGTAATATTAACATATTTTATTGGTTTTCCACAAGTGGTGGATGGGACTAGTTTTATTTGGTACTAAAAATCAAAAAGTCCTGCTATTTTGCCAGGACTTTTTGATTGTGGACCCGACGGGGCTTGCACCCGCTTCGTTACGTGTCAATGGTAACATGTTACTCCATACACCACGGGCCCGGATCCACATTCGCGAGCTTAAAACAAAAAGAGCCCTTTTGCAAAGGCCCTATTTGTTGACACGTAACTTTTGCCCGTGTATTGCACAGAGCAAGTTACCATTGAGCCCATTATAGCAAACCCAAATATTATGTCAATTGTTTGTGGATAACCAAAATACTGAGAATAACTCGGTTTTTTTACTCCCAGGGGGTGGGGAATTAAAAGACAAAGTGTTAGATATTTTTGGAAATTTCTGGAGTTTCTATAAATAAGCTCTAGAAATGAGCCATAGCAATAACTGATGCCTTTCTTTACTTAGAGGCTCAGCCTCTAAGTAACCAACAACTTACAATTTTTGCCGAGACACCTCGGCTTTTATTTTACTTTCGCCGCACAGGTTACTTAGAGGTTGAGCCTCTAAGTAACCTGTGCTATAAGTTTAATCTATGAGAAAACTTCAATTTGAAAATGGAGAGTTTTATCACATATACAACCGGGGCAACAATAAAAGGCCTATTTTTATGAAATCTTTTGATTTGCAGAGATTTTTGCAAAGTATGATTGAATTCAATGTAGATGGACCAATCGGAAGTATTTATGCCGTTTCTTTCAACAAAGAATCACTTAGAGGCTCAGCCTCTAAGTCGAGACGACCAGTTGATATTGTTTGTTATTGCCTAAATCCTAACCATTTTCATCTTTTAGTTAGACAGTTGGAAAACGATGGAATTAAGAATTTTATGCATAAATTAGGAACTGGATATACAATGTATTTTAATAATAAACACGAATTGAACGGTGGACTTTTTCAGGGGAGATATAAAGCAATTCACATAGATACAAATGATTATCTGTTGTATTTAAGCGCTTATATCAATTTAAATCCTGAAGCCCATCAACTTAGAGGCTCAGCCTCTAAGTTGTGCCAATCAAGTTGGAATGAATATATCGGTGATAAATCTAGCAAGGGTAAATTGTGCAATACCAGGATTGTATTGTCGCAGTTTGAAACCGTGGAGGGTTATAAAAAATTTGCCGAAAAGGCGCTCGGGGTGATTATAGAGAAAAAAGAGATGGAAGAATCCCTGAAGCTTTTACTTAGAGGCTGAGCCTCTAAGTGGCTATGGGCGCTTGCTTGGCGCTTTAAATTTTGTTATTATTCTCAGCATGTCAGAAGTTAGTAGTACAACCCCGTTAGATATTTACGTTGTTAAGCAAACTAACGAGGTTAAATCGGGCATATTGTTAATTTATGGAAACCGCGACAAAACAATCTATATCTAACGGGGCAGGCCAATTTTTGCCGGCTTATGAAGATATGGTTAAATCCGGAATGCATTTTGGGCGGAAAAAGACGATTTTTCATCCCAATATGAAGCCCTACGTCTATACACTCAAGGACAATATCTATATTTTGGATTTGATTAAAACGACCGATTCGCTTATTAAAGCTATAGATTTTCTGAAAAAAGCAATTGTCGAAGGCAAAATGATTTTATTTGTCGGTTTGACCAAGCAGTCAGCTGAAACGACTAGAACAGCCGCCGAAGCATTAAGTATGCCTTACGTTATAAATCGCTGGTTAGGCGGGACGCTGACCAACTTCAAAACCATTATTGGTCGGGTAAAGTATCTGGAAGATCTTGAAAAAAAGCAGACAGATGATGGTTTTGAAGGATTTACTAAAAAAGAGAAGATATTAAAAGAAAGAGAAATCGCCGCCTTGCGGCTTAAATTTGACGGTATTCGCAAGCTGACTCGCGTACCCGATATCATATTTATTACTTCGCTCAAAGAGAGCCAGTTACCCGTGCGTGAAGCCAAAAGAGCGGGGGTTAAGGTGGTAGGCATAGTGAATACGGACAGTGATCCCAAACAGATAGATTATCCGATTGTGGCGAATGACAATTCCAAGAAATCGGTGGAGTTGATATTGGAAGCAGTCAGGAAAGGAACTTCTGGCTACGAAGGTACGAATAAATACGAAAATACGAATGATTTGTAATTTCGCAATAATACGATGTCCGATATAGAACTGATCAAACAATTACGCGACTCTACCGGTCTTTCTTTTAATGAGATTAAACGTGCCTTGGACGAAGCCGATGGAGACAAATCGCGAGCACTGGAAGTGCTAAAAGCTCACGGTGTTAAAGTAGCCGAAAAGAAAGCATTGCGCGCAACCGGTCAGGGCAGGGTGGAGGCATACATCCATTCAAATAAAAAAGTCGGGGTTTTGGTGGAACTGTTGTGTGAGACCGACTTTGTAGCGCACAATCCATTGTTTGGTGAATTGGCTCATGAAATAGCAATGCATGTCGCGGCAATGGATCCGAAAGACAATCGTGAATTATTGGGCCAGCCGTACATAAGGGATCAGGACATAACCATCGAACAGCTTATTACCCAACACATTGCTAAATTGGGCGAGAATATTAAAGTGGGGAAGTTTTGTAGGTTGCAGTTATAGGTTATAGCTTATAGGTGTTAGGTCATAGCTTTGATTCGGAAAGCTATCGACCATCAGCTATCAGTTATTATCAGCTGATTTGTTTTTTATCGTTCCGTTTGGAATTTTTGTTATTTCGGTAGCCATTATCTGCTGGATTATCGGCTGTAAGTTTGTTTATCTTAAAAAATTGGCGCCTGAAGTGGTTGAAAATTCAGTTTCCAATGAAGAGAGTTTTTTTGCTGAATTTTTTCCCGGATTAGCTACGCACTTTAACAGTTCAAGGGTGCGCCAGTTCCGGGTTAATCTCCTGGCTGAGTTTGAGAAATTTTTGCGCAAATTGCGTCTCTTATCCCTTAAATTAGATGCAGTGACGAACCATCTTATACACCGGGTGCGTAAATCAGTAGTACATCATGAGGGTATGTTGAATGGCGAGGCGGCGGCGCAAGCGGAGCAGGAGATGGCGATAAATATTAAAAACGGAAACGGCGATGCGGACCCCAAGGAAGAAGAACAACGGCTGATAATTGAAATTGCCAGAAACCCAAAGAATGTCCAATTATATAAAAAACTTGGTAATATATATATGAAGATAGGGGAGTGGCATGATGCGGCGGAATCTTTTAAAAAAGTTTTGGAGCTAGAGCCGGAAGATGAAACAACGCGAAACAAATTAACACGACTCTTAAAAAAATTGGAAAAATTGCCGACCTAGCTCAATGGCAGAGCAACACTTTTGTAAAGTGAAGGTTCCGAGTTCGAATCTCGGGGTCGGCTCATCAGTCGGCTAAAATAGGGGGTGTACTCAAGCAGTCAACGAGGGCAGACTGTAAATCTGCTGGCCTTGTGCCTACGTAGGTGCAAATCCTACCGCCCCCACAATTAGAGCAAGCCAATTGATTGGCTTGCGGGTAGGATTTGCAGGGCGCAGCTATGTTTCGCGAGTATTTGGCGAGCGAAACAGCGAGCAGCGGCCTGCGACCGCGAGGCCGGAAGGCCGAGCGAGTCGTAGGACAATCCTACCGCCCCCACCGAATAAAAATTAAAAAATAATTTTTAACTAAATAGGCCGAAGTAGCTCAGGGGCAGAGCAATTCCATGGTAAGGAATAGGCCGTGGGTTCGATTCCCACCTTCGGCTCCAAAACTAAATAAACGCAATATGTCACAAGATAATCTAATAAAATTGAAGTGTGGGCAGTGCAAGCGCGTCAATTATTTTTCTACCAAGAATAAGAAATTAGTCACTCGCGCGATCGAGTTGAAAAAGTTTTGTAAGTGGTGCAGGAAACACACGCCACACAAAGAAGCCAAAAAATAGCCACTCGCCATAGTACCCCTTGGGAACTTCAAAAATCCCAGCGAGATTTTTTCATCTTTTGTGATTGCCGCCATTTGTCAAGACACTCACTTCGTTCGGTCATTGACAAAACCATGCTGGCGGCAACCCCAGAAGTCCCAAAAGGCACTATGGCTCGCTCTTGTTACCAGTAGTAATTAGACTGGGAGTGTCGGTTAATGGCAAACCAACGGTCTCCAAAACCGTGACTGCAGGTTCGACTCCTGCCACTCCCGCCAAAACTAAAACTCGGCTTGCGCCGAGTTTTTGATTTTAGTTGGCTCTTGCCAAAAGTTTTTTTAGTTGCTAGCATGAGTGCGGATGTATTTTTACAAATAAGAGAAGAGGAATCGGGTATGACAGAAAAGTGGGACAGACGTTTTTTGGCGCTTGCTGAATTTGTCGCCCAATGGAGCAAAGATCCATCAACCAAAACCGGGGCCGTTATCGTTGATTCTAATAATAGACTAGTATCCGTCGGATATAACGGTTTTCCGCGGGGCGTAAATGATTCGCCGGAGCGGTTAGAAAATCGCGAAATCAAAAACTGTTTTTCAACCTTGCGGGAGCAGGGTTTTTAATTTAGTATGGGGTTGGTAATGTTATTTAAAAATTTAAGGATAAATCCATGCCCGAAGTTAATCTGGAACAAATAAAAAAAATTGCCGAATTCTTAAAAAACCTACCAGAGAATGGCGGTGGCCTAAACTTTTACAGTTTTCAAAAGGATGGCAAACAAATTGTTGCTTCCGATATGTACCCGCCGCTTAATCATCCGCAAGCGATTAACTTTTTCTTTTTTACTTGTATGCATCAATACGGGTTTTGGTATGGTGATAAATATGGTTATATTGAACCGCTTTTCGGAACGATAAACGGCAAAAAGACCAAAGGCTCAGATTTGTTGTGGAAAGCGGCAATGCGAGCGTTTAATCAAGATGCCGAATGTTTTGAACCGAAAAAACTGGCTGTTGTTAGCCCGCATGATTTAGCCCGCACAATTTTAACTGATGACAACGGCACTATTCCGTTTCCTGATTTTGAAACTAGATTTCAACTGACGCGGGCTTACGGACTATGGTTTCAAGAAGCAAGTTCTAGAAATTCCCAAGAGTTAGTTCGGTTCAGCAATTGCAGTAAAAACTCATTACGCAAGTTTCTTGAAATAATACGAGAAGTGCCGGGTTATAATAAAGATAAGCTTCAAAAGAAAAACCTGCTTCTTGCCATGGTTTTGGCCAATCGGCCGGAAAAGTTTTTGGAAGTGAAAGATCCATGGAACTGGCAGCCGATTGTTGATTACCACCTCATGAGATTGGCTTTGCGGCAAGGCCTGGTTGGCCTTGATGATCAGGAAAAGAAACAAAACGAAGCAAGAAAATGGACGGATGCGGTGATCGAATCTTCAATTCGTGAAGCGGTTTTTGAGGCTATGGGGATTATTATAAAAGAATCGGGTAAATCCATGTCTTTTGTGGACGAGAAATTCTGGAATGGCCGACGCTATTGTCCGGAAACGGAAATACCCGATTGCCAAAGATGCTTGTTTAATTCTGTTTGCAAGAAGCGGATTGAACTTTTCCAGCCGATCTTTAGAACTACGGCGTATTGATCCCCGACATTGGAGGTTGCGGTGTGTTGCCAAAATTTTTTAACTTGCTAGCATGAATTAAGGTGGTACATTAATAATAGAAAAGGAGCAGCTAATGGCAAAATATGGCGAATGGCCAGATAATTTGGAAACGAGATTAAAAAAACACTGGAAGGACGCGAAGAATAATCGTGATGAATTTAAAAAATTAGTCTTGGAAGATAAGGTTTTAATGAAGCAAAAAAGCTGGAATGCTTGCCGGCTGAAAGCAGGATTTCTCAGTTTTTTTAAAAATGCCAAACCATCACAAAAGAAATACCCATTTTCTCAACTTGAAGAAACCAAAAAACAAGAACTTCTTAAACTTCTTGCCGATGGCAATGTGGGATGGACAGAAGTTTTTCAGAAATTTCCCGGATTTTCTGAATTACAATTCAAGAATTTTGCCAAAAACCAAAGCACAGGCGTAAATAAAAAGAAAAAAGAAATTTCTCCGGAAGAATTCAAAAAAAATGTTGGCAAGTATACTGATCGGGCGCTTAAGTTTTTGCGTGAATTCGGACCGGCAAATGCCGATAAAATTTCTGACGAAATAGAGATAAGCGCGCAAATGGTTTTTCGCGTAGTTGAGGAACTGGCCCGCCGCGGTTATCAGGTAGTCAAAGATCCCGACGGCAGATTTCGTCTTTCTACTTCTGAAGCCAAAACGGTCGCGACAGAGCACCACTGGCGTCCGACCACTAGAATTTTAATTTGGAGTGGCGCGGAACTGGGCGGTATCGGACAACAAGCCGATCTTCTTAAGACTGTCTATCATACTATTGTCCCGGAAGAAAAACCGGATTTTGTAATAGCGCTCGGCAATGTTATAGTTGGCAATTTGTCAGCGGTCAAGCGAAACGAAACATTTTTAGAATTAGAACAAGAGTACGAAGAAGACTATAAGAAAAAGAAAAAAATTTCCGAGTTGCTTTATCAAGCTCAAATTGATTATATCTTAAATGTTATCGGTGATGAGGCTATGACTTGTTTGCCCAGCCACAGATGCAATACCTATTTCATCAGCGGTCTAAAAGAACAATCGTTTATTAAGCAAGGGTTTGAAGACCCGCTTGAAAATATTTGCGATCAGAGACGAGAATTAAAAGGCGCCAAACATCAAGACTGGTTTTATTTTGGCAGAAATATGCACATGTTCAGGATTATTAATACCGGTAAGCCAGTCGGGGTGCTCGCACTTACCTCAAAGAAAAATCCTTTTCGCGGTGCTTATACCCGCGGTTACAGACCACGCAAAACATCAACTTCTATTGCTGGTTGGCTTATTAATACCTTGCGTACCAAGGGAGTCAATGACTACCCGCGGGTAATTATTTGGACAGACGGTGTTGGCGTTTATACCGCGCTAGGTGATAGCGAAGCGTCTACATTTATAAGCTTACCCAAACTTGCTGTTACCGATCCGACTGAACTTGAACTGGATACGCCGCCTAATTTGGGTTGTGTAATCGTTGACCTCACGTTTAATGAACATGGTGAACTCAAGCAGAATGGGATAGAGTGGAAATTCAGAAATTTAGCGCCCTACATAAACGAGCGAGGGTATTAACGTGAAAAAAATAAATGGTAATCATGAGCTTGCTTCAAAAATACTGGATACGCTAAATAAGAGATCGGCAAAGCTTGGTGAACTGGAAAGAGCATTTAATCAAAGTAAAAACGCCATAGTATTAGCTATTGATTTTCTTAAACAAAAGGGCCACAAAATTGTATTTAAACCGGTAAGCGGTATGTATTTTTTGGAACATGCCACAAGGACCAAGTTTGAAGCGATTCCAAAAGAAATATTATATTCCGGACCAACCATTAGAAAATTAGGGATGAGCGAAACCCATTTCGGTGGCCGGCATTCTCAGCCGCATTTTATTGTTGCGCTTTGGGTCGCGATCAAAAGCGGCGAATTCGGTAAAATAGACCTCATTACGCACTATGGTGATGTTTTTAACGGTTTAAAGCATGCCGACTATAGCCGTGGCGGCAATATTTTGAATGGTGTAGACACACAGATGCGCCTTGGAATTATTGCAATGTCTTGTTTTGAAGGAATGCCGGTTTATATAAGGCCGGGCGATCATGATATGTGGCAGCATACAACCGCCGGTGTTAATATGGTTGCCAATCTGGTGGAAAAACTTAACTTGATGAGAAAAGCAGAAAACAAAGAACAGAACTTCAATTATGTAAGTTCAGACAATAACGACCAAATAGAATTCAACAATTTCATATTTGAGTTTAAACACATTATGTCGGCGCAGTCCCGAGGGTTAACAACCAAAGCCCAATATATGTTTGAAGATAGAATGGGAGATTTTGTTAAGTCATTAAGAGGCAATGGCGTGTCAAAAAACACGGCTCAGCCGCATCACATAGGATTTGGTAATTGGCACAGAGAGATTAGTTTTTTTCATGGCGGGACAGCCATGGATCTTTATCCTGGTTTTCAGGAATCAACTGATTGGGAAAAAAACATGGGCATTGTTCACAAATTTGGCGCCAAAGTAGTAACCCTTGGTAAAGATAAAAATGGAAATATTTTCCGATACGATGTTCGCTATATTGACTTTACCGATATAATTGAAAAAATTACCGGCCACGATTTGGATGACGCGCTGCTGAATCTTGCCCTCCGAGCATTTAATAAATGGAAGAAAAAGTTGGGGGTATAAATAATTATTTTAAAAACAAAAGCCGAGATTAACTCGGTTTTTTATATTATTTCAAAAAAATAGAATAAAATTATAATACTTCGATTTTAAGTTTGCGAGGTTCGTTTGGCGGGATTTTTTTAACGGTAGAACGAAGATCAGCCCGGTTAGTTTCAATTCCTTTCATTAGAAATTCAACATCTTCAATTTTGTAAACGCGGTAGTTATTCACGGGGTTGCGGTGGGCAACAAGAGCGCCTTTTTTGTCCCAGTTACGGACCGTCAAAGGCGTTACGCCGAATATTTTAGCAACCTCATTTACGGTTAGATATTTTTTAGGCACGATTTAGTTGTCAGTTATCAGCAAAAATTTAGCTGCAAACTGCAAACTTAGATTTCTTTATTAACCTCCCTCACCATATTAAAGCTTATTGAACTTTAATATTAACACCATATCTTTTACTAAAAAATCAATCAATGTGGATAACTTGCTTGTGTAATCGGCAGTCGCAAGCCGCCAATCGTTAATAACGCGGAGCCCCGACCTTGTCGGGGCTCCGCAGAACGTGCCCGCATTCCAAAAATTCGGAAAGCGGACTCTCATATCATATTGCACCCAGAACTAAAACCAAAAATAATGCGAATACTATAAAATATGTCAACTTGACTATAAAATTGTATTTACTAAAATTTTATCTAGCTTTGATAGCTTTGTGGGGTTGACCGTTGGGTAAATTGTGCAATCTATCAAACCGACGAAGTCTATGGAAATAAATTTAGCGAACAGCGAGGAGCGGGGATATCAAAATTTTACTGAAGAAAATTTTGATAATCACGAAACTTTGGTTGAAGAAGAATTGCCAGTGCGTCAATATGCCGAGGATGTATCAACCCTGCCCGCGCAGGCAGGCGAAACTAACCCTATTTTTAGGAAAATGATACGGTGGCTGGTTTATGCCGCGGCGTTTTTGACGCCATTATGGTTTTTGCCGTGGACGGCGGATATCACGGCATTCAACAAGCAGACGCTTTTGATTGCAGCGGCCGGGATCGGCTTAGTGATATGGCTGGTTGATGTTATCAAAAGCGGAGCCGTAAGATATAAACCAAGCAATTTATATTTGCCTGTATTTGGATTAGTTGCGGCCGGAATAATTTCGGTGATTTTTTCTGTCAGCCGGACCGCCAGTCTTTTCGGTGCCGCCGGCGACAGAAGCTGGTCTTTAATAAGCTTGATGGCGTTGGCGGTATTATTCATGCTTGCCGTCAATGTCATAGAGGACCAAGGTCGGTTCTTAAGGAAAATAATTATTGTCTCGTTAGCACTGGCATTTCTTTACGGGGCGCTTCAGATATTTGGCTTATATTTGTTCAAGGGTGAGCTATTTGCGAGCCGATCATTCAATAGCGTCGGCTCTCTTAATTCTCTTGGTATTTTAGCGGCGTTAGCGCTGGCATTTTTTACCGTGTCTGGTTCTGTGAGAACCGTGAACCAAGAATCACAGCTTGGCAGCCTGACTGCCAAATGGCAAGATTGGGTCATGGATGGAGCCAGATATGTCGGTTTGGCTTTAGCATTATTTTTTGTAATCCTTGTTAATTGGTGGCCGATTTGGACCGTGGCTTTCATTTCACTTCTAGCTTTTGTTGCTTTTGCCTCTGCTAGCAATACCGCGCTCTTAAAAAGGGGCAGGATGAAATTATTTGCCATACCGATGGCGGTAATAGTATTAGGAATATTTTTGATGCTTATCAACTTCAACTGGGTTTCCATAAAATCAAAATTGCCAGTAGAAATAGCGCCGGCTCAAAAAATTTCTTGGGCTATAGCTGTGGATTCATTGAAGATGCGGCCCATGGGACACGGCATGGAAAATTTTGGCATTGCCTACGACAAATTCAAGCCAGCCAGTATCGCCAATACTGTTTTTTACCAAATTAGATTTATGAATGCTGCATCCGAAATTGTAAATATGGCCGTTGAGGGCGGCATATTAATGATTTTGGCGTTTTTGGCTCTTTTATGGTTTTACGGAAAGTCACTGGTTGCTTCGGTGAAAAACAATTTTAATGGCATTGCCGGTTCAAGCGCTAACTGGGCAGTAAGTTTTGGATTACTGGCGGTTTTCTTTTTGTATCCTCTTAATCTCCCGCTTCTTACATTGTTTTTTATGTTTTTGGTTTTGACGTCACTGTCCAGTTTAGAATCTGCCGAAGAAAAAATAATAAATCTGGAAAGCGATGCCAAGTATTCATTTGTCGGTTCGGTGGTATTCATAGTGGGGTTGGTGGCGGTTTCAGTCGCCGGTTATTTTACCGTGAATAATTACTTGGCCAACGTTTATCTGGCGAAAGCCGCGCGATCGTCGGATCGGAACAAAGCCATAGAATATTATGTTGCCAGCGCTAACACAAACGGCAAGGATGCCAGAGTTTATAGATTGCTGTCCCAAACAGTTCTGGCGGAATTATCGGAAAACCTCAAAATCGGACCAAAGAAAGATGAAACTCGGGAAAACTACAATGCTAGAATACAAAATCAAATCGCTTCGGCGGTCAGTATTACTATTCGAGCTACCGATGCCGATCCTGCCGATTCGCAGAATTGGGCCAATCGTGGTTTGATTTATCATAATTTGATTACTTTGGTCAGCGGAGCTGATCAGGCGGCAATAAATACTTACAACGAATCACTGGCCCGCAATCCGAACGACCCGGCGACATATTTAAGAATAGGCAATATTTACTTTACTTTAGCCGATAATCTGCAGAAATCATCTGGAACAAGGAACCAAATTGAAGATAATCTGAATAAAGCCGAAGATAATTTTAAGAAAGCTATTGCGCTTTATAGTAATTACGGCCAGGCGCTGTATAATTTGGCTGCCGTTTATGATCGGCAGGGAAAAGTACCCAACGCGATTAAACAATTTGAAAAATTGCAAGCCAACAATTTACGCAATCCGAGCTTTGCCTTTCAGTTAGGTTTGCTTTATTATCGCAATAACCAGAAAGATAATGCTCTTCGCGCTTGGCAACAGGCAGTATTGCTTTTCCCGAATTACTCCAACGCGCGCTGGTACTTGTCTTTAATTTACGAGGAAAGGGGCGAATTAGAACAAGCGCTTGGACAAGTAAGAGAAATAGAGAAATTTAATCACGATAACAAGTTGGTCCAGCAGCGGCTTACACAGTTGGAAGCAGGCAAAAGGACAATTCCGCCTGAAAAACTGCTTGATAAAGAACCGTTGAATCAATAGTTTGGCTTAACCTCTGTCAAAAATATCAAATTCATTTCTATTTATCCGGCACAAAATCACTGGAAAATTGTTTCAATTATAATTTCGGCTTCTTTTATAGCGGGGTCTGTTTTAGTTTTCATGCCGCGAAAATTTGAGGTGGATGCAGAAGGCACGGAATTCATTATAGAAAAAGGGCAATCGGTAAGTGCAACTGCCAGATTATTAGCCGGGCGTGACCTCATAATCAGCCGTTATCTTTTTGTGGCTTATACGATACTAACCGGCCACGAAAGAGATTTTAAGGCAGGCAGATATAAAATTGCTCAACCGATCAGCATAGCTGGGTTAGTCAGCATGTTCTCGCGAGGACTTTCTGAACCCGAAGATATTATTGTAACGATTCCCGAGGGTTCAAATGTTGCCGATGTTGACCGGATACTGGATCAAGCCGGACTAATCAATGAAGGTGATTTTTTGAATAGTGGCGCTGTTGAATTGGAGGGGTATTTATTTCCAGATACATACCACTTACGTAATCGCCAATCACCAACCGCCAATCGCCAACTTGAGGTAGATGAAATAATTAAAAAAATGCGGGAGACTTTTGAAATAAAAACAGCCGATTTATTAAAAAGTCTCGGCAAATCAGAAAGAAACGAAGCGATTATTGTTGCTTCAATGTTGGAAAAAGAAGTCAAAACCGAACAGGATATGCGACTGGTAGCGGGAATAATAAAAAAAAGATTGAAACAGGGAATGCCATTGGAAATTGATGCCACGGTAGCTTATGGTGTTTGCCGCCGAAGATTTTTACTTGGTGAATATTGCGATGTTTCACTGGCTAACATTGTTGATAACATTCCGATTGATTCAGCATATAATACTTATAAAAGGAAAGGATTACCCATTGGTCCAATTTCTAACCCCGGACTTGTGGCAATAAATGCTGCCCTAAATCCACAGTTGAGCGATTACTTTTACTATTTGAGTTCCAAAGATGGAACAACAATTTTTTCTAAAACAGCGGCGGAACACATAAAGGCGAGACAGAAATATTTGAAATAGCTGATAGGTGATAGCTGATAGGTGATAGTAAGTTTTCTATAACCTATAACCTATAACCTATAACCTAATTTTGTTAAATCTTTTAATTAATACTGCCCACGCAGTTGAATTGCCGACATTTGATCAACCCGATTTACCGGCTTTTATCAATTCGGTTTACAGTTTTGCTCTTATGGTTGTCGGTATTGTTGTTTTTGTCCGGTTATTATACGCTGGTTTCCGATTGCTGACTGCCGCCGGTAACGCGAGTAAAATATCAGACGCCAAAGAGAAAATTAAAAACGCAATTATCGGTACGATTTTACTTTTTGCCGCTTATTTGATACTGTACGTAATTAATCCCGACTTGGTTAAAAATACGCTTGATTTCAGTTTATTCCGCAACTTGACGCAGTAATTCGGTTTTGTTACACTTGAATTGCCGTAGAAAGTGGTGCAGCCGAAGAGGCATAAGACGCCATTGAGGCATATCCAAGATACTTTGTATTTGGGTTTGTTTCTGCGGCGAAAGCCGTTTTTATTTGGATATGAATCCCGAACGAGGCCGCCTTTACTAGCAACCATGAAAGGTTACGGTGGCTATCTAAGCGGGATTGATAATGTAACTTATTAATAGGCACGGAAATGATTTGAATGAGTAAATCATTTCCTGTCTCGTACGGGATGAAAATTTTTGCGCAAAAAAAAGAAGAACTTGTTAAACTTAAGGACAAACTGGCAAAGGCCAAGATTGTTGTTTTTTCATCTTTTGCTAGAGAGGGCGAGAAGGGATTAAATGTAGGTGAAATGAGAGAGCTCAAAAGGGGGCTTAAGGCCTTTGATTCCGAATATCTGGTGGAGAAAAAAACCTTGCTTGATAAAGCGCTTACGCAATCGCCAATCGCCAATCGCCAATCGCCAATTAATGTTTTTGAATATACCGGGTCAGTGGGGGTTGCATTCGGTTATGGCGACGAACAGTCAACTGCTAAATCAATTTATAATTTTGCAAAAAAACACCCGGCGCTCAAATATTTTGGCGCCATTCAAACCGGCAAGTTTATGGATTTAAATCAATTTACCGAGTTTGCAAAATTGCCAACTAAAGAGGTTATGATTGCAAGATTGCTAGGGATGATGAAATATCCGATTAGTGCGTTAGCAATGGTTTTGGATCAAATAGCAAAAAATAAAAATAATATAAAATAATTTGTAGCTCTCCTACGCTAAAGCTTCGGAGGAGCACTTCTTCGCTAAATGGAGAAATGCTTGCACTTAGAAGCTCCGCTAGGAGCGAAGAAGTGAATAAAGACGATTTTATAAAACAAGTCGAATCTATGACAGTAGTTGAGCTTAATGATCTAGTGAAAGCGCTGGAGGAAAAGTTTGGAGTATCGGCTGCGGCTATGGCCGCGCCGGCAGCCGGAGCAGCTAGCGGGGAAGAGGCCGGTCCGTCAGAAGAAAAAGATTCTTTTAATGTAATTCTTCAAAGCGCCGGTGAACAGAAAATACAGGTTATCAAAGTGATCCGTGAGATAACCGGTAAGGGTCTCAAAGAATCCAAAGATTTGGTTGATGGTGCTCCGCAAACGGTAAAAGAAGGTGTGAAGAAAGAGGAAGCTGATGAACTTAAAAAGAAATTGGAGGATGCGGGCGCGACAGTAGAACTCAAGTAATCAAAAACCGGCCATGCGGCCGGTTTTTGATTACTTGAGTGTCCAGATTTTGTTGTCCGTGGATAGAATCCAAACCGTGCCGTCGGAGGAGACGGATATATCTTGAGGTGTGCCGACAGCTTCTAGTTTATAAGTTGTTTTAAGTTCGCCTGTTGTTTTATCAAAAATATAAACTCTTTTGTTTGTCTTATCGGCCAGAAAGAGGAAAGCCGAGTCCTTGAAAGTGAAAATGCGGCTGTCTGACGCAGGAATAAGCCGCAAATCCAATTCGCCGGTTTTTTTGCCCTTAAAGTATAATATCAGTTTGCCATTGTCCGCAAGCGCGTAAATATTGCCGTCAGCGGTTATGGATGTCAGATTACCGCTTGCATTGTCGCTGGTCCAGATTGTACGCTTCGTTCCGCCAGTTACTGCGTCGGCATATTTATATATTGTTTTATCGGAAAGAATATAAAGATTATTTTCGTATAAGATAGCGTCTATAGCGGATACCGGTTCTTTAAGAGTGTACTGCTCAATTTTTTTGGATTTCAAATCATAGATGCCGAAGGCGTCAGAACCGTTGAAGACGGAGGCAAATGATGATGAAGTATATAGAAATTGTGGTGTAATCTTGAATTGGCCTAACTGTGAAACTTCATTTTGATTGACATTGAAAATTAGGCCAATAATATCGATTATGCTGATAAGACCGTCATAAGCTGACACGAAACTAACCTTGAGATTGCTGTTTTGAGCCGATATGTCCGCGAAAAGCGTTGGTTGTTTATCGCTAACGCGATCAAGGTCATCCAAAGTTTGATTTATTTGTAATTTAATATTTTCGGCTTTTTTGTCTGAAAAACTGGCTAAACTTGCCAAGGATGCCTGAAGCAGTGTCCGAGCGTCTTTAAAATTGCTTTGGTTAAGCCATGATTGCGCCAGTTTAACATTTTCGCCTGCTTGTTTTATGGTGTTCCTGTTTTCATTTGAAATTCCTCCGGTTTTCCATAAAACAAAAATTAAAACGGGAAAAATAATGATCGCGGAAACTAGAATAAAACCACGCCGGCGCGCGCGTTCTCCCAATTTGCCAGTAGAAATCAGTTTACGGAGACCTTTTATAACCGGAGTTAAAATCGTTTCTCTTTTACTTACTAAAAATTCAGCGGGTATAATACGTGATTGTTCCATTTCTGGACTTTCCGGGCCGGTTCCTTGGTCCGCGACCGTAATTTCGGGTATTTGATCAGGGACATCTTGGGGTTTGCCGCTATTCAGTCTGATTTGAGACGGTTGTTTTGTATTCTGAGACTCTAGCGGAGCTTCCGGCTCCGTTTCCTTTTCCTTGTTGTCGTTTGGTGTCCTAGTTTTAAAAGTTGATTTGGTATAAGTTGCTGATGATACGGGTATTTCTTTAACCTCATGCATATCTATATGAACACCGCAGCAGGAAAAATTAGTTGTATTGGTAGCCAAATGTGCTATTTTTTGGCCAAATTCTTCCTGGTTTTCCTTGATGAAAATTCCATTAAGTTGTTTTTCCCTTGATGTCAGCGACCTTGATGGAAAGTAAGCGAATATTTTGTCTTTTGACTGAACTTTACCGGAAATAATATTTGAAAACTGCTTTTCGCCCTCGGCATCCTTACTGAATAATTCAACATTATTGAGTATGTCTATATATTTACCGTTGCGAGCCAAGGCAATTTTGAATTTACCCAAACGCGAAATGTAAATATTTTCGCCTGAAATTGCGGCCAAGCCGATATTCAGTTTAAAATTATTGTTTTGGAAAAAATCATCCAAAACCTCATTAAGCTTTTTTAGAGTGCGCTCGAAAGCGCTTTTAGCATTTTGTTCCCGTAACGATATGTCTGAATAATATTCTCTTTTTGCCAAAGACGAAATTAAACTTATCGTGTAAGAAAGATCCTCTTGAGAATATTTGATGTGGCCCAAAACAAAGAGCGAGCCAAGCATTTTTTCCTGATTCCCGGCGCCTTGATATGCTAAAACATCAAAATGAACATTATCCTCGCCGCTTTTGTAGATAAGCTCTTTGATAGCAGGTTTTAAAGTAATTTTTTCCATCCCGTACGAAGTAGCTGCTACGCAGTTGTAAGTATAAGTTATATGCGCAGAAATACTATTATTATTTTCTTATCGTCCCGCTCGTTTAACCCTTTAGGGCTACTTCGTTCGGGATCCGTTCATTGACATTGCCAATCCGATTTACTAGTCTAGTAGATGTTAATATCTACTTATCATTTTAGTTTTTAATTATAAACATGTCAAAACCAAGGAGTTTTTTTGAATTATTATTCGGTTCAAAGGCGAGGGTTAAAATACTCAAGTTTTTATTTCGCAATCCAGAATCGGCATTCTGCGTTAAAGAATTAGCCGTTCGGGTACAAGAGCGTTCGGCAGTTGTAAATCAAGAGATAAAGAAGCTTTTGGAAATAGGATTACTTAAGATTAGAAAATAAAAAATGGGAAAAAACAAGAAAAAAAAGAAAAAAGCCACGCCCCAAAAGGCCAAGAAGAAGAAGACAAGAAGGGCGGGGAATAGAGCAAAATCCAGACCACAAAAACGAGGCCGAACTAAGGTAACTAAAAAATCACACAATATTAAAATACGCAAAAGTAAAAAAAATATTCGCGCCCGAATCGTTAAAATAGCAAAGAAGAGTTTTATTCCTACCTATGTTTTAAATTCCGATTTCGGTTCTTTTTTTGAGTTACGCGATCTCATATTGAAATCTTTACCGGCAGAAAAAGATACTATGATCGAAAAAATAAACAAGCTTGGTAAAGTGAAACTGGCCGTAATATCGGGAGTTTTTATGAATAAAGAAAATCCGGACCCATATATTCCTGATCTTCTGATAGTTGGTGACGATCTTGATAAAAGAAAACTGCGCTCATTTCTGAAGGCCATTGAAGCGGAAGTCGGCAAGGAGATCAAATTCGTTATTTTAGATAAGGAGGAATTTCAATACCGTCTTGCTATGTTTGACCGCTTTATACGCGTGCTCTTGGAGGGACCTCATGAAAAATTGATAAATAAGCTGGGGATTTAGAGGGCTCGTAGTTCAGGGGCAGAACGTCCGATTCACATTCGGAAGGTCAGAGGTTCAAATCCTCTCGAGCCCACCAAAACAAATACGCCACCTAGGTGGCGTATTTGTTTTGGTGGTGATGTTGATAACTTGTATACATTAATTTTGGCTTTGTAAATGTAATTTCGGAAAATATGTTAAAAATCGGCTAGAATAGGCGATTTTTTGTGATTGTGTCAAATATAGAATTGACGCTAAAGTTATGCACATTGCATAGTATTGCGGTACTGGAATTGGGTGGTATATAATGAAGGTAAAGTGTAAGAAAGTGGATAATAGTGTTAATAACTAAGGCAAATCGTTGATAAACTTTCAAAAAGAATCCGGTACTGATATATTGGTTTGGTTGAATTATCGAAATGTTTGATAAGCCCACAATATTTCCCGCCATTTACACATATTCATGTAGTGTCAAAATTTTAGCCATATGTTTATCGGAGAATACAAACATATAATTGATGCCAAAAAACGGCTTGCGATTCCGGTTAAATTCAGAAAAGAACTTGGCGATAGGATAGTGTTAACCAGGGGATTGGACGGCTGTTTATTTATTTTCCCAATGAAAGAATGGGAGCAATTGGCTGAAAAACTCGGCAAGTTGCCGTTCGGCCAGCAAGATTCAAGAGGTTTTGCGAGATTACTGCTGGCGGGTGCTTCGGAAGTGGAATTTGATCAGCTCGGGAGAATATTAGTTCCGGATTTCTTAAAAGGTTATGCCGTATTAAAAAAGGAAGTGGTAATTGCCGGTCTTTTCAATAAATTGGAAATCTGGGATGAAACACGCTGGTCAAATTACAAAGCAAATCTTGAAAAGAACAGCGACAGGATAGCGGAGAAGTTGGGGGAGCTGGGAATAATATAATGCATAAACCGGTTCTTCTAAAAGAGATCGTAGAATGTTTAAATCCCAAACCGGGCCAGAAGTTTATTGACGCAACAATTAACGGGGGAGGGCACGCGATGGCGATATTGGAAATGATTTTGCCTGATGGAAAATTGTTGGGGATAGAATGGGATGGCGAGTTGCTAAAACAGTTAATAATTAAAAAGCAAGATTTAGGAATTAAGGACGAAAATTTAATTTTAATAAATGACAGTTATGTAAATTTAAAAAAGATTGCCGAAGAAAATGATTTTACAGATGCAAACGGAATTCTTTTTGATCTTGGAATGTCAAGTTGGCAGATCGAAGAAGCGGGGAGAGGATTTACATTTATGAAAGACGAGCCGTTGGATATGCGCTTTGCATATCCAAACATTAACCATCAGCCATCGACTGCCAGCCCTACAACAGCAGAAGAAATTGTTAATCGCT
This sequence comes from Candidatus Yanofskyibacteriota bacterium, assembly GCA_016185545.1. Lineage (GTDB taxonomy): Bacteria > Patescibacteriota > Minisyncoccia > 2-02-FULL-40-12 > IGHO2-01-FULL-4-A > 2-01-FULL-44-17. The sequence continues at coordinate 67,071 of JACPNJ010000001.1, forward strand.
ATTCGTATGATGAATTGGTAAAAATATTGAAGGAATACGGGGAGGAAAGATTTGCCAGATTAATCGTTGCCAATATTATCAATGCCAGAAAGCGAAAACCGATAAAAACCACCTTTGAGCTGGTAGAAATTATTAAAAAATCAGTGCCATTTTGGTATCGTTCCGACCGTCGACGATTACATTTTGCCACTAAAACCTTTCAGGCCTTGAGGATCGCCGTAAATGACGAGCTGGAAAATTTAAAATCAGGACTCGAGCAAGGGATGGAAATTTTGAAAGTCGGCGGCAGAATCGCGGTTATATCATTTCATTCTTTGGAAGACCGCGCGGTCAAGAATTTTTTTAGAGCAAAAGCTAAAGAAAAAATCCTGAAAATAATTACCAAAAAACCAATTAACGCCGAGCTTGCGGAAATAATCAAAAACCCGCGGGCTAGAAGCGCGAAATTAAGAATAGCCGAGAAAGAGTCCCGTACGAGACAGGTGATGCTCTCTGAGCATTACCGTATTAAATAAATTGTCCCGAAAAAGAAAGCTGGATTTACTTGCTTGATTCAGTTTTGAATCTAAGCTCTGGCTGTCTCGTTCGGGATTCAGATAAGTGACTGTCTATTCTGGTGTATTGAATTCTCATACCAAATATGCTCATTTTGGAGAGGGGGTAAAAATTGAACACTCCTCTGTTTTTAAATTAAATTTGATTCTATTGTTAATAGCGGGAATTACTATTGCGGCATATGTTTTTATATCCAATCTAATGGTTGCTCGGAAATATGCTTTGAATTTGCGTAAATCTGAAATCAGCCAATTAAACGCTAAACTGGCAGCTGAAGATCAGCAGTATGGAGGCGAGAACCTGGAAACGCTGCTTCGTTTCGCCAAAAATTATGGTTTGGTGGAAGCTAAAGATAACGATTCCATCTTGGAAAAAGACGGATTTGCTGTTCTTCCCTAAACCATTTTTTGTATATTTGTATTGTTTGTAAATTGTCGCATAAATGACAACCAAAAATACCAGCAGTGAAACGCGCATACGTTTATTTGTAATTATCTTGTTTCTATTAACCGGCCTAGTTACTTATAAGCTTTTTAATTTAACTGTTGTTCGCCACTCTGCACTTGTTAAATCAGTTGAAGGCCAATATAGCAGCCCATCAGCGTTGTTAGCTGGCCGCGGCAACATTTATTTTTCCAATCTTGCGACTGGTGAAAAAAGGCTGGCCGTTACAAACAAGTCATCTTTTTATCTCTATTCTGTCAATATGTCAGTTGATTCGTTGCAAGAAGTCTCCAAAAAAATCCTTCCGATTTTAAACGTTAAAACCACGGAAGAAGAAGGTCAGTCCCGTTTTTTTCAAAATCAAGATGATTTTTTGGAATACTTGTTATCACAGAAAGATAAATCTTATTTGGTGATTGCTCGCAATCTGACCAAGAAGCAAGCCGAACAAATCAAAGCCTTGAAAATAAACGGCTTAACAATAGCTACGGAAATAAACCGTTATTATACCCAAGGGCTTTCGGCGTCTCATGTTTTGGGATTTGTCGGATTCAGCGGCAATCAGCGTGTCGGCCAATATGGCATAGAATTTTCATATGATGATATTTTAAGCGGTGAATCCAAAACTCAGGAATTTTTGGGCAATAAAACCTACTCCGATATTTTAAAATTTCTAAAGTTTTGGAACTACGGAAACCCTACCCTTACGTCAGATGGGCTTTTGGGAAATGTTGAAGTCGGGGGTGGAAACGATGTTGTCTTAACTATCGACCACAACATCCAGTCGATAGCCGATCTTACGCTTAACACGGTTTTGAAAAAATGGAGCGCACCCAGGGGATCTATAATCATTGAGGATCCGAATACCGGCGCGATATTAGCCATGTCTTCCTCTCCCAGTTTTGATCCTAATAATTATTCATCTTTTAAATTACGCGATTTTATAAATCCCAACGTCCAGGAAATTTTTGAACCAGGTTCTTCGTTTAAGCCAATAACTATGTCTGCCGCGGTAGATAGCGGTGCGGTAACGCCCGACACGATTTATAATGATACCGGCGAAGTAAAAATCAGTGGATACACCATTCGCAATTTCAATGAGAAAGCTAGTGGAATTCAAACGATGAGACAGGCCCTTGAGCACTCGTTGAATACAGGTGCTATCTTCGCCCAAGAAAAAACTGGCGATGACGCATTTTTAAATTATGTTGTCGGGTTTGGTTTCGGGCAAAAAACCGGAATAAATTTAAGCGGTGAAGCGGCAGGTAATATTTCCAATCTTTACAGCGGGCGGAAAATCAATTTTTTAACCGCTTCATTTGGTCAGGGTGTTGCTGTATCGCCGCTCCAGTTGGCAAATGCTTACTCGGCAATCGCTAACGGCGGCAAACTCATGCGTCCATATCTTGTAAAAGAAATAATACGACCGGATGGGACAGCGATAAAAACTAACCCAAAAATTTTAGGCGCGCCGATAACGGAGAAAACCTCCGCCCAGTTAAAATCAATGCTGGTTGATGTCGTAGACAAGGGCTTTGATAAAGCACAAATTAAGGGCTATGATGTAGCCGGTAAGACGGGGACGGCGCAGATACCTGATACCGAAAACGGAGGTTATTTTGGAAATGACCAGTTTATTCATGATTTTGTCGGTTTTGCTCCTGCCTACGCGCCAAAGTTCGTCATATTGATAAAAATGGAAAAGCCGAAAGGCATTAAATTTGCTGCCGATAGTTTATCACCGGTATTCGGGGATATAGCGAGATACTTGATTAGGTACTTCAATATACCGCCGACTCGCAACTAGTTGCGAGTCAGAAATCCGAAGCACGAAGCACGAAATACGAAATAAAGCCTGAAAATCCTAAATTCTAAATCCGAAACGGTTTGTAATTTTGATAATTCTAATTTGGAATTTGTTTCGAATTTCGGTATTCGGATTTCGGGTTTAAAATATGCATAATTTACTCAAATTTATCCTAAAAATTTTAGCCAAACGGGTTATTACCCGTTATCAGCCAACGGTTATCGGTATTACCGGATCTGTCGGTAAAACGATGGCCAAAGACGCGGTATTTACTGTTTTAAGCCGTAAATTTTTGGTGCGTAAAACAGAAAAAAACTATAACAATGAATTTGGAGTTCCGCTGACCGTCTTGGGGATAGATCCGTTTTTGTCTACTGCAAATATCAGGCCGTCAAATTGGGGACGGCTTTTGAGATTTTGGCCCAAACTAGCCGGCGGATTTTGGCTGGCATTCCTGCCATTTAGAATGCGGTATCCTAAATTTTTAATACTGGAATTGGCATCTGCCAAGCCTGGCGATATTGATTACTTAGTTGATATGGTAAGGCCTCGAATCGGAGTAGTAACAGCCATTGGCGAAGTGCCTGTGCACGTGGAATTTTATGTCAGCCCGCAAGAAGTTGCCGAAGAAAAAGCGAAATTAATCGCGCAGCTGCCGCCGGATGGTTTAGCGATATTGAATTATGACGACCAAACCGTTTTAAATATGAAAGAACGTTCCCGTGCCAAGGTTGTGACGTTTGGCTTCTCCAATCTTGCGGATATATGGGCTTCCGACACTTCTTATTTTATATCCGATGATAATATAAATATCGGCGGACTTTCCTTTAAGATAAACAGTGGCGGCACTTTTGTTCCGGCAAGAATTAACAACTTGGTCGGTTTACATCAGCTATACGGAGTTTTGGCGGCGGTGGCGGTTGGTCTGCATTTTGGAATTAATTTGGTTGATATTTCCGGGGCGCTGGAAAACATAGAATTGCCGACGGGACGCATGAATTTACTGTCAGGAATCAAAAATTCGGTTATTATTGATGATACTTATAATGCTTCGCCGCTTTCTACTCACGCGGCACTTGACGCTTTAAGAGATTTTGCCAAAGCCAGAGAAAAATTGGGTCATAAAGGCCGGCGAATTGCAGTTTTAGGCGATATGAGAGAATTGGGCAAGTACGAAATAGAAGCTCATCGCGCAATAGGCAATTTGGCCGCTGAACGTTGCGACATGCTTATAACTGTCGGCACTGCCGGTAAGCTTATTGCCGATTCCGCGGCCAACTCCGCCTTCGCCAAGGCTTCGGCGGACAAGCAAATGCCGGATAATATAATTAGCTTTAATACTTCAGAAGAAGCCAAAATAAAAGTCCAGGAAATTATAAAAGAGGGTGATGTGGTTTTAGTGAAAGGGTCGCATGCGATGAAAATGGAGCTTATTGTTGAGGAAATAAAAGCCCGCTAGAAGCGGGCTTTGCCAAAATTTAGTAACCAATCAAATAATAATTTCCAAGCATGCGGATTTTTAAGGCGGCGCAAAACATAGGGAAGCGCAGCTTTATCGTCGCCGTAAGGCAGGTAAATTCTTACGGGATAGCCTTCCTGCAAAAGCTCACGGCCTAAAGCCAGGTAGCCATGAAGCAATTGGAATTCAATGCAATTTTTTTCTAAAATCGGCGAAGCTTCTATCAGTATTTTAGCATGGCGGATTATTTTTTTATCTCTTGTGCCAATAGCATGGCTAGGCCCGCAGATATTATTGTGTCGATTAAGAATTGTTTTAGAAATAGCCAAATTTATCAGTGATATGAAGTTTTCTTCTATGTCTATCTGATTATAATAAGCCACCTCGGAGCTTTCTTGGTAAGCTCCTTTAACCAGCCTAGTGGGATAACCTTTATCGTGGAGAAAATCCAAATCATAAAATGAGTTAAAAATATTTGCCTGAAGGCAAAGGCGATTATTGTCCGTTGGTTTTGATAAGCTTTGGAAAATTTCAATAGTTTCAAGATTGTATTTAAATTCTTCCATATCAAATTCAATGCCGACATTATTTGAACGAGCATATCTGACTATTTTTTTGACAACATTAAAACAATAGCCGAAACCCAATTCCAAACCAAGATGCGTCAGTTTTATTGAAATAGTTGTTTTCAGACCGCGGCGTCCTATTTCTTCAAGTAACCTTTTGTACTCTTCGTATGCCGTTTTAACCCCTTCTTCACTTTTTGAATGTTCACCGAGGATATCTATCGTAGTCAAAAAACCTTCACCGTTTAGTTTTTCTGCCACAGCCAATGTTTCTTCTTGGGTTTTGCCGGCGATGAATATTTGCCTTGATATTGCCAATAACCGTCTGGTAATAAAATTGATTTTCAAAGGACACTCCTTTGATTTTGGAAAAACCAAGTTTTTTGTTAATATATAATATAAGAGTGTAGGATTCAAGCCAGAGTCAATTTAGCGGAGACAATTTTGACCATCTTCAAGACGCGAGGATCGATGCGTATCAAGCAATACGTGAGCGACGAGCAACGAAGAAGATGGTTCAAAATTGTCCCGCCCGGAGGGAAGCCCAAAAATGGCTGATTTCTTCGTTGCTCCTCCTAGAAGTAGTATAAACTACATCTTCGTCGTCGCGCCTAGAAATCATCTCATTTTTGAGTTTCTAAACTTGATTCTGGTTTGAAACCTGCGCTCTAAGCTCCTGTCGTCTAGCCTGGTCTAGGACACGTGATTCTCATTCACGGAACTCGGGTTCGAATCCCGACGGGAGCGCAGCGACCATAGCAACTCGCTTGTGCGAATTGCGTCGGGATGAGAACGGCGGAGCGTTGTTCGGCGAACAGTTGATGAGCCGAACCGCGAGCAGGTGGCTAGCCCGAGTCATTGGAAGATGACGAGAGGCAAAGCCGAATCCCGACGGGAGCGCATGCTATTGACAAGAAAATTAAGCAGGTGTATATTGGGGTTAAGCAAGAAAGAAAAGGGCAAGGCCGGAGGCCGTCGACTCTATTCCTACGCAACGTTTTTTAATGTTGCAAAAATGGCATAGATTCAACGGTTTCCGGCTTTTTGCGTATAAAAACCAGAGCTTTTTGAAAATTGAAGAAGGAGAAAAAAGGAGAAATAAAATGAGAAAAAATTCATTCATTTTACTGATTACATTTGTTGCATTATCAATTATTAACACAGATATTTCGGCGCAAGAACTGACAAATTCTGCTCCAGAACCAGTATTGCAGGAAGAACAAAAATTGATGGTAACAATACGAATGGAAATAGCAGAAGGCAGCGCGGTTCACGTAAAATATCAAGAAGGATTCGCGCTTTATCCACAAACCGTTATTGCCGCGCTTTCCCCCATGCTAGTTTTGGGAGCAAAAGCCACGATTATTTATCAAGATCAGGTGATCCCCGCTATTCAAGTAAATACGAATGCTCGTTTAGGACTTGCGGCGCTATTGCTTATTAGGCCGCTTGCGGTGGACACGCAAAAAACAAATTTTTTTTCCGGAAAGGACTTTGGCGAAAACACATTTTTGCTTACCTCGCGGTCCGTAACTAATATAAAAAATTTGACAGAAGAGGAAACAAAAGAAAACCAGCTTAAAGGCGCTGTAGCCGTTGATGATTACGGGACGCTTCTGGGTATTGTATTAAGTATAGAAAAGGATGATTTCGGAACATTGATACAACGAATAATCCCATTTGACTATGTGCAAGCATTCATTAGGTCTCTTGAACAAGGACCGCCACTGCCGGAATTTAAACCGCCGGAATTACCGGAAGATTCTAACGCTAAAGTTTATTTGAACACAATCTAACTTTTGGAGAGTCGTAGCGACCAGTGCGACTCTTTTTTGTTTTTGTTGACTAAACAAACATAACTTGTTATGTTTAATACTATGTTCGCTATAATAAAAACTGGCGGGAAACAGTATAAGGTTACCGAGGGTAGCAAGTTTTTAATTGAAAAATTAAACTATGCGATAGGGGAAGAGTTTGATTTTGAAGAAGTCTTACTTATCGGTAATGCCAAGATGGAAAATGCCCAAATTGGCGCTCCATTAGTGGATGGCGCCAAAGTGCATGCTCGCGTGCTTGACCACGGCAAGGCCAAAAAGAAAATAATTTTTAAATTCAAAAATAAAACTCGCTACTGGAAGAAAAAGGGCCACCGCCAGCCGTTTACTAAAGTAGAAATATTAAAAATCACCGCGTAATAGCGGTGATTTTTCAAAAATTACAAACCAATCGCAGAATAGTTTATCTACCGGCTACGCGCGCGTGTTTTGCTGGCCCTTCGGGACAGGCCCCGTTAGAGGCCGCGAGGGCTCGCAGCGCGCCTCTGCCTCTAACGGGGCAGGCGCAAAACGCGCGCGCCTCCGCCGGTAAACCCGCTTCGCCAAGTCTGACTTGGCTTCGCTAGCACCTTTCTTAGCAATTTACGAACGATAAAAACCGCCCCTCCCCAGTTTTACTAAACTGGGGAGGGGCTTAGGGTTTGTAATTTTTGACAAAATTTAGTAAAAGGCCAGCTTATTTAAGAAAGAAAAACAAAATAAAACCCCCACTTAGTGGGAGCTCTTTATTTAAAGAATACCCAGATGCTGGAGGGGCTCCATAAAACATCATGGCGTACGGATGAACTGCAAAGTTGTAAACTGTGACCATGAGTATGCGAGCCGTTATGGGTATGCTGATCGTAATGCAAAATATCAAATATTGTCGGGTCGCCATTGGAATCAATGAGTGGTTTCATAGCTATGTGTAGCCACTCGTTTTCCGGCTGGTCTCTGTATTGCAAGCGTAACAGAGGACCGGTTTGGGCTGGCGCAAGTTTTAGACCTAATTTTTGGGCGCGTCTCACAATGTTTTCATAGGGAACCCAGTCATTAAAACCTAATTGAGCGGCGGAAAGTAATACCAGATTCCATTCTATTTTTTTACGAACTGCCGGTGTTTTATCAAGTATATCGTCAGCCCAGTATTCAACCGTAAAGCCGTTAGATATTAATGCTTTGCGAATGACGTTGGTATTTTTGTAAGTGCCTGATTCTATTGTTTTCCATGTGGGAAAATATGGTTTCGTGTTTTCCTTTTGTTCATTTTTACCGACAATCAGGATACTGCCAACAACAAAGCAAAGAAATATAACAATCGCCGCGAAGTCATATATGTTTATACGCTTCATTGATTTCCTTGTGTTTTAGTTGTAAATAAGCCAGTAAGTTTAAGGTAATGAAAAAAACCTACTCTGTCAAATTGCGTGACGGGAGTTCAGAAAGAATTATTTGATTGGATTAGTGTCGATGCTTAAGAGCATTTACCAGAGTAATTTCGTCAGCGTATTCAACCGAAGAACCAACGGAAAGGCCACGAGCAAGCCGAGTCAACTTTACCCCAAGCGGTTTTAATTCTTCTTCAATGTAAAGTGCGGTAGTTTCGCCATAGGTATTGGGATTGGTGGCGATTATTACCTCAATATCCGGCGTTAGTTTTTGCAGTTCCCTAATTCTGAATTCTAGTTCTTTAATTTTAAGGTTTTGAGGCAATGAGCCATTAGCCGGATTAATATGACCGCCCAGTACATGATACACGCCGTTAAAGGCGCCGGTTTTTTCCATTGATTGCAGGTCGGTGACTTTTTCAACTACTGCAATGCGAGTTTGGTCGCGTTTAACACTTGTGCATATTGCGCATTTTTCAGTGTCCGCGAAGTTAAAACATTCTTCGCAAAATGTCGGTCCGTCTTTAAGCGCGCTTACCGACTGTGAAAATTCATCCAGTTCGTTTTTGGGCCACTCCACCATAGCCAAAACCAACCGCATTGCCTGCCTCGGCCCAATCCCCGGTAGTTTCGTAAAAAAATCAATCAGTTTTTGGAATTTTGATGACATTTTGATTTTTTCCTGAATACGCCACCCGAGTGGCGTATTCACGCCCCATGACACCTTTTATTTTTACCATTCCCACAAGGGGTGAGCGAAGGAATATCTGATTTTAAACCCCCAATAAATTAGAGTTAGGCGGAGGCCATAGTGCCTTTTGGGACTTCTGGATTATTTAAAAAATTAGGCGAGGCCATTATGCCTTATAGCACCGTTGAAAGAGTGGATTGCACGGTCATTGAGCAGTATAATGCTCATCACTGCGAAATGAATCCACGCTTTCAACGGAGCGACGCAACCTCGCTGGGGTTGCTAGCGGTGATAGAAGGCATAACGGCGAGCCGATTTTTGAAGTTTCCAAAAGACAGTATGGTGAAGCCCCTAATTTATTGGGCATGTTTGAAAAATCAGATATTACGGGCGAGGTTTTTGAACGACACCATATCCTCATCAAAATACAGTTCAATTGACCCGACCGGGCCGTTTCTGTGCTTGGCAACAATGATTTCGGCGATGTTTTTCTTTTCCGTTTCTTTTTTAACTCGGTCTTCGCGATAAATAAACATAACCACATCCGCATCTTGTTCCAGTGAACCGCTGTCGCGCAAATCCGAGAGCCGCGGCCGTTGGTCCGGACGCGCTTCAGAATTGCGTGATAGCTGCGAAATGGCTATGACCGGGATACTTAGTTCCCTCGCCAATGCCTTAAGATTTCTAGAAATTTCTGTAGTCTGCTGGACGGGGCTTTCATAAGCACGGTTCGGCTGTATTAATTGTAAGTAATCAACGATTAGCATTCCCAGACCCCTTTCGGCCTGTAATCGTCTGGCCATGGCGCGGATTTGCAACACCGTCGGTGAAGACGCATCGTCAATAAAAATGTTGCTTTGGGCAAGACTGTCTAACGCGATTTGTATTTTTTCAAAATCATTACCGTCACCTTCGGAAGATAATCGGCCAGTGCGCAGTTTCCAAAGGCTTATGTTCGCTTCGGCGGCGATCAGACGATCTACTACTTGGTCTTTAGACATCTCAAGCGTGAATACACCAACTGGCAGGCCTGTTGTTTTAGCGGCGTTGCGGGCGAAATCAAGGGCAAGCGTACTTTTGCCAAGCGAGGGGCGCGCTCCGACAATGATCAAATCTGATTTTTGAAAACCGGCGGTAATGTTGTCCAGATCGTAAAAACCGCTGGTAACACCTCGTAATGTGCCATCTGACTTGTGAAGCATATCCAGGCGCTCAAATGCTTCGTGCAAGGCTTTATCAAGCGGTTGAAATGTTTGTTGGATAGATTTTTGAGAGACAGCGAATATTTTTTGTTCGGCTTGATCTAGCAGAGAGTCCACGTCTTCGTCTTCCTGATAGCCCAAACCAAGAATATGATGGGCGGTGTCAATAAGGTCGCGCAAAACCTTTTTGCGTTCAACGATCTTGGCGTAATTGACGACATGGGCGGCTGTGGGAACTGAATTAACAAGTGAGGTAAGATAACCGACGCCGCCGATGGTTTCAAGCTGGCCGATTTCTTCAAGAATGTTGGACAAACTCAAAATGTCTATCGGCTCTTGTTTTTCAAAGAGCCGCATCATGCCGGTATAAATTATCTGATGGGTGCGGCTATAAAAATCTTCCGGTTCCAAAGAATCCACGATTTTATTTATTGCTTCTTTATCAAGCAAAAGCGAGCCGATCAAGCTTTTCTCGGCTTCAATATTCTGCGGCGGCAGTTTGTCTATTGCGGTTTGGGATTTCGGCATAACCAATAATTATATTCCAGCCGATTATACTTGGGTAGGGGATAAAGTGTGAGTATCGCTCGCCCCCGCCAATTTTTATCAGGTGTCCTCGCAGTACAAATAATATGTTGATTTTCTTGTTTTTCTAGATAAAAAAATCGTACCCCTTACGCTCAACTAAAACCCGTTTGATTACAAACGGGTTTTAGTTTCGCTCCGTCCCAATTTTCTTTATCAGCGAAAAACTTCAAAAATCAACATTTATTTGTTACTGCTCAAGCCAACAGATAAAAATTGGCAATGGCTCACCCCACCACCCAAAAACTTGCATTTATTTTGAAAAAAGTAGTGGAGCAAACCTCCTGATTTTCGTCATTCATCCCATTAGAGAGTGTTATATTTTTTAGCAATTCTTCAAATAACGATTAACCTTATTAATATAAGGACTCTCTAACTGGATTCATCTGCTGAGATGAAGAGCAAAGCCATAGTGCCTTTTGGGACTTCTGGGGTTGCCGCCAGCATGGTTTTGTCAATGACCGAGTTAAGCGAGTGTCTTGACAAATGGCGGCAATCACAAAAGATGAGCCGAGCTCGCTGGAGCGAGGCGAAGTTCCCAAAAGGTACTATGGCGAAGCGAGTTTTTTGACTAGCGGGCCGTAGTTGGTATCTTCAATCTCGTAGCCGAGGTTTTTTATTTGGTCGCGGAGTTGGTCGGAGTGGATGAAGTCCTTGGCTTGGCGAATGGTTTCGCGCTCGCTTATTAGTTTTTGTATCTCCGGCGGTATTTCTTGTGATTTTTTAGGAATGATACTGAGAATTTGATCAAATTCATTTAGCATTTCCAAAGATTTTTTTGCATCTTCACTGCTGATTTTTCTTTCATCAATCAACGGATTTACTTCTCTTACAAAATCAAACAAAGACGCAATTGCTTTGGGAGTATTAAAATCATCATCCATTTCTTTTTCAAAATTTTCCTTTATTTTTTCAATCAATTCCAACTTAGGAGTTGAACTCCTAAGTAGAGATTTTTCAATATTTTTTAGGCGATTAGTAAATTCGGCTAAACGATTTACTGCTGCCTCGGTTTGTCTCAGGTTTTCTTCGCTGTAATCAATAGGAGAGCGATAATAAGCCATCAGTATCATCATGCGTAAAGCTTCGGCTGGATATTTTTTTAAGGCGTCGCGTATTGTTATGAAATTGCCTAGCGACTTGGACATTTTTTGGCCACTGACGGTTAAAAATCCAGGGTGTATCCAGTATTTGACGAATGGTTTTTTGCCGGAAATTGATTCCATTTGGGCAATTTCGGCTTCATGGTGTGGAAATATCAGATCTTGTGCGCCGCCATGCAGGTCGTATTGGAAACCGAAATGTTTTTCAGTCATAGCGGTATCTTCAATGTGCCACCCTGGACGGCCATAGCCAAGCTCGCTATTCCAACCCGGTTCCTCCAGCTTAGAAAATTTCCACAAGGCAAAATCGCCGCGATTTCTTTTTTTTATGCTTTCATCAATGCGGCTGACTGCATCTTCCGCTGATTGTGTTGTCCGTCCCGACAGTTTGCCGTAATCAGGAAATTTGACCAGGTCAAAATAATAACCGTCATCTTCGATGAGATAGGCGATACCCTTTTCAATCAGTTGTTTTACTTGGCTAACAATTTCCGGAATATATTGAGTTGCCGGAGCGTATTCCGAAACCGCAGTGATGCCGAGGGATTTCATGTCCTCGTAATATGCTTCTTTATATTCCAGCGCTAAATCAGCCGGATTAATCATTTTTTGTTTGGCCCGCTCAATAATTTTATCGTCAATGTCGGTAATGTTTTGCAGATAAAAAACTTCGTAGCCGCGATGCCGCAGATATTTGGCGACAACGTCAAAAACAACATAGGTTCTGGCATGGCCTATGTGCGAATAATCATAAACCGTTGGTCCGCAGACGAACATCCTGACTTTTGAGCCGGGTGAGAGAAATTCTTCTTTTTGGCGAGCTAGAGTATTATAGATTTGCATTATAGTATAAAGAATATTAACACTGCAAAAAATGCCATAATCAAGAATGTAAGGTAGCCCAGAATATTCAATGCGCGGCTGTTTATGCGTTCTCCGACCACTTTTTTATTATTTGCCATATGTATCACCATTAATATCAAAATCGGAGCAATAATGCCATATAAGATAGAAGTAAAAAACAGGGCTTTTACGGGATGAAATCCCAAGAGCGGAATTAACAGACCGATCACCGCTGAGACAATAATTATACCGTAAAATTGTTTGGCTTTGGTAAAACTTTTGTCCAAGCCTTCCGACCAGCCGAAAATTTCCGCAACCACATAAGCGGCTGAACCGGCCAATACCGGTATCGCCAGAAATCCGGAACTAATTATTCCGATCGTGAATAGAAGATAAGAATATTCCCCGGCAAGCGGTTTTAACGCTTCGGCGGCATCCCGCAAGGTTTCAACATTGTTAAATCCGGCCCGAAAAAGCGTGGAAGCGGTCAAGGCGATTATGAAAAAAGTTATAATATTGGAAAAAATCATGCCAAACCGAGTATCCATTTTTAAGGTTTTTAATTCGTCATCGGTTGCCGGGCGCAGGCGGCATATTTGGCCCGGCTTGCACTGCTCAATTATTTTTTCCTCAACTTCCTGATTTGCCTGCCAAAAATACAGGTAGGGTGACAATGTTGTGCCCATAAAAGCGGTCAGGACCACAAAAAATTCTTTATTAAAAACAAAATTAGGCACCAAAGCATGATAAAAAACTTGCAGCCAGTTTTGGTGGATAGTAAATGTAGCGAATATGTATGCAAACAAACTCAAAGCCAGCCATTTGAATATCGTGAAAATTTTCTGATAAGACAGGAAAATCGTAACGATTAAAATAATAATCGTCATGACAACGGCGGTCATTTTTTCGGGAAAAGGAGTAATCATGGCCAGAGCCTGCGACATGCCTGACATATCAGCGCCGACGTTGATCGTATTGACCCCCACAATCAAGGCGGCTATCAAAAACATAAGCCAGCGCGGGTAAAACTTTTTCATGTTGCCCGCCAGACCGCGATTTGAAATTCTGCCGATGCGGGCGCTCATTTCCTGAATTGCTATCATGAGAGGAAGCGAGAACAAAGCTACCCACAAGAAACGGTAACCAAACTTAGCTCCGGCGATGGAGTAAGTGGCAATAGCCGACGGTTCGTCATCAGAAGCCCCGGTAATCAACCCCGGTCCCAGCCGGTGCCAGAATTTTTTTAGTTTGTGCATTCTTGAATTATAGCAATTAGATTTGTTATTACCAATTAGCACTCTTGACCCCAAACAAGGCAAAGACACGCTGCGGGCCCTCGCGGCCTTGTTCGGGGCAGGCCCGAGAGTGCCCATCCTTACTTATTAGCACTCTACCCTTGACAGTGCTAATTTGGCGATTATAATGAGAAGTATGATTACTCAAAGGCAGGGGATATTACTCGCGTCAATAATTGAAAATTTTATCAGGACCGCGGAACCGGTAAGCTCAAAATTGCTTGAAAAATCAGGGTTTTTTGGTTTGAGTTCGGCCACAATCAGGGCCGAGATGAATGGCCTTGAAGATTTGGGTTTTCTTGCTCACATTTATACTTCCAGCGGACGTGTGCCGACAGACAGGGCATATAGGTATTATGTGGATAACATGGTAGTAAATCAAAAATCAAAAATCAAAAATCAAAAATATCAAAACGTGATCAAGAGTGCCGTCCATGATGCAGGGACAGATCCAAGAGAAATAAATAGAATTGTGGCGCAGACATTGTCAGAGTTGTCGGACAATCTTGTTATCACCGGAATTGAGGAAGAACAGGATTTTTTCAAAGTCGGACTTTCAAGCTTATTTGAAATGCCGGAATTTCGCGAGTTTGACAGGGCTTTCCGGCTGACAAGTTTTTTTGACGAGTTTGAGTCATTGTTTAATAAAATTGAAAAAGAATTTTTTGACTTGCCTGCCGAAGCTTTAGCGAAGGAGGGTGATATAAAAATTTTTATTGGTCGTGAAAATACGGTTCCCGATATACGTGACGAAACTGTTATGTTTGTCAAATATAATCTTCCGCATGACCTAACCGGTTCGCTTACCCTGATCGGCCCGACCAGAATGGATTATGCGAAAAATATCGGCCTGATTAAATACGCAACCGGAGAATTGAATAAATTAAGTAAAGAAGTATAAAAAATATCATGGATCCCGTTAGAAGTCTCGCTCGCCAAGTCTGACTTGGCGAGTCCGTAGGACCTTGGCGGGGCTACTTCTAACGGGATGGAAGATAAAAATCAAAATAATATAAATTCGGATAGTTCTAAACCTGATTTATCCGAGGAGTACCTGAATAACTGGAAGCGAGAGCGGGCGGATTTTATAAATTATAAAAAGGATGAAGCGCAAAGAATGGGGGAGTTCGTTAAATTTGCCAATGAAAGTTTAATTTTGGAATTGTTGGATATCGTGGATGATTTGTATCTGGCCGCCAAGCAGGCAAAAAACGCCGGTTTAGACCAAGTTATTAAAAAGTTTGAGGATTTCTTAAAAAAATATGGAGTTGAGAAAATTAAGGTAAGCGATCCCGTAAAGTCGCCTGATGGCGACAACGGGGCAAGCAAATTTGACCCGATGACACAAGAAATTGTTGAGGGAGCGGATGGGGAAAAAATAGAAGAAGTCAGGGCCGGCTATATGATGCATGGGAGAATCATTAGACCGACACGCGTTAAAATAATAAAATAATTTGATCGGGTCTAACCGAAGCATACCTCAGGCACGCTTCGCCGCTCCAGCGGCGGCTTCGCTATTTCGTCTCGCGGATTTAATTTTTGATGAAAGATATATTTTATCAAAAATTAACCAAGCAATCCGTTCGTCGGAATGCCTGGAGCATGCCTCTGTTAGACCCCTAAATAATACTATGCCTAAAGTTTTAGGGATTGATCTGGGAACTACAAATAGCGCGATGGCGATTGTGGAAATAGGTCAGCCGAGGGTATTGGAGAATAAAGAGGGGATGAGAACTACACCTTCGGTGGTTGCCGTTGGTAAAAACGGCGAGCGTTATGTGGGTGTGACCGCCAAGCGCCAAGCTGTGACCAATCCAGCCAATACTATTTTTTCCGTAAAGCGACTTATAGGGCGCCGGTTTTCAGATACCGAAGTTCAGCATGATAAACAACTTTTGTCTTACGAAATACGCGAGGGATCAAACAATGATGTTGAAATCAAGATGGGAGACCCCGTAAAATCGCCTGGTGGCGATAACGAGACAGGCAAGTGGCATAAGCCGGCGGAGATTTCAGCGATGATTTTGCAAAAACTTAAAGCTGATGCTGAAGATAAGCTGGGTGAAAAAATTACCGATGCCATTATCACGGTGCCGGCGTATTTTGACGATTCACAGCGTAAAGCCACGAAAGACGCAGGCGAAATTGCAGGACTCAACGTTAAGCGCGTCATCAACGAGCCGACGGCGGCCGCTCTTGCCTATGGTTTCAACAAGAAAAAAGACGAAAAAATTGTAGTTTATGACTTTGGCGGCGGGACTTTTGACGTTTCAGTGCTTGAAGTTTCCGAAGATACAATAGAGGTTAAAGGTACGGGTGGTGATACCCATTTAGGCGGCGATGATCTTGACCAGCGAATTATCCAGTATTTGATAGACGAATTTAAAAAAGAGCAGGGCGTTGATGTGAGCAAAGACCAATTGGCTGTACAGCGGCTCAAAGATGCGGCCGAGAAAGCCAAGCACGAACTGTCCAGCACAATGCAAACCGAAGTAAATATTCCTTTCCTGACCGCGGACGCCAGCGGCCCGAAGCACTTTTCAATGACATTTACGCGGGCCAAGCTGGAAGATTTGGTTAAGGATTATATTGATAAATCAATTGAACTGACCGGGAAAACCGTAAAAGAAGCCGGGCTTAAGCTTTCTGATATCAATGAGGTAATCTTGGTAGGCGGACAAACCAGAATGCCGGCCATAATTGAAGCGGTTAAAAAATTATTCGGCAAAGAACCGCACAAAGATATAAATCCTGATGAAGTTGTAGCGGTTGGTGCGGCTATTCAAGGAGGTATAATGCTGGGCGATATACGCGATGTATTACTGCTTGATGTCACCCCGCTTTCGCTTGGTATTGAAACGCTTGGCGGAGTAATGACTAAAATGATAGAAAAAAACACTACCGTGCCGACCGCCAAAACCCAAACATTCTCAACTGCCGCTGACAATCAACCGTCAGTTGAGATACATGTCTTGCAAGGCGAGCGAGCGATGTCAACGGACAACAAAACGCTTGGTAAGTTTATACTTGATGGTATACCCCCGGCTCCCCGAGGTGTGCCGCAAGTTGAGGTTACTTTTGATATTGATGCCAATGGTATACTGAATGTCAAAGCTAAAGACAAGGCTACAAACAAGGAACAGTCAATCAGAATCGAGGGGTCGTCTGGCTTAACTGACGATGAAAAGAAAAAAATGACCGCTGATGCGGAGAGATTTGCCGTTGAGGATGCGAAAAAGAAAGAATTGGTAGATGCCCGCAACATGGCGGAAACGCTTGTTTATTCAACGGAAAAAGCATTGAGAGATATTGGTGACCCCGTAAAATCGCCTGACGGCGATAACGGGGCAAGTAAAATTAGCGCTGAGGAACGCAAAAATATTGAGGATAAAGTTGCAGCATTGAAGGATGCCCAGAAAAGCGAGGATGTTGGCACGATTAAAAAAGCCACGGAAGAATTGTCCGCGGCGGCACAAAAAATAGGGGAGGTGTTGTATAAACAAGCAACTCCGAAAAGTGGCGATGCCACCTCGGGGCAAGCAGGCGAGCAAAAAACGGCCGCCGAAGGCGAGCCGCGCCCTGCTGGGCGGGAAGAGAAAAAAGATGAGGGGGAACAGAAAGCGGAGTGAAAGACTGAAGATAAAAAATAATTAACCATTTTTATGTCGAGTATTAACGACTTTTATACAACTCTTGGAGTATCGAAGAGCGCTTCGCAGGAGGAGATAAAAAGGGCCTATCGCAAGCTGGCTCACCAGCATCATCCTGATAAGCAAGGCGGAGATGAGAAAAAGTTCAAGGAGATAAATGAGGCCTACCAGGTGCTTTCCGACCCCAAGAAACGTTCACAATATGACCAGTTCGGTTCCGTGCCGCCTGGCGGTTTTGGTTCCCAAGGATTCGGCGGTTTCGGCGGAAGAGGATTTGATGGTTTTGATTTTTCGCAGGGATTCGGCGGATTTAGGCAGGGTCAACAGTTTGATTTTGAAGATATTTTTGACATGTTCGGCGATGTTTTCGGTGGTCAGTTCGGTAGAGCGCGTGGACGAGCCCGACAGGCACAGGAGGAATCAAGTGGTAGTGATATTAGAATCAATCTGACATTGAGTTTGCATGATGTAGCACGCGGCGCGACAAAACAAATTGAATTATCAAAGGATATTGTCTGTCCTGAATGTGGTGGTAGCGGCGCAGAAAAGGGAAGCGGTTTAACCGATTGTTCGGTTTGCGTCGGCAAGGGCGAGGTTAGAGAAACCACGACATCATTTTTTGGCAATATAACCAGAGTTTCTACTTGCAATATTTGTCGGGGTAGCGGCAAGGTGCCAAAAAATAACTGCCATGCTTGCAAGGGCGAGGGCAAGAAGCGCGAAAAGAAAACCATTGAGTTTGATATTCCCGCCGGCATAAATGACGGCGAGGCGTTTATAATCAAGGGTGAGGGTCAGGCCGGTTTTCGTGGTAAAAGACCCGGTAATCTTTATATTCAGGTCAGCGTTGAGCCGGATAAAAGATTTAAGCGTGTCGGTAATGACATAATCTATGAAATGCCGGTTAAAATGACTGATGCAATTCTCGGGGCGCGCTTGCCGGTATTGACGTTGGATGGAGAAAAAGAAATTGATATTCCGGCTGGCGTCCAAAATGGCGAGCAGTTGCGCCTCAAAGGTCTGGGCGTGCACACGTCCTCCGCCGGGGGCTTTGGAGTGCGCAGTGGGCAGCATAAAGGCGACCAGATAGTTAAAATTAAAATTGAAACCCCGCAGAAATTAAACAGTAAAGCCAAAAAACTTGTTGAGGAATTGGCGGGGGAGGTTTAGGGTAGCTACCATATAAAATCTATGGTAGTCTTGGTCTATTGATTTTTAATAATTCAACCTAGGCTACAAAGGAGAAAATAATATGGGTTATTATATACATATACCGCTTCCGGAAAAGCTAAGGGATGAAATTTCAGAAATTGAACGTACCTTCCAGGGGGATAGCGGATCGGAGCCGCATATTACGCTTATACCGCCTAGAGAACTTATTGGCGGTAAATCCGAGCAAGAACTTATTGATGCGGTCCACCTAGCAACACAAAGATTAACTCCCTTTGCTCTTATACAAAAGGGTGTCGGGTTCTTTGGGAATAAAGAAACCATCTATGTTCGCATAAGTAGGACCTATAAACTCGTATCTTTCCATCAAGCCCTTGCTGAAGCTATTTCCGGCATATTAGAACCGCTTGATGGCCCTTTTGATAATCTTCCTACGCCGCATATTACTCTTTCTACTAGGTTATCACCGGAATACGGGCAAAAAGCTTGGGAGGTACTGAGAAATAGGAATTTCCTGGGGCAGTTTATGTGTAAGCGGCTTACTTTATTGCAAAAAGACCGGGGTGATAAACATTGGAAAGTTTTGTGGCATTTTGACCTAAACGGCTAAGCCGTTTTTATTTTGACTTTCAAATAAAGCATGTTATCTTTGTTTAGGTTCGTCTAACCTTAAAACATGGAGACTAAGCATGAAAAACAAGACCTATGCCGTGATGAGCGTCTCAGTAACAGTCAATGAACGAAGAGTAGGAGGATTTGACGCAAAAAACGACAGTGAAGCCAAAAAGAAGTTTAAAAAATGGTGGCCGAGTGGAAAGGGTTTTTTAAGGTATAGACTCTATCGGTTAATTGATTCGGTGCAGGGTGCAGTAAGAAAATAAAGAAATTGCAGTCATTATTTATCACCCCTCCTTTTTTGGAGGGTTTTTAATTAAGCAGATTTTATTGCTATAATTAAAGCGACTATGGCCAATCAAATTATTACCCAAATCTTGTCTTATCTGCTGGACTTTTCTGATTTTGCGCAAAAAATTACCGGCAATGTTAATATATCCGGTTTGCGCTACGACTGGCTGATAATTTTCTTTTTTGTTTTTGTAATTTTGCTGGTGGCAATGAGTTTGGGCAGGTCGCGTATGCTTTTGGCGTTGCTAAGTTTGTATATAGCTGTTTTTCTGGAACCGCATTTCGTGTATTTTGATAAATTACGCGAGGCAGTAAAAAATATGCCCGACTATTGGCTGCGCATCGGTTTATTTTTCTTAATTTACGGGTTCGTTTCGGTAATTTTAAACCGGTCTGTTCTCAAACATCGTCTGACCCTTGCCGAGTCTTCAATCGCCGTTGTCGTATTAATTGCGGCGGTGGAAATGGGATTTTTAGCGACCATCCTGTTGTCATATTTTCCGCCGGAACTCCTTGAGCGAGTTCCGCCAAAACTAATTCCGTATTTTGCAACAAAAACCGCCCAATTCTGGTGGGCGGTGGTTCCTATATTCATGCTGGTTTTTTCTAAAAAGAAACCGGAGATCAAGCGGGAAGTTTAGGTTCAGACTGAAATTTCATCCGACTCGTTTATTATATTGAGAACGATATTCTCAAGCGATGCCAGTTGTGCTTTTGGCAAAACTTCTCTTAAAATATCATCCGAATATCGGCATATGGGCAGCCACTCTTTCCATTTCTGATCTGACATAAATGGATCATCCGCGGACTCAATAATTTTCTCAAATAGATCAAAATGCACTTGCGTCGCCCATTTTTCTCTTTCCCGCTGACTAAAAGTATTTTTAAGGAAAAATATTTTCTTAATTCTGTAGTAAATGCGGCTATACCTCGGAGCTATTATTACAGCTAAGAAGATTATCAAAAAAATAAGCTGTTCGCGGGATATATCACCCAGTTTCATACCCAGTATTTCACCTAAAGTCATTTTCCCTTCCCCATTCTTTCAACGTACTCGCCAGTTTCTGTATTCAATCTTACCACATCGCCCTCACCGACGAAAAGCGGTACATTTACGGTGGCGCCGGTTTCTAATATAACTTGTTTAACCCCGCCCTGGGCGGTATCACCGCGTATGGCTGGCGGGGCTTCAATTACTTTGAAGTCCATTTTAATCGGAAGCGCGATATTTATAATCTGGCCATTAAAAAGTATCGCGTCAAGAATCGTATTGTTTTTTAAATACTTATAACTCTCTTCGATAATTGATTTATCCAATTTAAACCTTTTTGATGGGTCATTAACTTCCGAAAACCAATACTCGTCTCGGTGATTATATAAGAATTTGACGTTTTTCTTTTCTATATTGGCCTCTTCAAAAATATCGGACTGAGCGAAATTACGCTCAAGCATTTTGCCGTTGATAAGATTACGCATGCGCGTCTGCACTACCGGACGCCGTTGTTGCATCTTAAGATGATGCGTCTCAAGCACCTCATACGGCTGACTCTCAAAAATAAAAAAAACCTTTGGTTTTAGTTCGTTTACGCCTAAAGACATGATTGGGCTACTGTAATAATCTAACGTAATTATCTTCTGAAAGCAAGCGTGATCAGAAATACTATCGTGCTTGCCAGAACTACAATCGGGCCGGGCGGAAGGCCAAATCTGACAGCAAAAAGAACGCCGCCGACTAGACTTGCCAATCCTATAACCGCGCTTGTTCGGGCATAGCCGTTCATGTTGGAAGCGATATTTTTAGAAGCAATAGCCGGTATGATAACCAAAGCGCCCATAAGCAGGGTTCCTACGCTTTTAATGCCAAGAGCTACAATTAAAGCGACTAAAATCATGAAAATAAAATTATCGCGGGCAATTTTAATATTGGAGGTCTTGGCTAAGTCCTTGGATATTGTCCCCAATATAAATCCTTTTGAAATTGACCTCATTATAAAAATTACGGCCAGGGAAAGCATCACAGCCAACAAAGCGTCAATTCCGGATATAGTTGAAATGTCTCCGAAAAGCGCTTCAAGTAATTCTTCCTCCGGTGTGATAAGCAAACCAACCGCGAGAGAGAAAGTAAAAAAAAGGCCGACTACTGACTCTGTTGGCAATTCCGTTTTGTGTTCTATTAGCCAGATGCCGATTATGCCGGCGAACAAAGTGGCAAAAGCTCCGACAAACGGGTTGATATTAAAAAGCAAAGCCAGCGCAACTCCGGGCAGGGCGACATGAGACAGGGCATCACCGACCAAGGCCATGCGCTTGAGGACCATAAAAGAACCCAGATAGCCTGAAGCTAGGCCGATAAAAATAGCGGAAATTATTTGGAGATAGTTGATGTCCATAGTTGGCTGTCAGCTTGTCAGTGTTTATGGTGATAAAACTTCACTTCTCCTCCATAAAGCGATGATAACTCTTCAGGATTGAGTACAGTATGCGGTTCTCCGAAACAAACTTGCTGTCGGTTAAGGCAGATGACAGTCTTGGCGTACTTGTAGACGATATTCAAGTCATGAGATATTAAAACGATCGTCAGTTTTATTTTTTCCTGAAGCTCGTGGAGAAGATTATAAATCGTTTCTTCTCCGCCAATATCTATGCCGGTGGTTGGCTCGTCAAAAAGCAGAACGTCGGGATTATCAACTAAAGACCAAGCGACAAGGATTCTCTGAAATTCACCGCCGGATAATAACCCCATCCGGCGATTGAGTATATGGTGCTCAAGATGATGTTCGTGTTCGGGGCCGATATCGATACCTACGGAAGCCAGGGCTTGCAGTATCTTTTCTTTTGATGTTGCTTTAAGACCAAGAAATTCCTTGACGGTTAACGGTAATCCCCGGTCAATGGCGAGTTTTTGTGGCACATAGCTTATTTTGAGTCTAGGTTGCCAGTCTATCCTTCCCGAATAGGGGATAAGCCCAAGTAAAGCTCTGAATAAAACGCTCTTGCCGGAACCATTGGGGCCGATAACGGCCAAGACATCGCCCCTTCCCACGCTAAAATTAATGTTTTCCAACACCTTTTGTCCGTTAAACTCAACGGATAAGTTTTCGACTTCCAGAATATTTTCTGCCATTAATCCAATAATAGCATTTTTTATCAAAAACAAAAACCGTCTAAGCGGTTTTAATTTTAAAAGTCAGATTTAAAATTTTCCATAGCAAAATTATGATGGCCAACACGGCAAAAGAGATATCAAATCCCAAAAAATATGAGTTTTCATCAGATATTAAACCGAATGTGACATTAGAAACCGGCCAAAAATGTTCATGAGCGAAGTTCTGGTGTGTAAAAAAGTCAATCAGAGCATGAGGAAAAAGCGATCCGGCAAGTAAAATTTTAATTTTTTCGCATTTTTTAAAAAAATATCCGCCCCGGTAAGCCAGCAGGTATAGAATCGCCAATACAATAAATGAATGCATGGCTATAGTGGGATATTTAACAAAACTTCTAAAAAAAATATTTTGGAAAATATCCCAGAATTTCCAGTATCCGAACTGATAAATAAAGAGAATTGCAGCATAAATCAGCATGGGCAAATCAGGAATTACAGAGCCCCAAACCCAAAATTTTATCATTTCTGGTCGACTCTGGAATAATCGGCGTCCAATTAGCCAAGCAATCAAGCCGTGAGATGGCGTCAGCACATAACCTCCTTTTAAGGAACTGTTACTTAAAATATCTTCGGGCAAAGTCTTGACCGGACACCGGTCTTTTACCCTCGAGTTGAACTGTTTTAAGTATTATATATCCATTTTTTAGTTGCAAGGCCGGGAAATTATTTATCATCGAAAGTTTTCCATGGTTTTCATCTGTCAGGCGGGTTTCTAAATTACTTGGCAGTTGGGCTTCCAGGATTTTTAGGCGTGATTTTTTTTTATCCTGGTAGATCCAATAATATGTTCCCGGTTCCGGATTAAGGGCGCGGATTTTGCTAGAAGCCGTTTCTACTGTATCATCAGATTTAATCTCGCCGTCTTCGGTATTAAATTTATGCGTATAGGTTGCTCTTGTATGATCTTGGGGCCGCGGCTTAATTTTACCCGCTAAATAATCCGGTAAAGTTTTAATCAATAGCTCTGCCCCAAATTTGGCTAATTGATCGTGTATTTCTTGATATGCGTTGCCAATTGCTAATTGCCAATTGCCAGTCGCGACTATATCGCCGTGGTCCATATCTTCATCCACCTTCATAATTGTAACCCCTGTTTCTGTATCGCCGTTGAGTATCGCCGTTTGAATAGGGGAAGGGCCGCGATATTTGGGCAAAAGCGACGGATGAATGTTGAGCGTGCCATACTCGGGCAAGTTAAAAATTTCAGGCGGGATGAGTTTGCCATAAGCGGCAACGATTCCAAGATCAGGTTTCAGGGTCCAGGTTTCAGGATTCAGGTTTTTTAATTTTTTCGGTTGTAAAACTGGCAGGCCGAGTTTTTGTGCGGCGACTTTGATTGGTGGAGGTGTGAGGATTTGTTTGCGCCCGACCGGCTTATCCGGCGCGGTAACCACAGCCACAATATCATAGCCTTCATTTTTGAGGGCCTCCAGTGCTGGCAACGCAAAATCACTAGTCCCGAAGAAGATAATTTTGACAATTGACTTTGACATAGTAAGTTTATTTTTTTAATCTAAAAATTACAAACCACACCAAGCGAAACCCCCTAATTTTTAAAATTAAACCCGGTCCTTAATTAAAATCCCTTGCAAATGGTCATATTCATGCTGTAAAACCCGCGCGAGAAATCCGCGGGCTTTTATTTTAATTTTTTTGCCGTTTTCATCCAGAGCTTTTATTTTAATTTTTTTGGCGCGTTTAACCTGACGCCAGTAGTCTGGAATACTTAAACACCCTTCTTCCATTTCGTTTTGATCTTTTGAAAATTCCGTAATCTCCGGATTAATGTAAGCATCAGCCACCCCGTTTTCTTCTGCAAGTTTTTTATCAATCACAAAAATCTGCAAATCCCGTCCGACTTGGTTAGCCGCCAGTCCTACGCCATGAGCTTCAACCACTTTTTCACGCATAGCTGAAATCAGTGCTTTAATTTCCGGTGTTATCTTTTCTACGCTTTTTAATTTTTTCCGGAGTATTTTTTCCGGCTCTTTTATGATTTCCATTTTTGGGTTTGCCTCTCGCCACTTTTGGTTTGCCAAAAGTGGCGAGAGGTTTGTATGCCGATAGGTATAAAAATAACTTGCCCGGCGTTTTTATTTCTTTTGCCTGTTTTAATTCGGCGAATATCCTATATGTTCGTGGTAGGCCTATATTTTTTATTATCCCCAGATACATCCCGAATTTTTTTGGTTCGCCACAAAATTCCGAAATCTCTTTAGCCAGAGCGTGCCTCTCACTATGAATGCCTTTGGCTGGTTGTTTTACAAAATATTCTATTTTTTTCAAACCGTTCCCCAGTCCCGTAGCCATATCCCAAGAGTACTATTTTTTGACTCCAAATTCCAGTCGGACATCGCAAGTCTTGTTAAGACTTGCGATGTCCAAAATATTAAAATTTTGTTATGATTAAACCATGACCAAGGTGAAAAAAGAGATAATTAGAGTCCGTATAGCACCTAGTCCGACCGGATATTTGCATATCGGTACTGCTCGCACCGCGCTTTTTAATTGGCTTTTCGCACGGCACAAAAGCGAGGGCAAATTTATCTTGCGCATAGAAGATACCGACATTGAGCGTTCGGAAAAAAAATTTGAGGACGATATTATCGCGCAGCTTGAATGGCTGGGCCTGAAATGGGATGAGTTCTATAAACAAAGCGACCGCACAAAAATTTATTCCAAATATATTCAGAAATTACTAGATGATGGGAAAGCATTCTGGTGTTATCACAGCGAGGAAGAACTAGAAAAGGAAAGGCAGGAACAAATGTCTGGCAAGGGCGTGCCGACGCATTGGTGTAGCCATAAACCTCAAACCTCAAACCTCAAACCTCAAAATTTAGGTAAGGGAATAATAAGACTTGTGGCTGATGAGAAATCAACTCGGAAAATTAAGTTTAACGATATAATTCGCGGGGAGATAGAATTTGAGGAACGTTTGCTGGGCGATATCAGTATCGCCAAAGCTGTTGATACGCCGCTTTATCATTTTGCGGTAGTGATAGACGATTACGAAATGGATATAACCCATGTGATTCGCGGCGAAGACCACATTGCCAATACTCCCAAACAAATTCTTTTGCAGGAAGCTTTCGGATTTGAACAGCCGCAGTACGCGCATTTACCTTTGATATTGGGAACAGATCGGTCTAAATTATCCAAACGCCACGCGGCCACTTCAGTCGCGGAATACCGAAAGTTGGGTTATTTGCCGGATGCTCTGGTCAATTTTCTTTTTCTTTTAGGATGGACACCTGAAAAATCAAATCATGAAATTTTGACAAAAAACGAAGTTATTGAGCAGTTTAGCTTAGAAAAAGTTCATAAGTCGGGGGCGGTTTTTGATATTAAAAAATTAAACTGGATTAACTCCCAATATATTAAAATGGAAAATGACGGAGGACTAGCCAAGCTGGTTCAGCCGTTTATTGAAAAGCACTACGGACCTTGTGATGAAGAGCTGATTATAAAAATTGTTCCGCTTTTACGCGAACGCCTGGAATATCTGGACCAAGTCAAGGAGTTTCATTTTTTCTTTAAGGAACCGGAATACGAAAAGGAATTATTGAAATGGAAATCGAGAAGTAACGAGGAAATCAAAAATTCGTTTAAAGAGATACAAAAAATAGTAGAAGGAATTGGCGTAGAAGATAAAAATAAATTGCGTCAGGAGCTGGATATGCTGGGCAAGCGTTTTGAAGATAGGGGATTGGCATATTGGCCATTCCGCGTTGCTTTAACCGGAGAAAAAGCCTCCCCAGACCCCGTGGATATTGCGTATATTCTAGGAAAAGAGAAAACGCTAAAAAGAATTCAAAAAGCAGTAAATAAAATTTAAAAATCAATGAAGACTGTCCCTCTTTTAAAATATACTTTTTTACTTTTTACTTTTTACTTTTTACTTTTAGCGTGCATGCGCTAGACGATACCAGCGAAAAAATTCTTAACTTGCGCAAACAGATAGAGGAACTGACCAAGCAGGCGGAACAATTCAAAGGTACTATAGCCGAAAAACAAAAACAGGCGGACACTCTAAAACGGCAAATTGATATTTTAAATAGTCAAATTTTACAGCTTCAAATCAAGATAACCATTACCGATCGCCAGATTTCATCCGCCAAGCTCGAAATTATTGATTTAGAAGGTCAGATATTTGATGCTGGCGAAAACATCAATAAGCAAAAACAGGCGGTGGGGGAATTGCTCTCATTTCTCTATGAACGCGATAAATTAAGCTTGTTGGCGGTACTGCTTAAAAGCTCGCGGTTATCGGATTTTACCAACCAAACGCGCCAAGCCGAAGACCTGAACAATAAACTTATAGAATTGCTGGCGGAACTAAAAACACAAAAAGAGGCATTGGAACAAGACAAGCAAAGATTGGACTTAAAAAAATCAGAACTGGAAATACTAAACAGTAAACAAGTTAGCCAAAAAGTCGCGTTAAGCGGCAATAAAGCAAGTAAAGATACTCTATTGGTGCAGACGCGTGGCCAAGAAGCTAAATATCAGCAACTATTAAGCGGAGTGGAAAAGAAAAAAGCCGAATTTTTCGCTGAACTGCAAAAACTTGAGGCCGAAGCAGTAAAAACCGGCGCCTTCATCGTCCATGTCACGGCCACTTCTGTTCCTCCCCGCGGAAGTAAGATATTCAAATGGCCGTATGATGATTATTACCTTACTCAGAGTTTCGGCATGACCGCATACGCGCGGCGCGGTGCCTACGGCGGCGCGCCGCACAATGGAGTAGATCTTGTGGCCGGCTATGGTACGCCCATCAGGCCCGTTGCTAGCGGTGCGATACTAGCAAGCGGGTTTAACAATGGTTTTGGCAATTGGGTGGCGGTAAGGCATGAGGGCAATCTCGTGACCGTCTATGCCCACATGCGTTTATCATCCGGCCTTGCCAATGGTACACCGGTAACCGCCGATTCAATAATTGGCTATGAGGGTTCAACCGGCAACGCCACTGGTTCGCACCTCCACCTCTCTCTGTACCGCGATTTCTTCACTTACATCAATAACAAAAACGGCCAGCTCTATTTCAACTATTTTGATGGTTCTCTTAACCCCCTTGACTATTTATAGTATTAGTTGTAGGATAATTATGATAGATTCACCCCTGAAGTGAAATTTTTAAGATAACCTGATAAATTAAGCTTTTTTACAACTTTACACAAATTACCTGGCAGAAATGCTGGTTTTATTATTTTACATCTACTTAGTGGTTGAGCCACTAAGTAGAACGTGCTATGAATAAACTGATGAGGGATATTAAATTTATAAACGGCGAGTTTTATCATATTTTCAATAGAGGAAATAATAAACGGCTCATATTTACAAGCCAATTTGATCTTTGCAGATTTTTACAAAGCATGGACGAATTTAATGTTAGAGGCCCGATCGGGAGTATTTATGCCCAGTCTTTTAAAAAAGATTCACTTAATAGCTCAACTACTAAGTCGCAGCGGCTAGTAGATTTTGTATGTTATTGTCTGAACCCCAATCATTATCATCTTTTAATCAAACAACTAGTTAATGATGGGATAAGGGAATTTATGCATAAACTCGGTGCTGGCTATACGCGATACTTTAATGAAAGATATAAATTAAGCGGCAGTTTATTTCAGGGGAGATTTAAAGCTATTCACATAGATTCAAACGATTACCTTTTGCATCTGAGCGTTTATATCAATCTAAATAATAAAGTTCACAAACTTAGTAGCTCAGCTACTAAGTTATCAAGTTCTAGTTGGAATGAGTATATAAGGCCGTTTAAAAGTAATGATTTTTGTAAAAAAGATATCATTCTATCTCAATTCCAAAGTATTTCTAGTTACAAGGAATTTGCGTGCGATGCTCTAAAAACGATAAGAGACAGAAAAGATATGGAAAAGTCGTTAGAACTTTTACTTAGTAGCTGAGCTACTAAGTGAGTAAGTGAGTGTTAGGTGAAGTTTAATGTTTGTGATGATTTTGATACAATAAGTATATGACTAAAATACTAATTCTTGGAGGGGGATTTGGTGGGGTAAGAGCGGCTTTGGATTTGGAGAAAAAACTTGGAGATAGGGGAGACGTAGAAATTACGCTGGTTGACAAAAATGACTCCCAGACGTTTTTTCCGTCTCTTTACGAGGTGGCTTCAATCTATGGCATTGATCATCAGCATCCGTTTCACACCAAGCTTCGCGGTACCGTCAGTATTCCTTTTAGCGATATTTTTAAAAACAAAAAAATAAATCTTATACAAGCTGAGATTAACCATCTAGACATTCAGAATAAGCACGTTGTTACCAGTAACGGCGCAACTCTTGATTTTGATTATTTAGTGCTAGCTCTTGGTTCTGTTGTTTCAACATTCGGCGTACCAGGCGCTGATGAATATGCTTTTAAGTTTAAAACCATTGAAGACGGTTTAATGTTGAATGACAAAATTGAGGAACTCTACATTGAAGCCAGCGAGAAAAAAAGGCCATTGCCGATTAATATACTGATTGGCGGCGCAGGATTCAACGGTGTTGAATTAGCCGCAGAACTTTCTAATTGTACGGTGCATATAGCTTGCAGCCACAAGATTACCCAGCAAAATTGTAGTGCCATTGCATTAGTTGAAGCTGGACCGGCAATATTGCCGATGATTTCAGGGAAAGAAAGAGACTTGATTCAAAAAAGATTGGAAAAACTTGGCATAAATTTATTGGTGAACTCTCCTATACAGGAAATTGGCCCCGATTTTATAAAATTAAAGAATGGTAATTATTTAAAGGGAGATTTGATAATTTGGTCGGGGGGCGTAAAGGCATTGGATATTTTTAGAACCGTTGACAGTTTGGAGCTCGACGATCGCGGCAGGATATTTGTAAATGAATTTTTGCAAACTAAAAACTATCCCAATATTTTTGCGGTAGGAGATAACATTGTTTTTATTGACCCTAAAACTCAAAAACCGATTCCTCAGATGGCATTCCTTGCCATAGAGCAGGGGAGAGTGACGGCGGAAAATATTGCCAGAATAATTAATGGCAGTTCCGAATTAAAAAAACATAAGCCGGCTTATGATGTCTGGATTATACCAGTTGGCGGCAAAAATGCTGTGGTACATTTGGGAAAATTTACTTTCTCGGGTTTTTTCGGCTATCTTTTGCGCGAATTTGTGGATTTGAGATATTTTTTAACGATTTTGCCGTTTTTTAAAGCATTGAAAATATTTTTTAGGGGAGTAACAGTGTTTAGTAAGAATGATTAGGGGGTTGTGCTTTGTTTCACAAAACACCAGCCGAACTTCTCTACCTGGTGTTGATAACTTTTTTGACTCATTATTACTAATATTGTATAATATAATAAAAGAGGGGAGGTGCCATTTTTGAAAAAAGATTTTATTCAAATAATATTTTTAATTGTCGTGATTTGGATGGCGACATTAATACCAGGCCGTTCTTTTGCGTATTCTACCACCGGTGGCAATACACCCCTGCCGTTGCCTTCAATTATTGATCCCGTTGATATTTTAAAAAATAATTTATTGAAAAATGCCATTCCAAATGTTGGAAACTTTAGCATTGGCACAACAATTCCCAATCTCAATCTTTTGAATACCAAGAATCTGTCCAGTGGTGATTTAGCCAGCGTTCTCAAAGCCGTAGCCGTCCTTGCCATCAACCTTTTCCTAATAGTTATACAAACAGTTGCTGGGATATTGAAGGCATTATTGCCGTTTTTAAGCGGTTAGTTCGGCTAAATTTAACTAACATTGTGCGATTTTTTTATGTTGCACAATGTTGGTACCTTTTACGAACCTTGTAAAGTCGCAAAAGGTATATTGTGCGGCGTGGTATAAACAACAAAACCGGCATCCCCTGCCGGTTTTGTTGTCTTTGTAGAAAATGATACAATTGCATTTATGTTTTACTCTAACGTAGAAAACTTTAAATCTGCCACTGGTTACGAAATTGATGGAATTTGGTATCCCCGTGTTACCTCTATTGTTTCTATTAAGGCTAAACCGGCGCTTTATAAATTTTACGCCGATCAAGCCAATTTTGCAGGGGCCGAAGCGATTAAAAATAAATCCGCCGAGGAGGGTACGATTTTGCATGAAACCGTAGAAGCGATTCTCAAAAATGAGCAACCGGCTATCCCCGACTCTGTGGCGCCGGCGGTTACGGCGTTTTTGGATTTTAAAAAACAAAATGAAATTATCCCCCACCAAATTGAAACACGGGTTGTCAGTAAAAAACATCACTATGCCGGCACGATGGATTGCCTTGCTGAATTAAACGGCCAACTTGGCGTGCTTGATATCAAGACTTCTTACGCAATTTACCGTGACTACGGTATACAGACCTCGGCTTATGTTGAGGCCTTGCGCGAGAATCCTTCCATGCCGCCGCTTAAACGTTGGATTTTGCGTCTGGATCAGTCACGCCACTGTATTCGTGGTTGTGGTTCTAAGATGCGGGAGAAGGGCGGTAATATCAAAATACGTCCGGCAAAGGGCGTAGCGGCTTCCAAGTGTCCACACGTTTGGGGCGAACTTATCGGCGAGGTTGAATTACGCGAACTTCCGGATATTGAAAAAGACACCAAAGCGTTTTTGGCTTGTAAAGATCTATGGATTTGGGAAAACGAGTACTGGCTTAAACAAATTTTCCGTTCAAAATAATAACGGCCTAATGGCCGTTATATGTCATCAACTCTTACTATTTTTTTGTCTTGTTTGGAATCCCTGATAATCTCTGCGGCCAGTTTTAATATTTGTTGCTTCAGTTCATCTCCCAATTTATCCTCGGCGATTACCCTCAACTCGCTTGATAAATCCACCTGATTTTTTTCTACTATACAAGCCAGCGCATCACTAACATAATTACCAATAAAGCCGTCGTTTTCAAAAACAACCGTCAATCTTTTACAACCCCCCAAATGGCAAATCTGTTCAGGCCTGTCTTGGAATCTGCCGTTCGGAAATCCATAGGGACACCTATCGCTGTCTACCCAACAGGTATCAGCGGCAGGTTCTGGCGGCGGTTCATGCTCGATAACAATACTTTTTAATCGTTCTAAGATTTCATTTTGATCCATCTCGTTTCTCCCCTTTTAGTTCAAGGAGCTGAAAATAATCCTACTACCTAGTACAATTTCCCGCAAGAGTATAGCCGGCCGATATTGCTGCAGCTTCGGTGGAAAAAGTGAGCTTGTTTTTATCGGCGATTTTGGACACGCTTGGACACCACGGGAAGTGGTAGATTTTGCTGGTACTGTTTTTGGAGGCAACGACAGGCGAGTTAGGGTTTAGGGCAGAGGGTTTAGTGTTTAGCGGATTATTTTTTTGTTTTTGACTAGATCCCAAATCCTGTAATTTATTCTCTGGTTCGGTAATCGTAATCGGTGTTTTCTTTTGTTGGTATGCCGAGATTTTTCCTAAATTAAAAGCCGTAATTGAAATAAGGACGATGGCAATGGCCAAGATGATATCAGATTGATATTGCTTGACAAATTTATATAATTTTGATAAACTCATATTAGCAGATTTAAAAAAGAGGTATTATGCTCTGCGTAAAATGTCTGAAACAAAGATCAATTTCCCTTATTTTACTTATTATTCTGGGGACTATTGGTTTTATTAGATTTAATGAAGAAAATTTTAGTTTTTCCGGTACCAATTTAGTTCATCTTTTTTTTCTTTTAGCCATCCTGGGCAATTTGATATTAGACTTATATTTTATTTTTAGATGTAAAAATTCTGATCACGGGCGTTAAGCCCGTTTTTTATTACTTTAACTGCCCTGCTCAAATTCTGCAAAGTAATTTATAAGCAATGCCCTCTCCCATGAAACCGCTATTCGCGGCCGGGCATTGCAAAAAATAAGCCCAACTGCTATATTTTATCCAGGTAGTTTTGCTAATTTTCAGCAAAATTTGAGCGGGGTGTTCATTTTGTTACCCAATCGCTTCATCGCTACACTCCTCGTTCTTGGACAAAATGGCGCATACAAAGGCTAAATCAACAACAAAATTAGGTAGGGATTCGGAATCCAAGCGCTTGGGCGTCAAGCTTTTTGACGGCCAAGTTGCTCTTCCCGGTAACATTATTATCCGCCAGCGCGGCAGTAAATTCTGGCCCGGCACCGGTGTCCGCATCGGCAGTGACGATACTATTTACGCAGTTACCAAGGGTAAAGTCAAGTTTAGCACCCGCAAGAAACTCAATTACGACGGCAACCGCAGGATAATCAAGGTGGTCAGTATAATATAAATAAAATACCCGCTGACAAGCGGGTATTTTATTTAGAGCTGATTAGAATATTTATTTTTGTTTTTACTTCCGGATGCAATTCCAATTCTACTTCATGCTCCCCTGCCGTTTTAAGATGTTGCGGCAGATTAATATTTTCTTCTTTAAGGTTAACCCCCTGCTCTTTGAGGGCCGTGGCGATTTTCTTTTCATTGATTGAACCATAAAGGTGCCCCTCTTCATTGGTATCCTCTTTAATTTCTATGGTCATCCCCTCCAGTTTTTTTACCAATTCTAACGCCGTTTCTTTGCTTGTTTCATATTGTTTCTCGCGTTTTGACCTCAATACTTCCGCTTGTTTCTCGGCATTGGCTGTTGCCGGTCTCGCTAAATTCTTAGCAAACAAAAAATTACGGGCATATCCGTCCGCGACATTTTTAATATCCCCTATCCGGGCAACACCTTTGATGTTTTGTAGAAAAATAACACGCATAACTCGAAAATTCAAATTTTCAAATTCAAATTTTAAATGAAATCCAAAGTTCAAAGTCCAAAACTGTTTTGAAATTTAAATTTTGAGCTTCAATTAAAATTTAAAATTTGAGTTTTGAATTTATCTAAGATTGCTTATTAATTCTTTTGCCTTATCCAATTGCGGGTCTTTGTCAGCATTTATATCCTCTTCCGTTCGTTTGACCTCAATATCCGGTTTAATGCCGTTTTCGTTTATGGAAACGCCGCTAGGCGTGAACCACTTGGCGATTGTAACCTTCAGCGAGGCCTTTTTGGGGAGTTCCAGTATTTCCTGGACCGAGCCTTTACCAAAACTAGTTTCACCGACAATCAATATGCCGCGATTGTCCTTTAAGGCGCCGGCTAAGATCTCTGATGCTGAAGCCGAGCCCTTATTTATTAAGACAATAACCGGGTAATTTTTTAACTGGCCATTTTGTTGGGTGCGGAATTGATTCTCTTGGCCGTCGCCAAATCTCTCAAAAGTAACGATTTTGTTAGTATCTAAGAAATAGCCGGCAATATTAACCGCGGAATCAAGCAATCCGCCTGGATTGTTACGTAAATCAAGAATTATCTTTTTGGCTTTTGAATTAGCGATCTCTTGAGCGGTTTTTTTAAATTCCGTGTCGACATTTTGATTAAAGGTAAAAATCTCAAGATAAGCAATATCCTCATCCAATAATTTCCATTCCACGGCAGGGATTTTTATAACGTCTCTAGTAATCACCACTTCTTTGGTTTTTTCCAAACCATCGCGGGTAATTATTAATGTTACTTTGGTTCCACGGGGACCGCGTATCAAACTAACCGCCTCATCTAACTTTACGCCCTCCGTGGATTTTTCGTTGATTTTTAAGATTTTATCTCCGGCAAGAAGTCCTGCACGTGCCGCCGGAGTATCTTTAATTGGCGCAATAACTGTTAAGATATTTTTGCGAAGACCTATTTCAATCCCAATACCACTGAACGCTCCCTTAATCTGTTGTTGAAATTCTTCGCTTTCTTTGGGTTTCAGGAAAACCGTATAGGGATCTCCTGCTGTTCTAACCATTCCATCAATTGCACCGTAAATTAGGTCTTGAGTGTCCAGTTTGTCTTTGTCTACGTAGCGGTTATGCAGCATTTCCCAGACTTCCCAAAAAAGAGAAAAATCTACTCCTTTTTGCTGGCCAAGATTTTGATTTAATACCGGCACGTTGCCGACCGGTTCTGGCATCCACTGGTTTTTAAAATAAAAACCGCCGATGAAACCAATGGCGACGGCAAACACTATTACAATTGGAACAAATCTTTTTTGCATGGAATTATTTTTATTTGACCGATTGGATTTTTTGTAAGTTTCGGTACTTCCAAAAAAACTTTATGGCGCTGGCTATATGCCAGCGCGTTTTGCGGTTAAAGATTACGTCCAGTAATCCCAGACCGGAACGTGACTCACGCTGATGGTAATGATACATTACGGCTTCTGGATAGTAAACGACCTTATAGTCATTATGCCAGAAACGGCGAGCCCAATCAACGTCCTCAAAATACATAAAAAATCTCTCATCCATTGTGCCAATTTTATTGAGCGCTTCCCGGCTTACCATAATTGCCGAACCCATCAGCCAATCCGGGGTTTGGATTTTTTGGGGGTCGGCATCAACCATTAAAAAATTATCCAGTTCTCTTTTAAACCACCCAAAACGGCCCAAAAAACTCCTGCGCGCAAGCATTGTAGCCAGTTTGTAATAACTAAAAAATGTCCTTTGATGCGTGCCGTTGAAATTCAGTACTTGCGGTCCCAGTATGCCAATATCAGGATGTTTTTCCATAAAATTGATCATCTTTTGAATTGATTTGTCGGTAACAATCACATCAGGATTTAAAATCAGAATAAACTTACCACTAGAATTTTTAATTCCCATATTAACTCCCCGTGCATAGCCGAGGTTTTCTTTGAATGGCAGATATTTTATTTCCGGATATTGTTCGCGTATTAAATCTCTTGCTTGCCGCGAAATGGTTGAATCCACCACGATAATCTCGGGTTTACTTAGAGGCTCAACCTCTAAGTGGTTTCGAGGTTGAACCTCTAAATCTTTAGTCTTTTTAAGCGATTTCAAACAGAGCTTCAAAAGTTCCGGTGTCTGATGGTGTACTATGACTATTGAAAATTCAGGCATAGTTAGTCGGTTAATATGTTTTTAAACAAATTTTTAATTTCCTGGAAATTTGCCTCTTTCGGCAGTAATATGTATTCCCCTTTTTCAGTTTTAGTTTCATAAACCAAATTGTCAATTGAAATCACATAATTTTTAATTTTTGTTTTAGAGCCAAAAGTATTTACCAGCGAAAGCAGGTCGCCGATATCCCAAATTTGAAAATCGGTGCGGATATCATTTTTTAGGTCTGAAAGCAGAGATGTGACCTTAATCGGATTGGATAAAAATCCCAGAGACAGCGCCATGTTTTTTATGGCTGCAATCATCTCCTGCTGTCTGCGTGCCCTGTCAAAATCACTGGAAGAATATCGTGAACGCGCATAGTAAAGAGCTGTTTCTCCATCAAGATGATTGTTTCCTGCCGGCAGTGAGAACACGTAACCCCATTGGTTTTTTTCTTCAAATGGTTTGGCGAGATTAATGTCTATACCGCCCAAGTTATTTACTATTTCCCTAAAGGCGTCAAAATCAAAAACCATAGCATTATCAATATAAACGCCGGTGATTCTGGAAATTGTCTGCTTGGCTAAAGTCAGTCCGCCGCCGTTTTCTAATCCCCTTTCGTATACTTCATTTATTTTACCTTTCAGTTTAATTTTTTTGCCATTGGAAGCATCTGCCGCCATATCTATGTAGATATCGCGCGGTATGGAAATAATGGCTGCTTTTTGGGTAATTTTATCAATACTTGCCACTATTATCGTGTCGGTAAGCAATCCCCCCTCTTCCTCAATCGCGGTTCCGTCTTCGCCTCTTATGCCTAGTATAAGAATATCCAAACGATCAGGTTCGGGACTTGGCATGGGATTGGGATCAATCGTCGGTTTGGGTTCACCGCTGCCGATATTAAAAATACCGGCTATTTCCTTCCACCACGAACCATTCTCTACCGAGATGGTGTTATATGTTATCCCAAATTGATAAGCGTAATAGCCAATTATTATTGCCAGCAATATAAATACATAAAAAACTGGCCTCTTATACCAAGGCCGCTTATAGTTGATAGTTGATAGTTGGTGGTTAGTAGTTAGTGGATCCATTGGTGAAATTCTCTTGGTAATATCTTCGTTTTTTGCATAATTTCTTTTCTTCTTTTTAACATACATGGCAGTAGTTTGGCAACATTAAAAATTTCTAAAAACATGGATGGCTCAAAAAACAAGAAATATGTCCATAGCCGCAGTTGTCGCCATAAAATATATGGCAGGTCACGCAGCAGGTTGGTCGCAAAATCATTTTTGATAATCGTCAGTGTGGTATTCCGCCAGTCCAAGCGGCGTTTGAACATTGGTACGGTCTTGCGTATTTTGATGAATTCATACCAACCACCGGCAAGCGCTTTGGTTGTCTTGCGATCGTGCCAAGCAATAACACTAGGCGTGTAAACCTGTTTCCAGCCGAACAGTTTCATCCGCCATGCAAGATCAAGGTCATCTCCATACCAGAAATAATCATGGTCTATAATTTTATTGTTTTGTGATTCCAATCGGCAATCTTCCAACGCTTGTCTGCGGAAAACCGGCACTGCGCCCTCCACTGCAAAAATTTGCTTATAGCAAATTTTTGCAGTGTCCTGCGAAGCCCTGGCGTAGCAGGAAACATTTTGGTCATATTTTCCGTGGTCGGTTTCTCCATGGCCGATATTTATCAAACGTCGGGAGCGGAAGATTTGGAAACCAAGAGTATCAATTATTGTAATTGGTAATTGGTAATTGATAACTGGTAGTCGCATCAGATCGTATTTATACACCTTGGCTTGTAGAGCACCGATGCGTGAGTCGCGTTCCATTGCTTCAATGGCGTTTTTAATGAAGTCAGGATGCAAAATTACATCAACGGACAGTGCCACAACATACTTACCGTGGCCATGTTTGAGCAGTTCTTCCTGGCCGGGCCACGTTCCCAAATTTTCGCTTTGTTCAAAAAGCGAAAATTTAGGCAACTGTCCACTGTCCACTGTCCACTGTCCACTTTTTATAATTTCTTTAGTTTTGTCAGTTGAGTTATTATCCAAAATATTAATTTCAATCAGCTCGTGTGGATATGACTGTGCCAAAACCGCATCCAAACACTGGCGGATATATTTTTCACCGTTATAGACGACCAAGTTAATTGT
The DNA here is from genome assembly GCA_016185545.1 of Candidatus Yanofskyibacteriota bacterium. Taxonomy (GTDB): domain Bacteria; phylum Patescibacteriota; class Minisyncoccia; order 2-02-FULL-40-12; family IGHO2-01-FULL-4-A; genus 2-01-FULL-44-17. The sequence goes on from JACPNJ010000001.1 coordinate 104,782, forward strand.
GACTATCTGGGTTGACATAAATAATTTTAGTTATATAATTAAAATGTAGTTCTTTAATTAAAACCGGAGTAGATATGCCTCTTGAAGCAAGGGTTGAAGTTGTAGAAGGTCTTTTAAAAAAGTGGTCAAAATTATTCTTTTTGAAAGTAATTTTTACTCGGCCGCACGGCCGTTTTCTTTTTGTGCCAAAACTAAAGCGATGGTTGTAACAAAAAGTAAAAATGCCCTTTCATCAAAAATAGCGACGTCTGTTAAAGAATAAACCAGAACCCACGGGAGGAAAATGAGAAGAGAGCCGAAGTAAATAGTAATCGGTAACTGGTAACTGGTAACTGGTTTCAAAAAATTGTTGTACAATTTTTTGAGTAGAAGCCAGAGGAACCAGAGGGCTAGAATAAGTGCCGGGATGCCCATTTCAGCGGCAATATTAAGATAAAGATTGTGAGCCGATGAGCCGGCTTTAACACGAGCAAGATCCTCCCTTACTACGACCGGAAAATTGCCTATCCCAACACCCAATAGCGGGTGTTTTATTATTGAACGAAGTGAGTCTTTCCATATCTCAATCCGGCGAGCATTGGATGTTTCGCTTATATCTATAACCGATCTGGCTCGCTTGGCAAGCATGCCTGTTGAGTTCTTTTCTGCCATAAACTGATCCGAGGCAATAATATAATATGCTACGCCGAATAACAAAAAGAAAATCGCCAAATAAGATGATATATATCCAAATTCAATATATGGTCTTCGCAAGGCTACATGCGTTTTGCGAAGACGAAAAATTAAAAATATAGCCAAAATAGCGGACATGACGCCGGCGACCCAAATACCGCGTGTACCGGTGAGTATAAGAGCAAGAAAGATGATCGGCGTAAAAATTACAAGCATGGAAGCGCGTGTTTTAAGCATAGTTTTGAAGCCGATGCCCTTTCCAACAACTTTTTTCAGCGCAATTGCCATGACTGCCGGCAAACCCAGAAGCAGGAATATGGGAAAAGAATGTGAATCCGGGAAAATTGAAAACATACGTAATGAAAGTTGGTCGCCGAAATAAGCAAACCAAGTGTTGGCTTTGATAGCCGTTTCCGCCCAAACATTGCCGTACATGTTGCGCTCCACTACCCCGCCCCAAAAATCAACAAAGCGGAAAATGTCCATAAAATAAGTCATGGCAAGCTGGACCATACCCAATAGCACGACTATAATTGTGGGAATCGCGATATTTTTAATTAGGCGACGACTGAAATCCTGATTTTTCCGCACTAAATCATAAATTACAATGCCGATTAGTGAAAGGTTTATAAAATAAATAATTCTTTTGGCGGATAAGATATAGTTTTGTGCCTGAGTGGCCGATAAAATGGCGAGCAGTAAAAGCCCAGCCAGCAAAAGGCATACTGTACGACATCGCATGTCGTACATGTACGACATGCGATGTCGTACATGCGATAATGCCCATTTTATAAAAATTAAACCCGATAGAATGCGCCACATGTTAAGGGAATCAAAACCGGCAGTTATCGGAATGGCAATGAAAAATGGAATTGAACGTACAAAAAAAGTTGTGGAATCCTCAAGCGAAACCAGCAAAACCTGAACTGTCAGGGCGATTGTCCAAAAAGGCACAACCGCCCGCGGCAAAATACCGGTTATAACCAAGCCGATAACAAGTAAATGAATTACAAAAATAATATTTAAAAATTTCGACATATTCTCAAAAATCTTTCCATATGTTCTTTCCAAGTATATTTTTTCAAAATATCTTCACGGCTGTTTTTTATTTCTTGGCATTTTTGTTCGTTATTGAGGCCAATTCTTATTGCATCGGCTATTAATTTTAGATTATCGGGATTTTGTACAAAGAATGCATTGTCACCAAAAATTTCTCGAGTTACTTTTTGATCGGCGACAATCGCCGGAACCCCGTAGCTTAACGCTTCAAGAGGCGGCAAGCCGAAGGCCTCCTTGGATGAGACATATACCAACAGTTTGGCATGGGCGTAAAGCTGGACCAGTTCGTCTTCGCTGGCGTATTCCTTATAAATTATCCTTTCTTTTCCGATACGATTATTTATTTCTTGAGCAAGCGTTTTTATAATTGGCGGATTATATTTGTCTTTACCGACAGTTATTAATTTTAAATCCGCAAATTGACCGGCAATCAGTTCAAATGCCAACATAGTTTCCCGCAGATGTCTTCTCGGAAACGCTTGCCCTACATACAAGACATAGTCACCTGAAATCTGTAATATGTAATCTGTAATCTGTTTGGGTTTATCAACCCCCAACTGGTTGACCATGATTCGGTTATGGTCAATTTGAAATAGTCGCGCTACTTCTCGCTTAGAGGTTTCAGAAATTGTCATTATCCGAGTCGCATGCTTAGCGGCCCAGTTGGCGAATATTTTATAGGCCAGTTTATATCGCCAAGGTAGGGTTCCTGAATTTATTTCGTAATAAATATCTTCCGTCAGCATGACTAATGATTTACCCCGGAATAAAATTGGCAGCATATAGTTTGGGAAAAACATCATATCCAATCTTTCAAACCAGAGTTTAATCGGCAGAAATAAGTAGTAATATAAACTAAATGACGAAATCCCAACTGCTTTTTTTACAAAAATCGGATTATTTAAAAACGGCAAATCTGGAACACACAACTTGAAATAAAGAAAAAATCTGAACTCGTCGGCGAGTTCAGGTCTGTTGGTTATTTCTTCAAGAAGTTTTTTTATGATTCTACCGATACCCCAAGATTCTGGTCCCTCGATAGATTCGCATTCAATACCGATTCTAATCAATAGTATCTAGTACTTAGTATTTAGTATCTAGTATTGAATACAAAATATGAGATACAAAATACCGATTACTAATTTATTTGACCAAATTTTCCTCTATAAAAATCCCCTACCCCGGCCAGAATTGCCTTTGAAATTTCTCGTTTAGTTGGAATCAGCGTAATCTTGATAATCTGTTTTATTATAATAAAAATTGACCAAAACGGCAAGGCAAGTTTGGCCCAAAATGGCCCATTTTTATAATTGAAAAGATGAGCGTTACGGTAGTGGTAGCGGAGCAATAATGGTGCGCCCAGTGAGAATGTTGATGATGACGGTTTGTGGTGGACGAATGCTTCTGGCGCGATTTTTAATTTGTAGCCGGCTTTTTGACCACGAAGGCAATAATCAGCATCTTCAAAATAGAGGAAAAAGCGTTCATCCAGTAAACCGATTTTTTCAACAACTTTTCTTTTAATTAGCATTGCTGCCCCCGACGCGTAACACTTAGTGGTTGAGCCACTAAGTGGACTTAGTGGCTCAACCACTAAGTGGGAAAGTTCTGGTTTTAACCATTTAATTTGGCCGCCGTAAATTATTTGACCATTTTCATTTATCGCTGGACCGAGAATGCCAATTTGCGGATCAGATTTTGCGGTTTCTATCAGTTTTGTCAGTACGTTTTTTTCAATTGTGGTATCTGGGTTTAGTATGAAGACATAATCAGCCCCGCGTTCTAATGCATGCTTGATACCGGCATTGTTGCCGCCGGAATAGCCGAGATTGGAATCAAGGGCAATAATTTTAATTTTGGGACATTGCAAGTTCAGTGGACTTGCGATGTCCTTTAATACTTCAATATGTTTGGCATCGGATCCATTATCTACTACAATTACCTCATGGTTCTGATAGTCAAGTTCTTTAACAGAATTAAGGCACCGCATGGTGTCTTGGGAATTATTGTATTGGAGGATGATGATGAAAACCTTTGGAATCATTAGTATTATTGACGCAGTTTTGGTTAAAAACGGACTTAATGAAGAAGCTTTCCTTATTTTGATTGCTATTTTGTTTTTTGGGGCCTTATCTTTTTTATTTCTGTTTTTATTGGCAAATAAAATTTAGAATTTCTTGATTAAATCTTTCTTCTGAAAACCGCTCTGCGGTTTTTTTTATAACTTCTGCATTGTAATTTGTTAAATTTTGTTTTAGACGGCGCACTCCATCAGCCAATACTTTTTCTGTCGGGTCGTCAAAGAAATCGCCGTTGACGCCTTCCTGTATATATTCTAACGCGCCGCCGCGCCTGAGCGCCAATACCGGTTTGCCGTAGCTCATGGCTTCAATCGGGGTAATGCCAAAATCTTCTTCTTGGGGCATAATAAATGCTATACAGTTTTGATAATAATTGGGCAGTTCTTTGTCGGAAACAAACCCAAACATTTTAATATTTTTGAGATTTGAGATTTGAGATTTGAGATTTTTATATTCGGGTCCATCCCCTATTATAACGAGGGGCCATTCAAGCTTGTTGAATGCCTTAATAGCGATATCTATATTTTTATGTTTATACAAACGGCTGACAATCAAGAAGTAATCGGTAATCGGTAATCGGTAATCGGTAATTTGATGTCGTAGACCGACAGGTGGATATATGACCAGAGAATCACACTGGTAGTATTTTTGTATGCGTTGGCGGACATTTTCGGAAATTGCGATAAACTGGTCAACTCTGGTGGAGGCAAGGCGGTCCCAGATGCGCAGCAGGTGTTGAATTGAAGAGACCCATATTTGTGGCGCAATATGTCCCTCTTTTTTATATTCCGCATGCCAATCCCATAATTGTCTTGTCGGACTGTAACAATAGCAAATATGCCTTGTTCGCGGTTTAACTACCAAGCCCTTAGCAAAGGCGACAGACGAGGAAATTACCAAGTCAAAACCGCTTAAATCTATGGATTCAATGGCGATAGGTAAAAGCGGAATTAGCAATTTATGGCCACGGAAGACACGGTAAAATTTTTGAGTAAAAGTTGGCCTTATTTCTGCTTGTGGCAAAAACCAATCCGTAAATTTTTTATTGAAAAAAAGTGTGTATATCGGCGCTCTTGGAAATATCCCGTGCAATACTTTGAGTGTTTTCTCTGCTCCACCCATTCCCAAAAGCCAATCATGTACCAGCGCAATTTTTAAATTTTGTAGATTTTTTGACACTTTTCTGAGCATTGCTTATCATTAAGTCAGCGGTTCTTTATAACATATAAGGGAAAAGAAATGCCGAATTGGTTGCCACTAGCCGGATTGGTAGTGATATTTTTTGCCATTGCCCCGATTTTTTCCAATAAAGCGATACAAATACATGGCCCGATTATTAATTTTTTGATTTTGAATATAATTTTTGGGATTTTTGGCTTAATCTGGTTTTTATTTTCCGGACGGCAAGATATTGATCTTGTTAGCAGTAAGTCTTTGGGATTGACAACAATTGCTGGTATAATTTCTTTTTTTGGAGTGGCATTTTTGTATTCTGCCTATAAACTGGCACCTAAAGATTTATCTTTTATCACAATTACAACCAGTTTTTCTGTGGTGGTTTTGGCGATTATCAATAATTTTCTTGGTAATAAACTTGCCCTTCACCATTGGATAGGGGCGATTATTGCGTTTATAGGCATAGCTCTTGTGAATTATAAAAAATAATTAAAGCGCGCAAGCGCTTTTTATCTTTTCGCCATTATATTCTTTTTGTAAACCTCCAAATTATCCAGCACAGTCCCCGTTCCTTTGGCCACGCAAAGCAACGGGTCATCAGCTATGCATGCCGGAACCCCGGTAATTCTTGTAATCAGTATATCTATATTTTTCAGCAATGCTCCGCCGCCGGATATTACAATTCCGCGATCAATAATATCGGAACAAAGTTCTGGCGGTGTTTCCTGCAGGACATTTTTTACTGTCTGTACTATTTCTCGCAATTGTTCCTGTATGGCGTCTGTAATTTCGTTTGAAGTCAGTTCTATCGTTTTTGGATAGCCGCTGGTCAGGTCACGTCCGCGCACATTTATTTTTTCTTCATTTACTTGTTTGACGGCATTGCCAATCGCGATTTTTATCAGTTCCGCAGTGCGTTCCCCGATGGCCAGTCCGTGTTTTTTCTTGACGTGTTCGACTATTGCCAGATCTATTTTGTTGCCTCCGACTCTGGCCGACGACCAGGTAACAATGCCGCCCAAACTGATAACCGCGATATCAGAAGTACCACCGCCGATGTTAAGAATTAAATTACCGACTGGACTATTTATGGGAATCTTTGCGCCAATTGCCGCTAAAACAGGTTCCTTTACCAAGTAGGTCACCTTAGCCCCGGCATTTATAATAGCCTCAATTACCGCGCGGCGTTCAGTAGAAGTAATGCCGGCGGGTACCGAAACCAAAATTTCCGGTTTAAAAAATCCAAAGCGCCCAACCGCTTTATTTATAAAATATTTCAGCATTGCTTCCGTAACCCTATAGTCAGCGATTACCCCATCTTTAAGCGGGCGAGATACAATAATACTGTCAGGTGCTCGGCCGATCATCTCTTTGGCATAATTCCCCACTGCGATTATTTTATTGTCCAACACCGATATGGCGACAACAGACGGCTCATTAATTACCAGTCCTTTATTTGGCACAAAAACCAAGGTGTTAGTTGTTCCCAAATCAATGCCGATTTTTTTTATGAACATAGGATTTACACGCTAAATTATTTTTCGTGTTAGGAGATTTTCTATGCTACCATACAGATTTTAACTAGTCAGAGCAATATTTACAGATTGAATAAGATTAAGTATAATAGTATACAATAGGCCTACGAATCCCGTTAGAGACATAGCGGATGCTTATTTTAAAAAGTGGCGGTTAAAATATCTCAGCGGGAATAAATAACGGAATGAAGAAAAAAACTCGGCGAATTATTTTTTATTTATCGGTATTGATTTTTTTTATCCTAAGCTTGTTATTGGTTCTTTTCGCGTTCGGTTATAGGTATGATTTTGTGCAGAATAAATTTTTCAGCACAGGGTCCCTGGAATTAAAAGCCAATATAGCGGCGGAAGTTTATATAAATGACGAATTGGCGGGTAGTACCTCATTTTTGAGTGACTCTTTTTCTAAGGGATGGCTTTTACCCCGCACGTATAATGTAAGACTTCAAAACGAAAAATACCAACCTTGGCATAAGTTGGTTAAAGTTGAAGCAGGCTTTTTATCAAGTTTTCCGAGGGTGATGTTATTGCCGCAGGATTTTGAAAGCGAGATTATGGCTTCCAGTTCCGTCAGCGTTATAACAATAAGACGATTTGAATCGGAAAATAATCTGGCTATAATCGGCAACAAAAAAAACTGGAGGCGGTAAATTTAAAAAACGGCGAAATAAAACCAGTAAAAACGTCATCGCCAACCCCATTACCGTCAGCGTCCAGTGCGGAAAATGGGGTTACCTTCATTCTTTCTCCCGATGGCAATAAAAATGCTTGGTTTAATGAGCGCGAGCTCTGGGTTAAATGGGTCAAAGATTCCAGCTATCAACCGTATAAGTTGGCCGGAGATATCGGGTTAGTTACCAGATTCTCACAAAAAATAGAGGACGTGCAGTGGTATAAAGATTCGGAGCATCTCATAGTCAATGTCGGCGGGATATTAAAATTTATAGAAATAGATGACCGTGGCGGAATCAACATCTTTGATATTGCCGCCATAACCGGCCCGTTTTATTACGACCGCGACCAAGACGCGATATTCAAGTTTGAAGGGAATAAATTAGTTAGGATTAGTCTTTCAAAATAACCGCTCGCAATTTTTGAGAGCAGATAAAAGTATTATCTTTTAGCCCAATGTGGGGTCGAAACAATTTTGACTCGCAGGCTAGCAAAATTGTTTCTCCTGGAAACCAAGCGGTTTCCAACTTCCTCCTCGGGAAAACACCCAGTTTTCCCGACCCCTTTCTCCCCCACAATGGGCCAACGGATTACCGTTTAGCCCATTGTGGGGCTTTTCTGGCTTTTTTGAGGCCGTACTTGCGGCGTTCTTTTTCACGCGAGTCGCGGGTTAGATAACCCGACTTGCGAAGTTTTTTAGAGAAGTTTTGGTCAAACAAAACTAGGGCACGACTCAAACCTAACTTTATCGCATCCGCTTGTCCGCTTATGCCGCCGCCGAAAACTTTTGCTGTTGCCTTGAATCTGTTGAGGGACTTTAATTTTTTAAGCGGTGTCTCAACAGTATTTTGCAATTCTAAAGTTCTAAAATATTCGTTATACGGCTTGTCATTCACTACAATCAATGCTTTGTCTTCAGAAACCTGCGTATCCGTTGATTTTTTAGTATAGACACGCACCCTGGCAATAGCTCTTTTTCTGCGGCCAATTGATTCGTAATATTTTTCTGTAACCGGCCGAATTGTTTGCAATTCTATTGATTTTTCCTTTATTTCTGTTATTTTTTTCGGTTCGGCTGATATTTTTTTATCTAATTTAATTTTTGCCGTCTTTTCTTTGACAGGTTTAATGAGTTTGGCAGATTTTATTGTTTTTGTTGTTTGTTTTTTAGTTACCATTCAAGTTGGCTTGGTAAGGTCATAGTGTCTTTTGGGATTTCTGTGCTTAGCAAAAAGCAAAGCGAGCTAATTTTTGAAGTTCCCGCAAGACATTATGACAGAAATTCAAGATTTTTCATTATTTTACTCCTTAACCTATTTGGCGCCAGCATTCTGTATACCGCAAGCCATAATACGCGCCTAGGGTTTTGCTCAAACAGGTTTTTTAATTTTTTAGATTTCATCCCGCCGGGATAGCCGGAGTAGTGATAATATATTTTCTGTTCAACTTTTTTGCCGGTAAATTTAATTTGGCCTATATTGCTTATGATGACTTTTTCTTGCGGCATTAAGTTGGGTTTGTAGTTAGGATTAATTTTGCCGCGCAAAATAACAGCAATTTTGCTTGCCAAACGTCCCAAGGGTTGATTTGTCGCATCAATATTGTGGGTCAAGGTTATAGGTTATAGGTTATAGGTTATAGGTTTAAAATTTATAACACCTAAAACCTATCATCTAACACCTAGTCAACGAACTCTATTATCGCCATCCTGGCTCCATCGCTTAGTCTAGATGGTAAATTTATAATTCTGGTATAACCACCGTGACGGTTTGCAAACCTTTCAGCCAATTCGGTGGTTAATTTTTTAGTGTATTTAATTCCCAGTTGCGAAGCTAATAGACGGGTGGTGGCAAGATTTTTAGTTTTTCCTTTTGTAATAAGTTTTTCTACGCTGGTCCTTAGGCTTTTCGCTTTGGCCAAGGTGGTAATAATTTTATCTTTTTCAATTAAAGCCAGCGCAAGATCACTCAAGAGAGCTTTGCGTTGTTTGGTTTCCCGTCCAAATTTTCTATACTTACTTCCGTGTCGCATGTAGAAAAAGAATTAAGAAATAAGATTGGATTATTCCTTTTTCTTTTTGTCTTTTTTATTTTTTTTCTCTGCTCTTATTTCTTCTTTTGGTATTGCAATATTGTTGATTATCATAAAGTGGTCAATTAATATCTGTGAAGATTTTTTAAGTGCTTCTTCCGGGCTCATACTGCCATCTGTTTCAATGTCCAGCAAAACCTTGTTGTAATCGGTTCTTTGTCCGACTCGTATATTTTCAACCGTGAAATTTACGTTTTTGATCGGGGTAAAAATGCCGTCAATAGCAATTTTACCGACATTTAGTTTTTCTTTCTGTCTTTGTTCGGCTGGCACATAACCAATGCCTCTTTCAATGGTTATTTCCATTTCAAGTTCAGTTTTCTTGTCGTTTATGGTTGCGATATGCTGATCTTTATTGATAATTTCGACATCGGATGTAATTTTAATATCTCCGGCGGTAGCTGCCTTTTCGCCTTTTACATTTAATATTAACGTGATCGCTTCATCCTTAAACATTTTAAATCTGATTTTTTTTAGGTTTAAGATGATCTCAATTACATCCTCCAACACGCCGGGAATAGCGGAAAATTCATGATCAACGCCTTTTATTTTGACAAAAGTAACCGCCGCGCCCTCAAGCGATGAAATTAAAACTCGCCGCAAAGTATTGCCGATGGTCGTGCCATAACCGGGATAAAGCGGCCCTATTTCAAAAACTGTGTGGTTTTCTTCTTTGGAAACGACGTTGGGTTCTGTGGGTAGTTGGATCATGCAAATTTGTCCAAGAGGACAAGCGTAATCGCGAAGTGCGATTGGGTAACAAATTTAGCACCCCGCCCTCTAAGCTATTAAAGTGCATAGAGGGCGGGGTAAATAACTGTTACCATGCTCGGCTGCGCTTCGCTTGCCTGCGCGTGAACATTTATTTAACGTGAGTAAAATTCAATTAACGAACGGATGTCTTTACTCTCAAGACCGCTTTCCTGAATAGTGGGTGTGCCGCTGATTTTAGCGATCATTGTGTCTTTATCCAATTCAATCCATTTTGGAGATTCATATTTTTTAATCCATTGCGGCATCAAAACAGAAAAATATTTTGTTTTTCGGCTGCCATCCCTGATTTTTATCATATCCCCGATTTTGATCTCGCAAGACGGAATTGAATTTTTTTTGCCATTTACCAAAATGTGACCATGGCTGACTAGCTGGCGGGCCTGGTCGCGCGATTGCGCGAATCCTGCACGGAATACGACATTATCTAATCTTCTTTCCAACTTCTTAACCAGAATATCTCCCGTCTCATGTTTTGATTTAACGGCATCTTTTACCCAATTCTTGAATTGTTTTTCCATTAAACGGTAGGTATTTCTAATTTTTTGTTTAGCTTGAAGCTGTAAGCCGTATTCCGACAGGCGGCCTTTGAATGTTTTTCCGTGCATGCCCGGCGGATACATCCTTTTTACGGTGGCTGATTTAGGCGAATATGAACGCTCGCCTTTTAGGAAAAGCTTCGTACCCAATCTTCTTTCTATTTTTTCTTTTGGACCAGTATAGCGAGCCAAATTTAGGTTATAGGTTATAGGTTATAGGTTATAGGTTATTTCTAACACCTAACACCTAAAAACTATCACCTAGTTTTATACTCTGCGGGGTTTTGCCGGTCTGACTCCGTTGTGCGGCATTGGCGTGGCATCTATGATTGAGGTGATATTGATGCCGGTGCTGGCTATGCCGCGTATCGCGGCTTCACGTCCCGGACCTATGCCCCTTATTGAAACTTTTACTTCTTGCAAACCAAACCTTTTAGCTTTTTCCGCGGCATCTTTACCGACAAGGGTTGCGGCATAAGGCGTTGATTTTCTTGCTCCCTTGAAACCAAGTATTCCGGCAGAGGAATGGGCAAACACGTCTCCACCGGAGTCAGTTATTGAAACTATAGTATTGTTGTAAGAAGAAGAAATATTAACCGCCCCCTTGAAAAATTGTTTTTTTTGCGGTTTTTTGGCAACTCTAATTTCGCCTGCTGTTTTTCCAGTGTCTGATGCTATTTCCGAACTTGTGATTAGACGTTTCTTTCCCATATTATGTCTTTTCTGATGACGATTTTCTACCCGAACCCATTGTTTTCCTTACGTTACCTCGCGTAGTTCGCGAATTTGTCTTGGTTCGACCGTGAATCGGCAGTCGTCTCGCATGGCGCGTTCCGCGCCATGCGCCAACCTCTTTCAATCTTTTTACATTTTCCGAAACCTCGCGTCTCAAATCCCCCTCAACCTTGTAGTTGCGGTCAACTATGTTTTGTATCCGGTTAATTTCTTCCGTTGTCAATTCTTTAGTCCTTTTATCTTTAGAAACATTCGCGGATTTTAAAATTACCCTGCTATTGCTAGGCCCGATACCATAGATATAGCTAAGCGAATATTCTATTTTTTTATTGTCGGGAATGTTTATACCGGATATTCTGGCCAAACATTTAGATTACAGGTTACAAGACTCAGGTTGCAGAAAAATCTGACACCTGACACCTGATACCTGATACCTGGTTTTACCCTTGTCTTTGCTTATGTTTGGGGTTACTGCAAATGCAATACAACTTGCCTTTGCGGCGCACAAGTTTACATTTATTGCAGATTTTTTTTACAGAAACTCTGACCTTCACTAAACTAGTTTTTAGTTTTTAGTTTTTAGTTTTTAGTAAATTTACTAGCAACTAGAAACTAGCAACTAGAAACTCTTTTTCTATCTCCTAAAGATTATCCTGCCCTTCGTCCCATCCGGACTCAATTCCAGTGTTACCTTATCGCCGACTATCACTTTTATATAATTAATTCTCATTTTGCCGGCTAAATACGCCAAAACCTCTCGTCCATCATTGAGTTTAACCTTGAATTTCGTATCTGGTAAAGCATCTATTACCACGCCATCTTCTTTTAATTTTTGATCACTCAAACCTTGAAAAATATTGGAAAATAAAGAAAAAACCAGATTTCACTTGGAAATCAGGCTAATCTTAACCTTATTCCATTGTATTCAAGTCTAGCAAAACCACTTTTGCGTGTCAAGCGCTTAGTTTTTTTCCACGCTTATTTTTATCTTTGTCTGGTCTTTGGGAATGCTTTTAACCCAGAACGGCGAAAGAGAGACACGGGCGGATTCAACCTCCTTCATATTTTTAAGATAATTGCGTATTGCATTTTCTTTCATTCCCCGTATGTCTTTAAGTACTTTTTCTTGGTCTATCCTAACAGCCGCTCGGCCGGTAACGCTAATCTCAAAAACCAAGTTTTGTCCGTCAGCGCCTGTTTGAGGATTAAGGTAATTAACAGCTAAATCCTTTTCCAATAATTCTAAATCGCCTTTTTTGGAAACGTAATTACTTATTAATTCCAAGATGTCAGTTTCACGGAAAGCCAAAGTATCAGCCGTGCCTTCAATAGTTATTTTTAGTGTTTGGGCCGCTTCACCGGTTTTGACATTAGTTGCGGGCAAGTCAATTTTTATCGTAATGGAATCCAAAATCTTCAATTCTCCTGCTTGATCTTTCAACGACCGAAGGATTTTTTCTTTAAGTTTATCGCTAAGCTCTTCTTGCGCTTTGGCAAAATCTTCTTCGGTTACTACTTGAGATGGACCGATGATCCCGCCGCTCATCGGTGCCATTGATTTAGCGTAAAACTGATCATATTTAGGTGAACCCTCAAATCCGGGTATGGTAAAAGTGGTCAGACCGATATTATATTCTGTTCCTGCTTTATCGGCATAGATGATAGAACTGGCCGAGCCCTCTTTTATTGTATCGCCGACTTTACTGGCTGCAGGTACAATTATGCTTTGCGGAATTCTGAAAATCAGGCCCTCCGGTGATTTAAACCTCGTTGTTGCCACCAAACGCTGTTCAGTAAAACTTTTATTATAAATTGTTATTTGGCCGCTTGATTTTTGAATCACGTTTTTCTGACCGGTTGCCGGAAATTCGCCTGACACTTTGTCTTTGTAAACAAAGTGTTGGCCGGGAATGATATTAAGGTCGTAGTCAGCGGCCATTGTTACGCTTGAAACCATAACTTTTAATTGGAAATCCAGCGATTGTTTTTGAGGTTTGATTATAACCTGTGCGTTACCGAGTGTTGCATAAAGAATCAGCATCAGTACGATAATCGCGCCGCCAATGAAAAATAAAGGCGTTTTTTTGAATATTTTTGAAGATTTGATTTTTTTGAAATTTGCGGCGGCCATGAATTTTTTCCCGTTTTCTTGGTCTCTTGAAGCCCAAACCTGCGTAATATCGTTTCCAACATTGCGTGATTCCGATATCTCTTTTTTTATCTCTACTTCAAATGGCCGCGCTTTTTCTTCCCTTACCTTTATTGGCCGCTCAATTTCTGATCCTGGTCTTATTATATCTTTAATAATCCGACTGCGTGTTTCGGCTTTGAAAGCGGCAAGCTCAACATCGGTTTGTGACGGTCCAAACTGATGCCGGGCTAATTGAACTTCGGATATTTCTTCCGGTTCTGGTTTTTCGAGTTTGTTTAACTCCGTATCGGATGGTTCTGAAACTCGGCTGTATTTTCTCGGTTCCGGCGTTTGCAGAAGCTCTATGTCGTATTGCGCCGCGTATTCAGCTATAACCGGATCGGCGGTCATTACGCTTATTCTGCAGCCGTTGCTGTCGGCTTCCTGTTTTATTGCTTCAAAATATTGTCCTTGTTTGGTGAAACGCGAACCCTTGGGAAAAATAAAAATTACCTCCTCAGCCTCGGCGTTTTTGAACAAATCAAAAACCTCATCAAAATCATCGTTTTTGAGAACATAGATTATCTTTGTTGAACCCACGATTTTATTATAGCATTTTTAATATCCACAAACTATGTTTGCATAAAATAAAACCGCGTATTTCGCGGTTTAGGCTTGTTCAATAAGTTTTTGTTGGGTTTCCAGGTCGGTGATGTTTTTACGTAAACATTTGATTATTTTGAAGAAACGTTTGAATGTTAATATCTTATCTCCCAGGGAAATTCTCTTAAGAAGTTTTAGCCTAAGAGAAGAAAGAAAATAGAAAAAGATAACACCTATCAAAACACTTCCTCCGAAAATTTGAATAATAATAATGTTGTCGACGTCTTCTTGATATGTTAGCTTATCCCCAGTAAGGAGAAGCCAAAGAGAAAAAAACATAATTACTCCACAACTGACCGAGTGAAGACTCAGTGCCGCTCTTCTCAAGATTAAGGACTTGAGGGCTATTTTGGATACTTTTAATCTGGTATTTTTATCTAATAGAATGTCCTCAACTCTGTGGCTGCGTATGCTAAATTTACGAATCAGGAAGCAGGTTAATATATGCTTCGTATCTATCTCTGTTTTTGCTAATTCACTTTCTCTTATTTCTTTTTTTCGTTGCGACTCTTGTTCCAGTTTTATTTTTTTTGCTTCTTGTGCACCTTGTATCGCCAAGGTCAGCGGGTCTTGCGCTATCAAGCTTGTTTGATTCTCCATGTTTGCCTCCTTAAATCATGCCTAAATTAGATTTTAGTTGGTTGCTTCTAGCTCGGCAATTCTTTCTTCTTGTCGTTTTACAACATTAGAAAAGACCTTTTTAAAATTAGATGGATTATGTTTCGGTCCCATCAAATCTCGTACCTGATGCCATTTGTCATAACTGTCAAAAAAATATTCTTTCCTCTTTTCTTGCTCTGCTTCTTGTACGACAATAGTAAATACATCCTGCCTTATCAGCCCTTCTTGTTCCATGTTGCCCCCCTTTTCTACGGAATATTTAGCGAGTCAATTATATTCTGGAATTTTTCCAGATTGAAAAGCTCGGCTTTTTCGGTTTTGACTTCACTTGTTTCCAGTTGGCCGTTTTTAGCTAGCAACAGCCACTCCCTACTGAATATAATCATCAGGCCGTCTATGACCTTGCTTGGACGTCTGAAGTCAAAATAATTTTGCAGTTCCTGGTGGCTCAAATCAGCCGATTCTACTCCGACCAGCTGTTTAAGTCCCAGCCAGCCATCGGCGGTTTTCAAAATGTGATTTAATTTTATATCCATTTTAACCGTTTTGAGTTTAAAGTTGGAACCGCAACAGCGGACGCTTGTTTCCTGAACCAGAAGTTCCCAATGTGCAAAGGAGCGCAACACTGTTGCCAACACCGCGTCCTGCAGTTTGAAGATCTCTATGTAATTCTGCAAATCGGCAACTAGCGTGGGGTGCGATGGAAAACCAGTCGTTTCGTCCCAGGCAAGCGGACAATATATCAAGCTGTCGTTTAAGTGACCGAGCAGTTGGCGCTGGGCTTCAAGCGTGATACTCAAAACCTTAAGAAATCCGAAATTTTTACCTATCAGCGTTGAATTTCCGAGGGCAATTTTGCCATGAATTAAATCAATCAATTCGCGCAGTCGCTGCATGCCGGATTCATAGCCAATCATTTTAAGCGGTTGGGGCGTTGTGCCGACATTTACCGTTGGTTCCAGGGTTTTAGTCTTCATTTCGCAATCTCCTGTTTTATTCTGGATATCTCGGTTTCGGCTTGGGATATGGTTTCAGCCGCCAGCGTTGCCACATAGTCACCTTTTATCAGTTGTGGGCCGTCGGTATATACCGGTACGCCCAGAGGAATTGTAGACAAGCACCGCCACAGTATTTCCAGAGATTCCGACAAGTTTTTTTCACCCGCATTTAGTTTTTCTTCAAGTTGGCACAGGTTGGATTTCTTTGACGTAAGCATTTCTTTTTCTTTGCCCAAAGATTCAATAATAGGATTTATTTTGGCCGCGGTATCGGCGTTTTTCCTAACGATAACTTGCCAGCTTTCCAAACTTCCGTTGATAACGCGCAGGCGGTCTTCCAACGTTATTTGGTTGACGACTATTTTGTTTTTTTCCGATTTCAGATGTGCATCTTTAAATTCTTCTATCTGGCTGATGCTTGTCTTAATATCACGATTATTTCCCGGAGCAAGCAGTTTTATTTGCCGAGACCCGCTTTGCAGAAGTGAATATGATTTTTCAGGTAAATTTATTGTAAATTCGGTTGCCGCAATAATGCCCTGGATGGCGGTAAGAACAATAGCTTCAAATAATCCAAACACGTAAGCAATTGATGATAATGGCCACAATAAAGTTAAGGTTTTGCCGTATATCTTATCTCCTTCTCTCTCACCGTTTCTAAAATCAAGACAGGGATAATCATAATAACCTGCCTTTCTGTTATTTCTCCAGTCGTCGGAATGCACCCTAAAGGGAAAGAATATCGTTCTTGTGATTTTCCGTGAGAGATTCAATTTGTTAGTTGGCGTATCGTCGCTGAATAATTTATTTGATATTTTTGCTAAAGTGTATCCCACAAAAGGATAAGCCAGGATGTACGGCCAATTAGCCATCAAAAACCCAATGATAGAAGTCATTTTTTCTCCTAAATTTTCAAGGACCAAGATTGTGGTTAGAATAGCATAATTAACATATTGCGTCAACTTTTAGGGGAGGGTCGTTCAAGAACAATTTGCAAAATTAAAAGCGCCAGGATGGCGCTTGAAAATGTTTGAAATGCTGTATCTAACTTTTTACTTGCGAGGCTTCTACATCAATAACTGGTTCAGTCGGCTTTGGCGGAGCGAGCTCTTTGGTAACGATTTTGGCCTGGACTTGAGCAAATAATTTTTGATCGCTCTTTTTTACTTTTTCTAAACCATCTCCCAATTGTTTAGTTCCCCTTTTTAAAAGTTCCTGCATATCGGTTCCGGTAATCAAGTACTTGGGCATAATTGCAACGGCTTCAAGCCCCGACTCCATTGCTTGAATTGACTGCTCAATGGTAACCATTAAAACGTCTCTGGCTATAAACACGGATTCATTTGTGCCGGTTACTACTTCGGCGGCCTCTTTCATAACAATCGCCGCATTTTTGAACTTAACGAAACCAGCCAGTTGAATCACTGCTTTTTGGAAAGTCTGGAGTTCTGAATTTCCAAACCTGGCAAGTAGGCACATATTTTTTTCGCCGGTCTGGATCATGGTCCTTAAGATATCCAACAGATTTATCCGCCGGATTTCTTTTTCTCCATCAGAAAGATAACGGTCAAACTCCGCGCTTAGCAAACCGCTTACTTCTTCGTCTGTTTGGAAGCCAGCCAATTGGGTTATATGTTCCTGCAATCTTTTGGCATCCCAATTTTCTTCTTCGGCTTGCTGAAGATTAGCGCGCAATTGAATCAATGTCCCGTTTAGTTCCTCCATAGCTTTGCGGGTTTTTTTAATAACAGCTTGTACGTCATTGGTATATCCGCGTACCAGTTGTTCGGTAGCATGAATATAGTTAAGCTCTTCCGGCGGTAAATTACGGGTAACAAATCCAGGCAGTTTATCCAGAATCATATTTGGCATAACCGTGTAAAACAGTTTACTAAGAAAGTTGTGTCCACTTTTTGAAGGCAGATTAAAGGTTTTGTTTACCAATTTCTCAATTCTTTGGAGAGTTTCTCGGCTTCGCCGCATCTTTGTGGCAATCACCTTCAGCTCATTGTCAGTTGTTGACGGAAATTTTACCGGAACCGGTAACGATCTGTTACTTTCTGACATCGCAAAAACTGATTTTGTCATGGTTTCCTCCTTTACCTCTATGTTTTCTTGGTTTTATTTGGTTTTATAATGTCCGCGTATAATTTTTGCTATTTTTACTAAATTGAAGCTATTTCCCATCTGGGATCTAATCTTACGTATAGAATTAGTAAGAAAAATTGTATTTGGAATATTATGAAGGATAAGCCAAACGATATAATCCAGTATTTTCGTGTAAACAGATGCTTTTTTAGCCCGTTCATAAACAAGTAGGAATAAAGCTTCAAATTCTTGATCAGAAAGTTCTTGAATTTGTGGACCATTAATTTCAAAATATTGCCAAGTTAACTGTCCAAAGCTCTCTGTTACTCTTCTTATAAGTTTTTTCAAATTCTGCTGTTGCTTTGCTGTTAAGTTATTACGTCTCATCTCACTAATTTTAATAAGCAATTGTTCTATGGTCTTATTTTCAATTAACTGCCCGTTGGTTGCAGTTGGGTTCTGGTCTTGCGCCATTGCAATTTCGTTGGTCACGACTACCTCCCTAAATACTTTTTACCAGCAAAATAGGCCAATCCAATGATTGTTACGGGCCAGAAAAGCCAAGAAGCAATCGTCCAAGCAAAGCCAAGCAGTCCGAATGTGATTTTCAATGCCACATATCCGCCGGCGATCAATGCTCCGGTTTTAACCAAACCCGTCCACCGGTTTCGCGGAAATGAGACAGCCCAAGTTTCTCTTTTCGCCAGATTATTCATGGTTGTCTCCTCCTTGGTTTTTGTTTTTACCCTTTACCACTATGTTATCAATGGCTTGCATTAGCGTAGCTGTTGCCTGTTCTTCGGTTAGTCCCATGCTTGTCAGCCGGTCGTACCTGGCCAGAAGTTGTTCTTCAAAAGTTAATGACTCAAGTTTGGCTTGGATCGCTCGCCCCATTGCCATAGCTCCAACCGCTGTTTTGATAAACGGTTCGGCTTTTTTCAATAATTCTTCCAGATCAATTCTAGGTGTGTTTTTTTGTTCCATGGTTTCCTCCTTAGAAGTAGTAACCAAAGAAGTAACAACCAAAGAAGTACAGGCAGCCGTTACAATTATACTTTTTTTTCATTTCTTCTCCTCGTTGTTTCTCAATTATGAAATTGCCATCTGCGTCGCGCTCCATGATGTCTTCTAGCAAGTCATGTGGGAAATGTTCTCCCAAGCCGCCTCGTAGTCCAAGGTTTCTAAAATTATCTATGTACCTTCTCGATTTCAAAGCAAAAAGTATTACCCACCCAAACACTGGGATAAGGTAAAATACCAAAATAAGGTAGCGGCTATTTTTTCCTTTAACCCGTTTTAATATAAGTTTGGCTAAATCCAGACGTTTATCTTTTGGGAATCCCTGGACTTTCTTAAAGTCAAAACCAAAAAACTTGAATGAAAGAATAAGGTAAGTTTTTAGAAATCTCTTTTGAAGCAATCGTAATTCCTCCAATCTTCTGGCGGCTAGATTCTTTTCTGCCAGTCCGTTTATCTCAAACAGAAGTTTTTCTTTCGCACTATTCTCAATAAATTTATCCTCGGCCATTACCGTGGGAAGATTTGAGGGTTGTCGGGTCGCAATTTCGATATTCATTCCAGTACCTCCAAAAAATACTTTATTTTGCCTAATTTTCAAGGTTCTCCAACTCGCGGTTCTAGTTTATCAAAGATGTTAATTTCTGTCAATAGTTGACCCCGAACGAGATAGTAATAATAATACATAAGTAAGACTCGCAGTTACCACCCCAGCTTTATTAAATAATATTTTTGATTTACAAACCCGCTAGGGCTATCTCGTGCGGGGTTGACGGGTTAAACCAAAAAGAATAACAATTAAAGAAATGTCTAAACTAAAAAAACAAAAATCAAATAAAATTTCGGAAATAGCTCGGTTGGGAGCTTTAATGGAACATGTGGATGAAAAAGTGACCTTGGTAGCTGAGGGCGTGAGTGGTTTGAACACAAGGATGGATAGGGTTGAAAGAACCCTCGATCAACACACGGAGATGATTGGTAATCTGGCGGTAAATTTGGAAATAGTAAAGTCTGATGTAGAATTTATGAAAATTCCCTAAAAAGAAAAGTTGATGTTGAGGAGTTTGAAGCGTTGGAAAAAAGAGTCATTTTCTTGGAATCAAAACTGCTTAATCACTAAAAATCATTCCACTATCGCTCTAATTCTGCGGGTGCCCGCGGAAATAGATTCTTCTTTTACGATTTTGAAATTGCCGATTACGCCCGTGTTAGTTACATGCGGACCGCCGCAGAGTTCACGGCTGAAGGGCGCGTCATTCGGACCAACGGTATAAACTTTTACAATTGGCGGATATTTTAGTTTGAAAAAGGCCAGAGCGCCTTTTTTAATTGCTTCTTCGTAGGGCATTTCTTGCATGGTAACCGGCAAATTTTGTGTGATGGTTTCATTGACCAGTTCTTCAACTTTTTTAATTTCTTCGGTTGTCATTTTACGCGGAAATGTGAAATCAAATCTTAATCTCTCGGCCGTTATGTCCGAGCCGGCCTGATGCACCTCCTCGCCTAATATTTTGCGTAATGAGGCGTGTAAAAGATGAGTTGCGGTATGCAGGCGCGTAACTCTAGCAAGTTCCTCCTCATTGCCCGCTTTTAATTCACCGGTATCCAATATCAATCCATGCCCGCCGAATTTTTTTTCCGCTCCGTGGGCAGAAATTGCCAGATGTTCTTTTCGGGCATTTTCAAAATTTTTTTCAAAATCCTGTTCTGCGGGCACTTCTAGTTCTATTGCCAGTTCTTTTATTTGTTCAATTGGCAATCCCCAACTTTGGTAAAAATCAAATGCTTCTTTGCCTGAAAGCGGCTTTTTGCCGCGCTGTTTAAATCCCTTACGCGCTCCTACCAGTGTTTTTTCAAATTTATTTTTTTCTTTTTCTATCACTTCCAAAATTTCTTTTTGTTTTTCGGTTAATTCCGGATAGGTCATGTCATAAATATCATGGGCTATAACGTGCGCTACTCTTTGATAAATATCATTCGGCAGTTTAAGTAAAGTGACATAACGGATTGCCCGACGAAGAAGCCGGCGTAATACGTATCCCTGTGTTACGTTTGACGGCAAAACCCCATCAGCAATCAAGAAAATTGCAGCCCGCAAGTGATCGGCGATTATTCGTTCCGCATATGTGTTTTTTTCTAAATCATAAAGATTCTTGCCTCTTATTTCTTCAATAATCGGCACAAATAAATCAGTTTCAAAAACGCTGGACTTTTTTTGCAAAATCATTGTCAGCCGCTCTAGGCCCATGCCGGTATCTATCCCCCTTTTAGCCAGTGGTAAAAAATGTTTTCTTCCCTCGTCCGACGAAGCCTTGGCGTAGTCGGAATCACAAAAATACTCATTGAAAACAATGTTCCATACTTCCAGGCCATCAATATAAATTTCCGTTGTTGGACCGCAGGGCCCGCGATTTCCGGTTGGCCCCCAAAAATTATCACCCCTTTCACCGAAAATTATTTTTTCATCTGTAATGCCAAGCGAACGCCAAATTTCAAGAGATTCCAAATCAGCTGGCACTTGCTCATCTCCCTTAAATACCGATATTTTAATTCTATCAATCGGCACGCCCAACTCTTTGATTATGAAATCGTATCCATATTGAATTGCCTCTTTTTTCCAATAATTGCCAAATGAGAAATTACCGAGCATTTCAAAGAATGTAAGATGCGATTCGTCCCCTACCTCGTCAATGTCCGACGTGCGCATTGATTTTTGGATCGAAACGGCATTGAGCGAACCAAAATCTTTTATCGGGTCGGCTTCCCCGGTGTAATATGGCTTGAATTGCTGCATGCCTGCCGTCGTAAAAAGCACCGACGGATCATTCGGTAAAAACGAGCTTGAGGGCACAATCTTATGTCCCCTCTCTTCGAAAAATTTTAAAAATTTTTCGCGGATTTCAAGATGAGTCATAACGATTTAATATTACAATAAAAACACGCGCCATTAAAGCGCGAGATTTTATTAATTACCTTGCGTACATTTTTTGGGGGGATCTAGGGGATTCGAACCCCTGACCCTTCTGCCACAGAGAAGTGTGTTGCCATTACACCAAGATCCCCATGAATTTTTTATGTTCGACTTTCCTATTTTATTGTTCATCCTATCCTCGTCTATATATGGCATATAGCCGCCGAGCGAAGCGAGGCGGCGAGCTCTGACTTGCAATTTCCTTTCTGGTCCCCTTGCATGGTCTCGGATTTACCATATATAAGCAGTATAAGGGTTTCTTGGACTATTTTCCAGAGGTCGTATTCAACCCTCTCGGTCGGGGCTAGTATTTCAAAAATGTTACAAATGTTACACTTTTTTGGAGTTTTGAGTATATGTAACATTTTTAGAAATGAGACAATTTGAGACACAAAACGGGGGGTGTCGGAGACATCCTAGTGCCTCATTTTGAAAATAGAACTATCAAAATATTTGGGCTTTTTAACAAAATGGTACAAATGGTACACAACAAGGGCATAATTCTGTGTACCATTTTTAGTATTCCAAAACTGTAAATAAGACAAAAGAAACACAGCTGAAGTGCGCCCCATTTTGAATCTTGACAGGTTGAATTATTCTATGTTAACCTATATTTAACGCTTGGTAATGCCTGGGCAATAGTTACTTTTACAAAAAGGAGGTATATTCATTATGGGCTATAACTATCTATTAGTCGGCTCAAATCACCTCGCATGGATTGTTCTTGTTTTTGCTTGTTTTTTAACGTGGATAATTATTAGAAAAAGGCGATCAAAAGGAGAACCTTATTACCCTCCCCATAGACTGCCACATCGGCCGCATAGTCCAACAGTTAAAACTACAACTGAGTCTTCTTTTACAGAACACCCGGAGCTAAAAGAAGTTTCCCCAAAACCGCCAGAACCTCCGGAATCTAAAGAAATTCCCAAAAACACTTATGAATTAAAAGAAGAAGAGAAAAAAATTATCCAAGATATTTACAACGAAATAAGGGTACTGAGCGGTCTGCTTATTCCAAAATGTGATAGTAATACTTTTGAGATTGTAATTACATTGCGTAAGCAAGGGAAGGAAACCATAAACTTATATCTAGATGGTAGAGCCACGTTTTTAGATACTAAGGCCAACATTATGGAAATAATTGATGAGTTACTGGTAGTGGAGGATGTTTTAAGAGCAATAGATAGAAGGGTTTCTTTTTACGATTTTCTAGGCCTCCAACCGAATAAAAATCTGAATGGGGAAGTAAAAACCGCTTATAGAGGCATTGTTAAAAAAATTCATCCCGACACCCATCCGGGCGACAAATATTTTGAATTTTTAACACAAAAAGTTATAACTGCTTACGCGACTTTATCAAAACCGCATCTAAAAGAAATCTACGACAAAGAATTAGGATTGAAATAACAAAAAGGAGGCAAAAATGTCTGAAGCGCTGGCAAAGTTCACTGACGGTAATGGAAAATCACTGACCCGATTGACTCAAGAAGAAAAAAACAAACTTTCTTCGGTTAGAAATAGGCTTAGTTTAAGAGATAGACAAATTAATCAGATCAAGGGTCCTCATCTAGGGCTTATATTTGATGCCACTGAATCAATGGGAACATATTGGGAAAATACACAAAAGAACATTAGAAAACTTCACCGAAGACTTCAAGAACTTATTCCAGGATTACTCATTTCATTTATCGCTTATAGGGATTATGACGATGGAAATTTAATTATTGAAACACTAAAGAAAGGTGAGAGCTTGCAACAGATTGAAGCCTTTCTTAGTAGAATACGATGCATAGGAGGCGGGGATCCACCCGAGGCCGTAGAGGTGGCCCTAAAAACAGCTTTGGACACCGACATTAATTTTGGTATTTTGTTGGGCGATTCCGAACCTCATGGGTTTGTAGATTCATTCGGTATACCAGGTTTTTATTATCATAGAGACCTCCATCCCCAACCACTAGAAAACTTCAGAAAAGTTGCAGAACAATTAAACAAAAAAGGAGTCCCGATTTATACAGTAGCTACACACAACGGTGAAATACTCGCGAGTGCTTTTAAAGAAATCGCTCAAATCACCCAGGGCAAGTTCTTCTTGATGGAAAGAATTGATGATCTTATTGATATTTTTTCCACGATAGTCGCCAAAAAAGTGAGCAGGGTAAGCGCTTTGAAATCTATACTGGAAAAAGAACAAGGCGGTAGACTCACAGATAATCAGATGAAATTATTAACCAGTTAAAAAGCAATACATTATTGGCCAGATATTAATCTGGCTTTTTAATTTAGTTTGTCGAAAGCTTGACAAACTACAATGTCTCGTGCTAACCTATATTTGATGTCGGGAAACGCCAAAAGTCCCGGCAAGCCGATCTTTAAAAAAATGAGATAAATAAGGAGGATTTTATGACCACATATGAGCTTATATTCAGTTTAATCTTTAGCCCGATAGGCATGGTACTGTTAGTCGGTATTCCTTTTTTAATTTATATGAAAAGAAGAAATCAATGCCAACTTCAACCTCAAGAATATATGAATAATGCCCTTGAACTGGTATTAAGTATGCAAGCACTAGAATCTCCAGAATCTGTAGACGAAACTCGCAAAATAGTATTGGATGCATTGAGCAAGAACAAAACATCAAAATCTCCGGGATCCTTAAATGACGCCCTTAGAATAGTGCTAAATTCATTACATCAAATGAAGGATGAGAGTTCATCGGGTGCCATAGCTGTAGCGGACGACTTATTAATTAAAAGTGATGGTGGTTTTAAAAGGGAAAGCGCACCCACAACTGTTGAGTTTCCAAAGAATGTACGGGAAGAACAAATCAAAAAAGAATACAAATCTGCCTTCAAAAAAATCAGGGATGCCATAGTATCTTTTTACCCCAACTCCGAGCCAGTTTTTACAAGAGAATGGGTATCTGGCGATGGGGAACTTGGCAGTGGCAGTTTTTCCAGATACCACTGGAGGATTTATGGAAAAAATGATGGATTTTTTTCATTTTTATCCCCTAATAAACTTTTAGTGGATGCAAATGAAGATGCTAATTATATTTGGGCATCTGTTTCGGAAATACTCAGACCAATAGAGCCGAATCTTTTAAAGGAATTAAACGTATTAAGCCAAGCCATAAAATCAGCAAGGCCTGGATGTAATATTTATTTTATAGATAGGCCGCGTAGTGAATAAACTCAAAAATACCACCAGCAATGGTGGTTTTAAGTTATCAACTACCCCTCCTGGACTCCCTTGCGGGTTGGCGTCATCTATTGATGTATGACTAACCAAACGCAAGCGCCAGTTGGGGCCATGGTCAAAGAAATACAAGCCCCAGTAAAGGTTACTTACTGTCTCTACGCTCGGAAGTCGACCGAATCCGAGGAACAGCAAGTTATTTCTATTGATAGCCAGGTTAAGGAGATGCTAGCCATAGCAGAACGAGACCATCTTAAAGTTGTAGAAATCAAGAAGGAATCACATTCTGCCAAGAAAGCCGGCCAGCTGCCCAAAAACCACAGACCCAGATCGCCTGGGTTGTGGAGTGGACCGTAGTTGCCCTCGCATTAGAATGCGTTGGTAAACTCTGGCAGAGTTTACTTAAACCTACAAGTCAGCCGTCTGCGTAGCAGTTTCAAAAATCCCTCCTCTCCTTTATCAGGAGAAGAGGGTGAGCGTCAGAGGCTCAGGTGTTGGATATCTGTCGATGTCCAATCCATGATTTGATGGCTTGGCATCGACTCTCATCAGTCTGGGCCTGGTCGAGTATCAGGAGTAGCAATTCATAACGATACTGCTGCTCTTTGTTTATTTTGGCGATTGTTCTCTCGGATAGTATCCACTGACGGCCAGTCTCAGCCTTGCGACGCTTCAAATAATCTTCCACCCAAGGCGGTGCCCAAGATGCACGCCTCGACCATTCCTCCATTAGTTCAGGATTGAATGAGCTTCGCTCCAAACGGGATAGAGCCTCGTAGGTGTTGGTTTTCATCTCAAGCTCAGCCAACCTCCGAAGCAACGCCCAGAGCCTATGATCTACTTTGCCGGACCTGCTGTGCTTTTGGTGAAGCACCAGCGTGACGGCTACGAAAGCTTCGTTCAGTCTGCCCAGATGGGCCAGCCGCGCAAGCATCTCTTGCAGATAGTTCTCGTCGGGAACTATGACGTCAATGTCCGCAAGGTGTCTACTAGAGAAAATCAGCTTTGTCTTTGCCACACCTTCTGCCAAATGCAAAAGGTTAACATAAATTGAGCGAATATCCAGATTCCAGCGAAAGAAATTAGCACCGTTACCTATAAGCTGGGGAATACATAACATAACCACCTCCACCGTTCATCTGCTCTCCACCTGCAACTTGAGAACACGTAAGCGAAAAGGTTGGATTTCTTGTGTGTTCTCACGCAGTCGGAGAGTAGAGAACGGTGGAAGGCCACTAGCTCCGCGGAGGATAAGAACTTGCATAAGGCTAGCATTATGAACAAGTTATGTAAATTGTTGCATACATAGGGACTTATTTAAGCCAAGAAAAAGCCAGCATTTGCTGGCTTTGAAAAATCACTGAATCTGCACCAAGATTTCATTCGCTTGTTCTTCGTCCCCAATGCACACCGGCAAGTAATCGCACCCGGCTCCGGCGCGTGGGCTGCGTGAAGGGCTCCGCGGGCTGAAGGTGCGCCCGCACGGCGCTGGTGCGTCCTTCACCAACGAAAAAACCAGGGTAGCTAAAACTACCCTGGCCTCTCGCTTCAAACGCGAGAGGGTAACACCCGCAAAGGAGCAACTGTCATGCGAGTATCACCCGACGCGTTCCCAACATCTCGGTTGGGGCACACTCTCTTTAGGGCAGCGGCAAAAATTCCGTCAAGGTTGGGCCGACTGCTGATTCTGTTCAGCAACGTCCGTGCCATTCGTGCAATTCATTCCAATAAGAGTGAACCTTCGAAATCTGCCCATGGCGCGGTCACTAAAGATCTGCCACCATCCTGGGAGAAGTGGCTCGGCCATGATTCCCCTGAATTGCCATGGCCCTGGGACATGGAAGGGGATGCTCAATCTCTCCTTGAAATTCAACTAGCTGAACAACAGGCTGAAACTGTATGTAATACTAACAAACAGCATAGCATCTGTCAAAACACGGTACTTTGCTCACTGCTTCAGCAGCTCAAGACAAAGCTCCTGCCTATCCTAATCCTGTTGCTGTTCGGTCTTAGCGGACTGAGCGCCCAAGATACTGCCCAGACGACTCCCCCCCAATGGTCTGACCCAAAAATTCCCACTCCCTTTGCCCAAGTTCTGGAGGAACGTGGGCAACTTGATTCTGTCGATTACGCTTTTGACCGCATTGCCTACTACCCCTGGCAAGGATTTGCTTGGCATCCACCACTTATTGCCCCCCCAAAAAAACCCAAAACAGTTTTGACAACGGATGTGATTCTCGCTGATAATATTCGTGAAACAATGGTGGCAAATTAACCAAGGAGAAAAGACATGGGATGGG
>JACPNJ010000003.1 GCA_016185545.1 Candidatus Yanofskyibacteriota bacterium
TTTTTTTGCAAATTAGTTATCCACAATTTTGATTATTTAGATGCGGCTGCATGGTAACAATCAATTTTTCCCCCCTACCCTAACAACAAAACTCCGAGCGATTGCTCGGAGTTTTGTTGTGGACCCGGCGGAACTTGCATCCGCTTCTCTGCGTGTCGACGGCAGAATTTTACTCCATAAACTACGAGCCCGGATCCACGCGGTCACCCTAAAACAAAAAGGGCTCTCTTTCAAGAGTCCTTTTTGTTGACACGCAGATTTAGCCCGTAATGTATAGAGCTATCCTACCGTTACTGAAAGTATAACAAAATGCCCTAACGATGTCAATTTCAATTATCAACTACGTCTCTTTCACGCTGGCAGCTTTTTTGACAGCAGTTAATATCTCCTTCTCAAATTTGGGGTTTTCTTTGAGGAATAATCGGGCGCCGTCAATGCCTTGGCCGAGACGTTGTTCGCCAAAGTTATACCAAGCGCCGGCTTTGGCGACTACGCCAAGCACTACACCGGTATTAATCAGGTCGGCATGACGCGAGATGCCTTCATTGTATAATATGTCAAACTCGGCAACACGAAACGGCGCGGCTACTTTGTTTTTAACAATTTTGACCTTAACGCGGTTGCCGATAATCTTCTCGGCTGATTGTATCTGCGCCGCGCGGCGGATTTCAATCCTGACCGAAGAATAAAACTTTAATGCCAATCCCCCGGTTGTCGTTTCCGGGTTTCCGAACATAATTCCGATTTTTTGCCTGATTTGGTTTATGAATAAAACGGTTGTATTTGTCTTGGCCACCACGGCAGTCAGTTTGCGCAATGCATGGGACATCAGACGCGCCTGCAGACCCATATGCTGCTGGTCCATCTCGCCCTCAATCTCGGCGCGCGGCGTAAGCGCCGCAACCGAATCCACCACGACAAGATGTACACCGCCGGAACGGACAAGCGTTTCCACAATCTCAAGCGCCTGCTCGCCGGTATCCGGCTGGGAAATCAAAAGGTCGTTAATTCGCACGCCAATTTTTTTGGCATAATCCGGGTCAAGCGCGTGCTCGGCATCAACATAAGCCGCAACCCCGCCCATTTTTTGGACTTCCGAGACGAGATGCAAAGCCAATGTGGTCTTGCCGCTTGATTCGGGCCCATACACTTCAACAACGCGTCCGCGCGGAATCCCGCCGACACCAAGCGCCAAGTCCAGCGAGATTGAGCCGGTCGGTATCACATCCACATCAACCTTCCGCGCATCCCCTAGCTTCATAATTGACCCGTCCCCGTATTTTTCCTGTATTTCTTTAATTGCTAAATCAACGCTTCTGTTGCTTAGGTCTGTTTTACTCTGTTTCTCCTCCTTTTTGTTTTTTTCTTTTACCATAAAAATTGCTGTCGTCCTCCCGATCAACAGCTTAATAATAATTATTTATTTTTTGAGTATAGCAACCTCCGAATTCAAATCAAGCCCTATCATTCCTCCGTTGCAATCTTATCATCTAATTTGGAATCGGAACTTACAACCTCTGCCACCGTGCCGTCATCAATATAATTATCAATTGGTGGTACTCCGCCGCCCTTGCCAATATAAACTTCGCGTGGCTTGGCGCCTTCACCGGGACCGATGATACCAGCTTCTTCAAGGAGGTCTAATAATCGAGCCGCGCGCGCATATCCCACACGGAGACGGCGCTGGAGCAAAGATGCCGAGGCCTTACCGGCTTGAGCTACCACTTCTTTGGCATCATTGAACAGAGTGTCGCCCATATCGTCCTCCCCACCGGCCAAAGTCGCGCCAGATACCGCTTCATTTATATCCATTTCCAGGCCGCCTTTTTCTTCCTCGCCCTCCGCTCCCTCCAGCTGTTCCGCTTGCTGTTTAACGAATTTGACTACATCTTTTACCTCTTTTTCGCTGACAAATGAGCCCTGGATACGTCGTGGCTTGGACACATCGCCGGCAAGATAGAGCATGTCGCCATTACCAAGCAATTTTTCCGCCCCCGACATATCAAGTATCGTGCGCGAGTCAACTTGGGAAGCAACCTGCAAAGCCACGCGGGAAGTGATATTTGCCTTGATCAAACCCGTAATGACTTCAACTGATGGACGCTGGGTAGAAACAACCAAATGAATACCAACGGCACGGGCCATTTGGGCAAGGCGTACAATTGCTGCTTCAACATCGCGGCCGTGCGCCGCCATGAGATCGGCCAGTTCATCAATAACAATAACGATGAACGGCATCAGGTCATCTTTGGCGGCCGCCTGTTTAATATTAAAAGAATTGATGTCTCGCGAACCGGAAGACGACAGCCGCTCATAGCGCTTCTCCATTTCCCTCACCGCCCAGCGCAAAGCGTTAACCACCTTCTTGCCATCGGTAATCACGGGGGTTACAAGATGAGGAATACCGTTATAAAGCGAAAGTTCCACACGCTTTGGATCAACCATTATAAACTTCAAAATATCCGGTGAATGCTTGTATAAAAGCGAGAGTAAAAGCGTATTTATGGCAACCGATTTGCCGGTACCGGTAGCCCCGGCAATCAAAAGATGGGGCATTTTTTCAAGCCCGGCAAAAACTGGAAATCCAGCCACGTCACGTCCGATAGAAATTGGCAGCAGGTAGCGGCCTTTTTTGAACTCCTCTGATTCAAACATATCTCGCAAACCAACAATTGCAGATTTTTTGTTGGGTACTTCAATGCCAACAAGCGCCTTGCCGGGAATCGGCGCTTCAATGCGGATGGGATGCGCCGCTAAAGCCAGTTCAAGGTCGCTTCTTAATGTCGTTATCTTGGCGAGTTTGACGCCTACTGCCGGACGCAAAGTAAACTGAGTAACCGCCGGTCCTATGGACACCTCGCCCATTTCTACATCAATGCCGAAGTTGGAAAGCGTGCGTTTTATTATCGTCACATTGGCGTTGATATCGCCGGATCTGGGCTGATCTTTGTCGGAATTCAAAATTTCAATAGGCGGTAGTGTCCATTTACCGGTCTTCGATGCTTTTATAACAAATTCACGCTCTTCGTCATTGAGTTTAATAGCGGCTTGCACTTTAGGCATGGCTGCTTGAGCCTTGGCTTTTGCGGCGGCGGCCGCTTCCTCGGCTTTGATATCAACAATCTGCATGCCACGCTTTATTACAACATTGTCTTTCAAAATCGGCGTTTCTTCCTCGCTTTCGATATCTTCTTTTTTGCGCAATATTAATTTATGGACCGAAATGTTGAGCGCGATCAAGACAGACACAAAAAGAAGAACAACTAGAATAACAAAAGAAGAAGTGAAGCCAACCGCCCTTAACATAGGAAGACCGATTATCAAACCAAGGTAGCCGCCCTGATGCAAGCGAAGAGATAGGTCGCCATTACCCAAAATGTGGAAAACTGCCAAAAATCCCAAAACAAAAAGCGCTGTACCAACAATCGCGCTTGTATAAATCTTCCGGGAAATTGATTTGAGAAATGCTATGCCGAGCAATGTTAGACCCAACGGCACCAGAAAAATACCCCAGCCGAATAGCGACCTTGCGACAGACGCAAAAAGCTCGCCAACTTGGCCTGCCTTGCCGAAAAATGCCAGCATGCTTACCACGGCCAGGCCCAAAGATGCCACTCCCCAGATACCGTTTTTGGTCTCCTGCGACAATCCCAAAACCTCTTGGACCTCCACAGACTTTTTTACCACCTTCTTCGGCTTTTTGAGCTTTCTTCTCACTGGTTTAATTTTAGAAAAACTAAGGACAAAAAGCAAATGGGGCATTTGCTAGCCCGGATTTAGTCGAAGCTCCGCCATAGTATCTTATTGGGACTGTTAAACATTGACGGCTTGGGTTATTTGGGTATGATAAGGTTAAATCTGCAACTTGAAAATGGAGTGTGCCATGAAAATATTTTTGATTTGTCCGGTTAGGAAAAAAGAAGTGACCAGCCAGACGATGATTTTAAGCAGGAACAGGAAAAAATGAGAAAGTACGTGGAAAACCTGGAAAAGGATGGGCACAATGTTTATTGGCCGGCTCGCGATACGGACCAGACCGACACGACTGGTTTGAGAATATGCAAAGACAATAGGAAGAAAATAAAATGGGCTGATAAGGTTCATATCTGGTGGAGTATGGCATCAGAAGGTTCATTATTTGATTTCGGCATGGCATTTATGGCTGGCAAGAAAATCGTCCTGGCCAATCCGCAAGATGTGGCCCCGACACCTAAAAAAAGTTTCACTAATGTTCTTTTGCTGTTATCAAACAACTACAGATGCTGAATTAACAAATCTCGCTGCTATGGCGAGTTTTTTGCAAAAAGCAAATTTCGTGCTATTTTTACTTTCATAATTTATGACCGGGATAGTTTTGCAAATTATTCTTATCCAATCGGATGTAACATTAAAACTCGTAAAAAACGGGAGAACCCTTGACTTACAAAGTACAAAGTATTATCATGATTTAAGTGATATGTTGATAACTGGTCTTGACAAGCTTTTGGAAAGGAATAAGATTGACACATCATCTTTAAAATCATTTAAAATTAAGGGAAATTTGGGGCAAGACAGCACTTCCTATAAAATAGCTTCCGCCTTCATTGCGGGTCTACAAACCTAGCCGCCAATTACTAGTTACCGGTTATCTAGTTACTAGTTACTAGATTTGTATATCTAAAGGGTGGAAACTGATATCTCGCAAAATTAAAGAGGGTAATTTTTTGTTCGCCCCCGCTAAGCGGGGTTAAGGTGTTTTTGTGTTCGCACGCTACGCCCATGCGGAAGATTCTCTCAAAATACGCCCCCGATACTTTTGAACCGCCAAACTTGGTTCAGGTCCAGCTTGATTCCTATCAATGGTTTTTGGATGTGGGATTAAAAGAGTTGTTGAATGACATCTCCCCCATTGAAGACTGGACCAGTAAGGAATTGGAATTAAGATTTTTGGATTTTAGATTGGAAGAACCGAAGTTCAGCGAACGCATTGCCAGAGAAAAAAATATAACTTATGAAGCACCGCTCCGCGTAAAAATTTCTCTTAAAAACAAAAAAACCGGCAAGACTGACGAGCAGGAAATTTATCTTGCCGACTTCCCAGTAATCACTCCGCGCGGCACATTTGTAATTAACGGGGTAGAGCGAGTTGTGATTTCACAACTTATTAGAAGCCCGGGCGCATTCTTTTCATTGTCTCGTTCAAGCCGTTTCAAACGGCTTTTTGGCGCTAAAATCATTCCTTCGCGTGGCGCTTGGCTTGAGTTTGAAACCGAATCAAGCGGCGTCATGTCCGTCAGGATTGACCGGAAAAGAAAAATTCCAGCAACCTCTGTTTTGAGGGCTTTCGGCGTAGGTAAAGATGAGGAAATTAAAAAACTGTTTGAGGATGTAGATACAAATTCGGAAATGAAATATGTCATTTCTACCATCGTTGCCGATGCCGCAAGCAGTCAGGATGAAGGATTGATTGAGATGTACAAACGTATCCGCCCGGGCGACCCGGCTACCGTTGATAACGCACGACAGATGATAAACAACATGTTTTTCAATTTTTCACGATACGATCTTTCACGTGTAGGACGCTACCGCATGAATCAACGCTTCCAAAAGAATTATACTTTAGACGAAAAAAACAGGATATTAAAAGTAGAAGACATTATAGATGTAATGCGCGAAATTATCCGGCTGAACAACGATCCTTCGGCTCAACCGGACAACATTGACCATTTGGGCAACCGCCGCGTCAAAACTCTCGGGGAATTACTGCAAGACAAATTGAGATTGTCTTTTGCCAGAATGGAAAGAATCATCAAGGATCGCATGAGCACGCTAGATATAGATGCCATCGTTCCGGGCCAACTTATTAATTCTCGTCCATTTGTCGCTGCCGTTAAGGAATTTTTTTCGTCCGGCCAGCTTTCGCAATTTATGGATCAAGTTAATCCGCTTGCCGAGCTTGAACACAAACGCCGGCTGTCGGCTCTCGGACCGGGCGGGCTTACAAGAGAAAGAGCAAGCTTTGAAGTACGCGATGTGCATCCATCCCATTATGGAAGAATCTGCCCCATCCAAACTCCGGAAGGTCCGAATATCGGACTGGTTGGACATCTGTCACTACACGCAAAAGTATCGTCGCTCGGATTCATACTCTCTCCTTATAGAAAGGTGACAAAAGGAAAAGCAACTGAACAAATTGATTATTTGGACGCCACTGAAGAAGAAAGATATATTGTTGCTCATGCCGGCGCTCAATTGGATGACAATGGTAGATTCATGGAATCCAAGATTCCTGCCAGAGTCAAAGGCGAACCGGATTTAGTTACGCCGGACAAAATAGATTACATAGATGTTTCTCCCAAACAGCCTTTTTCAGTTGCGACCTCTTTAATTCCTTTTCTTGAAAATGACGATGCTAACCGCGCCCTGATGGGTTCAAATATGCAGCGCCAGGCCGTACCAATTATCTCTCCGGAAGAACCGATTATCGGCACCGGATTGGAAGATAAGGTCGCCAGAGATTCGGGCATGATGCTAATCGCGAACGAGTCGGGCGTAATCGAGGAAGTGGACAGTTCCAGTATTACAATAAAAACCATCAAAGGAGAAAAAATAAGATATGACCTGCTGAAATTTAACAAATCCAACAGTTTTACGGCTATCAATCAACGACCAATAGTATCATCGGGACAAAAAATAAAAAAGGGCGATGTTCTGGCTGACGGGCCAGCGACCAAAAACGGTGAATTGGCTTTGGGCCGCAATTTACTCGTCGCCTTTATGTCATTTGAGGGGGCCAATTTTGAAGACGCGGTAGTGCTTTCAGAAAAGCTGGTGAGAGAAGATCTTTTCACGTCAATCCACATTGAAGATTATTCCATAGACGTGCGAGAAACCAAGCTCGGTCCGGAAATCACGACTTATGATATCCCCAATCGTTCGGAAGAAAAACTTAAAAATTTGGATCCCGACGGTATTGTACGCATTGGCGCTGAAGTCCGTTCACAAGATATTCTGGTCGGTAAAATATCACCGAAAGGCGAAAGTGATCTGACTGCGGAAGAAAGATTGTTGCGGGCAATATTCGGCGAAAAATCACAAGACGTAAAAGATACGTCACTAACGTTAGACTACGGCAAGGTTGGACGCGTTGTCGACGTACATATATTTTCTAGAGATCAAGGCGATAAATTACCGGCTGGGGTTATCAAAACCATTCAAGTGTCAGTCGCACAAATGAGAAAAGTCCAGGTAGGAGATAAGTTAGCCGGCAGACACGGTAATAAAGGTGTTATTTCAATGATATTGCCGGAAGAGGACATGCCATACCTGCCTGACGGCAAGCGTGTTGATATGATTTTGTCGCCGCTTGGCATAATCTCACGCATGAATATCGGCCAAGTTTTAGAAACGCATCTTGGCTGGGCGGTATCAAAGCTTGGCTACAAAGCCGCGGTACCGGCAATGGGTGGCGCGACGGAAGAAATGATAAAGAAAGAATTAAAGCTGGCCGGATTGCCGGAAGATGGAAAAATTTATGTTTACGACGGCCGCACCGGCGAAAAGTTCCACCAAAAAACCACCGTCGGAGTCATCTACTTTATGAAGCTGATGCATATGGTTGAAGACAAAATACATATGCGTTCAATCGGACCGTATTCGCTCATTACCCAACAGCCACTCGGTGGCAAAGCGCAGTTCGGCGGCCAAAGATTCGGAGAAATGGAGGTTTGGGCACTGGAAGGTTATGGTGCTGCGCACACATTGCAGGAAATGCTGACGATTAAGTCGGATGACGTTCAGGGACGCGCCAAAACATACGAAGCAATAGTGGAGGGAGAAGAAATTAGAGCACCCCATCTGCCTGAATCATTTAAGGTATTACTATCGGAAATTAAGGGGTTGGGACTAAATATAGAATTAAAGGAAATATAAGAATATGTCCACACGCAGCAAGCGTTAGCATAGCGAGCATGGTAACAAAGACGTACCCCGCCCTCTAAGCTATTAAAGGTGCATAGAGGGCGGGGTGCTCAAGCTTTCTAACAACTCGGCGTCGCGAGCATACGCTTGCCTCGTTGAGAAAATTGGCATGGAGTTTGGTGCACTAAAACTTCGAGTCGCTTCGCCTGAAGAAATTCTTCAGTGGTCTTACGGTGAAGTAACCAAACCGGAAACAATTAATTACCGTACCCAGAAACCGGAAAAAGAGGGACTTTTTTCAGAGTCTATTTTCGGGCCGACCCAGGATTGGAAATGCCATTGCGGCAAATACAGCCGCATCAGATACAAGGGTATCATTTGCGACCGCTGCGGTGTTGAAGTGACACGTTCCATAGTCCGGCGTGAACGGATGGGCCATATTAAACTGGCCAGCCCGGTAGCACATATCTGGTTTTTGCGAGGTATGCCTTCACGCATCGCTACGATACTGGACGTCTCGTTACCCGAACTTGAAAGGGTAATCTATTTCGCGGCTTATATCGTTACAAAAGTAAACGAAGAATTGAAAGCCGAGGCCATGAAAAAAATGGAGTCAGGATTCCGATCTCTTATAAAAAGTGCGGCGCAGGAAAGCGAAAAAGAAAGGATACAGGAAAGGCGCGAGGAGGAAAAGACAAATCTAAAAAGTTTAAAAAAATATCAAGTGCTTTCAGAGCTTGAATTTAGAGATTTATCGCTCAAATACGGAGAGGTTTTTGAAGCCAGCATTGGCGCCGAAGCAATTAGAAAACTTATGGAAGAAATGGATTTGAAAGAAGAAATTAAAAAGGGAGAAAATTATCTGAAAGAAACAGATAACCCGACCGTACAAAAAAGATTAATGCGCCGGTTAAAAATACTCAAACGCATGCTCAAGAATGATATTCGTCCCGAATGGATGATTCTTGAGGTTTTGCCGATAATTCCCCCGCTTCTGCGTCCCATGGTCCAGTTAGACGGCGGACGGTATGCTACGTCAGACCTCAACGATTTGTATCGCCGCGTCATTAACAGAAACAATCGCTTAAAACATTTAAATGAGCTTAAAGCGCCTGAAGTCATCACAAAGAATGAAAAAAGAATGTTACAGGAAGCCGTTGATGCTTTAATTGACAATACCATGCGACGCGGTCAGACGCTGGTTTCAGCTTCCACCGGTCAGAAGCGCGCTCTCAAGTCATTGGCTGATATGTTAAAGGGTAAGCAGGGCAGATTCAGACAGAATCTGCTTGGCAAACGAGTGGATTACTCCGGCAGAAGCGTGATTGTCATCGGCCCGAATTTAAAAATGAGTGAGTGCGGTTTGCCTAAATATATGGCCCTTGAACTCTTTAAGCCATTCATAATAAATTACCTGAAAACAAAAGGGCTGGCACATAATATACGCTCTGCTAACCATCTTATAGAACAGGAAATCCCCGAGGTCTGGGAAGCTCTTGAATTCGCCATCAAAGACAAGCTGGTACTGTTAAACCGCGCCCCCACTCTGCACAGATTGTCGGTACAGGCATTTAAGCCGGTATTAATTGAGGGCAAAGCGATAAAAATTCCGGCTTTGCCGACCCGGGCTTTTAACGCTGACTTCGACGGTGACCAAATGGCCGTCCACTTGCCGTTAACTGCTGAGGCGCAGAAAGAAGCCAGGGATTTAATGCTATCAACGCATGGCATTTTAAAACCTGCGACCGGCGAACCAGTCGCCATTGCCACCCGCGACATTACTTTCGGCTGTTATTATCTGACAAGCATTGATTCCGATTTGACGGACAGGGGCAAGATATTTTCTTCGGAATCAGAAGTCATTCTGGCTTATGAACATAAGGTAGTGGACTTGAGAACTTTAATAAAGGTTCGGCTGTCAAAAAAGGTTCAACCCGTCAAATCCATCGAGGGCAGTACTAGCGAACCTCTGCTTCGTATGGGACTAACCGAAACTTCCGTCGGCAGAATAATATTCAATCGCGCATTGCCCGAAGACTACTTATTCATAAATAAAACATTAAATCAAACCAATCTGCGCAACATTGAGGCCGAGATTCTGCATAATTACGGCGAAGAACGGGCTGTCGAATTTTTAGACACAATACGGGAATACGGCTTTCATTACGCGACAGCTTCCGGCGTTTCTTGGGGTATGGACGATTTGAGAATCCCTAAGGAAAGAGTTCAAATTATGGCTGAAGCTGAAAATATTATAGAAGAAAATCAGTCCCTTTATGCACAAGGTTTACTGACGGAGTATGAGCGCAAATCTAAAGCCATTGAAATCTGGACTATTGCCAAATCAAAACTAGAGAAAATGGTAAGTAACCAATTCAGAGAAGAAGACGCCGTCTTCATGATGGTTGATTCAAAAGCAAGAGGCAATTGGGGCACGGTTAATCAGCTGGCTGGAATGAGAGGTCTAATGGTCAAACCGGATGGAGAACTGATTGAATTGCCGGTAAAAAGTTCATTCAAACAAGGTCTAAATGTGCTGGAATATTTTATTTCCACCCATGGCGCCAGAAAAGGTTTGGTAGATACGGCTTTACGCACCGCCACGGCTGGCTATTTGACCCGCCGTTTAGTAGACGTCGCTCAAGATGTCGTAGTACACGAGGAGGACTGCAAAGATAAAGAGGGCTATACCTTATACGCATCAGATGGTAAATCTATCGGCGGCGAAAGCATCGGAAAACGCTTAATGGGACGGGTTGTGTTGGAAGAAATAAAAGATATCGCAAATAATATTATCGCCAAGAAAAACCAGCTGATTAGCAAAGAAGTCTCTCAAAAAATAGACCAGGTCCAGCCAAATGCGGTAAAAATCAGATCATTGGTAACATGCAAAGCCAAAGATGGGATATGCCGCATTTGCTACGGTCATGATTTATCCAAAAACAAACTGGTTGAGATAGGCCAGGCGGTTGGCATCGTTACCGCACAGGCAATCGGCGAACCGGGCACCCAGCTTACAATGAGAACCTTCCACACCGGGGGTGTAGCCAGTGTCGGCGACATTACCATGGGCTTGCCGCGCGTGCAGGAAATTTTTGAAGTCAGGCCACCGGCCGGCAAGGCGCTGATTTCTGAAATTGATGGCAAGGTAATCAGCGTGGAAGAAAAAGGTAACCAAACATTTATAAAAATAATGTCAGACAAGGGAGAGGAACGGGAATATCTTACTATGCCCGGCATTGCACCGGCAATCAACGCGGGTGATTTGGTTACGGCTGGCCAACAACTTTCAGATGGACACATTGATTTGCGCGAGTTATTCCACACTACGGGTGTCATTCAGGATGTCGCCAGATACATTATTCGTGAAGTGCAAAGTATTTATTTCGCCACTGGCGAAGGCATCAACGACAAACATGTGGAACTTATAGTCAGACAGATGTTTTCCCGCGTTAAAATTCTTGATCAGGGCGATACCGAACTTTTACCCGGCGATGTTGTGGAAAAACGCACGCTCTTAGAAGCAAATGAAGAAGTTAAGAACCGCGACGGTAAACTGGCCACATTTGAACAATTACTACTCGGCATAACCAAGGTTTCACTTTCAACCGAAAGCTTCTTGTCAGCGGCCTCATTCCAGGAAACCGCGCGCGTACTAATTGACGCGGCGGTGGCCGGCAAGGAGGATACGCTCCGCGGGCTCAAAGAAAACGTCATCATCGGCCGGCTCATTCCCGCCGGCACAGGGTATTATCACGTGGCTAAGTCGGATTCTACATCGGAAGAGTAATGTTCGCTTCTCAAAAAATTTCTCGCTCTCATCACACCTCCTATCACCACTTGCAACCCCAGCCCGCTTCGCCGTAAGCTCCAGCGAGGCGAGCGAGGTTGCTGCGTTCCGTCAAAAGCGTGGATTTTGCTTGTAGTGATTTACTATTATACTGCCATACTGCTCGCAAACCGTGCAATCCACTCTTTTGACGGTGCTATGAGGTGCGATGGCTCACTCATGGAGTAATTTTTTGAGAAGCTCCACCCTGGCTAATTGATAAAAATCACCTAGCCGTAGTTTGGAGTCAAACTACGGCTGGAGTTCCCGGTTTGTAATTTTTTTAATCCTCCAATATTCAGCAATTTCTTGACCAAAAGCTATGGGTTGATAGTATGGTTTTGCGGTGGGGGTGGCATAGTGCGATATCAGGATTATCACCCACGATGTCCGGGGTGCAAATCCCCGCACCTCCACCGCCTTAAAAAAGTATCAACAATTTCGTTTGACACACGCTGTTCCGGTTTGCTATACTAAAACTAGGTGATAATCCTGAATCTCGCATTATGTTGAGATTGGGCAATTGCTCCGCGCAAGCGGAGCTTTTGTTTGGTAAAATAAAGCCCACCTTGCGGTGGGCTACCAGCTTAGAGGATGCTGGACTTAGACTTAGGAGGAGGGCTGGCGGGAAATGCGCGGGCAGAATGGCTAGCGGGGTAAATCATCGATGGCTTCCAAGATTTCATTGTAGTGCCGGTCCATTTCCGGCACGTTTTGCTTTCCGGCCGCCATCCTAAATTGGTGGAGATGACGCGCCACGCTGGTCGCGGCATGGATAGAACTTAGAATCCAGAGAAATCTCATGGAATTCTCTCCTCCCGTGTGCTGGTCATCGGAAACGCGAACTTCAAGGATCTTATTCCTGGAGTCGGCAAAAACCTCGTACCAGAACCCCTGGAATAAGTTGCTTTCAAAACGTTTCCACTTGCCCAGAGTATCAAGAAAACGCTTATCGCCAGGTTGAGATTTGGCTGGTATCGGAAGAAGTGAATTCTCGAAGGTTACGCTAATCTCCGTCGGTTCAAGACCCAGAAAGCGCTGATTCCAATGGACCTGAACAAAAAATAGTTCTCGGATTTCGCGGAAAATCGTTACAGCAATCTTTCCATTGCCCAGATTCTCCCTGACTAACCAGTCAGCCCTCTTTAGCCTCTCACACTCCTCACGAACTTCTCCGTAATTGTACTCGGAGACACTCGGAAACTTTATTTTCAAGGTAAACATTTCTACCTCCTTTAAGCCCCGCCATTTGGCGGGACCGTGAAGTGTTTTGGCACACCTCAAAGCCCTGATTTAACTACCCCTTAATAATACCACATTTCAAAAGAAAAAGCAAATTTTGCTGGGTTAATCGGCGAAAAACCATAGAAAATAAGAGTTTTTACTATAAAATCAAAAGCCCCGCAAAGCGGAGCTTTTGGCGAATCCTAACATAGAACAGATTCGGCTTATCACCTATAAACCAGTATAGCAAAAAGGTTATTTCCTTGTCAACGTAAATCTGCTGATAAACTCTCAAGACGGTGGAGGTGCGGGGATTTGCACCCCGAGGACTCTGGGTGATAAACCGAACCCTGCTCTATGCCACCCCCACCGTATTTGCAAGAATAGCAAATTTTTAATGGCAATCAAGAGTGCCGATCTACTATGCTAAAACGCTCGCTTTTGATATAGTGTTTTGTGATGTCTTCCCTTTCTCATCTAAAAAAACTGGACTGGTGGTTAGTGCTAATTGTAGCTATAATTGTCGGCATGGGCATTGCCAGTTTTTATAATATCGGGCCGCGAGCGCCGGATTTTATGAAAAGACAGGCTGTATTTTTGGCAATCGGCATGGCTATTATGCTAGCTGCTGCGTTTTTTGACTACCGCATTTTCAAAAATTTCTCTTTAGCGTCAATCGTGATTTATCTGATTGCGACTGTCCTCTTACTGTTTGCCTTGGCTTCTCAGGAAATCCGCGGCGTCAGCTCCTGGATTATTTTAAAAAATTTAACCTTTGAACCGGCTGAACTAGCCAAGCTTTCCCTTATAATACTGCTGGCTAAATATTTCTCCCAAAAACATGTGGAAATTTATCATGCTCGTCACATTTTGGCTTCGGCCGTTTATGCCCTGATTCCAGCCATGCTTACCTTCAGCCAGCCCGACTTGGGCTCGGTAATCGTATTGTTTTCTGTCTGGCTGGCCATGCTGTTTTTTTCCGGAATAAAGAGAAGGCATCTTTTGGTAATTTTGATGGTCGGCATAATTATCGCAACAATTGGCTGGTTTGCCGTTCTAAAACCCTACCAAAAGGACCGGCTTGTTTCTTTTATCAATCCCTACTTAGACCCGCGAGGAAGCGGGTACAACATATTGCAGGCAAAAACTGCCATAGGATCAGGCCGGTGGTTCGGCATAGCATTTAATAAAAAAGTACCTCAAAGAACGCTTGTACCGGAACCATATAACGATTTTGCCTTTGCTAATTTTGCCAGGAAATTCGGTTTTGCGGGAATACTCGCGCTGATCATCCTGTTTTCACTTCTGATGTCCCGCATCGGTTCAATCGCAGCCAGAACAGACAATAATTTTGCCAAACTTTTTTCCTTGGGTTTCTTAACTCTGGTTTTCGCCCATGTTTCCATCAATACCAGCGTCAATCTTGGCCTTCTTCCTATAACCGGCATCCCCTTCTCTTTTCTAAGCTATGGCGGCAGCCACTTCATCACACTAATGATAGGACTAGGAATAATACAAAATATCCGTACTAGCTTACGCTAGTTATCAACGAATAACGAATCGCTCCGAATATACGAATATACGAAAAATCTGATTCGTAATTTCGTAAATTCGTATAGATGCGTAATTCGTTGATGGCAGTTGTTAATACAACTGCTTAAACTTCTCCTGTCCCCCGTAAGTGCGCAGGAAATTTGAGTTTTCAAAAACATTGGCATTGACTTCGGCATCTACACGGCTCATTTGTCCGACAAAAGGGGTAGCCCAACTAACCTCAAATCCCCTAGCGGTGCGCGCAAGGAAAGTAGAAATATTGGTTTTATTAACAGCAATCGGTTCTTGGTTAGCATCTAAAACAACCACTATAACATCCACCAGATTAAGATCTAGATCGGAACTGTTATAAACTTCGCCTCCCACCTTGGCAAAAGATCCCAGACGAGAAACTTGCGAATATGCCACATTTCTTGTCAATAAAGTGGTAGCGGTGCCAGCTAGGGGCTGAAGTTTTTCCCAATCAACACTTTTTATTTTGAAATCTGCTCGGTTAATCGGGCCCTGAAATTTAAGCAATGGCTCAACTACATATTTAGTCTGTCCTGGCAGAATATAAAAACTGCCGGTTCTGCTTGAAATCAACTTGCCGGCAAAATCATAAAAAAATATTTCGTATTCAACGGTGGGCGAACCATATTCGGTGTTGCTGTTGTTTACCTTGGCCAAGAAGTCGTAGTCGTTATTTTCAACGTTCAGAAGTTTCGTAAATATAACTTGTATCGGCGCGAGATTAATGGTCGGATTGGGTGTCGGGGTCGGCGTAGGAGAATAAACAAAACCGCGATAGATTCCAAAACTGATTCCGCCGACAACCAAAAAGAAAACTAGCGCTACAACAATTTGTCTCGTTAGTCGTTGAGATTCGGTCATATTTTAGATTATATCTTTATTCGGAAAATAAAAAAAGTCACCGTCCTCATCAAAAATTATCCGCTCGCCATAGTACCTTTTGAGAAAATAGGTTCACCCCCTAATTTTTCTTGCTGTATCATGCCTTCGTTAAAATTTTCCTCGTTGAGCTACGGATTCCTTAAAATATGCGGTTATCCATTCCCCCTTCGTCTTCTGACTCCGGGGCCCGCATATTTCTTAAGGAATCATATACGCTCAACTCGTTAATTTTATACTTGGCAGATAGTGTCAGAAAAATCAGGGAGTTCGCCTATTTTCTAAATCCAAAAAGCACCATGGCTCGCTCATTTGTCTACTCCCAAATCATTAATAATCTATTTTCAAACTCTTGAGAATTTGAGAATAGATTATTACTCCAACACATCAAATTTTTGATAAAAAACAAAAGCCGATGTTGATCGGCTAAGACATAATAGTGTCGGATACTTATAGACCCTTAAGACAGGATTGTGCTTCTTCAATTCCTTTTCTGACGTTTCTGAGTTTCACTTCCAAGACCCCAATGGAATGAAATAATTCAAAGATAACATATGGATTTCTGGCCAGAATTTTTATTATATGCGCATCAGGTAAATAAAACTGCCGCGATTTTGATTCACACAATTGGCCCGCCGTATTCGCTTTTAATCTGTCGCCACTGGTTTCTAAAACCAGAACTATGTTTCCATCATCAGTTTCTTTTGTGCCTTTGTATATGCCAATGGTTTCAGTGTCAAATCCTTGCGGAAGACTGTAATGATCTAATTTAACCAAACAGCCCTCATTCAAATCCTCAAACGCAACAGTTTTTTGATCTTCGGACCAAACAATTGGCATGGTTTTTTCTTTTAGGTCTGACGCCATTTCAATCGCCTCCATACTTGTTAAAAATCTGATTTAATTATACTAACTAAGCCCAAACAAAAAATCAAGCCCGTTTGGGCTAGATTAGTTAATTTACCAGAAAAACTCTGCTACCAGGTAGGTAAAGACAAGGATTTCTCATTGAATGAGCATGCAGGAACCATCCAGCTTCGTAAAAACCAGCTTTTCCACTGAAGCCAACATCTACGATTCGACATACGCCATTTGTTCCAGTAATAAGAAATAGATTAGATGTACAATGGGTCAGTAATGGACCGGCAGTTTTATCGTCTGGTTGATTTTTAAGTAAGTTGAATAGGTGCGCTAGAAAAAATTCTTCTTTTTCCCTTTGTAAAAATTTGAAAACAGAACTGTCACACCAT
The DNA here is from genome assembly GCA_016185545.1 of Candidatus Yanofskyibacteriota bacterium. Classification (GTDB taxonomy): domain Bacteria; phylum Patescibacteriota; class Minisyncoccia; order 2-02-FULL-40-12; family IGHO2-01-FULL-4-A; genus 2-01-FULL-44-17. Next base: position 16,648 of record JACPNJ010000003.1, read on the forward strand.
TCAATTGCCTCATAAATATTGAGGGAGATATCTTGAATGTTTAATTCTATTTTAGAACGAAAATAACGACTGAAATTAGCATTAATCAAGGAAATACCATTTTCTCCTTCCTTGAAATTGCCTTTGTACGTAAATTTACTCATACCAAAAACATTAGTCTTATCCACTGGTTTTAAAAGCTTAGGTAAAGAATCTGACATATTTCTTGCCATGTTTTTCTCCTTTTTTTAAAGAAACGCTCTATCTAATAGAGTATCTATACATTAACATATCGCCAATAAAAAATCAAGCCATTAATCCGGCGACTACCTACTTTCGCGCAATGCTAAGCACTGCACTATCATGGGCCTTGGACTCTTTTACTTCTGAGTTCGGAATGGGATCAGGTAGTACAAGTCCAGTATAGTCACCGAGTTAACGGCTTGATTTTTTATTTTTTAGCGGTATTTATTTTGAGAATTTAATCTTGTAAGGAATTTATGAACTATTAGTAGCGCTCGGCTGAATGCATTGCTGCACTTACACCTGCGCCCTATCAAGGTGGTAGTCTTCCACCGTTCTTTGTGTCTCCGACTCAGTAATCCTTTCTGCTGCAATTTTTATATTTGGGCTACGGCTTCACAAAAACTCCTCTACATAGTGTAAACTATGTCTCATCGTTTTTGCTTCGCCTCGCCTCAAATATATAAATTTCGCTTAGAAAAATTACTGAGTCGGAGACACTAGAAGTCTAATCTTGGGGCCCGTTTCGCGCTTATATGCTTTCAGCGCTTATCGGAACCGAACATAGCTACCCAACGCTGCTTTTGGCAAAACAATTGGTAGACCAGAGGTTCGTTCATCCCGGTCCTCTCGTACTAGGGACAAACCCCCTCAAACTTCAACGCCCGCACCAGATAAGGACCAACCTGTCTCACGACGGTTTGAACCCAGCTCCATGATTTTTCTCTTATCGCTAAGAGCATAGACTATATCTTTATCCGTCCGCATTTGGCGGATTAGGATACTAGCGTTTTATGACAACTGAAAAATTGCCATCTGCTTCGTTTATAGAAGCAAGTCGTTACGGGGACACTAACTAGAAACTAGCAACTAGTCACCAGAAACTAATTTTTGTCTTCCCTCGATATTGCCCGTGAAATTGGGTTAAATTTTTACGGGTTCTACCGATATAAGCTAGATTAGCGTATTACTTTTATTTTATCACAAAATAACACGCTTGGCTCGCCCCCAACATTACTGTTGGGGCACGTGAATTTTCGCGTAGCTTTTTAATGGGCGAACAGCCCAACCCTTGGCACCTTCTCCAGCGCCAGGATAAGCCGAGCCGACATCGAGGTGCCGAACACTGCCGTCGCTAGGGCAATTTATTTTGATTCTACTTTTTCAAATAGATTAGACTATATCATGCGTTCGCCATAGCGAACGCCCAGCGTATTATGATTGGCCTTTGATATTATCGCCTCACCAATCATCTGCCAAGTTTGACTTGGCAAGTCGTTACGGGAAAAATTTATAAAGCATTGTTGGCAAAATGTATGGCCGGACAATTTTTATAAGCCGCGGCATACTTTTTTGATAAAACCTGATTCGAAAATATTGTCTATCCTTGTTGATATTGGCATCAAGGTCAAATTTTTTCTTGAGTATATCGCAAATCACTTTGTGTTCTTTATAATCAAAACTTTGTGAGTTTATCTTGACGCATTTACTTGTCCCCAATTCATTTGTTCCGTCATCCATGAGCCAAGTTGCTAAAACCAAAGGATTAAATACCCTTTCAAGAAATTTACCTGGAAAAATCTTTTTGCCATTCCTATAAAATAGTTTTTTAAGACCGATAAAATATGGATGAGATACTGTTCGGAAATACATTTTGATTGTATTTTCTCTAGTTTTATAAGTTTTAGGCTCGGAATTAACAATATTTTTGAGAGTGTTATATTTCCATAAAACATAATCTTCCTGGCTCTTGCCATGATGCAACCTCAACGAATATCCCATTGTCGTTTCGTCCAAATAACCGTCGCCGAGCAATGTGCCAACAATTACCGAAATTTGTTTGCCGGTAAGTTTTGCTTCTCTCATTAGTTTTATTTTTTGATTCTCCATTTTTACTTTACAAACAATCTTCCCACGGTATTGCCGTTTGATTTCTATGTTAATTTTAACATATTTAGTGGCGCGACGCCACGTGGTTTTGTAACCAAAATCAAGTCGGTTCCACCGTTATAAGCTGATTTAATGAGCGCCCCAATTGACGCTCGGGCAGTACCAGCCTGTTCAATGCATGCAAATAGCGCTCGCTCGCACTCATCGCTTATGCGGTTCACACTCGCGAAATGCGAATGCGCTCATGCGAATAAACGCTAGACAAGTTCATTAGACTATATCTTTACCCGCTCAATTTTTGAGCGGGAACGGCGTATTATGGCAAGCCGTCGGCAATTCATGCCTCACCGCTTACCATCCAGGCCATAAGGCCTAAGTCGTTACGGGGTCAATAGGAATCTTGTATTTAAACAAAGGAATTATATGTTTACTAATTATCTTTTTTAATTTCAGCATCTCTAATCTGGAAAAGTAGAGCGCGTAACCTTTCTTTTTGCTTAAAACTTTCGTTTCCAGGCCGAAGTTGTTTTTCAAGACCTCTTGGCAGATTAGCGCTTCTTTCTTCACAACATTTCCTAAATATAAATATCCGCATTTATCTCTTTTGTAATAATATCCGTCATCCATAAACCAAACTGCCAGAGAAACGGGTTTGGCAATGTAATTTTTCAAGTCTGCGGGCACGATCTTTTTGTCGTCTTTGTAGAAAACTTCTTTGATGGTTCTTAATTCTGGCAAAGTTTTCGATTGACATCGGATATATTTATATTCTCTTTTAGTTAATGGGTGGATTCTATTAAGTTTAATAATTGAAGTTAGGCTAAATATTCTTTTCAAAGAATTAAACTTCCAAATTAAATATTCTTCTTGAGCCAAGGAGTGCTCAAATCTTAATCTCACGTTTGTACCATTGTTCTGCAGATATGAATCACCCATTATTGAACCGTAAATTATTGCCAATTGTGTTTTGTTTAAATACAAGATTCCTATGACTTCCCACGAGATTTATATAAGATAGAAAACCCAGCTCTTTTTCAAAAAGTGCTGGGGGAAAGACCTTCTTATATATCCCCCGTTATAAGCCGTAATCATGCTTGTTCTTGCGAACAAGCGGGACAACATACTCTTATTATACCATTTCTGGTATGCAGAGTTTATCCCCGGAGTAGCTTTTGTCTGATGATCTTCCACGGTCCTACGACCAATGGTCGGTTCACTAAGTCCTGCTTTCGCATCTGCGCGACACATCCGTCTTGCAGTTAAGCTGGCTTGTGCCTTTACACTATCGCTGCGATTTCCATCCGCAGCTAGCCAACCTTAATGAACGCCTCCGTTACTCTTTAGGAGGCAACAGCCCCAGTTAAACTACCCACCAGGCACTGTCTTGATATCACCCTAGATAGAGCCGAATTACTTCGGCTTAATTTCCAATTTTCTGACCTCAATTCTTAAAGTCCCTAGAGAATCCTGAACTAAATGATCAAAATCAGTTGGATGTTTCTCGCTTTCTACTAATTCTTCATAAAATAAGTCGACTAATCTTTGAACTTTTTGTTCTCTCTCACCTTTAATTTTAGCTATTCTATTTATTTCCTTTCTACTTATTTTTTGTTTTCGACTCATTTTATCCTCTCCTTTTTTAATTGATTGATGGAATCTCCATCTAGGGTGATACCAGTTAGAATTACAAATTTTACAGATGGCTGTTTCATTGTCGCCTCCATCACATCCGAGAATATGACTTCAAAGGCTCGCCACTACGCTACGCAGTAAAACTCGTAACCCAATACCAAGCTATAGTAAAGCTTCCGGGGTCTTTCCGTCTTGGTGCGGGTAGTCAGCATCTTTACTGACATTGCATTTTCACCGGGCTATTGGCTGAGACAGTCCCCCAGTCGTTCCGCTATTCATGGCTATTGGCTGAGACAGTCCCCCAGTCGTTCCGCTATTCATGCGCGTGGGAACTTACCCCACAAGGAATTTCGCTACCTTTGGCACTTATATTATTCCTTCTGTCGCCAGAAGGGTTGGACTCTATCTTCCCGCTCAAATTTTTTGGCAAAATCATTGACAAAAGTATATATTAGTATAAGATGTGAGAAGTTTCTTCTTAAGCTAAATTGGGGGGTTATAATATGTTCTTGCTAAGAATTTTACTGGATGTAATTAGAGAAAATGTCCGGAAACCATTTCGTTTATTTCTCTTCATAATAATCTCACCGTTTTTGCTCATACGTGCAGGAATATTATATCTAGTTTGCTGGTGGCATGATATAACCGCTGAAACAGATTATATTTTCTTTTTTAGAAAGCATCGCTAGGCCATTAGGCCTAGTTTTTTACTTATGCCAAAAAATTTGAGCGGGTCTGACGTAGGTCTCTGAGGATTCTTGGGATTCACTCCCAAGTCTTTCCTGCTGATTTTCTGCACCGGATGCATTGTCACCTTTTCGGGTAGCACCGGATACTAACAGACGTTCCAGCATATGGTCAGATTTTATAATCGCCCTCTTGTTTGCCAACTGCTTGTTGGCGGTAGCAGAATCTACGATTATAGTTATCGCCGTCGTTCACTGGCGCTTCGGGCGTCACCACTAGTAACTGGTTACTAGTTTCTAGTTGCTGGTTTAAATCTTTACCAGAAACTAGATACCAGAAACCAGCTACCAGCAGCTCCACCGTTAACGTTCCAGCACCGGACAAGCGTCACCCTGTATACAGCGCCTTTCGGCTTAGCACAGAGTTGTGTTTTTGATAAACAGTCGCCAGGGGTTCGTTAGCTGCGAGCGCAAATCACTCCGCTGTCGCTCCGTAATTTGCGCTCGCAGCTAAACTCAAAATGTAAAGTTCAAAATGCAAAATTATAGATGTTTCAAAATTTGTGTTACAAATTTTGAAACTCCATCATTTTAAATTTTGGTTTTTTAATTTTAAATTTAGCTGATTGCGAAGCGAAAGCGAAGCAATCTGCGCTAGGCCTTATACCGAAGGTACGGCCACTTGTTTGCCGAGTTCCTTAGCCAATAATCACCCGTTCGCCTTAGTGCGCTTACACTAGCCCACCTGTGTCGGTTTTAAGTACGTTTTGTACAAAAATAATCTTAGAAGTTTTTCTTGGAAGGCTCTTCACTGGAATTCTCCGGTTACCCGAAATTTCTTCAAATTCGTATTTTGACATTCAAGTCAGCCGCCGGATTTTCCAAACGGCAATCCTAGAATCCAAAAACGGAAATCCAATAATCCGCTCCAGCTTATATCCTCCGTCGCTCCATCGTTTTTTGCACAAGGGCCGGAATATTAACCGGCTTAGCATCGGCTTCCCACGCCCAAAGGCGCGGTTATCCTTAGCGTCGCCTAACCCTCCGGTGATTGACATTGCGGAGGAAACCTTAGGCTTTCGGCGGCGAGGGGTCTCACCTCGCTTGTGGTTACTCATTCCAACATTTTCTCCTCCAAGCGCTCCACCCCGACTCGCGTCGTGAGCTTCGCAGCGGCTTGAAGTGCTCCCCTACCACAGCGCGCGCAGCGCGCAAGTCAAAAGTTTATCAAGTTATAAAGTTATAAAGTTTTTGGATTTACTTTATGAACTTTAAGAACTTTTAACTTTATGAACTGCGTGCTACGCACGCCATCCACAAATTCGGTACTATGCTTAGCCCCGTTGAATCTTCGGCGCCACTTTCCTCCCTCCTTCGCTCACTGCTTCGCGCAAACTACGGAGGACAAGCGCCCACTAAAGGGAACTTGTCCTTCCGAAGCTCCTTGCGGAGCAAGGAGCGAAGGAGGATCGAGTAGTAAGCTGTTACGCACTTTTTAAATGATGGCTGCTTCTAAGCCAACATCCTACCTGTCTAAGGAAAATGACTTCCTTTAACACTTAGCATAAATTTAGGGACCTTATTTGGTGGTAAACGGCTAATCCCGTCGCGACCGTGAAGCTTTGCCCCCACGGTCTCACTACCATACATTACATAGAGGTATTCGTAGTTTGTTTGGTAGGCCTACCATTGCTGGCACGGCGAACCATTCAGAGCTCTACCCCCTCTACTACTATATGGCGCTGCCCCTAAAGGCATTTCGGGGAGAACCAGCTATTACCGGGTTCGATAAGCTTTTCACTCCGACCCACAGCTCATCCGATGATATTGCGCTATCAACCAGTTCGGACCTCCACCCATCTTTCGAAGGGCTTCATCCTGGCCATGGGTAGCTCACCCGGCTTCGGGTCTTTTACAAGCGATTCCCGCTCAAATTTTTGGACTTTTGACATCATTCTGTTTGTTTGCTAATGTCAAGATACATTTTGTTTTTTAACAAAACGAGGTAAACTATGAATTTTGCGGATTTCTTTTACTATAACGGGGCATTACTGATCCTACTCACAGCTATTAGCCTGTCTATCTGGGGCATATATGTTGTTACCAAATCTAAACGAGCAATAAAAAGAATCATCGGTTGGCTGGTAATTATCGTCTGTGTGCCATATTCACTATTGAGCTTCTATTATTATTTAGAAACTGTCCTGAGACCTTGGCTCCATAGTATTCTCTGAATAACACTACATCCAATTTTCAAGTCGCGTCTTCATGGACCGACTTTTTTATTTAGAGTTTGGCTGAATAATGCCTTATAGCACCGTCAAAATTGTGTGATTGCATGGTCGGCGAGCAGTATAATAGTAAAGCACTGCGAGGTGAATCCACGCTTTCAACGGAGCGACGCAACCTCGCTGGGGTTGCTAGCGGTGATAGAAGATATTATTCAGCCAGACTCAAGCTAAACTCAAGTCCAAAAATTTGAGCGGGTAATACGCGCTTTTAACACTCGGTTTCCCTACGACTCCGTGCTCTCGCACTTAGTCTACAGCTTGTAAAAACTCGTTGGATCATTCTTCAATAGGCACACCGTCGCACTACGCTACCGCTTCGTGCTCCGAAATCAAAAGTTAAAATGCAAAAGTCAAAATTATAGATGTTCTGAAATTTTGCTAGCAAAATTTCAGAACTCCACACTTTTGAACTTTGATTTTTGAATTTTGAATTTCGAGACGAACACGAAGCGATAGCGAGTGTTCCGGCTCTTTGTAGGCATATGGTTTCAGTTCTATTTCACTCCCCTCACCGGGGTTCTTTTCACCTTTCCCTCACGGTACTGGTTCACTATCGATCACCAAAAGTATTTAGTCTTGGACCGTAGTAGGCCCGGATTCGCCACGGATAGTCTGCTCCATGGGTACTTAGGGTAGGAGCTCACCTTAAAATTATCTTTCTACTGCAGTTTAATAATTTTGGCTGCGACTTCGTCAGATTTCACAAAATGTCCTCGCCGTAGTATAAACTACGCCTCCGGTGATTTTGTTCATCTTCCTCGTCTCGCCAGAAATTATTAAATTTCGCAACGAAAATAACTTTAAGGTGAGCTCATAATATGAAAAGTTTGATCGTTTTCGCTTAAGGGACTATCACCCGCTTTGGTCGGCCTTTCCAGGACCGTTCGGCTAACAATCAAATTTGTAACTTTTTTCCAAAACACAACTGAAGACCGCGAACGATCCTCGGCTGTGCTTAGAGTATATTATCCCTGCAACCCTTACCTATTATTAGTAAACTAACAAAAGATAAGTTTAGACTGTGCCCCTTTCGCTCGCCGCTACTTAGGGTATGTTTGCGCCTTGCGGCGCATTTGTTTTATTTTCCTCTGGCTACTGAGATGTTTCACTTCGCCAGGTATGCATCTAGTAGCTAGTTTCTGGTAACTAGTTGCTAGTTATTTAAAACTCTTGATAAGATTAAATAACTGCTTACCGCAGATAGTATATTCACTGATCAAATTTTCATGGTCAGTTTCGCTGATTAACCCAGCATCCTTCATAAAGTTGAGATTAAACAGAACCTCGTCATTAGAACCCAGCGCATCGTTCAAAAAATTAACTTTATCTTTGGTAGACTTATTTCTACCAAATCCCTCCGCGATATTTGATGGTATTGATCTTGAAGCTCTTCTAATTTGATCGCAAAGATCATATTTAAGTTCTTTTGGAAGTTTCATAGACAACTGGTGAACTTTTAACGCCAACTTGTAGGACCGATTATATACGTCAAGGTCTTTATACGAATTCATAAAAATTTACCAGAAACTAGAAACCAGAAACCAGCTACTAGATATGCCGGTATTACCCGGCATGGGTTTCCCCATTCGGAAATCTCCGGATCAAAGCCTGCTAGACGGCTCCCCGAAGCATATCGTCGTCACGCCACGTCCTTCGTCGCCTTTTGGTGTCAAGGCATCCTCCATACGCCCTTATATTCCTTACAAGATTAAATCTGCAATCATTAGATTGCACCCTTCGTAGCTCTGCGAAGCTTTAGCGTAGCAGAGCGAAGTAGGGCCTCATTTAATCTTCTTGATGCTTCAAAACTGGCAACTCTTGAACTCGGAAAGTTAGAGAACAACCAGAAAATGCAAAGCATCATTTTATTTTTAATCCCGTTAGAGGTAGGTTGCCGCCTATGGCAACCGCAAGCTCTAATCGGGATACCCGCTAACTATTCATTTTTTAAATTGCAATCTATTCAATCAGTTTAGTGTTAGCTTCCGTCGGGCACCACCTCGATAAACAAGGTGACGCCCGACGACAGCCAATTTATTGATGAAACCCCAGCACCAATTTTGCAAAGTCTAATAACGGCAGGGCGCTTCGCCCATTGCAGAATATGCCCATTCGGCACGCGCACCCTGCAAAATCTTGGCTAACGTATCATATTTATTTAGCAACTACCAACTAAATTAGGCAAAATGGTGCGGGGTTATTTTTTGTTTCCATGCTCACTATCGCTGCGCTTGGACAAAAAATAAATCCCGCCAAGCGGGACGTTTTCGGGCACAAATTAACACCAAGACGTCATCCGCTTTTTTGTAATGCTTTGTTTAATTTTTTCATCCCGTACGAGACAGGATAAGCCTTGCGGCTTATCCGTATCTTATTATATTATATCTACCTTATTAATCCCGATTAGATAGCTACTCTAACTTTATTTACTAGCAAAGGCTGTCTCGTTCGGGATTCATCATCAAAATCATTGTAGCAAAACAAAAAACCTGCGTCAATAACCCACCGAATAACTTGTTGATAAATCCCCTAGAAGTCTCGCCCGCGCTTGCGCGGTCCGAAGAACCTGTGGACGAACTAACTTCTAACGGGATAAACCGCAACACCCGCCGGAGGCGGGTGTTGTTTTCAAGAGTATCTTCTTGTTCAACTAGTAACTGGTACTAGTTACTAGTTATTCCCCTATATGCCTCCTCATTTTTCCAATCCATTCTTCGGCATGCGCTCGTCCGCCAAGACCAAAAGCCAAACCGAAAGCTATTGCGCTGCCGGCAACAACTCCCATAATAACAATCCTGATTATTTCTCCGGCCACCATCAACTGACTCAGAGCAACTAGCAGTGAAAAGATAATAATTGCCCACTTAGCTAACGAACCGAGAAAATTAGCCGATGCTAATTGCGCGGCTTTAACCGAGCCGCGAACCAACCCTTCCAAAAACCTTGCAACTAAAACACCGATTAACAGGACGAATGCGGCTATGAACACGTTGGGCAAATAACCTACAACGCTGCGCAAAAATTCAGCAACTTGCATCAATCCTAAAATATCGGTCGCGGCCATCAAAAATACAACTATGAAAAACCACTTTACCAGTTCGTAAAAGAAAAACGGGCTGTTCAGTTTGTAGCCGCTTCTTTCCCAAACTTTCTTGAAGCCGACACTTTCCAACGCTCGATCCAATCTAACCAATCTGACTATATGCCAAACTAATTTGGCAACAAGAACTGCAACCAGCCAACCAACTAAAAAGACCACAATAGCGGCAACCAGTCGCGGCAAAAAACCGGCGACATTGCCCCAAAGGGTCAATAAAGACATCCTCACCACATCTGATGCTGCTGTAACTTCTAACATACAAACACCTCCCCTCTTTAACTAGCTGCCAGTAAAAGTTACCAGTTCCTAATTAAAGAAACCGAAACTAAAACCGCCGACTAGATTTATTTGATTTCTAGATAAATTCTATCACTTAAACCAAAACAGGGATAAACCACTTATCCACTGCCACAAAATGGGATTACATTTTAGAGAAGCAGGACTTTAGTTCAACAAATTTTCTTCCCCCTTGCCATCTCCTAGTTCAACTACATTCTGCACCCTATCCACCATGAGTGACAACCGCTTTTCCGAATCATCATACGACCCGCGGGCATCGGAAAGGTGTTTACCAAGGCGCTTGAAGTCGTCACCAAGTTTGCGGCCATCAAGCGCGATGCGCTCAAGCCGCTTCATTATATCTTTTGTTTGCTTGTTTAACTGGACATCTTTGAGCCAGTGGCCGATGGCAGAAACCGAAAGCATAAAGGTATTCGGCGAAACTAAGAAAATCTTTTTACCCAAAGCATAAGCCGGCAAATCAACATCTTTGATATTATTTACTATTTCATAATAAACCGTTTCCGCTGGCACATACATCAAAGCAAAATCGGTAGTTCCCTCTGACGGCAAAAGATATTTGGATGCGATCTCGTCAATTTTTTTCTTCACGTCTGACAAAAAATTTTTTTTGTATTGCTCGCAAGCAATATTATTATCCGCGTTTATCATCTTCTCAAAATTTTCCCAGTTAAATTTGGAATCAATTGGTAACAACAACTCATTGGGCAAGCGTAAAATCGCATCCACCGCTTCACCGCTTTTGAAATAGTGCTGAATTTCATATCTATCTTTAGGAAAATACTGTGCCAGCGATGCCTCCAACGACGCCTCACCCCAGATGCCTCGTAATTTAGGCGCTTTGAAAATATCCTGGAATGAAGAAACGCTCTTGACCGATTCATGTACATTTTTCAAGCTCTCGCTTAATTGGGTCAGGCCGACAGTAAATCCTTGCACCTGCTGGTGCACTGCCAGAGACGATCTCTCAACCGACTCCCGACTATCTTTTAACTGATCGGTCACCATCTTAACCGTATCCCGCAACGCCTGGTTCATTGAAACGTTAAAACTATCAAGCCGCTGATTGATCGTCTGCAAATCTTGGTCATCCTTTGAATGCTTACTCGACTTAAAAATAACCAGGGCAACCAGGATGCCAGCAATCAAGCCAATGAAAATTAATAAGCTTTGTATCATAAAAATCCAAATATCAAACAAAATGACAAATGACTAAAATCAAAGACTAGTGTTTGCTGTTGATTAAATTTGACATTTGTGTTTTGACATTTGGATTTTTTACACGTGTCTATCCGCCACTTTATTAGCCGCGTAAGATTCAGGCTTGATCCGTGCCGTAAAGCCATTGCCTGTAATAATACCGACAATTTCCTGGATCATGCTTTTAGTCGGGCCATTGCGGCCGATATCAAGATGGATTTCAAAGTCGTACAACTTGTTATTAAGCCGCTCGCGTAAATGAGCAACTACCCGCTGGGCAAGTTCCAGTGAAAAATAGGCTTCTTTGAGCATTCGGTCGTGCCGATCAAAAGTATTTACATCGGGAATTCGTTTCCAAAAATATCTTCCGTACCTGCCGATGCGATGTACCGTAATCACGCTGACGAATTGGGCTAATCCTGCGTGTCCGTTGGGAGTTACAGTTTCCTCCGAATCCGTGCCAACAACCACGGCGTATTTACTACCGGCGTCTTCATTTATAAATTCAACTATGTCGCCTATCGCATCTAAAAAATCACGCTTGCCGCGCGATGGGCTGACAAAGTATTCACTATCGTAACTGTTGCTGTTTGACATTACTAAATAATCTAGCAAAAAACCCCGCCCTTGAAAAGGGCGGAGCAACAAAAAGAATTAAAATTTACAAAGTCGGAACTTCAGGTGTTACCTTTGGCGCTAGAGGCGTTGGTTCTGGCATTGGTTCAAGAGTTGTCTCAGGCGTTATAGATGGAGTAGGGTTTGGTTCAGGGGTTGCCTCGGATGTTATTGATGCGGTTGGAAACAGCGATTGACTGCTTGGCGCACTTGAAATATCAGGATTGGTAAACGAGTCGGGAGTCGGACTGGGTGTGGTAGAAGATAACGGCGAAGAACTGGTTGGCGTGCTTGCAACATCGGGGTTAGTCAAAGGAATTGGTGTGGGACTCTGTTCGGGTAAGGACGATGGTGTCAGAATCGGCTCGCTAAAACTCGGTGATGCTTGCCCCGTAAGAGACGGAGACTCTAGCGGGGCCGGCTCACCGACTATGATCTTGGCATCTTTTACGGCGATCGCCGACCAACTAAAACCGATATCCACCGGTGCCGGCTTGTTTAATATAATAGTAAAACCATTGGAGCTCTTATTATTTATAAGATAGCGCACATCAGAATTGAATATCAGATCCGCTACCGCCTCTTGCGATACTGAAGGCCCGCCTAGACTCGGTGGGGTCGGAACAGCATCGAGCGAAATTGTAACATTGACTATCGGCTGTTGGGCATATTTTTGGGTAAATTTAATATCAGCCGTCTTTGAGCCTTTCCTTATTATGGCAAATCCTGCCGTGTCGTCATTGAAATACACCCTGCCGATAAAAGCCGTTTCTCCCGCCACAATCAATCCGCCTTTTATGTTCAGTTTTTCACCCGAAGCCAAATCAAAGTATTTTTCCAGATTGGCTATGCTTGTTTTTATATCATTGCTGGCACTCGCTAAATTAATTATTTGGTCTGTTATTGCCGTCAACGTCGGGCTTTCAATTTCATCGGCAAGTATTTTTCTAGCTTTAAGCGATCGCCTGAATAAGGCATCGCTATAAACGGTTAGAGATGTGCTGGCAGTCTGTTCTCGGCCGAAAGTCGCATCGCCAAGGAATTGGGTCTGGCCATTAAACAATGCCGAATTATTGAATCCGGCCACTCCTAACGCGGTGAAGGTACCAAGCGTTGTAAGGTTATTATTAACGCTCAAATCGTTAAGAATTTGACTATCTTTGGGAGCTGATAGACTTGCCACCGAACCGCTTAATACCGATATTTGATTGGTAATAATATCAAGACCGTTAATATGGTTGGCATTTATGGTGTCCGCGGTTACTTGGCCGGAAAAAACCGCGTTGCCCGAACCATCAATTGTCAGTCCGGCGGAATTAGAGCTGCTGATTACCAAACTCTTGCCTCGCTCAAGCTCAACTCTCAAATCTTTGCCGGGCTGGTTTTTGATAGTTTTAGTTATTACCTCATTAGCAAACAAGCGTGGGGTGATAATCTCATTACTTGCCGCCAGTATATCAAGTTGCATTTCTTGAGAGTTCTTTGCTACTTTCAGTTTTGAACCGCCGCTTTTTGCGAATTTTGTAAGCAAAGCTGCCTCAAATGTCGGGTCACTAGTGCTAATGCCTGATGCTGCGTCCAATCCCGGTCCGCCATAGAAACCGGACTGAACAAAGATTACCACCTCACCGGTTTCTTTGCCGCCATATGCCGTCAGCGCCTGTCCTATGGCTTGGCCGGCTTGAGCGGCTTTCATCGCCAAGCCGGGCTGCGTTGAAGAGTTTGTCAGGTAATCGCCTACCTTGATTGGCCCGTTTTCAGTTGAAACTTTTACGGGCACGCGCCCGGCCAGAGCAACAGGTACATAACCGGGAATATGTTTAACCGTCTCAACTCCGGTCACAAAAGCATTACCGGTAATAAGAGCTGCCGGATTTGTAGAAATGACGCCTATGGCCGTAGATCCAGGCATTGCTCTAGAAACATCTTGAGAACTGGACGGGTTAATCGAAACAACTTCACCGGCTACCAGAGTATTGTCCGCTGTCGGAAAATTCTCAGCCAAGTCAATACAGCCAGCGGTAGTACCGGGATCCACATTAACGCAAGTGCTAGTCGCGCCATGAGAAAATATACCGCCGCGTATGGCAAATTTACCGCCGCCGCTCATTGAAGCTACAATCTGGCTTCCGGCAGTTACCTTTAAAACACCGGCCGGAAAACCTTGGGTAGAAGTTGATGCCGGCACCGTGATTGTAAACGCGCTGTTTCCATTGGCCAAAGTAGTCGCGTTGATATCCAGTCCCGGGTTACTACCTGAAGCAGTCGTGTCAACTACAAAAATGTCTTCTTGGGTTCCACCGAGATCGGTAATAACAAACGCTCTGGAACTGGATGCGTTAATCTCAAGTTTATAAGAAAAGCTGGCACCGCTGTTTTGGAGAGCAAATCTTAGCGCGCCATTAGTCGCAAAGTTAAGTGTGTCCGATTCGCTGGAGTATATGCCAAGATTGGTGTCATTGCTGAAGGTGAATGACGGTAAGGTGGCTGAACCTAAAGGAACTTGGAAGATAGAAGCCGAAGCGGTGCCTCGTATATACAGAAATGTGGTATCGGCGATATCAACCCGGGTATCAAGAAAATCAACGGTGTAATTACTGGAGGTTGAGGCGATGGTTAAGTTGGCGTCCAAAGTCATCGCGTCCAGAAATTCACCGAAATCAAGTGAATCGGAACCAATGGTTAAAGTGGGAATGGCGGTGGTGGTTATCTTTCCTCCGGATGAGAAACCCGCCAGTACCGTAGCTCCAGCTGAATCATCCCAGAAAAATACTCTGTCGGCGTTGGGGTCGGTTAAACTTGCGCCGGTGCCGCCGTCAGCCAAAGAGACGTCGGTGCCGCCGACTCTGTATACGCTGGCTCCGGCTACCGTCAGAGATGATACGCTGGCGGTGCCTATCTCCAGGATATTGGAGAATTGGCTGCTGGCGGCCGAGAAGAGCCATTTGCCGGTTATGGTTTCATCTTGTGATAAGGAAGCGGGACCGCCGGCGGAGGTCCAGTCCAATCTGACAAATGCCTGCGAAGCGGTATTGGTGATGTTGAAGTGGCCGTCGTCAAAAGAGATTGAACCTACATGGACGGGAGTGCCGCCGATGACGCCGACTTCTACGCCGTTAAAGATGGAGGCGGCGGAGACACCGCTGTTTTGATCCGTGCCGCAGGAAAACTTGCCGGTGGTGGCGGTGTATAGGAGCTTATCGGCGGTAGCACCACTGCAGCCGGTAGTGCCGGACATGATATTGAGTCCGGCGCCGAAGATAGCAGAAGCGGAAGCGAAAATAGCCGTGCCGGCGTCTTGAATGACAAAGTCGCCGCTGCCATTTAGGTTGATGTTGTAATTGGCGTTGGCCACGGAGACCGAGGCGGCGCCGGCCAGTTCAAAAGTCGTGGTGTTGAATTGGACGCTGGCGGCCGAGAAGAGCCATTTGCCGGTTATGGTTTCATCTTGTGATAAGGAAGCGGGACCGCCGGCTCCCCAATCTAAGTTGATGCTTACCGCCGAACCCGAAGCAGTTAAAGTAAATTTGCCGCCATCAAAAGAAAGGGAGGAAGTATTAGTATCATAAGTTCCGGGAATGTCTCGGATTTCAATTTGAGTCCCACCGCCGCCGCCGGTTACTGTTGCCCAAGATAAAGTTCCTGAACCATTAGTAGTCAATCGTTGATTGGCTGAACCGTCGGCTGATGGCCAACCATAAGCTACGCCGTTAAATGTTGTTGAACCGGTAACGGTCAGGTTATCGCTGATTGTGGTAGTGCCACCGCTAGAATCAATCGAAAAATTACCTGATGTTGTACCGATTGAACCGCTATTAACTATCGTGTTGCCAACTGTTAGTTTGGAACCGGTAACCTGTGCATCACCGCCGCCGACGGTAACAGTAGTGCCTCCGCCACCGCCCCCTATAAATTGAAGAGGTGGCGGTATTTGATCAACTCTTCGCGAAAGCTGTATCAATTTGCTGTTAAGTTCGTCTATTAAACTGCTGGCATCGGCGATATCAATTGATTGCGGAGCAAAGAGTAGCCCACCAGTAGAGATGCGCTTTGCTATGTCTTTTAGTATTGAGGCTTCACTATTGGAAAACTGATAGGAAAGAACCACTTTCGTGGCGACGACCGAAGGTTTCGCGACTCCGCCGCCAGTCCCTTCTTCAACAAAAATCTGCCGCTGATATTTATTAACTAACTCTTGATATTGCCGCTCCTTTTGCGTTAGAAGTCCGCGCAATTTTTGAATCACCGCGTCGTACTCAGAAATTAACGGAACAGTTTCCACGGATTGCTCAATATGGGCAAGTAGCGAAACGATCTCGGCAGGCAAATGAGAAACTATAAAATCTGATTTCTTTACGCCCACTACACCCGCCATTGCGACAAATAAAAGAACCGCTAATAAAATAATGGCCCGATTAGCGGTTCTGTGAACCCAGTTCCAAAACAAGGCTGGGTGAGTGTAGCCAGAAAACAAGAACCCACCGGGTTTTGTTTCTGTCTTTTGATAACCGGTTTCGGCATCATAGCCGTCAATTACCGGTTCGCCTTGTGACGCATACGAATGTACGTCACGGGATTTTGTTGAAAGAACTGATTGGCCGCTGGAAATATCCGGCTGACCAGAAAGAACTAGTTTGCCCGATTCATCTTGCAAAAAAGAATTGGGCTTGCCGTCTCCATGAGAAGAACCCCAGTCGGAACCAGGGGTCTTCTCCTGAAGACGACTTGAAAGAACTGCGTCTAATTTCCCGACGGCCTTTAGGCCGCCAAGTTTTCTGTTTTCCTCTGCCTTCTTGGTGTGTCCCTCAACAGAGTCCAGATCTACAAACCACTTTCCTTTTTCATAAACAGCCAGAATTTTTCCCTGTCTGGCCAGTCTGGTAACATGATCGCTGGCATATCCGAGTTTACTCTTACGTGCAGCAACGGCGGCAGTATAAAAAACTTTTCCGTCTCTGACAAAAAAATCTTGGCTGACGCCATTGGTTCTTTTGTCAGATTGAAAGTCGTTGAATTGTTTCCGTGATTTCTCTATCAAATTTCCGAATCACGGTGAGTACTTGTTTCGGCTACCTCTGCTGGCAAGATAAGTCGACATGGCGACATCTCTGCAACCAGCAATGAATTGTCGGGCCTAATATTATTATACTTGATATTAGTAAAAAGGCACAAAGTAGGTTATCAACAGTTAAATATGCTTAACGAAAAGTGCTTAAATACATCTTCCTAATCTGGCCAAAGCTGTCGGTTTAGTGCAAAAATACACGTAAGAAATGGGGTCTAATTTGCAAGGTCTAATCTCGCATGAAGTTGGGTCTTAAAATTATAACCAGTTATTTAAAAATGATTTATTTGTGAAATATATGCTCATTAAAACAACCACGGTCTAAAGCCGTGGTTGTTTTAATGATTATTAATCTTTATTATTGTTTCAAATAGATACTTGCGAGTTTATGTCCGTGGTGTTTTGCCAAAGAATATAAAACTATTTCTACAACTGCCGCCAATTTCCAATTAAAACCAAGGTGTGATTATCTTTTCAATCATCTTTCTAATTATCCCCTTTTCTGTTCTATTCTGGTTCGACTCCAAAGAGTTGTAATTGATAAATCCTGAATTAACAACTTCATCAAGCTCAATACGGGTTATTATTCCCCAGTGTAAATTTGGTATTGGTTCATAAGAAGAAAGGATTCTTTGATTTTTTGGACCAAATGAAATCTCTGTTCCGGATTGACCGGAAATGACTTTTTGCACTTCTGTTCTTGAAGAGTAATCGGCTATTGCGCCTTGGGGCGGTATTTCCGGATGAGCAACTATGTGTCCGCGTTGGTCAATAATAAAGGAGAGGCCGCTATTACCAAATTTTAATTCTTTAAGCCATTCTAAAAAAACATCAGTTTTAATTTGCAAGGTCATGAATCCTAGGGTAATATTTTTACTATTAAAAATCGGGAAGGCCAATATAATAACATTAAAATTAGGCCTCTCGGTTCTTTCGAATACTTCAGAAACGTATGGCTTGAAATCTGTTGCAACGCCGCGATACCAATCTCTGAAAGCAAAATTTTTACCACGCACTTCTTTATCTTCCGGGATATTAGCTTGCAGGGTGCCGGATACATCGAAAAGATCAATTTTATCAACGCTGTTTTGGGGAATTTCTTCAAGTATTCCGGATGCTAGATTTATGGCATCTTGCCATTTCCCTTGCTGGATAAGCTGAATGAGTTCTCTTTTGTCGGCATAAAAAGAACCGACTGTTAACAGGGTATCTATTTGTTTTTTTACTACCTGCGCCGTCAACACTGCAATTGTTTCGTTCTTTTTAATGATATGTCCGCTGATTTCCAAATTGGATATGTTTTGTGCAGTTTTACATTTAACAGTAAGCCCGCATTTATTCAGCCACCAGAAAAAACCTGACGCTAAAATAAAAAACACGATCAGCAAAATAAGGGCTGAACTAAAAGTCAAATAGCGTTTCTTGCCATTTTCTGATTCTGATAGCTGATTGCTGTCTAGATACTCCAAGCTATTAAAAATTATGGACTACGTCTTTAATTATAGTATAACAAATAGTTGTAAAAAGTGCAGTCCTTCGGAAGTTAACAATACATTCAAATTATTGCTAAAGCCTGGCGGTTTTGCCCGGAAGGTTGAGACGAGAGGCATTAAGGATGTTAATTCTTACCATCCTAACCTGATTAACTCGACATAGCGACAAACCCTTAAATTATAGGGATTGTCGGGCTTTTTTACTCAATCTTACCCCCGCTATTCAATCGGTGTGGACCGAAGGGGATTTGAACCCCTGACCCCTGCAATGCGAATGCAGTGCTCTACCACTGAGCTATCGGCCCTTAGATAAAATAATAATACATTTTCAGCTGATTTTCAGCAACTAAAATCCGCGTTTTTGGCGGATTGTTTTGCTTTGGGAAATACGACTATATGGTAACAAATATTTTCCTCAATCGGGTCTATTTCAAACTCAATGCCATTTATTTTATCGGCAATCAATCTTTTTCTCATCCATCTGATTTCACTTGATTTCATTCCCTTGCGTGAAATATCAATTGCGATTCCTCTAACGTGTAATGATTCTTCAAGCGGACCAGCCGCTTGGGCAGCATTGGGCGTGTAATAACACGAGCCTTTGGTCCTCATTAACTTATGCTCTTCCAAACTTCTGGTACCCGAAGTAATTTTAAATTTTTTCTTCTTAAATTCTAAGGAATGATCCGTAGCCAGTTTATCTAAAAACTCTTTTACCCAAGGATAAGTAAAAACTCTATTCGGTTTCGGAGCACAATTTATAACAGTTCTTTTCCCCTTAACTCGCTGAATTATTTTCCACGGTTTAGTTTCGGTTCCTCTCTCAATAAAGTAATTATCGCCGTTCGTCAGCTCCACCAAAATTTTTTCCTGAATTAATCTGGCCAATATTACATCGTTCGCTATTTGGTTTATGCCCAAATTTTCTGCCCGCAGGTTTTGTCCTATTCTTTGTTCGGTTGAACCTTTTAATTCCAATGGCGCTGTTTCTCTGGCCCTTCCCCCGCTTTGGGCAGTAACGGCGCGCGGATTCACAACGGCTTGAATCAAAATAATCAGAATGAATATTTTTACTTTCATGTCTGCCTCGCAAAAAATATTTTCAAGGTTCAAAAATTAAGTTTATTTAACCATTTTTCGCGCTAACATCCAAACACGAATTTATGTTATTATAAAAACATGATTGTTATTGATTATTTATACTGGCACTACGTCATTGCCCCAATGGGTATTTTGGGGCTGCTCAAAAATTACCTGATCGGCACATGGCATATGTTTCTGATTGCCACTCATTTTAGAACCTTGCTTGCGCCCTGGCATCGCGCCAGACCGTCGGAATTTGGAAAATCTAAAACTTTCGGCGATAAAATTTTGAATACCATAATAGATTTTTATATCAGGATAATAGCTGCCATTATACGACTGATTGTCATTCTAATTGGCCTCATTGCCGAACTCGCTGTTGTAGCCGTGTTTATTACCTTGCTAATTGTCTGGCTTTTGTGGCCGGTGATTTTGCTTTCATTATTCAGAAAAGGGTTGTGGCTAATTTTTAGTGAACCGTACGTACGTATGTAATTATACCGACATCGAATGTCCTATAGGACATTCGATGTCAAGAAATTAAAATTACAATGGAATTTGACCTAAAAAAATCCCGAATCTATAAAGCTGTGAGTTTCTCAAAACTTCTGGTGTTCGGCCCCTTGAAATTGTGGCGTGTTTTATTTTTGATTATCGGTTTCGGTTTCATGGTAATTTCTACCATCTTTTATGCTTTGGATAAATTTGATATTTCCGAAATTTTCGTGGATAGCTCTCCCCTGTTTGGTTTAGCTTATATTTTTGCGCCGCTTGGTTTCTTTGTTTTATTTTTAGAGATATTTTTTAACTATCGCCTTAAGTACCCGAGGATCAGGGATGAAAATAATCTTGCCGAGTTTTTGGATTTTGACGCGGCGATGGTCTTGGATGGAGTAAATTCAACCGATGGCCTTCTTCTCAAAATCAGCAGTTACGCTCCGGCTGAAAATATTTTGATAAGAATGGGAATTAGCCCCGGCCAATTAAAGGAGCACGTGGAAAAAACAGCCGGCGTCAATTCATCTGAAGAGATGATCGCGCTTTTAACCGATGCTTATAATACCGGCATCAAGAAAAAGCATGAAAATAAACGCATTACCATAATGGATTTATTCATCTCTCTTTTTGACTATAACTCCGCCTTCAGACAATTAGCCATTGACTACAATCTGGACAAGGACGACCTGAATTTTCTGGCAACCTGGTATGAGTCTGATGCCGAATATTTCAGAAAAATAAAAATGTTCTGGCGGCTTGAAAATCTATTACGCCGGTCACCGATTGGCATCGGTTGGATTTATGGTTACTCCCGGTATCTGCAACGCTTTACCACTGACCTTACCGGCCAATTCCAAAAAAGACAATCGGAAATCAAGCTCATTGGCCGCCAAAAAACTATTGACCACATAGAGCAAGTCTTGGCTCGCTCCGGACAAAATAATATTTTACTGGTCGGCGAACCGGGGGTCGGCAAACGGACGGTTATTATGGGTTTTGCGGAAATGATTGCCGCGGGCAAAGCTTTGCCTGCGCTTAATTATAAAAGAGTGTTTAAACTGAATGTGCCGCTTATAACTTCTTCGTCTAAAGATGTTGCCGAAGTCCAAAATACTCTCATCTCTCTTTTGAACGAAGCGGTTAAAGCTGGCAATATAGTTTTGGTTATAGATGATTTCCACAATTTCATCGGAGCGCTGGGTGGCATGGGGAGGACAGATATCTCGCAAATCCTCATCCCCTACCTTGAGTCAACAAAAATTCAAATTATCGCCACGACTGATCCTGTAAATTTTCATAAACATATGGAATCGCGGGCTGAAATTCTCAAGGTTTTTGAAAAAGTTGACGTTGAGGAACCAGACATTGCCGAGACTATGAGAATAATTGAGGAACTCGTGCCGTCGATTGAAGTCAGAAATAAAGTATTTTTAACCTACGGCGCGATAAAAAATATTGTGGAAGGATCCGACCGTTATATCAAAACCGCGCCGATGCCGGAAAAAGCCATTGATTTACTGGCGGAAGTCGTTAGCCGCGCCGGTTCGCATAAAAAACCGGTTATTTTCCCGCAAGACGTAGATGAAACAATTACGCTTAAAACAGAAATTCCGCTTGGCGGTATTGGCGAAAGCGAAAAAGAAAAATTGATAAATCTTGAATCCGAGATGCATAAAAAAATCATCGGCCAAGATATGGCAATAAAAGCGGTTGTTCAAACAATGCAGCGATTGCGCGCCGGTTTAGTCAGACGCAACAAGCCGGCGGGAGTATTTTTGTTCGCCGGACCAACCGGTGTCGGTAAAACTCTGACCGCCAAAATGCTTGCCAAAATTTACTTCGGCTCACCGGATAAAATGCTCCGTTTTAACATGTCAGAATACCAGGACATCGAGTCTCTTGATAGATTCTTGGGTTCGCTTCGCATCAATGAGCCCGGGCAATTGGCATCGCAAGTCCGCGATAATCCATTCTCTTTGATATTGCTTGATGAGATAGAAAAGGCGCACAAAAATATTTTAAATATTTTCTTAGCTATATTTGACGAAGGCCAAATGACTGATGTTTTCGGACGCAAAGTAAGTTTTGAACAAAATATCATTATCGCAACATCCAATGCCGCCGCCGATCTCATACGCGATATGGTCAATAAAGGATTTGACCCATCGGCGCAAAAAGAAAAAATTATAGACGCGCTGGTTAGCGGACGATATTTCAGCCCTGAATTATTAAACAGGTTTGACGAAATAGTCGTTTTCCATCCGCTTAACAAGGAACAGGTGCGCCAAATAGCGGAGCTGCTCATCGGCAGTTTGGCTGAACGCCTGCGCGAACAAGGTTACTTCTACAAACCAACGCCGGAAATAGTTGATTTCGTCGCGCTTAAGGGTTTTGACCCGCAATTCGGCGCTCGCCCGATGCAAAGAGTAATACAAGACAAATTGGAAACAGTAATCGCCCGTAAAATTCTTGAAAGCACAATCCAGAAAGGCACGGAATTCAGATTAGAAGTTGGCGAATTAGAATAAAAAACCGCCTTTTCCAAAAGCGGAGTTAAATGACAATCTCGTGCGCGCGCAACATCATCCGTATTTTTTCAATATCCGGCTGAAGGGGGCGGTCATTGGCGAGGTACCGGACTTGGCTGCGGATTTGCTCATAGATTTCTTTTGTTTTTGGAGCAAGAGTTTTTCGCGCTTTTCCAGCTCCGCCATTCCGCTTATCCACGGCTTGCGTAAGAATAATTAATGTTGCGGCAAGAAGTCTCCTATACTCTTCGTTAAGTTCAAGTGCGCGTTCTGCTGATGCAAACCCGAAGCTTACCACATCCTGATTATTTGATTCGGTGGCCCGGCGGTGAATACTCATGGGACCCGCAAGAAAACAAATTTTTCCGAAAACATCCGTGGTGCCGATATCAACACCCTTGAAACCGCTATTAAACCCGGGCTGTGTCCCCGCAAGACTCGCGCCCAATTTGCGGTTATATTTCTCATTGAGCAAACGCGATTTCAGGGCATGCAAGAGGTCGGCAATATTGAACATGGCAAGCTTTAAAATATCCATTCCCAGCGCTACGTAGAAACCTGAAAAATTACCGGTATGATGCACTTTCATTTGTTTGAGATCGGTAATGGGATTGTCATTAGCCGAGTTCATTTCCCGGGTAATCCATGGGCGAACGACTTTTTCTACAAGTTCTAATGTGGGACCTAAAATTTGAGGCGCGCAGCGGATGGAATAAGGATCTTGCAGCTCTATATCGGTTTCTTTTACGTGTTTGGAGTCTTTAGCAATCCAGGAAACTTTAGCCCGAAGTTCGTCAATATCTTTAGTCAAACTGCTGCCACGGAGGCAATCATTTAAAACGTGTGCCGCATAACTTTGCCCTTGATGGTTTTTCACCTTGTGGACAAATTCATCAAGATGGTCGGTCATGCCTTCCAGCGCTTCAGTGGCTAACGCCTCGCAAAATATCGAAAGCGTTAAAAGATACTCCGCGTCATAAACCGCAAGCGCCGCCATTGCGGTTGAAACCGATGTGCCATTGACGATTGACAGACCCTCTTTTTCTTCCAAGACAAGGGGACTGATTTTTAATTGGCTGAATACCTTGGCTGTTTTTCGTATCCGTCCTTTATGCCAAACCCCGCCCTTTCCCTGAATAACCTGGGCGATAGAAGCAAGTGGTACCAGATCGCCACTGGCACAGACCGAACCGTCCTCATACATAACCGGAATTACATCTTCATTAAGAAGTTGTATTATTTTTTGAATTTTATCCAAACCGATAGCGGAACAACCGTCTTTAACAAGCGAATTGACACGCAATAACATTGCGCCCCTGGAAATCTCTGGTGATAATTCTCTGCCTATACCGCAGGAAAGTGAATCTATAAGCCGTGGCTGAAATGCTTTGCGTTTTTCTTTTGGAATAATTTTGCCCACATTCGCGCCAACTCCCATGCCATCACCGTAGGCAAGTATTCCGCTTTCCAGATAAAACCGCCTGCTTTCCTCTATAAGCCGCAGGATTTGCGGGTCGTCAGTAAGAACAGTAAAAACCTTGCGCTGTGCGACTCCGGCAACATCCTTAATGGTCAAGTTGTTTCCGTCAACAATTACTTCTTCCGGAAAATTCATAAAGCCTCCGATTTTCGCAGTTCTTTTTTGAGAATCTTACCAGTGGGCGTTTTGGGAATTTGTTCAACAAATCTCACTCCGCCCAGCCGATAATAGCCGGGAAATTTATTTTCCACCGCATTTATAATTTCCGCTTCGGCGGGCGCGGGACTACCGGCCACTAGATACGCAAACGGCATTTCACCCTTTTCCTTATCCGGCACGCCGATAATGCCAACGTCTTTTATCCGTTCCCCAAAATGAGTATTGATGAACTTCTCCATTTCTCGCGGCCAAACGGAGAATCCACTGACTTTAATCCGGTCGTTTTTCCGGTCAACAATTCTTAAATACCCCGCCCCGTCAATTATTCCAATATCGCCGGTAAAAAACCAGCCGTTTCGTATCGCCTCGCGTGTCGTTTCGGTATCGTCAAAATACCCTTGGAATACATTTGGTCCTCTTACAATTATCTCACCGGTTTCGCCGGAGCCAAGTTTTATGCCACCCTCATCAACGATTCCGATTTCCACGCCATTAATCGGCGTACCCACGCTTCCGGGAACATAGCGGGTTTCATGATTGTACGTGGCAAACGGAGAGGTTTCGGTAAGTCCCCAACCTTCCCAGATTTGCCGGCCGTATTTTCCAATCCATGCCAGCGCTATTTCTTCAGGCATAGTGTCTGCCGCGGTAAAAAAGTACCGGACGGTTTCAAATGGTCTTATGTCCTTAAGATTAAGAAGCGCCCGGTAATTCGGCGGAATAGAGAAAAACATCGTAACAGAATTCAAAACCAATGATTCCAATATCTCATTGGGCATAAACCGCTTGTGCAAAATGAGCGTGCCCAGCGCGTTAAAAATCGCGTTCATTACAAAATTTTGGCCGAAGCAATGGAACAATGGAAGAAAACACATTACACGGTCATAGTTCCGCATGCCTGTATATCTCCGCACGGCTTGGATGTTGGAAACGACATTGCCGTGCGAAAGTATAGCGCCTTTTTGTTCTCCCGTCGTGCCGGAAGTATAAAGAATAAACGCCGGATCGTCCGGCTGGAGTTCGCATTTCGGAGGAACGATATCATGATTCAACATTTCCCAAAGATTTAGACATTGCTTTGAAGGAGAGTCTCCTATCACCACGATTTTCTCAAGATTGCACGCGCTCAAAGCGAATGACGCTTCGCCCCAAAGCTCCTCGCAAGTAACCAATACTTTCACCCTTGAACGCTCTATGTATTTGCCAACCCCCTCGCTTTTCAAGGCAGAACTTAAAAGTACGGGAACGGCTCCGATGCGCAACGCGCCATAGGTAACTATCGGATATTCCAACATATTGGGAAGAAAAACCGCCACTCTGTCCCCCTTTTTCACGCCCAGTCGGGCCAAACCACCGCTAAATCTCTCTGCGTAACCGAAAAGTTGCCTATAGTTTAGCGTATAAAAATTACCGCTGGCTTCCTGAAAACGTAACGCGTCTTTTGCCGGATAATGTTTTACGGCCCGCTCTAAAACATCAAAAAGGTTCATGGAAAAACCTCCTGAATTATTTGTAAAAGTTCAAGAATTTCAAGGTCAAGCTATCTCTTTTTTACTTCCCAGTCAAGATGCATTTTGGGAAGCATCATCTCCGGCCGCCAGGTTTTTTTGAGTTCATTTATGTTTTGAGAAAGCTGGTATTTGCCGCCCTCGCCGACATAGTCAAGTGTTTTCACCCCGTTAGAAGTAGCCTCGCCGAGGTCCTTCGGACTCGTCCCGTTAGAGAGCGTGAACGCCCTAGACTTGCCGTCAATCACATTTTTCTTATCTTGCCTAGACTCTCTAACGGGACGAGCGAGACTTCTAACGGGGTGAACCGTAAGCGGAGCAACTTCATAAAATACCATCTGTGCGATACGTCTGCTGACGACAAGAGGAATAGTATAGTGTTTGGAATTGTTTGTAACCTCCATCGTCCAACGGTTAAAATAGCCCACATCTCCCCAGCCGGCATCCTTGCACACTTCAATAAAATTGCGCCCCAAAGAAGACCGCGCGTACATTTTGGCCACGCAAATATCGCGTCCACCTATGAATTCCTGCGTGTGCGCCAAAATTGTTTCGCCTGGAGCAAGAAGAATCACTCGTGCTTTGTTGGGAATGTTTTTAAATTCTGCGGCAAGACGTTTGCTGATGACACCGGCTGGCTCGGCGCGGAACGGCCCCTGCCAGACGTTGCTTGTTGAACTGGCATCGTAAATATTGTGGATGGTCGCCCGGCCAGCTGGATGACCTTCGCGCCAAAACCACTCGCCCAGAGTTACGTCATAGCTTGTTGTTTTGAGCTGTTTTTTATTGAACGGCTCAATCACAATTGTTCCCTGTCGTAAATGATTTAAAATTTTATTTTGCGATAAAAGCATGGGTTTAAGAGATTAACTTTGTCGGAAATATTAAACTTTGCTCTAACTTATTTTACCGAAAAACTCTGAAAGAGGAAAGCGGCACGCCATAGACGTGCCGCACTGTCTCTAAAAATCACTCAGACGGCTCGGCATTCCTCCCCCCAACCCCTTCCTGCCGAGCCGTCCTCGCTAGTGAGGGATATTTTTGATTGGACGGAGTTAGATTTCGGGCCTTTATTTATCACTGTTTTTATGTTAAAGTTTTTACATTGACAACTTGATTGCCTAACCCTCGTGGCTTGTCTGCGAGATATGGCACAAAAAATCCCATCCCTGATACCGAACCCCTCGTTCAGCGACTCAGGGATGGGTCATACTCGAAAGGGTATGTGGACCGAGAGGTCCTACGCTAGCAGGGGGCTTTGTGTTCCCGCAAGCGGCATAGGTTTTACCCATCCCTACTATGCCCCCAAAATTACAAACCGCAGATAAAGTTCTGGTCTCTATAATAATTCCCGTCTATAACGAAGAAAGATTTGTTGCCAAAGTTATTGAACGAGTGCTGGAGGCTGATTTAGGCTTTTCTAATACACATAAAGAAATTGTAGTAGTCAACGACGGTTCATCCGATAATACCTTTAGTGAGATATCTAAATTTGAGAATTCAATTAAGATAGTAAGTCTTGATAAAAATCAGGGCAAAGGGACAGCTCTAAGAAAAGGGTTTGCAATAGCAAATGGCGATATTCTTCTCATTCAAGATGCTGATTTTGAATATGATCCAAAAGATTATCATGAACTTTTAAAACCGATTATTGAAAATAAGGCCGACGTTGTTTACGGCTCGCGTTTTATCGGCGGTCAATCTCACAGAGTTTTATTTTTTTGGCACTACCTGGCAAATTTATTCCTTACTTTATTAAGCAACATGTTCTCCAATCTTAATCTTACTGATATGGAGACAGGATACAAAGCATTTCGAAAAGAAGCAATTAATTCCATATCTCTAAAAGAAACCCGATTTGGATTTGAACCGGAAGTGACTATTAAACTTGCCCAGCAAGGTTGGAAATTTTATGAGATTGGAATTTCTTACAATGGAAGAAGTTATGCCGAGGGAAAGAAAATATCTTGGATAGATGCGGCCAGAGCTCTGTTTGTAATTTTTAAATATGGCCTCAACAAGCAAGCTGTTGCTATCATACTGATTGCTATACTTTTAATCTCTGGGTCATTGGGTGTATCAAAAGATATAATTAGATTTTTCAAACAAATCCCACCTGCTTTATCTCAAGAATTACCAGGACAAAAATTTACTCCACTCATTAGTTATGTTGCTAATAAAAAAGAGGTTGGATTTTTAGACAATAACGAACAGCAAGAGTATTTAAAAGATTTTTATCAGGCTCAAAATATATTAGCCCCCGTAATTATTAAAGAAGGTTCCGAGTCAGAATTTATTATTGTTTCAAATTACAGACCATCGTCTATAAACGAACTCAAAACAAAATTAAACGCAGAAGTAATCGCCGAATTTCATCAAGGGTCCATTTACTTACTGCAAAAAAATGGCTACTAGCATTTATTTTTTATCTGTTGCACTGGTTGGGTATTTATCTTCCAGATTGACGGAAAAGTATAAATCTCACTTTGCACATATCATTCCGTTGGGACTTGGTATCACGGGATTATTTTATTTTTGGGATATTTTAATCTGGAATAAATTTAATCTCGCCGGTTTTATAATTTTTGTATTATTTTTTGCGCTATTGACAGTTTTGTTCTTGAGGATTAAAAAGATCAGAATTATTACTCCTATAGAATTCAATCTTCTAGATTTAATTATTCTCGGGCTACTTTTGTTAGTAGCTTTACAGCAAATTTATGGATATTGGGATGCATGGGCAATTTGGAACACTAAGGCTAAATTTTTGACGTCCGAAAACTGGCAACAACTATTTTCTCCACAGATTAAATGGATGCACCCCGATTATCCACTACTACTCCCTTCAATTGTAGCGGCTGGCTGGTCGGTCTCTAACACTTTTAACCCGGTTGTTCCATTCGTAGTCGCTTTACTTTTTTCTTGGTCTATCTACCTACTCGTAAAAGATTGGATTTCTCACTTATTTAATAACAGCGTTTACGGAGTTTTAGGTGGTTTGTTAATGATATCTTTACCAGCGTTTCTTCGTTGGAGTGGCAGTCAATATGCCGATATACCATTAGCAAATTTTATTTTATTGGGTGTCACTCTTTTATATTTCAGTACAAAAAATTTATCAGTTTTTATAAGTGGCTCTGCTTTTGGTATGGCTATATTTACAAAAAATGAGGGATTACTTTATTTTGTTTTGATTTTAGCGAGTTTTATATATACATTTTGGAGAATAAATAAAAAAATACCGTTTAAATCAGTAATGCTATTGCTTGGCGGTGCACTTCCTGGGATTCTATCTTCTCTGGTCGTGAAAAATTATGCGACAAGAAACGAATTTATAACCAACTTTCCCAATATAATTTCTTCAATATCTTTCCATAGAATTTTCTTAATTCTCGAAGGATTCTTACGTGAATTTTTAGCTTGGAAAGAATGGATTGTATTTTGGATTATAGCAATTATTTTTCTTGTTTTTCTGCATAAACGAGAAAAAGAACATTATTTTTGGAACACGTTTTTTACCGTATTGATTGTTTTGTGTTTTGTTTCTTTTTTCTTTATTTATCTTGTTACACCGCAAGATGTTGTCTGGCATATTCAAACTTCATTCAACAGGCTACTGATCCAAATTTTTCCGTTGGTAATAGTATCTATTTTTATCAGATTAAGACATCTTAAGATCAAGCAGGCTTTTCCCGAAATCTAACTCCGTCCAATCAAAAAATATCCTTTACCGACGAGGACGGCTCGGCAGGAAGGGGTTGGGGGGAGGAATGCCGAGCCGTCTGAGTGATTTTTAGAGACAGTGCGGCACGTCTATGGCGTGCCGCTTTCCTCTTTCAGAGTTTTTCGGTAAAATAAGTTAGAGCAAAGTTTAGAATCGTCGACAAAAAGATACTTTCGGATTCGGAGACAGAAAAATCAGGTCGCGCCAAAGGCGCGAATGGAATGGTGGGGGCGCATCCCGCGAGGCGGGACGCAAGAAAACCAGATGGTGGAATGAATGAAAAAGAAAGGGAGCGGTCTACGCTAGAAAATCTACTGAAGATGAGGAACGGCAAGTTATGAGTATTGAAGCGCAACTTGCTGAACTCAAGGAATACGCCAAGCGAGAAAATATTTTGATTTCCGAAACTTTTATTGAATCAAAAAGCGCAAAGAAACCAGGACGAGAAGTTTTTAATGAAATGATGGCTAAGGTGGAATCATCTAGAGAACCTGTTGGCCTTCTCGCCTGGCACCCTGATCGTCTTGCCAGAAACTCTATTGATGGCGGTCAAATAATCTACTCCATAGATCAAAGTAAAATTGTTTCTTTGCGCTTCCCTACTTTTTGGTTCGAACCAACTCCTCAAGGATTATTTATGCTTCAAGTGGCGTTTGGACAATCTAAATATTATTCGGATAATCTTTCCGAAAATGTTAAGCGCGGTATCCGCCAAAAACTTCGTCGCGGAGAATGGCTTACTAAAGCACCTTTTGGATATTTGAATAACCCCAAGACAAGGACAATAGAACCGCACCCCACGCTTTCAAAAATCCTCGTCAAAGCATTTGAAGCATACGCAACGGGAAAATATACCTTAGAAAGTTTGGGAAGGTTTTTGGCGGAATATGGTATTGAATCAAAGAACCGAACGCCACTTTCTAAAGCTAATATCAAAAGAATTCTCACTAACCAAGCATATCTCGGTCTTATCGCCCATAAAGGAGAATATTTTGAGGGCAAATTCCAACCAATTCTCAACCGCGCAACATTTGAAGCCGTGCAAGAAGTATTACAACAAAGAGCCAAGCCAAGAAAGACAAAGCAAGGTCATAATTTCCCGTTTACAGGCTTAATGACTTGCGGAGAATGTAATTCTCAAATAACCGCTCAATGGACTAAAGGAAAATCAGGAGGAATATATCGCTATTATCGTTGTACTAAAAAACGAGGTGCTTGTTCACAAAAATATATCCAAGAAAAAGACCTCGTCATACAAATTAAGACACGGCTTCAATCTGTTGCGCTTCCCGATACTCATACAGATTGGATGCTCAAGAAAGTTGATGAGTGGGACAAAGATAAAACTAACAAAACAGCATCGTCCGTCCAAAATATCAAATTCAAAATTGTTGAAACGCAAGAGAAACTAGATAAACTTGTTTCCGCCTACATGGACGGCGATATTCCAAAAGAAAGTTATCTCACCAAGAAAGAAGATTTACTCAAAATCAAAGTTTCTCTTGTCGAACAGAAAACGAAACCGAACCAGAAAAATCCGCTCGAACCCTTGCGCCAATGGGTTTTAGACACGAAAAAAGCCAGTTTCCTAGCTTCTTCCGAAAACTATCACGAAATGAAGCAGATTATCCAAAAGATCGGAACGAACCCCAAACTTTCAGACCGCTCCCTTTCTTTTTCATTCATTCCACCATCTGGTTTTCTTGCGTCCCGCCTCGCGGGATGCGCCCCCACCATTCCATTCGCGCCTTTGGCGCGACCTGATTTTTCTGTCTCCGAATCCGAAAGTATCTTTTTGTGTCTCATCGTCCCGAACGATGCATGTTGCCGATACACTACAGCCCGTTTTCGCTCGCAAAAACGAGTTACTCAACATAATATTTCTTTTTAATCTCACCTACCTTTTTTTGTTCTTCTTCGGAAATTTTAATTTTTCCCATCTTCCCAAGTTCAATTAATTCCGACTCGTTAAGCGCGTTTAATTCCTTAGCGCGGTTTTCAAGATATTCACGCGTATTCTTGCTTGGGTCATCCAGCACTTCATTCATTAGGGCATGTATTATCATGCCGACGCGCGGGCTTTGTTTTAAGCCGGCGATCCGCATTACGTCTTCGCCTTTTAACGCCAGCATTTTGGGTGAAACCGGATCGCGGGCAACCTTGTCTATCATAAACTGCATATGGCGCAGTTTATACGGCTTGGCTTTGGGCACGCCGGAACCGATTCTGTCGGCCTCGCGTACTTTAATTAAATCCTCCACATTTTCTTTGCCAATATTGGCCACCAGTCGCCTAACCGACGACTCGGTAACCTCGCCGACATTATAGTAAAAAAGGTGATAGCGCACCAGCTTGATTATTTTTTCCGCTTGTTTCTGCGGAAAACGCATACGATCCATAATTTGAGCCGTCATCCGCGCTCCAATTATCTCATGGGCGTAAAAGGTGGAATCCGGCCCCTCGCCTCTTTTGCTTCTCGGCTTACCAACATCGTGGAGCAGTGACGCCAAGCGCACTTCCAGCGAATAATTTTTATCGCAAGCATAACGAAGTGCGCGTAGATTGTGCTCCCAAACAGTATAAATGTGATGCTTGTTTTGGGTAACACCAAATCCTTCCAACATTTCGGGTAATACGTATTTAATCAGCTCTGTTTCTCGCAAAAGCTCCATGCCTTTATCGGCATCGGCTGAATTTATAATTTTAACCAGTTCATCGCGTATCCGCTCTTTGGATATCGCCGCTATTAAGCCATGATTTTTTTTAATGGCCCTAAACGTTTCAGTGTCAATGTTAAACCTAAGAGTAGCGGCAAATCTCACCGCTCTTATCATCCGTAAAGCGTCTTCGTTGAAACGCTCTTCGGGTTTTCCGACTGCTCGGATAAGTTTATTTTTTATATATTCCTGCCCGTCAAAAATATCGGTAATCTCACCACTCCCACTCATCGCCAGCGCGTTGATAGTAAAATCACGCCTTTTCAAATCCTCCTCCAACTTATCGGCGAACTTTATTCGGTCGGGATGTCTTTTGTCAGTATATTTGGACTCAATGCGATAGGTGGTAATCTCAACAACTTGCAAGGTTTGATCCTCGCTTCCGGTTTTGATGCCAACGGTTCCGAATTTATTTTCGTAAAAACTATCCGGGAAAAGTTTTTGGATTTCTTCTGGCTTGGCATTAGTGGTTACGTCCCAATCGTTTGGCTTTTCACCCATGAGCAAATGCCTTACGCTCCCGCCGACAATATAGGCCTCGTAACCTTCCGATGATAGCTTTGTTAAAATATCACTGACCTCTCTCGGTAATTTTGAATTTTGAATTTTGAATTTTGAATTTTGCACTTTTGGTTGTGCCCCCACCAGGACTTGAACCTGGATCGCCTCGTTAGGAGTGAGGTACTCTATCCAGTTGAGCTATGAGGGCGTTTAATTATCCTTGTAATCTTAACATTTTTATGGTATTTTTACAATTGAAATAGCGGGCCCGTAGCTCAGCTGGTTAGAGCGCTTCGATGGCATCGAAGAGGTCGCCCGTTCGAATCGGGTCGGGTCCACAATCCAAAATTTTGCAAAATTTAGAATTTACGACATGGGCATAAATTTTGAGTTGACAAAGTAGTATTGCTAAAGTTTGCAGGGAGTAAACTATAAGCAAACAAGGTCTAAAAAATTAAAATTAACTATAAAATTATGCTAAAAACTATAATAAAGTCGGCGATGTTTTCTGCGATAACTCTTGGTTTGATGTTGGTCGCAAATCAAGTCGCTTTCGCCGCGGCTAAATGTACCGTCAATGGTCGTGAAGTTGATTGTGCGGAGTTAGGCAATAAAGTTAAAGGTTTTTTGGGCTGGGGAATCGGTAGCTTTTTTGTCATCTTCGCTCTTGGAATTTGGGCGATAGTGTTTTGGATAATGATGATTGTTCACGCCGCCCAACATGATGTCGAAAATAAAGCGATGTGGATAATTTTAATGGTGTTTACCGGCGTTATCGGTGCATTAATTTACTACTTCGTGGTAAAACGAAAATTCGGTAAGCGGTTTTCGCCGTCAACCCCGATGAGATAATATGCCTGATAAATTTACAGATGTAACTACAACTGGATACGGTGGACGGATAGTCAACTCGATAAAAGGAGTAGTAATCGGCCTTATTCTCTTTGTCGTTTCGTTCGGCTTACTTTATTGGAACGAAGGACGAGTTGATTTATCCAATATAGCAAAAACTGCTACCGAAATAAGTTCGGCGACAGTTAGTACCGATTCAACACTTAGTGGAAAACTTATTTCGACAACCGGAAATGCAAACTCCGATCAAATTATCGGAGATAATTTATTTTTGAATCCGGATAAATTTATCGCAGCAAAGCGCGAAGTGGAAATGTATTCGTGGATAGAAAAATCGGAATCCCACAACAAAACAAATACTGGCGGTTCGGAAACAACCGAAACGACTTATACTTACTCAAAAGATTGGACAGAAAATCCAAAATCTTCAAGTAATTTCAAACACCCAGAAGGACACGAAAACCCGCAGAAAAGTTTGGATAGCTACACCAACAAGGTTACCACCGCGATAATCGGGGTTTACAACTTTGACCCCAAAAGTGTGGCACTTCCAAACTTTTCTCAACTTCCGCTCAATTCTCAAAATGTAACTTTGAATGACGGCGCGACTTTGGCAAACGACAGTTATATTTTTATCAAAAAAAGTGAGAACGGAACATTTGACAGTCCTCAAATTGGCGACTTGCGCATAAGCTATCATGTCTTGCGTCTCGGATTTGACGGAACAATTTTTGGTAAATTGAGCGGAAGTAAAATTGAGCCTTACTTTGACCAAGACGGAAATAATCTTTACAGATTGTTTATAGGCACACGTGACCAAGCGATTTCCACACTTCACACAGAATACACGACTCTCCTTTGGATTTTACGGCTTGTTGGATTTTTGCTGATGTGGTTTGGGCTCTCCGCCTTATTTGGTCCAATTAGTGTTTTATTGGACATCTTGCCAATTTTTGGAACAATAAGTCGTTCGGTAATTGGCATGATAACTTTTTTAGTTGCGCTCGTGCTCACAATTGTAACAATTCTTGTTTCAATGATTGCGCATAATCTTATTGCGCTTATTATCACTTTAGTCATAACTGTCGGAACTATTATTACTTTCTTTGTGATGATGAAAAACAAGAAAAAAGCGAGTGGCGGGGTGGAGCGTTCAAATTTCATCCAATAAATACCACAATCCAAAATTTTGCAAAATTTAGAATTTACGACATGGGCATAAATTTGTGGTTTTGTCGGAAAGTTTTGATTACTGACATCGTTGACACATCAATGTTCAGCGCGGAACAAAAAAGAATACAAAAACTGCGGCTTGGCTGGTTTGAGCATACCCAAGAAAAAACATACAATATTGCCAAAACTTGCCGTTATTATGGAATTTCAAGACAAACCTATTACAAATGGCTGTGGAGATACAATTCGCTTGGAAAAAAAGGTTTAGTTAACCAATCTAAAAGACCTCTTAATACCCCCCCCCCACAAATCCAAAAATACGAAAAATCACAAAGAGTTTGCGCTTGTGCCACCACTGGGGTGGCACTAGAATAAAACGCTGGCTTAAAACGCGCCATGATATTAATATTAGTTCATCAACTATATATAAAATCCTCAAAAAATATGGGATTAACCGATTATCATTATTAAAGAAAAATTGAAAAATATGGGAATTTTGTGTTAAACTTGCCTTTATGCAGAAACATTTTGAGAAACGGCTAAGATTAAATAACCAGATACGAGAACCGCAGGTTTTTGTTATTGACACTGATGGTAAACAGCTAGGCGTTATATCCACGAACGAAGCTCTACGCCTTGCCAATGAGCGCGGACTTGATTTGGTAGAGGTCGGACCTTTGGCTAAGCCTCCTATTGCTAAAATCATAGATTATGGTAAATATATGTACCAGAAAGAAAAACGCGAAAGGGGCGGCAAAACTAGCAAAACTCCCGGTCAAGAGGTCAAAACCGTAAGGGTCGGCTTCACCACCGGCAATCATGATTTGTTGGTCAGAGCCAAACAAGCGGATAAATTCCTTAAACTTGGCAACCGAGTAAGGGTTGAAATGCCTCTTCGCGGACGGGAAAAAAGTATGTCTAACATAGGCAGAGAAAAAATGGAATCATTCCTCAAACTAATAACCGCTCCTTTTACGCAGGAAGAACCAATTAAAAGAGCACCTTTTGGACTAGGATTATTAATCAGCCCTGAAAAACACAAATAAATGCCCTAATGAATATGAATAAGCTAAAACTGAAAACTTCCAAATCGGCTTTGAAACGTTTTAAAATTTCGTCTGGCGGCAAATTCCAGCGCAGACGTTCAAGAATAAATCACTTTAATGCCAGACAGGACGGAGCCGCTCGCAGAAACAGCAGGGGTCAAGAAATTCTTGCCAAACAGAATGAGAAAGATATAAATAATTTGATGCCATATGTTTAGCCACTAGTAACTAGTAACTAGCCACTGGTAAAATTCTAGTTGCTAGACGCTAGTCGCTAGGCACTAGTTTGCCGCGAGTTAAACGAGGAACAACCGCAAATAAACGGCGCAAGAACTTGCTGAAACACGCTAAGGGTTTTAAGTGGGGCAGAAAAACTAAATACCGCGCCGCCAAAGAAGCATTGCTCCACGCCTGGACATTCCAGTTTAACGACCGCCGTAAGAAAAAAGGTTATGCTCGCCGCCTCTGGCAAATACAAATTGGGGCGGCAACGAAACTAAACGGACTCCCCTACAACAAGTTTATAAATGGCCTCAAAAAATCTCATATAGAACTGGACCGCAAAATTCTCTCCGACCTCGCCCGGCATGAACCAGAAATTTTTAAAAAAATAGTTGAAATTTCCCAGTCAGCAACAAGATAAACCAAAACTGCAGTCTACAAGTCTCTAGAATGGAACACCATAGAACAGACCGTTCTAAAAGGAAATACACATTCCAGACTTTTAATTTTAGTATAGTAGGTTATTAAAAACGATGAAGCCCACGATAACCGTTGTGGGTCCATCGTGGGCGTTACTTCTTGTTTTCCAGGGCATTTGCGATACGCCCCAGCTTATCGCTGATACCTAAAAGTACCAGCGCTATCGCAAAGAGCTCTACGATGATCCCAAGGGCTTCCATTTCACATCCTCCAGTCCGAGTTCAGTGTGTTTTAATTATATCATATATTTTTAGTAATTGCAATAGCTAAATTGTCTAGGTTTCATGGGCTTTTTAGCGTGTCCCCGCTTATCGATGACATTCTTAAGTTGTTGAGGTCATAAGTTGTTGAGGTCAAACCTCCACAAAGCCGCGGACCCGACAAAAAAGAAACCGCCTCATCCAGCCGGCTTACCGGATATTCGTTTGTAAATTTAAAATCCATAATTGCAGCGCCACGGGAAGTTAGCTTCGACTACAACTTAGCAGCTCTAATTATTCCGTCCATAAGACCCCTTATCTTAAAGAATTCTTGCCTTTGACTGACACGAAGTTGAAGCGTGCCGTGCGGTAATAAATTCATGGGTCTTTTCCCTCGACTAGCTCTGCTTAAAGCAACCTGACAGCGAAAGTTCTCTTTAGGAACTTTAGTAAGATTCTGCCAGTATTTTATACATTTATTAGAATCTAGATTTGGATAAATCATAACCTGACCTCTAATCCTGTCTTTAGAAATACCCATTACTTTATTAAGGAAACTCACAAAAACAAGTATCATCTCTGGGTCTGAATTTCCAAAACACATATATGGATATGTGAATCTTTTTGGATTAAAATTTTTGTAACCTTCGCCCCAATAAAGTCCGGCTCCAAGAATCATTAATTCTCTATTATTGAGAGTCCCAATACGAGATTCATAATTTTTTCTAATATCCTCATTCTCCTTTTTAATATTTAGGGTTCTAATTTTATTAAATTCGAGCAACTTCAAATACCCATTTTTTCTTTTGGACTCTAAAATTCTCCTTGCCCCGCTGTTTAATTCAAGGGTAGAAAACCAATTACTAAGAGTAGATTTTGGTATTCCAAAAAGGCCTCTTATTTCACCGTAAGTTTTACCCTCTAACCTACTGGCTAAAGCTACTTGATAATCCTTTCTAGAATTCATGCAGCCCCAAGGAGAATCGAACTCCTATTTGCTTCTTGAAAGAAAGCCGTCCTAACCATTAGACGATAGGGCCATGCAAACCACTGATTATATAATACCAAACTATTATCGGTAGTTCAATACAATAAATGTTGATAAACTGCCTCCAAAATGCTAAAGTATTCGCTTATGAAGATACTCGGTATTGAAACATCTTGCGATGAAACGGCGGCGTCTTTGTTAGACATAAAGAATGGCAAGGTTAAAGTTTTATCAAGCATAATTTCTTCGCAGATAAAGCTTCACGCCAAATATGGCGGAGTGGTTCCCTCTTTGGCCGCCCGCGAGCATGTTAAAAACCTCCCCAAAGTACTCAAACTCACACTGTTGAGGTCAAACCTCAACAGTGTGGCAGATGTTGATTTGATAGCTACAACTCGCGGGCCGGGTTTAATTTCATCTTTGCTTATCGGCACAACTTTTGCCAAAACTTTAGCCTGGAAATATAACAAACCGATTATCGGAGTTAATCACCTTGAAGGACATATTTACTCGAATTGGCTGAAACCAATTCGAGAATTTTCAATTTTAAATTTTAAATTTTCAAAAAAAATGTTTCCGATATTGAATTTAATAGTTTCCGGCGGACATACGGAGCTGGCCATAATGACTGATTTTGGTAAATACAAAATAATAGGCCGAACCCTTGATGACGCCGCGGGTGAAGCATTTGATAAAATCGCCCGCATACTCGGGCTAGGTTATCCTGGCGGACCGGTAATCAGCCAAGAAGCTGAAAGGTTACAGGTTACAGGTTACAGGTTACAGAAAAAATTACCCAGGCCCATGATCAATTCTAAAGATTTTAACTTCAGTTTTGCCGGGCTTAAAACGGCGGTTTTGTACTTAGTAAGAGATTTATTAAAAGATAAAAAAATAAAAAAACTTGGTAAACCAACAACAGCCGGTATCGCCGCCGAATCACAGCAGGCGATAGTTGACGTCCTCGTCGCCAAAACAGTAGATGCCGCTGAAAAATATAAAGCAAAATCAATTATGCTTTCCGGCGGGGTTTCGGCAAATAAACTTTTACGTACCGAGCTGGAAAAAGCCGCTGCAAAAAAAGGCATCAAATTTTTCAAACCGGAAATGAAATATACCACCGATAATGCCTCGATGATTGCGTTGGCTGGATATTGGCAAAGTAAAAATATAAAAACAACCCCGAAAAGCTTCGCAACGAGGCGAGAAAATAAAAAATTGGACCGGCAAAATG
This sequence comes from Candidatus Yanofskyibacteriota bacterium, assembly GCA_016185545.1. Taxonomy (GTDB): domain Bacteria; phylum Patescibacteriota; class Minisyncoccia; order 2-02-FULL-40-12; family IGHO2-01-FULL-4-A; genus 2-01-FULL-44-17. The sequence continues at coordinate 55,535 of JACPNJ010000003.1, forward strand.
TAAAAGTAGATGCGAATCTAGAATTGGTGTGATAAAATTTCAGTAAATGGATACTTTTAATAAAACTTACAATCCAAAAGAAACTGAAGATAAAATTTATAAACTCTGGCTTGAGTCGGGGTTTTTCATTCCCTCCTCCGCTACCTCCTTCGCTAAAGCTACAAAGGTCAAGAAAGCTACGGGGAATAAGCCGGAAAAAAAGTTTGTAACTTGTATCGCTCCACCCAATATTACCGGCGAATTACATATGGGTCACGCGCTGGAATATACGCTCCAGGATATTATTGTGCGCGTTAAACGCATGCAGGGGTATAGGACACTTTGGCTACCCGGAATCGACCATGCCGGCATTGCCGCACAAAATGCCGTTGAAAAACAGCTCACCAAGGAAAACATAAGCCGGCATAAGCTGGGTAGGGAAAAGTTCCTTGAACGTATGTGGCAATGGCGCGATCAATATGGCAATGTGATTTTAGAACAGCTTAAAAAGCTTGGCGCTTCGCTTGACTGGACTCGGTTGAGATTCACCATGGACCCCGACTATCAAAAAGCGGTTCAGGAAGCATTCATTCACTATTACAAAAAGGGTTGGATTTATCAGGGGGAGCGCGTTATAAACTGGTGCATCCGCTGTGCCACATCAATTTCCGACCTTGAGGTAAATTATATACCAGAAAAAGCAAAACTTTATTACATAAAATACGGGCGGTTTACTCTGGCAACGGTCAGACCGGAAACTAAGCTTGGCGATACGGCCTTAGCCGTGCATCCAAACGATGAACGTTATAAAAAATATATCGGAGAGGATTTGGAAATAGAAACGGTAGACAACGATTTGCCATTAGAACAAGCAGCTAAAGTTAAAAAAATAAAAATAAAAGTTGTCGCTGATGAAGCCGTGGATCCGGAATTCGGCACCGGCATTGTCAAGGTCACGCCGGCCCATGATTTAACCGATTTTGAAATCGCCCAACGCCAAAACCTGCCTTCACTTAAAATTATTGACGAGCACGGCCGGATGAATGAAAATGCCGGCATCCGTTATCAAGGCTTGAAAACGGCTGAAGCGCGCGAACGAATAGTTAAAGACCTTGAAACACTCGGACTAATTGAAAAAATAGATGGCTACGAACACAACATTGCACGTTGCGACCGTTGTAATTCGGTGATTGAACCGCTACCGTCAAAACAATGGTTTTTAAAAATGAAAGAATTGGCCCGATTCGCGCTTGTGGCCCTGCGTAAAAAAGAAGTGCGACTGCATCCCGAACGCTGGAGTGGAGCATTGGAACATTGGCTGGACCCAAAAAACATCCGGGATTGGAATATTTCAAGACAGCTTTGGTGGGGGCACCGCTTGCCGGTCTGGCATCATGAACCCAAATGCGTGCCCAAACCTGGTCATGAAAAAGATATAGACAAATGTATAGACATGAAGGTTTCCGCCGAAAAACCGATTTGCGAATATTGTGACGCGAAATTCATGCAATCTGAAGACGTGCTGGATACTTGGTTTTCTTCAGCACTCTGGCCATTCGCCACGCTCGGATGGCCGCAAGACTCGGAGGCTCAACCTCCAAGGGAGGTTGAGCCTCCGAAGATTCCATCCGATTTCAAAGAATACTACCCGACTGATTTTATAACCTCTGACCGCGGCATATTGTTTTTGTGGCAAGCACGTATGATTTTTTCAGGATTGGAATTTACTGGCAAGGTACCATTCAAGGACATTTATATCCACGCTACAATTTTGACTAAGGATGGCAAGCGGATGTCCAAATCGCTTGGAACTGGTGTTAACCCTCTTGACCTGATTGAAAAATACGGCACCGACGCTTTGCGTTTCGGTTTGGCATCGCAGGCAACGGGACTGCAAGACCTGCGCTTTGGCGAGGACTTATTGGTAATGGGTAAAAAATTCGCCAATAAAATTTGGAACATTACACGATATGTTACGATGAAATCCGAAATCCTAAATCCGAAATCCGAAACAATATCAAAATCAGAAATTCCAATTATCCAAAAAATGAACGGGGTCGCAAAAACAGTGACCGAAAACATCGAGAAATATAATTTTGCTGAAGCGGCAAATTCGCTTTACAAATTTATCTGGCATGAATTTGCTGATAAATACATTGAGGAAAGCAAGGACCAAGATGATCAAGAAACCAAAGACACCCTCGCCTATCTCCTCATAAACTCGCTCAAACTCCTCCACCCCTTCATGCCTTTCCTTACCGAAGAAATCTGGTCTAAACTCCCCATCCCCGATAAAAAACTCCTCCTTGTGGAAGATTGGCCTTCTTGATTGTGTTAAAATTAATGTGTGGATATATATACACCGGCGATTCTAGTAATTCTTGGCTTCGTGCCTAGTTTGGCTTGGCTGACGTTTTATCTTAAAAAAGACCCGCATCCTGAGCCAAAATATCTCATCTCAAGGACATTCTTACTTGGCATAGTTATGGCACCACTGGCCATAGCAATGCAATGGTGGTTCCGTAGCGCAGCCCTCGGCCTATGGCCGGGCTATGAAATCCAGACCTCGGTTTGGTTTTTTTTGTGGGCGGCAGCCGTTGAAGAAGTTATAAAATTCCTTGTTGTTTATTTCGCAGTCCTTCGCGATCCTGAATTTGATGAACCGACAGACGCAATGATTTATATGATTTCGGCCGGTTTGGGTTTCGCCGCGATTGAAAATATTCTGGTACTTTTCCAAGCAATTCCCAATGGCGCCAATACCGCCGTTCAAATCTGGCTATTGAGGTTTGTGGGCGCTACCCTGCTACATGCGGTTGCTTCGGCAACCGTGGGTTATTTTTTGGCGCTGGCATGGTTCTACAGCCATCACCGTAAAAAACTTATCATGTCGGGCATCGGCATAGCTACGCTTTTGCACTTGGTTTTTAACATAACCCTGCTTAGCGGAAACGGTAAACCGGAAGGTTTTGTTTTTTCAACTGCTTTTTTAATATTGATAGCTGCGATAATTTCTTTTCTCTTCGCCAGGCTTAGAAAATTAGAAACGGGCAATGAACGGGTAGCAGTTGATAATCAACACTTGCCCCAAACAAATTAGTGGTATAATGTAGTAAATGGCAGATTTTTTTGAAGAACAATTTGGAGTCGAGGCTGATCATTCGGAATTGGGAGATGCCGATTTAGCCGTCAGTAAAAGTCCAGCTAGAGTAAAACAAGCCGAAGAAGAGGGTCAATTAACGGTTGACGTTTATCAAACCGAAGATGAAATTATAATCAAATCTACTATTGCCGGTGTAACCGCGGATGATATTGATATTTCCATTACTAACGATATGGTGATCATAAAGGGTACCCGCAAATCTGACGAGAAAGTTAAAACTTCGGATTATTATTATCAAGAGTTATATTGGGGTCAGTTTTCGCGTTCCATAATTCTGCCGGAAGAGATAGACGCGAACAATTCCAAAGCAACAATGAAAAATGGGATATTAACTTTGAAGTTGCCGAAACTGGCAAAAAGCAAAGCCAAAAAGTGAGGGTTGCGTCATAATTTGTGTCTAAACAGGAAATATCGCATTGGACAATAACATCGCCCGGCTTACCAGTCGGGCGTTGTTATTTAGGACTTGTCTAGACCTGTTTTTTAGTTTTCAGCCAAATATTTAAAACTTTGTGCTATAATTAAGCTGTGGTGGCAAGATATAAAAAAATAATATTTTTGACTGTTTTGACATGGGTTTTGGCATCCGTTTTTTTATTCGGCCAAATTTTTTATTATAACAAAAAAATTGCGGCCATGATTGGCAACACGCCCCTTCCAACCGACAGTAAATTAACGGCTAATTTAAACGCCGCCATGCGGCAAAGTAAACTCATCCTCAAATATCAGGAAAAAGAAATGCCGGTCAGTTCAGATGAATTTAAAACTTGGATCGAAAATTACACGCACGATTATACAGGAAAACAGGAATTGCGTATAAACTCAAAAAGAGTTCAAATATATTTAGAAAAAATAGCAAAAGAAATAAACACTTCTCCGAAAAATGCCCGCCTGGTTATTGATAACGGAAAAATCAGCGAATTTGAACCCCCTCAACAAGGCAAGACATTGAATATCCCGGCTTCTATAACTGGAATCTTGATTATTTTAGCTAGAGGAAATAAAGGAAACAGCGACACAAATGAAGCACTGGGTGTTGAATTGACGGTTGACGGAAAACAGCCGGAAATTACTTTGGACAAAATAAATAATCTTGGCATTAATACTTTGCTTGCGCGAGGAGAATCTGATTTCACCGGTTCACCAAAATTTCGCGTTCATAATATAACCGTGGGTTCCAAAAAATTCACCGGCATACTTGTAAAACCGGGCGAAGAATTTTCTTTTAACAGGTTTCTTGGTTCGATTGACGCTTCCAGCGGTTATTTGCCGGAATTGGTAATAAAAAAAGGCGCTTTGATCCCGGAATATGGCGGCGGATTATGCCAAGTTTCAACAACACTTTTTCGGGCAATAGCATTGGCGGGACTGCCGATACTTGAACGCCACCCTCACTCCTTGCCCGTCCGTTATTATAATCCGCAAGGATTTGATGCTACGATTTATCCTGGAATTTCGGATTTAAGATTAAAAAACGATATGTCAACCTACATCTTGATCCAGTCTAGGATTATTGGTTCAAAAATATATTTTGAAATCTATGGCACGGACGATGGTCGTAAAGTTACGCTTAACGGTCCCCGCCAATATGATATTAAGCCTAGTGGCGCTTTAAAAGCAGAACTTGCCAGAATGGTTATTTATCCCGACGGCACAGAGAAAAAAGATATTTTCCAATCTTCATATAAAGCGCCCAGTTCTTTTCCGACTATTCGCAACCCATTAGAATAAAACCGCTTCGGGTGTTTTTGATATAACCCAAATTGCTGAATAATCTAGCATATGCTTTGTTATTCAGCAATCTGGGTTTGGTGATTTTTCGGAATAAAAAATGCCCCGCGGCTCGTCGGACCAAGTTAGACTTGGTTGACAAGCCGGGAGCAGGAGCATGCTAGGGTTGGTTATAGGAACGTTGATACTGTTCCCAACCACGCCTGGCTCGCTCTTCATCAGAATCAGACGGCGTATTCTCCTTTGGTGCCAGAGGCTGCGGGTTTTCTGTCACCTTATCTGGTATAAGGTGGACCTTGATTTCTGGTGGAATCAAGGTTGGGGTCGTGACTGTGGCCACTGGAATACGACCCCTAAGTTCTCGGATGTCGCCACGGAGTTTTTGGAGCTCTGAAGCAATTGCCGAAGAGTCCGTGGCAGGAGTAGTTTCCTGCGTGGCTGTCGGTTGTGCGTTCAGGCTTGGACTTGGAACTGCTGGTTCTGGTTCTTTTTTGGTTGGCCTGGACCAAAAGACAAAAATAAGAACCAGAACTGCAATTACTCCCACTACAACAAAAGTGGCTTTCCTCTTGTTGCGTGGTGTGTTGTTGTCCGCTTCCTGCCGAAGCCGAGCGGCTTCGGCAATGTCACCGCTGCCATCAGCGGCGAATTTTTTTTCTATCTCTTCGGCTTGCCGGCGAAGTTCTGCTGGATCACGCGAAAGAGACGTTGTGGGAGATGCCATTATACACCTCCCCCAACTGGAAAGATTAAAACAAATCCACTCCCGTCCTTGGCTAGCCGTTGGTCGGCTGGCCGGAACGCTGTTTTGCCTAGTGCGGCAGGAAACCGCATATAGGCCTTATACCCTCCGGAACTTTCCGGAAGGTCAACAGACCCTCCGTTAGGAATGTCGGCAACTAGATTGCCAATGACATCCCTAATATCAACCGGACGCCCCGTCCGGTTGTAATAGGTCTGGGCAAGGCGTTGGGCCTCATCCTGTTGAATGGCTATCTGCTGTTGGAGAATAGCGGCTTGTTGTTCGGCCGCGATGGCAGAACAGGTTTCCCGCTCCTTGCGATTGAGCTTCTTAGAGCAGTCAACGGGTTTATCTTCGCCGCCACGTCCGCTAAGTACCAAACCAAGTAGGGCTCCGCCACCAGCACCGAGTAGTGCACCGGCACCCGGACGGTTTTTTAAAGAACCAATCCCGGTGCCAATTGAAGCACCGATTCCGGCACCCGTAATGGTTGCTTCGCGACGCCCAATGGGACGACGGTAACGGTCATACATCGGGACAAAAGTTCCCCCGTTGTCGTAACCATAGTAGCCGCCACGGAAAACAAGACGCTCAATCTGAGAAATAGCGAGGTTCGCCTCATGTTGCCGGCGAGCGTCGTGGATGATATTGTAGGTATCCTGCTGCATGCAGGACGGAGACAGTGGGTCGAACAATTGGCACTGCGCCTGGGTAACCTGCGGCGCAAGTGCCACCAACAGAACAAGAACAAACAAAAACAAACATATTTTCATGTTGGATCTCCTTTTAGCCGAGCTCAGCTCGGCTGGTTTTTTCCTTTGCAAAGGAGATGAGGTCTATGCTATGTCAAAGAACTAGCCTCATCTTGATACCTTAATTATAGCAAATTCAACGGGGCAATGTCAATAGTTTGTTATGTAACCCAAACCCCCTGAAAAACCTAGGTTTTTCAGGGGGTTTGGGTCCTAGTGGGCGAGGAGGGACTCGAACCCTCACTCCCTTGCGGGAACAGCGTCCTAAGCGCTGCGCCTATACCAATTCGGCTACTCGCCCTAAAAACTTTTTTGCAATTTCATACTTTCTATTAAGTTGCTGCCCTGTTTTTATATTCTTATACAGAAATTTTAGCAGTACCAAAGAGTCTGCTTTTGCATAAATTAAAACAAAAACTCCGCTCCTTTTGTTTTCGATCCACCCAGTTTTAATCCCAAGAATTGTCCCAATTTCTGATTTAATCCAGGCTAGAAAATCACGACTAGCGGAACATAGACGGAGCCTCAGTTGAGGATGCCTGCTTTCAGGATGCCGATAATACCCAATGCTTCCGTCCCCATCTATGCAACCACGGAAAAAATCAGCAAAAAATATTCTCGGGATACTTAAATTAGTTAAAGTTTTAGATTTAGCCGGACTCAAGCCTATACCCAAAAGAAAGTCATAAAAATTTCGGTCACCAAATTGTAATACAAAATATTTCTTGATGGTTGTGCCACCCCTCCCCTTACGTCCAACTTTATTTTTGAGGTCAAGACAGCTACGAAAATTTAATATTTGCTCTTCGTCCTTTGAGGTTAAATTAATATGCCTTCCGTCTGGTGATAAATTTCCATCCGTAGCAATAAGCCCGATTGCATAAGCAAATGCTGGGGTCCATTTAATCTTTACATTTCCCAATCTTCTCATACTAGTATTATACTAAACCATATAGCGTTTGCCAAATGATATCAAAAAATACACCTAAACCTTTTGATAAAAATATTAAAGAAGCTTCGTCCGTCTTAGCAGATACGAGCAATTTGAACTCGGGATTCTATGGCGTGGGAAAAACCCACAACCTCCCCGCGGGGAGGTTGTGGTTTTTAATCAAAATTAAAAATTAACTGACTGTTAGACGCCAAAGAATGCACCCGTAATCAAAGCCGCGGCCGTCCTCAATATAACACCTACGCCAAGTACTACTGCCGCACCTATTATACCGTTAAGTATGGCACCCCTGGCTTCTTCTGCTTTTTTAGCATCACCGCCGGCAGTCATGTATTTAATGCCACCCCAAATAATGTAAATTACCGCGATTATTATACCGATAAATATCATGAAGTTACCGATTCTTTCAATCAGGCTTTCGATTCTAGCTATCGTCCAAGGAGAACCAGGACCGATTGGATCCGGAAACGGATCAAGGGCCGGCGCCGCCAAAGACATAAACGGCAACAATAATGCAGTTACTGGAGACACAACTTTACCGATTTTCTTTAAATATTTCATAAAACACCTCCTTTACTTGGTTGTTAGTTGCTAGTTTCTGGTTACTAGTTAAATTCTGGAAAACCAAAAACTAAAACTTCTCAACATTTTATAAATAAATTCTTTGAATTAAATTCAAGAAATTAGGCGGGTAATTATCTGCTACCATGCTCGGCTCGCCATGCTCACCTGTGCGTAGACAGCTAATTACAGAAAAGGGGAATAAACGAAAAATCTGTTACACCCACCGCGTTGGCAACTGTAGCTATTATATAATACACACCCATAATCACCAATAATCCTATCAACACCTGAACGAAATTCTTTTTAGCTGCCTGGAAAGCCGTCGGGTTGCCCCGAGCATGCATGAATCTGAAACCGGCCAAAATAATGAATATGACCATGATGGGAAAAGCAATACGCGTAAACCAACAGGCAAGACCGGCAATGATATTGAAAAGTCCTTCAACGGTCAGGTCAATGTCGGGCAAACTTTCCGCATCAGCGGCAAAAACTAAATTTTGCAAAAAATAAAAACTAATAACTGCTAGGACTAGAAAAAATAAAATTCTTTTTTGCAAAAGGTTACAGGTTACAGGTTACAGGTTACAGGGAAATTTTTCTTACCTGACCCCTGAAACCTGACACCTAAAACCTAAGACTATGGATTTCTCAGACTCAAAATACTCTCTATCAATGTCACAAATCCTTCTCCTATAAATACTATGGCTAATCCGAGGACGGCATACCACAACGCCTTAGCGCCTTTCTGGAACTTCCCCGGATTGCCACCGGCAGTCAGCATCAAAATACCGGCATAGATAATGACAATAACCGCAATCGGTATCGCCAGATTAAAAATCCAGAGGCCGATAACTTTCACAAGTTCTCCAAAGGTATTAATTCCTATCGGATTGGGAAGTTCAATTCCACCGCCGCCCGTACCACCCCCACCAGTTCCTCCGGCACCACCGGTGGTGCCTCCGCCACCACTGCCCCCCGGTGCTAGCGCCAATTGGCCGCATTGCCTGGCATCGCTTAATCTCAAGCAACTCGTTGGTAATCCGGCACAAGCACCGCTAGGCACATCGCTGCAGTTTGATAAATTACTGCAGGCATATTTACCATCACCAGCAACGCAAGCAAAGGTCTGGGTTAAAGATTCCAGGAAATCAATATTAATGTGGCTGCTTACAACAACGGCAAGGTCATTGCGCTCCACGGGAAATTGCTGATTTTCTGCTCTGGCAAAAGTGTCCAGTTTGGTGCCGTTGACTGACAACCAAGCGGGATTCGCCAAAACTCTCGCGTGAGTTAGCTCATGAGACGCAAACCTAGTCCCGCCGATACCTACTTTACCTACAGATACCCTGGACAATGAAAAATAATTTCCATTTGCAAATACCAAAAAATTTATTGAAATATTTTCATCAAGGCACGCGATATCAGCCGAAGAAAGCGTACCCCACTTAAATGACGCGCTTAAGATAACTCTACTGCCGGGATTTAATGAAGTGGAATCGGTGGAATAAGTTATAATTCCCTTGCCTATACAATTAACGGCTTGAGCGTTTTTTGCTGGGATTGCGGCAAACCCAAAACCGACAATTATCAAAACCAGAAAAATTTTATAGAAATTCCCCATTACTTAATTTTACTTCTTAAAATTGGCCATAGCAATAATTGACTTTGGGGACATAAGCCCTGGTTACCGATAAACTGCCGCTTGCTCTATCGGCATTGCAAACAGTGTGTTCATTGTTATCCCAAAAACATTCCCATCTCCTCGTAAATGATTCGCCGGAACAAGCCGAGCATTGACCGCCTTGAGCAGCGGCCGCGGAACCGCAATTCGTACTTTCGGCACAGGCGCCAAAATCACCGCCATTATAACCGGCGGCAAGTTGGCGAACATCACAACCACACTGGCTGACCAGCTTATCTTTCATATATTCAATAGCCATACATACCTGGGCCTGGCCATTGGCCGGGTTATTGAGCCAGGCAAAGTCAACAACCGTACCGGCTGAAACGCCGCATTGGGTTTTGTAATTACTGGCTGTTTCCGGCTTAAGTTGCATCAGGCCAGCCGACTTGCCGTCACTAGCGGTTCTTGGAACGCCGCCTGATTCGTTGGCCATAATTGCTTTAATCAATTTGGTGGTATCTACGCCAGAACAGATTTGACCGACAGTACCAACTGCGGCGGATATCTGGGCGCTCCACTGGTTTACCGAAGAAATCGAACAATTGGTTGGAGAACTGCCGCAAATGTCTAAATCGGTGTCAGAGCAAGTTACACCATTGCAAGTTCCGCCGCCACCGCCGATACCCGTCCCACCGTTTGTGCCCATGCCGGTTCCAGTGCCAGTTCCGGTGCCGGCAGGGCTGACACAGACAACCTTATTCCAAGGATCCGGCTGATTGTCAAAATAATTACCGGCAATAGATTTGAGAATTGTATTCGTTATCATCCAAGCGCCAAAAATCAACAGTAAACCATAACTGGTGGTTTTAAAAATATTTTTACCAGTGGTTATGAGGCCGGGATCGGCTCCTCCCAGAAGAATCATGAAACCGGCAATCAAAAACAAGAGCACCGCTATCGCCGGCGTCATAGTGAAAAGCACGAAATTTATAACCCGACTGCCCAAAACCAGCACATCGCAAGTCGTACAAGTGTCGCTTTCAACAATATCCGTTGTGGCAAGATCGTCTTCCGATTGACCGCATGGTACTAAACCAGCGGCATTGACACTATAAACCGGCTGGAAAAACAAAAAAGCCGCAAATAGTATTAAGGCGAATATAAAAAAAGTTTTAGATAAACGACCGTTCAAAAAGGTTACAGGTTACAGGATACAGGTTTTACAGGTTGCAGGGGAATTTTTCTTACCTGGCCCCTGAAACCTGGCACCTGAAACCTAAAAATTGTTTCCCCGGCTTCTTGACATCAACACATTGACTTTGCTCTCCGCCGCTCCAAGAGCATCATCCACTGACGCGCGGCCGAAATTAACATCCTCTATCATATCGGCAAAAATCGTTTCTATGGCAGAACTGTCAATCTGATGCCACGATTTGGCTGAGAGGGCTTGGACGGCGAATGTTCCCAAGTCAGGATCGGTTCTTTGCTGTTCTATAAGATCTCGGCGAGCAGATGGACGGTTGGAAGCATTTAGATAAAATGCGGCTCCCTTGGCAGAACTTAAATAAACCAGAAATTCCCAGGCTGCATTTGAATATTTGGATTGTTTGGAAACAGTCGGCGACCAGTAATTGGCATAGTTAACCGCAACAGGCGTACTAGAAATCTGCGGCGCTGGCGCAACAGCAAAATTAAAACGGGCGGATTTGTCGCGAATGGTTTTTATATGATGGGAATAATTTAACATCATCGCGGCATTACCCTCAATAAATGCGTCCATTGAATAATGCTGATTGTCATTCCAGGTATGAAAAGGGTTGGAAGACTTGGCAAAATCAGTGTAGTACTGCAATGCCGTTTCGCCAATTTTCTCACCACCAACCGAATCAGAAAAGGTAGCGGAGGTATTACTCGTATTAGTCATCTTTACACCGCTTTGGAGCATTAAAAGCGTAAGAATATCAGTTGACCTGTTTATATTTTTGGCTGTACCAATTGCCGCGCCGGCCCTGACAATATTGCCTCTCTCATCAAAAATCGTAAGTTTTTTTACGGCATCGTTAAATTCATCCCAACTGCTTGGTGGCAAAACAATGCCGGCGCTATTAAACAAGTCTTTATTATAATAAAGGGCCAGTGTATCAACATAAATCGGCAAAGCGTAAATTTGACTGCCGGCAGTAAGATCCTCCACGGTCACGTCAACGAATTGTTCCTGAAATTCCTTGAAAGTAAAAATCGGTTTTTTCTCTTTTGTAAGCAACTGCTGCGGCAAAGGTTGGATTTTATCATAGTGCTTTGGCAGCCAAGTATTGTGCATTAACCAGATATCAGGACCCGTACCGGCCGCGAAAGAATCAATCAACTGTTTTTCATAGTCCTCAAAGTTAAACTGGCGATACATTACGTCTATATTAGGGTTATTTTTTTCAAAATCGCGAATAGCGCTGCTATAAAATGAGCTTCCGTCAAAAACACTCCAAAACTGCAGAGTTATTTTTTCTGATTGACCGCCACCAAAACTTCCAAGAACTAAAAACATAAGCAGTACAATTACTGCTAAGCCGGCAATGCCACCAATAATTAGTAATTTTGTTTGAGACAAAATTAGGTTATAGGTTATAGGTTATAGGTTATAGGGGAATTTTTTTACCTGGCCCCTGAAACCTGCCCCCTGAAACCTATATCTTCCTAAATATCATTCCATAATGAAATACTCCGGCATCTATCTCACTAAGAAATTGCAAACCGTCGCTAATCAAAACTAATTGTTTCATATCATTTTCATCTGTCCTCAAATCATCCGGCGGACCAAATCCACCTGTACCCTTGCGCCAGTCAATTACAATAAGAGAACCGCCGGGCTTCAAAACCCTTCGCGCCTCCATCAATATAGAATGCCTGTCAGTATTTTGAAAAAGAATATTCGCCAATAAAACCACGTCTTGAGAACTTTCAGCTAAACCGGAACCGCCAAGCACCTCGAGATTAGCTCTAATGGTTTGGATATTGCTCAATCCTTCCATTTTGGCTTTGGTTCGTAGCGTTTCAAGTGATGATTCCATGATATCCACAGCAGTAACAACACCACTTTCCCTGACTCTTTTTGCCATTAGTATTGTAAAATAACCGGCACCCGAACCGAAATCAGTCACTCTCATACCCTCCATTAAACCAAAACCAGCCACAATACGTTCAGGATCCATAAATCCCCCGGTTCCATGGGGCTTAGACACTATACCAGTTGTATTTAACTGCATACTTATTATTCTAACATTTACTCTAACCCAATCAAAAAACCAATTGTGCACAACCGAAGACTGGCAATCAACAATTAGCCTTTAGGAATTAGAAACAGAGTCAAACCACCGCCACCGAGGCGACCGCATCACCTTGTTCCAGTTTCATAATCCTTACACCTTGCGTTGCGCGGCCAAGCGCGGATATGCTGGCCAACTCTGTGCGTATTACTACGCCCTTGCGGGAAACGGCAATAATTTCTTTGTCTTCTTCGCCCGTCACATGAGCGGAAACTATACTGCCTGTTTTGGAAGTAATCTTGGCAGTAAATATTCCTTTGCCGCCGCGCCGCTGAATTTTGTAAGCGGAAAGATCGGTTCTCTTGCCATAGCCATTGGCCATAACCACAAGCAACTGTAATCCTTTTATGGATTTAGACGGAATCACCTCGGCTCCGACGACTTTTGCTCCAGCATCCACCCCGTTAGAAGTAGCCGCGCCACGGTCCTCCGGACTCGCGCCTTTGGCGCGAGCGCGACTTCTAACGGGGTCCAAGCGCATGCCTATAACCCCGCCTGCGCCACGACCCATCGGACGGACATCCTTTTCTTTAAATCTAACTGCCGCGCCATCTGAAGTAACAAGCATCATTTCGTCCGAACCCGAACTAATTTTAACCCACTTGAGCTCGTCTTCTTTCTTCAATTTTATCGCAACCATACCGTTTTTTCTAACACTGGAAAATTCCTCTACGGCTACTTTTTTAATAATCCCATTGGCTGTTACCATTACGAGATAACCTGTTTTTTCTACTTTTTTGGAAATTGGCACAATAGCAGTAATCCTGTCTTGCGGTGATACCTGCAAGAAATTAACTATCGCTTTGCCTTTGGCCTGACGTGATGATTCCGGCACTTCATAACCCTTAGTCTGGTAAATCTTGCCGGAATTAGTGAAAAACATCAGGTTATCGTGGGTATTCGCTACAAAAAACTGGCTCACCGCATCTTCTTCTTTAGTCGCCATGCCAACCAATCCTTTGCCGCCTCTTTTTTGGGCACGCAAAACGTCCGGCGGCATACGCTTGATATAGCCGCCATAAGTCATCATGAACAACGACTCCTCTTCCGGAATAAGCTCCTCCTCCCCTATTTCTTTTAAAGCTGTCCTGATGATATTTGTCTGGCGCGAGTCGGCATATTTGTCTTTGATTTCCTGGAATTCACTTTTAATGACGCCGAGCATTTTTTTGGGATGTGCCAAAAGGTCTTCCAGGTAAGCGATTATCTCCTTTTTTTCCTTCAGTTCGTCTTCAATTTTTTTACGTTCCAAACCGGCCAGCTGTTGCAGGCGCATTTCTAAAATTGCCATCGCTTGTCGGTCGGTAAATTTATATTTTTTTATTAAATTATTAAAAGCATCTTCCTTGGAGGCTGATTTTTTAATCAGCTGGATTATTTCATCAATACGATCTAGGGCTTTTTTGAGTCCTTCCAGAATATGCGCCCGCTCCTGCGCTTTACGAAGCTCGTACTGACTGCGCCGGCGCACCACAATCCGCCGATGCTCCAAAAATTTTTCCAAAAGCCCCTTAAGATCCAAAATTTGCGGCTGGATGCCGTCAACCAGCGCCAACGTGTTAACGTGGAATGATTTTTGAAGTTCGGTGTATTTGAAAAGCTGATTTAAAACTTTGCGCGGAAAAGCATCCTGCTTAAGGTCAATGGCAATCCGCAGGCCATCCTTGTCGGATTCATCGCGAACATCTTTTATACCGTCAACTTTTTTCTCTTTCACCAGCTCGGCAATTTTCATAATCAGTTCCGCTTTATTTACCTGATAAGGAATCTCCCTGACAATGATTTGAAATCCACGGCGTTCCGATTCAACTATCTCGGTCTTGGCGCGCATCACTATCGGTCCTCTGCCGGTCGCGTAAGCCGCTTGAATGTCTTTCTCATTATAAATCGTCCCGCCGGTTGGAAAATCTGGGCCTTTTATGAATTGCATCAATTCGTTGACGTCAGAATCTGGACTATCAATAAGATGCATTAAACCATCCAGAACTTCGCCCAGGTTATGCGGAGGAATGTTTGTGGCCATGCCCACAGCTATGCCCATCGAACCATTAATCAATAAATTCGGGATTCGAGTGGGCAAAACTGTCGGCTCTTGCGTAGAACCGTCAAAGTTATCACGGAAATCAACTGTTTCTTTTTCTATGTCGGCTAATAATTGTTCCGAGATCGGGGCCAGTTTGGCTTCAGTATACCGATAAGCCGCGGCGGAATCGCCGTCAACCGAATTATGAACAAAAACACCAGCCGCTAATGCAAAATTATGACTCCCATCGATTGTTAGATCATAAACATCTTCTCGATAATCTAATTTTTCAATTCTTATAATCTTATGATTTTTATTTATTTCATGGCGAATTAAGTCTGGGTTGTTATTAAAATAATTAGTTAAACCGGTTTCCCACAGCGGTGCTGCACCATAGGGGTATATTTTGACTCTTGCCTCTTCATAGGTTTCTAAGTTGAGAATCGGGTTTATTTTTAGCGCCTCCTTGCATACATTCAAGAATTTTAATTTGCCCGTTTTGTTGGTTATATGATTTTTATTGCCTTTTACAATCTTTTCATGCATAAATTTCCTATATTCCGGATTTTGCCAAAGTTTTTTTAATGTTTTTGTTGCTCTAATACTAAACTCCGCCCTTCTTTCCGGATGTTTTTCTATAAATTCACTATTTACTCTACTCAAAAACTGGCGCATGTGTACTCGATAAACTGGATTTTGCCAATTTTTTAGATTTTTTTCAGAAACTCGCTTAGCAATTTTCTGACGGTTCTCAGGCTTAGACCAATAGTTAGCCCTGCCTTCAGCAAGCTTTCGGTGATATTCTGGATTTTTGTGATTTTGAGATGCCTGTTGGTAATGTATCCGCCAATGCTCACCCCAGTTTAATCTAGTAATATTGTCCGGATTGTTATTCAGCTTATTAAAATCCACATGATGTCTGACTCGACCAGTATTTTTAAAGTATTTTCTATTTGTTAAGTTATAATTATCGGCTAAATGATGGGCTGGAACCCACTCATCTTTTTTATTCTGATAAATTAAAACGTATCCTTCTCTGTTTAGACGGTCTGTTTTTTCTGAGAATTTTTGATAAAGTGGCATAAGCGAATCGGCATGTTTTAAGTGTTGCACTTCTTTGTATTCTCCATTTTTTAACATAAATAGGTGGTTCGGTGTGCATTTTATTTCCTCTCCGTTATCCAAAGTTAATTTTATTATCTCGGCATTTTTAATGGTTACCCTGGGGTTTTTTATTTCAACAATTGAAATTAAACCCAAGGCATTCACGGTATAAGTATAATTTTTTTTGCCGGATTCATACTCTTTCACAAGTTCTTCAAAATTTAAATCTCTGCCATCGGTCAATTTTACTTTAGTATCTTTGGTAAAGCATCCAAAATTTCCCTGCCCGTCAACAAGCGGATAGCGCAAAGAAAAATCCTGCGCCATGCGCACCATTGAATCATATGCCGCGGTATCGCCATGAGGATGAAATTGGCCCAAAACATACCCGACTACTTTAGCCGATTTCTGATATTTGGCGTTGGGCCGTAGACCCATCTCGTGCATGGCATATAAAATCCGCCGATGCACCGGTTTGAGGCCATCGCGGACGTCAGGCAGGGCGCGCGCAACAATCACGCTCATCGCGTAATCAAGATAAGATTCCTGCATCTCCTGCACTATCTCGCGGGGTTTAATTGTGCCAGTTAAAATCGCCATGCGATTTTACAAGTTGAAAGTTTATAAAGTTAAAAGTTCATAAAGCAAAAACTTTACGAACTTGAAAAACTTGATAACTTATTCCGATATCGGTAGTTTCTGCGGCGGTAATTCTATTTTTTCGGTTCCGGGCGCACTGTTTTGTATTTCCAGGTTTGATTCCGGTCCGGTTAATAGTTCTGATATGTTTGCCCGCAGATTGCCCCACACATTAAAAATAGTAGCAAACGGCGAGGGGTGCTTGGGTTTATTTTTTTCCGCCAGTATGCGCGCCTGCTCTTCTTCCGGGTGCATTAAGGCAATAAATTGTTTGGTGGTCTGGCGGAACCAGACAAAACCGATTACTGAAAAAGTAATAACCACGCAAAGCCACAAAAAAATGTGACGAATATGCTCGGGCTGTTGGCGGATTTCATCTAGAATTCTTTTCATAATTTGAACATTACCAATTTCATTTCTTCTGTCGGCAGATTCTTGGCCGCTATTCTGTAACTTTCCACTTCTTCCGGTTTGATGCCGATTTCTTTAAAAAATTTCTGAGGACCATCTACGTCAATATTGAGTCCGGTTATTTTGTAATGCATCGGAACGATGATTTTGGGCTCAATCTGTTTTATGACTTCTACTGCCTCTTTACCATCAATTGTATACTTTCCTCCAACAGGAATAAAGAGTATATCAACGTCGCCGATCTGCTCAATTTGCTCATCGTTTAGCTTGGCTTGGCCGAGGTCTCCGAGATGGCATAATCGCATATCCTCAGCACGTATCATATAAATAGTATTCAGACCGCGCTGGGTGCCCTGAACGTTGTCATGATAGGATGAAATACCTTCAACGTATACGCCTGATTTTTCGTACTCGCCGGGGCCGTGAATAACGAATGACTCTGGCGGCACTTCCTTGACGTTGTTGTGGTCATAATGCTCGTGGGTAACTAAAAATATCTGGTCGTTCAAACGGGGCGGCCGTAGGCCGATTTCTTTGGAAAAGGGGTCTATGAGCACGCTTACACCCTTGGATTCCAGACGAAAACACGCTTGTCCGTACCAACTTATAGTCATACTCAAATTATAGCAAAAAATCGGGTGCTACGCCATAGCACCTTCTGAGGACTTCAAAAATCCCAGCGAGATTTTTTCATCCGTTGTGATTGCCGCCATTTGTCAAGACGCTTACTTCGGGTCGGTCATTGACAAAACCATGCTGGCGGCAATCCCAGCGGCCCCAGAAGGCACTATGGCTTCCGCACCTTATTTTTTACGCGCTTCTCATAGACTCTAAGTTGGCAGTTGGCACTTTGCCGTTAATTAAAAAAGCCAGTGAATACTGGCAGTTAAACCTTACCTAATTTGGAAAAATTTGTTTGATTGATAAAAACCTTCAATTGTCCCTTTGTACCACCATTCTTCAAGTTCAGGTTGTTCTATCAAATCTGGGCGATGGAATGGCACCCTGCCTGGCGATAAAATGACACTCAGCGGATGCGTTCCTTTTTCCTGGCGTATCCGGATAAGTTCTTGGCCACGAAACCACAGCCCCATTCTTATCACGGAACGTCTGATGGCAATGTCTTGAATGTGGGTGCGTATTGTTTCTTGCTTTGTATAGTCAAATCCGGAATTCACATTGGACGGTTCGTCGTCATAAACGTCTGACGCCTCGGCA
This sequence comes from Candidatus Yanofskyibacteriota bacterium, assembly GCA_016185545.1. Lineage (GTDB taxonomy): Bacteria > Patescibacteriota > Minisyncoccia > 2-02-FULL-40-12 > IGHO2-01-FULL-4-A > 2-01-FULL-44-17. The sequence goes on from JACPNJ010000003.1 coordinate 73,757, forward strand.
ATCAACTGATTAAGAATTTCTGGATTTCTCTTCAAAAACTCAAAGTAAGCATCCTCATATAAAGCACAAACGCCAAAGAAATCAACAAAGGTTTCACCAACCTTCCATGCTAAACGCCAATTACCCCCACCATATCTCTCGCTCCATTCCTTATTTTTTTTGTCTCTGTGTTTACCCAAGTACCCCGGTCGTTCAACAGTTATCCATTCATTCATAATTATAGCTCCTGTTTGTTTAAGTTCTCCGGAAAAATTAACAAAATCAAATTATTTTTGCAAGCAACTACTTGCAAGAAATCTACTTGGATGTTACTATTTTGCGATATGGAAATCTTTACTCAAATCAATGACGGATTATCAATGAAAGATTTGCTGGCAAAGTCAGGTTTTGATTTACCTAAAATCGGCCAGGTCGTTACTGGCGAAATTATCAGCATCGGCAAGAATGCGGTGATGGTTGATTTGGGCTCGCTTGGTACGGGCATTGTGTACCCGGGAGAATTTTATGACCGGCCCGATATGCAAAAGGCGCTCAAGGCGGGCCAGCAAATTTCAGCAATTTTACTTGATATAGAAAACGAGGATGGCTACCGCGAACTGTCGCTCAAACGCGCCCAAATGACCACTGCCTGGGAGGACATCCGCAGGAAAAAAGAAAGCGGCGAAGTCATCACAACCAAAATCATAAATATCAATAAGGGCGGGCTTATCGTTGAAATTGACGGAATCCAAGGGTTTTTGCCCTTATCCCAACTTACACCAGAACACTATCCTAAAGTTGAGGGCGGAGATACGACCAAAATTGTCCAGGCGTTACAAAAACTCCGTAACCAGGAAATTCAGATAAAAATTTTGGATTTTTCAGAAGACGAGAATCGGCTTATAGTCTCCGAAAAAGCTATTGATGACGCACAGCTTAAGGAAGAATTAACTAAATTTAATGTCGGTGACATAGTTGAGGCTGAAATTACCGACGTGACGGATTTCGGGGCATTCGCAACGCTTGCACAACCGCCGACCGAAAAGGATGAACTGAAACAACCCGAACTTGCACCGGCAGAAACACAACCAGTTACCAGTTACCAGTTACCAGTTACCAGAATCGAGGGTTTAATCCACATTTCGGAAATTGACTGGAAACTAGTGGAAAATCCACGCGACTATCTGCAAACCGGACAAAGAGTTCAAGCAAAAATCATTGGCATAGATGACAATAAGGTTTCGCTTTCACTTAAAGCGCTCAAGCCAAACCCTTGGGAAAAAATTGAAGAAAAATATCAAGTCGGCCAAATTTTGGACAGAGAAATTGCAAAAATAAACAATTATGGTGTGGCGGTCAAACTAGACGATGAGGTTTCAGGGTTCTTGCCCGCATCGGAATTCAGCGAGAGCAAAATACCCGATTCTCTTAAAATCGGCGATAAATTAAATGTAGCGATAGTTTCAATTGATACAAAGGAACATAAAATTATGCTGACCCTACAAAAGAATGCTTAAACTAGCAACTAGGAACCAAAAATTAGAAACTAGGATCGCGCGGGGCCCGGTTAAACTAAAGTCAACACAAATTTACAAATCTAAAAAATCTTATAACAGGAAAAAGAGTAAAATTAAATTAAGAAAACTACTCCCTGATAACTTAAAAACCGCCCCGAATTAAAAAATCTCGCTTTGGCACGATTTACATGGGGTGTATTGTGATTGACAATCATTGTTTTGTAGTGTAATATATGCATAGTCATAGTTAGGAATTGAGCCCGAATCAAGCCCGAAGACTCAAAAAGGCCAGAACTCTCATGATAGCAACGCTAAACCGTCAGATCTTTTACAATATGCACGAGGAGGGGTAATAAAATGTACGACCACGCCAAATCAACCAAGTTTTTATTTACTAAAGTCGGAGCTAAAGCAATAATAATCCGTTCGTTCCCAGAGCCGGTTGAAGCAATCCGCCCGGAGCATGACGGTTTCCTGATTGAAGCCGAACCCGACCAAAAAGTAGAGTTGGAACTCGTTGTTACTGTCCCAAAAAACAGAAATATCACCGGAATAATCGTCCGCAGCTTCAAAGAAGACAAGCCGATCATCGTCAAAAAAAATCAAGCGGACAAAGCCAAGACCTACCGTATGTTCCGTAAAACTGTGGGGAGCCGTTTGACCCAAGATGAGACGCTGTCCACTAAACACGATGTCAACAATATCCGTTTGGTAGTCGCGGAGGGTGGCATCTTCCAGATGTGGGAAATTGCCGTTCCGACCAGAATTGTCGGCCCTGTTGCAAACTTTTTTCTCACGATCCAAAAGTTGTACCAAGCAGGAATGTACAACCTCAACGGACAAATCTACATGCCCGAACATGAATACGACGGCTATCAAAAATGGAACAGCTTGCGGGCGCTTCTCGGCAATATGGTCAAAATAGAAACACTGCCAAAAATTAATAAGCCGTTCACGGCACAACCTATGCCGCCTAGTGCCAATGGCACCCACAAGGTGATGTTTTTCTGCCTTGCCAGCGGCACGGGCATGGCACAAACAAGCCAAGGTCCAGCTTTCATCCATTGGAAAGAACTGCCTCGCCAAGATAGATTTGCTTGCGCTACTGAAGGTCAATTGATTCACGGCGACATCATAAACAGCAACAAAGGTTTTCGGTTAACAAATATAAAAACCCTGGATTGATTTCTGTGGGAGGCAAAATGCGGAAAAGAAAAAAGCACCGCGAGTACGACCCCATACTGGACCCGCATTCTCTGGCCATCGTCAGACAGGCTGCTACAAAAAGGAAATCCGGCCTGCCTGCGCAGACAAACAAATCATTGGATCCAACCCGTGTTTTTCACATCGCCACAATAAATCAACCAGTTTCAAAACCAGCCAGCAGTGCGGTTCTCATAATTCCAAGATTTGAATCTAAAACCCTGAATGAACCTGAACGAATAGTAATTATTAAGGATTACGAAAAATCAACTCTCGGTTTCCCATTTGGTGGAATTGAGACAGGAAACAACGGTTTTATTGACATTGACAGAACACAGGCAGCCAGACGAGAAATCCTTGAGGAAATTTTTAACATTCCGCAAGAAGAATTCTCTGAAGAAAAGGCCGCAATACTGGGCGTTGTCATCACAGAACAAGATTTTATCGGAACAATACGGAAAACACACAATCATATCATACACGTGTGTTCTTTAATTCTACCAGCCAGCGCGCGACCCAAACTTAAACCCGGAAAAGAGCAACAGGCCGTTTTGGCAGTCAAACCATCCAAGATTGATGAATATATTGAAGAAGACATCTTTCTTGATACCCACGCCAAGGGCTGGGAAATGTACAAGCAACAGTTTAATAAATAATGTGACGGGGCGATCCGAGAGGACCGCCTTTTATTTGATTAAAACTCAAATTTCAAAGCTCAAATGACAAATGGTTTTGGGTTTCTCCTAATAATGTAAAAGCCCCACACCTTTCGGCACAGGGCTGGTAATAAGAAATCAATCAGAGTGAAACAATGGTGTTCCGTTCGCCGTACATAATTTGCCGGCTGAACGGCATAAAGAGATTGGCCGCAATGGCTTTGTTCTCTTGAACGCCGTGCGTCAGCACAATACGGTCAAGTGGTTTGCCGTGCCGGCAATTAACGATATCCTGCAAAAATTCAGAAGTTTTTTCCATGGGACTGTGGGCGCTCAAAGCGAAGTGGCTGATGCTAGCCCTGACGGGAAAATGCCTTGGCTTATCTTCTCCCATTTTCAGCTTCACGCGGCATTCGCTATGCTCATCATCCCGTTCCATTTTCTTGCTTAGCTCCACCAGTTTGTGGCCGTTAGAACGCGGGTCAAGCCAGGAGGTGAAATAAAAATCAAAGTTCTTGTGCGATATTCCGGCTTCAAGATAGGCAACGATTGGACCGAAATCGCCCATCCCGCCGGTTGTTGCCACTACGCATGGCTCCGAACTGCGAATGAGATGCTCGCGGTGCTTGGCGCTTTCAACGGGCATAATACCGCTACCCTCGCCAAGCTTAGGCAAACGGTTATCCCGCTCCGTCCACCGGTTCTCCTGAAAAATCCGGTAGATCTCACGGCCAATACCGTCAATATAGACGCGAATCCCCGCCTTTGCAAGCCAAACACCAACGTTCTGGATACGGCCGGTACCAAAGGCGGCAATTATCACTTTGCGGTTGTTGTCGAGACCTTCACGGACTTTTTCAATAAGCCGCGTAACCTCTTCATCAATAGTCGGCTTTGATTTTGAACCATTAGTCGATGCCGCGCCATAAGTCAGGTCGGTGCCCCAAATCTCATCGGGTATCCATTCAGTGGGCCAGCTCTGGGATGGCAGTAACGATGCTTGCGTAACCGGCTGGTTGTGCCAGCACTCGTCGCTTGTGAAGTATCCCTTTCTGCCGGAAGCAAGCGGAATCACAATCCCGCCGTTTCCAGGAATATGGCCTCGTTGGGCAATGTATACCTTCAGTCCCGGCAGAATCTCGCATTCGCCAGGCGCTGGAATCACAGCTAGCCGACTGATAGCGTCAGCCGCGTCAAATATATTGTATTGGGGATGGTTTTTAAGGCCATCGTTTAAAACTATTGGCACAATATTGACAGTCTGTGGACTGCAATAGATTTTGGCTTCGGGTTCAAGATAACCGCCGGCGCAAAGCGCGCCGATGGAACCGATGTGGTCAACGTGGGCATGGGTCAGGAAAACCGCGTCAATCTTCTTGCCTCCCCGAAGAAGCGAGAAGTCCGGGGTGGGTCCGATTCCGCCCATTCCCAGTTCGTCTTCCCTGACAAACTCCATCCCGCAATCAACCATAATTCTGTAAAGCCGTCCTCCGGCCATGGTATCAACTGTCGCGCATTGCTGTCCGAGAGAACCGGACCGCGTAGACCCGCCGTGAATCATTAATCGTTCCGTTTCCACAATTCCTCCTCGTTTTTTATGTATAAAGTTTTGTGAAGGTTCAAAGGAAAACAACCCATACTAGTTGCTTTCCTTAAAACCCGCATTTATTACATTTTATCGTACCCCTTGACACAAGTCAAGCGGTTTGCTATACTTGAGTTGGATGATGAGAGGGCCACACGTGAGCCCTACTCACTCATATCTTTCACAAAAGGAGCCAGAAATGGCAAAAACACAACAAGGGCAGCCGGCGGCCCAGAAGCCGGCAACAGAACACGAGTCCGCGTTCCTGAAGTCAAACGCGGTTCTCATCAACGAAACCGCCAAAATCTACGGGCTGGCCGACAAAGCCACACCCGAAGATAAGGCCAAGGTCCGAGAGGGTTGGAAGGCAGCGCTCAAGGACGGCGATGGCTGGCGCATCATCAAGAATCACTTTGGGATGTGCGTCATTCTGCACGGGTTTGAAGGTCGCCTCTTTGAGGCGATCTACGACAGTCACCTGGCCAAGCAAACCGGACGTTTTGCTGAAGCGATGCGGAATGTAGCACGGCTTGTCGACTTCAGAGTCGACAAGTTCGCTCCGTTCGTCGCAGAACAACTCGTAGACGCGTTCTATGAGAAGTTCGGAAACAGCAGCAGAACATCCGCTGCCGGCGATCTGCTTGCAGCGATGCAGCAGACCGAATTGTCATGGAACCCGGACGTCCAGACACTGGAGTACTGGGTAGAATCGTCAGCTCGCCGGAGTGCTAACCGCACCGAGCGGTCTGCTAAAACGCAGACCGCCATTACCGAGGCCCTCAATGAGGGCGAAGGGGTGGGCGGGGTGGGCAGTGAACTAACCGAACCTACCGAACCCGAGCCCAAGCCCGAGCCGCGGGTGGAGCTGACATCCAAGCTGGAGGCGGCCAGGGCCCGAAAGGTCAAGGCCGTGGAGAGCGAGGACTTCGCCGCTGCCAAAGCAGCGAAGGATGAGATTGTTCAGCTCGAGAGCGAGCTGGCAACCCTCGATCAGCCCAAAATGGAAGCAATCTTTCCCACCACCGCTCCCGCTTACGCTCCTGTTCCTGTTGCCGCCGTTCCCGCTACCACCCCGACACCGGCTTCCGCGCCGACCGTCACCGCCCAGCCCGCGCCGGCTTCCACCGGCAACGGCGAAGCCACTTTCTTGACCGCTATTGAAGCGTTCAAGAAGGAGGTCCGCGACACCAAGCCCTCTGCCAAGCTTTCGAAGGAGCTCAAGGCTGGGTTCCTCAACACAGCCGACAAGTTCTTCGCCGAAGGTAATGTTTCGGGTCTGGAACCGATGCGGTCCCGCTTCCGGAGTCTCCTGACGTAGCTTTAGTAAGTCAGGAGCTCTCTCGTGATGGACGGTTGGGAACCGTCCATCACACTTTTTCTCAAGTTCTTTATTTGTTATTTACCGACTCACACGCAAGTGTGGGTTTTTTTATTGTTTCTCCGCAAGAATACCCGGCACTTTCTGCAGAAAGTGCCGGGATGAATTGCGGCTAAGAAACAATAACCCCGCCCTTTCTGGTGTCATGGTGTGACCAAAGAAAACCAGAGCCGCAGGCGAGTCATGAGACAACTGAATTGCTAAATTGGCTGTGACCCCAGATGGGGCGGGGTATTTTTCAAGATACCGCGTAGCAAGCCGCGCGGAAATGCTTGACTTAATTAATTAGATACTATATAATTAAACCATCCGCACCTTTACAACCGACTTTACAACAGAACAAGGAGAAAGCTATGATTGGGACATGGAACAACCACAACCAAATCCAACAAAAGAAAGGAGAAAGGAAATGGAGACAGGGAGGAAAATGGAAAATAAGAAGCTAGACCAAGACGCTTTAGAGCGGCAGGGCGCTAGGCTTTACAAAAAATACGCCAAGGCCGGCCAAGAAATTCCGACTGCTGAAGCAGAAGCATTTCAACAATTGGTCAAGATATCGCTAACCGACTTGATACCAATTGATGGGGTTGATTATCGGGAAAACGACAGACATCGGAAACAATGGACCATAAAAACTAACGAAGGCGAGTTCATAAAGGACGACCGAAGGTTTAAATATTTCCGCCAAGATGTTGGAGTGGAGGCTCTCTTGGGTAAGTACAAGATGGCCGGCCAAGATATCGGCGCGGAGATTTTCCGTTTATTTTTTGGCGACGGAGATGCCCAAATCTTTCAAGATGTTTCTTTTTTGACCAAAGAAACTGGCTATCCGTTAAACCGCTACTCGTTAACTGACATGAAAAACGTTTATTTTTTTACCGCCAACAAAGTTGAGCTTGGTGAAACGTTTTCCATCGACGCACGAAAAGCACTTTCAAGACTCGGGTCTTTTCTCAAGGCCATGGGCACTAACGCCGATAAGGAACAGATTTTTATTGAGGAGACCGTATTAAATCAGGTCAATCTTCAAAAAGAACTAGAGCAAAGACTTGGCAAAGGGCTTACTCCCGATGAGGTAAGAGTAGAAACAGCGGCCAACCAAAAAGAACTAGGTCGTCTATGGGCAGGATTCAAGGTTGCTTCTTTAGAGCAAGCGCCTGACTTGGTTAGGCGAATACTGAATTTATCCGCCGAGAATGCCACTCTCAAACAATTTGAAGAATCCGGTGTGCCGGGAATGTTTTTTCCCACCGTACCGCCCGACATGTTTGCCAACCGGACAAGGGCTGGGGCATATCAGAGGATGGCAACGGAAAGATTGCAACGAGTTGAAGGTCTTCCGCCCGACAGCTTTGAAGCGCAAGAACTGACCAAGCGGGCAAAGAAATACGAACAAACCGCCGCCCAATTGTGGCAAACAGGCATGTCTGCGCAGTCAGACCAGCAATCCCCCTCCGAACAGGAGGTGGCCCATGACTAACCAGACCATCATGATCATGCAAGAAAAACCCAAAACAATTGACGCCGGACGCAAAAAAGAACTTAAAAAGGCAGCGTTGAAAACAACCCATGGCGGCCGTCTGGAAACACCAAAACCAGATAAGCAACGGGATGTTGCCTTCTTTGAAAATATGATCGCGGAATCCTCAACTCTAGAAGAATCTCGCGAGTTATATCAAAAACTCGGCCGAGATCTTATTCCTGAGGAAAAATTCAATGGGCTTTTGGAGCGGCAATTCGGAGCCAAAACTCCAGAGCCAATCCAACAACCGCCGGAAAAAACACCAGTTCCGCAAATTTCAACCCAAGAACAAAAAGAAATAACTGAACCAAAAACAGAAAAAAGCCAGCCACAAAGCCAAGGCAAAGTCAAAATCGGCCAAGAAGAATACCCGATTGAGAACTACGAGGAAACCGCCGAAGATGCGGAAATCGTTGCCTTGCGGAAAGTGCTAGCTTCTGAAATAAGCAAGCTGGACAAAAAACTTGCCCTTCTTGAAAAAATTGCCACCGACACGGGATCGCTTGGATTATCCGAGGATTTGAGAAAAACTCTAAGTTCTAGATTAAGCCAGCTACTGGATAAAAAACCGGGAGTTGGCGAGAAAACAATTCCTGAAAAGGACAAGACGATCGCCGAAACCATTGAGTCTATTGTGCTTGATAGCGAAGAGCCAACAGTTGACCCGGACTTGAAAAAAATCTATCAGGCCAAAGATAAAAGAAAGGCGCTTGACCAGTGCCGGGATGAAACTTGGCGCAAACTACTGACTCTACAACAGATTGACTCCGGCCACGACCCCGTTTATGAATTGGGCCGCGCCTATGAAAGCGGAGAAATATCTGACGCTGACCATACCAGAATCACGGAAGAAAAAGAGTTAGAAAAATCGTTCCCCGACGAAACTGTGCTGGAGGAAAAGCCAGCAGATGATTTAGCTGACGAAACACCCGACCTCTACGGCTTCATGGAAAAAACGATCCAAGAGCAAGCCCAAGAAAGGGCGCGCCAGCAAGCAGAGAGGAAAAGGCAGCGGACCGCCACGCCTACCGATGAGGCGGAGCTGACGGCCAGAACCAAAATGCGCCGGATGGCAAGAATGCGCAGAGATGGCGTGAGTGAAGAAGAAGCGGGGACACTCGAGGCCGTCGAAGCCGAATTCAAACCAACTCCGGAGATGTTCGCCGTTTCCAAGGAAATAAACAAAACCAGAAAAATTGCCACCGAGCGGTTGCACAGCGTTCAGTCACTCGAGCAACTGGACGAAACATCTTTGCGCACCTTGGAAGATTTGAACTTCACTTTCCGGCATCTGGAAAGCATGCGCGTAACTCTGCGGCAAATGGAAACTCTAGCCAGAGAGGAATTTGAAAATCAAAAAGAAGAGGCAAGGAAACTATTGGGTCGCGCTACCGATCACTTCTTCGAAATGAAGCCGTGGCCGAATGCCATGGGGAGTAAGTTGCGAGACGCTCTCCAAAAAATATTGTCCATCTCCATCAAAGAAAAAGTAACAAAGACCAAGCATGCGAAAGGCCGCGGCAAGAAAGCTGCCGCCGCCGCGCTTGAACAATTTACCGAAAGGATAGCCAAGGTTTACGCCGAAGGCTTAATTTCAGAAAATGAATTCATGGCCAAGAAACGGCTGACAGATTCTCTGACCAAATCCGCTAGTCCTTTGGGGGATTTGGATACCGCTTTCGCTGAGGGTGTGCTGGAAGACGTACTAACCGAAGAAGAATATTTCGCGCTCCGCAAAGGCCTGATATCTTCCTCGGCTAAATCCCATAAATCCCAATCTTAATTTCAATCAATTTCAATTTCACTTATTTACCCGGGACCAGTCTTGATTTTGCAAAGCAAAATCGGGATTCCCGGGTTTTATTATTTTCTTGTTTTTTTATGCTTTCTATGTTAATTTGTACACCATGATGTATCCCGTTAGAAGTCGTCCTAACGGGTTCGCAGCCATAATCAGCAAATAATCTGATGAAATCCTTAATTAAATATATCGTCATTGTCTTTTTGATACTCCTGGTTATCTCGGGGTTTACGGCGCTGGTACGCTCGCCTTTCGCGCAGGATAAAAACGAGGTTTCACTGACCACACTGGTTAATCAGATAAATCAGGCGGAGGTCAAAGAACTAATAGTTAGCGGAGAAAAATTGGAAATTACTCTCAAAGAAGGCGATAAGAAAGAGATCTCTAAAAAAGAATCTAATTCGTCAATCAGCGAAACCTTGCTTAATCTTGGCGTAGATAAAGAGAAATTAGCCCTTATTAATCTTGATGTGAAAAACGAATCGGGTTTTACGTTTTACCTGGTCAATTTTTTGCCGATTATCCTGCCGTTCCTGTTAGTTGTTTTTCTGTTTTGGTTTATGTTCCGCCAGGCACAGCGCGGAGCAATGTCCGCTCTGACATTCGGCAAAACAAAAGCACGGCTAGCCGGCGGGGAAAGCAACGGTAAAAAGAAACTGACCTTCAAAGACGTCGCCGGTCTGATCGAAGCTAAAGAAGAAATCTCCGAGGTCGTTGAATTTTTGCGTGATCCTAAGAGATTTCAAAAACTCGGCGCTCGTATTCCCCGCGGCGTTCTGCTCGTCGGTTCCCCCGGTACCGGTAAAACACTCTTAGCCAAAGCCGTTGCTAATGAAGCCGGTGTCCCCTTTTATTTTGTTTCCGGTTCAGAATTTGTGGAAATGTTCGTAGGCGTCGGCGCAAATCGGGTGCGCGACACTTTTGAAGTGGCAAAGAAAACCGCGCCCTCAATCATTTTTATTGACGAGATAGACGCGGTCGGACGTCATCGCGGCGCAGGATTAGGCGGCGGACATGACGAGCGTGAACAAACGCTCAACCAGATACTTGTTGAGATGGATGGTTTTGACACTAATGACGCCGTAATCGTAGTGGCTGCTACAAACCGACCCGATATCTTAGACCCCGCCTTGCTCCGGCCAGGACGTTTTGACAGACGCATTATACTTGACGAACCGTCCATGAAAGACCGCGAAGCAATCCTCAAAATTCACGCTTTGGACAAACCGATTGCTAAGAATTCTGACTTAAAGTTAGTTGCCGAACGCACGCCCGGATTTTCGGGTGCTGATTTGGCTAATTTACTGAACGAAGCCGCGATACTGGCGGCACGCAAAAATCAAAAAGAAATCACTCAAGAGAATCTTCTGCAGTCAATTGAAAAAGTCATGCTCGGACCAGAACGAAGGTCACACGTGTTTACCAAAAAAGAAAAAGAAATTGCCGCGTACCATGAAGCCGGCCACGCATTAATTGCTGCTTCGCTTCCACATACTGATCCCGTACATAAAGTTTCAATCGTATCCCGTGGACGAGCCGGCGGATATACTTTGAAATTGCCGCTTGAAGATAAGCATCTGCGTTCGCGCTCGGAGTTTGAATCGGAACTTGCGGTTTTGCTTGGCGGGTTTACTGCCGAAAAATTAATCTTCAATGAGCTAACAACTGGCGCTTCCAACGACCTTAAAGTCGCTTCTGAATTGGCGCGCAAAATGGTTACTCAATACGGAATGTCGGAAAAACTGGGACCGATAACATTCGGCGAGAGAGAAGAGTTGGTGTTTCTCGGCAAGGAATTGGGCACTGAAAAAAATTATTCCAACGAGATTGCTTTTCAGATAGACAGCGAGGTCAAAAATTTCATTTCCAAAGCGCTTAAAAAGGCACGCGAGGTGCTTATTAAAAAAATGGTAGTTTTGGAAAAAATCGCACAAGAACTTATCGTCAAGGAAACTCTGGAACAAAAAGAGTTCTACGCGCTGGTTAAATAAGTGTCTCTAAAATTTTAAGCTCAACCCCTGTGCCTTTTGAGAACTTCAACCCACTCCAGCGAGCGGGTTTCATCTTTTGTGATTGCCGCCACTTGTCAAGACACTCGTCCGTTTACGGACTCGGTCATTGACAAGACCATGCTGGCGGCAACCCCAGAAGTCTCAAAAAGCACAAGGGCTTTCGCTTTATAAAATCTTAGAGACACAAAATTAACCAGTCGGCTCTGAAAAAGGTCAAAAAATTTGTTTTTTAGCTGGTGCTTTGCTAGGGTATTAAAAACTGGATCCCGAACGAGACCGCGAGGGCTCGTCCCGTACGAAGCAGGACGCGGAACACGTCCGCGGCTTCGTACGGGACTCGCAGCGTGCCTCTGCCTCGTACGGGATGGACTTTGAAAATTGAGGTGACAAATGCCAATTAGAGCGGTGATTCTGGATTTTGACGGGGTAATTTATGGTTCAGGGACATTGCAAGGCGCCGGCAAGCGAGTAGTTGAGATAGTAAAAACCTGGGGCTATAAAATCCCGGGTGATGTTTATGAAAAACTCAAAAATAATTGGGGTACCGACGGCATCAAGATGATAGAAATATGTTTCTGTTTAGATTCAGAAGTTGCCAAAGAAATTTATCTGGAATGGGAAAGAATAGACAAAACTGAACTTTATCCGCTTATTCGAAACTCAAAAGAAGTTATAAAAAAATTAAGATTGCAGCAAATGAAAGTTCTGCTGCTTACCAATAGGCAAAGAAAAAATTTAATGGGGTTGCTGGGTCAATTCGGGCTTGTTGAATTATTTGATTTTATTCAAGCTAAGGATGATTGGACTTTTTCAAAGCCCAATCCGCATACTTTTTGTTTTATTTTGCACCAACTTGTCAAATCGGGCATTCACTCTGAAGAATGCATATATGTCGGCGATACGATTTTGGACTTTGAGTGCACGACGGCCAGAGGCCTGATAAGCGTCAGTGTGACCACTGGAGTTTTTAACGAATCGGATTTTATAAAAGCCGGCCAGAAAAAAGAAAATATTATCCGCTCAATCGCCGAATTGCCGGAATGGATTGAAAAATATAACCGTGTATAGCACGGTTTTTGATTGACGAAAGACGCAAAAAAACATAAAATAAAACGATGCGCCCGTAGCTCAATGGCAGAGCAGTCGTCTTATAAGCGACAGGTTCTTGGTTCGAATCCAAGCGGGCGCACTGAAGTTTGGGCGCGTAGCTCAGTCGGGTTGAAGTGTTTAATGCGGGCAGTTAGTTCAGTGGTAGAACGGTCGCCTTACACGCGACAGGTCGTAGGTTCAATCCCTACACTGCCCACCAGAACCAGACTTGTTTCTCTTTTTGCGGCATGCTATAACCGCAAATATCTTGTTCATTAAAATTTATAAGGAGAATCCCATGGATGAACCTGCTGTTTGCGCAAGAAAACCCTATGTTGATTACACGCTTGTCAAAGCCGACGCAACAATGGAAGATTTCAGACGTTTTTGCGAAAAAGCTCTTGAAGAAGAAAATCGCCTTGTTATCCGTTCGGTCTGTGTTTTGCCAGACCCGCGCATAATTAAATTTTGCAAAAAAATCCTTGAAGGCAGCGGCATTCTTTTGTCCACGGTTAATGATTTTCCTTTGGGACGCGGCGGAAAAATGCTAAAACTCTATGGAGCATTGACGGCAAAAGAGGCCGGCGCGGACGAGATTGATACCAAGCTTAATGCCGGACTTCTTCGTGAAATAAATTATAAAGATGTCATAGAAGAAATTGCGGTTGTTGTTAAAGTATTTCCCAAAGCAACAAAGGTCATTATTGAAAGTGGCCATCAGTGGTACAATGAAAGAATCATCAAGGAAGCGGCACATCTTGTGGCAACTACTGGCGCTTTTTGCGTCAAAACTTCCACGACGGTCGTGGATAACATCGCGCCAGAAGAAAAAAATCAACATGTCGTATGGATGCACGAATCCGAGCCTGATTTGGTAAAAAAGGCGGCAGGCGGTTATAGAAAAATTAGCCAAGTGAAACCACTTTGGAAAGTCATACCGCCGGACAAATTGATAGTCGGCTCTTCTGTGCCTTTTTGGAAAAATCCATAATTAAAATCGGCATTCTTGCCGATTTTTTGTTTGGTGATTTATATACTTCTTGCTGGGGCTTGTGCGTTTGGCCAAGTTCGAGGCAAAACCGAGCATTGAAGCGAGCCATAGTAGAACTATGGTAAGCGAGAAGCGGAGGTTTTAACGAAGAAATTGGTCAAACCCGCAGGGCTTAACTCAAGCAAAGCCCATAAAATTTCGGGCTTCTTGAGTTAAGCGCGCAGGCCAGCCAGTTCAACCATCGCCTCAAGAGCAACCAATATGCACTTGCCTATCCGTTCCGCCGCGTATGCCGCGTCTATCATCTGGTCAGAGGCAAGATTATCAAGCACGGTGCAAATCGCCCCCGCCCGATAACCCAACATCTCATTGGCAAGACGAAAAAGAATGCTCGTTTCCATTTCATGATTTACAATGCGCAAGCCGCCACTTTCAAAATTTGCCATCGATTCAATGAAATCTTCCATGCTAAATAAAGTCTGAATCCGTCCGACGGTTCTGCCTTCCGGCGCAAAAAATCCGGGCGAAGCAGTAGTAATGCCGCTAGCGACCGCCCGCACTGATTCACCATTTTTGAGAAATTCTCTGACAGCCATCCTTCCAAGAGCGCTCACAATAGATGAATTTGCCGGTGAAACATAACAGCAAAAACCGGAAAAAAAATTAATGAGAGTGCCGATTTTCGTTTTTTGAAAATCCCGCGCAATATCTTTCATCTTCACATCCAGAGTCCGTCTTGGATAGAAAACGCCGAGATTATCGAGCCCGATAGCGTATTCGGAAATTGCCAATGCACCGAGAGGAACATCTGCAAGCGAAGTTCCGGCCGTACCTACACGGATGATATTCACCGAAGCCGGTGTGTCGCTCCACCGATTTTTTTCAGGGTCAAACTCCCAAAGCGCATGCAGTTCCGTCAAAGCAATTTCAATACCGGCAACTCCGATACCGCACGACATCGCCGCCATTGGTACGCCTTTGTAAGCGCCGCAAATAATATTAAATTCCGGCCGCGCTTTGTTTTGATGTCTAAATTGCACCGAGTTAAAATGCTTTGCAATCGCATTAACCCGTTCCGCCGCCCCAACCAAAAACAGATTTGTCGGTATATTGTCTGCTTTTTTGAGGTCTATATGATAAAGCGTCCCGTCAAGATAATTAATCAGTTGCGAACCTTTGGCTTTTCCTTGGCGCATCATTTCCTCTTTCTGTTTCTTATTTCAAAGTTAAAGTGCTATTATCGGGATAATAAAAGCATATTATGGATAAGTCAAGTAACAATTACGCGCAGATAAAAATCATATATGAAGACCAGGATTTTTTAATTATTGACAAGCCGTCGGGACTTTTGACGCATCCCGTTAGAAGTCTCGCTCACGCCAAAGGCGCGAGTCCGGAGGACCTCGGCGAGGCTACTTCTAACGGGACGCATCCCGTTAGAAGTCTCGCTCGTCCCGTTAGAGAGTCTAGGCAAGATAAGAAAAATGTGGTTGACGGCAAGTCTAGGGCGTTCACGCTCTCTAACGGGACGAGTCCGGAGGACCTCGGCGAGGCTACTTCTAACGGGACGCATCCCGTGAATCGCCAAGATAAAAGTGAAAGTGTGGTCGGCTGGCTTCTTGAAAAATATCCTGAGATAGCCAACGTGCGTGATAAATACGGCACTAGCGTCGGCGAATGGACAGACTTAAGGCCCGGCATCGTCCACCGCTTGGACCGTGAAACATCGGGATTATTACTGATAGCCAAAAACCAGCCGGCTTTTGATTATCTCAAAAAACTTTTCGCGGAAAGAAAAATTAAAAAAACCTACCTCGCGTTGGTTTATGGCCACTTTAAAAACAAAAGTGACACAATAGAAACACCACTTGGCAAATTCGGCACCCGCCAAACTACCCGCACGCATGGCAAACACGATCTCAAAGAAAAATTCGCTATAACCAATTATAAGGTCTTGAAAGAATTTATAGATCTGGAGTTACCGGAAACAAGTTACTCGCTACTAGAAATTAGCCCCATGACCGGCCGTACTCATCAAATCCGTGTCCACCTGCAATCAATCGGTCATCCAGTTGTCTGCGATCCGCTTTATGCTGGTAAAAAACATACTTGCCCGACAGAGTTAGGACGCCTGTTCCTCCATGCCCAAAAGTTATCTTTTGCGCCATTTTCAGGCACGTCAATCTCTGTTGAATCAGATCTGCCGCCTATACTAGAAAATTTTCTGTCCAAGCTAACTGCCATTATTAAAGATTAATAAACTAGTATAAATTTATTAAGGTTTATTAAGTTGGTTTACGATTGCTCTAACCCAACCGGAAATTTGTCTAGCTAGCATAGAGCTTGCTTTAACCCTGATTCTCAACAAACCATGGTATGCCCTTCTTGAACTTTTTCTCTTGGTTTTCTTTCTTCTATTTTTTTGAAAATAAATGCGTGGAAAATAATCTTTAGGCATATTGGTAACTTGCGACCAATAGTTAATTGTTTCCGCTATGATTTCTTGCTTATCGTTTCGCCCCATAAAAATATCAAATCCGATTTCTTCTTTTTTCAATTGGCCAATATCTCGAAGCCATTTCAAAAATAATTTTATGATGTTCGGATCAGAACTTGTGAAACGCACACCTTTATGCAGGTCGCTTTCGTTGTTATGCAAAAATCTCTCCCGCCAATAAAGCACAATGCCCATCAGCCAAAGTTCTCTTTTGGAAATTATTCTTAAATCCTTGCCTGAAGAATCTTTTATTTCCTCTATCTTTTGTAAAGTTTTTAAAGTTCTGCCTTCTGAATTAGCTTTGGCAATCTTGAACCGCCGGTCTTTTAATTTTTGGTTTTGCGCTTCGCTTAGTTTTATTTTCCTGAACCAGTGAGAAAGGGTTGATTTTGGCACCAAAATTTCTTTTTTAATCTCGGAATACGAAAATCCCTTCTTGCGAAGATCAATTGCGGCATTCTTTTGTAAATTCTTGCTAAATTGAACCACGGTGGTTATTTATTACTAATATATTAACATAGTTCAATGTAACACTCAAATTAGTTATCCCCTATTATGTTTTTTGGCTTTTATTATTTTTGTATTAAATAAATTAAGTATGTCATCAATTATTTTTATAGTTATATTAAAATTGAGCAGACGTAATAATCAAAACTAGGGATAGCACCCTTTAATCTTAAAATGTTAGTGCAGATTGACCCAGAATTTACAATAAAATATGGGACAAGAAATATTGTCTTGAAATTAGGAAGCTATGAAGTTATTTGCATAAAAATTAGAAACGAGTTAATATGCTGCATATGGATCCCGTACGAAGTAGCCCTAACGGGTCAAACGAACGGGATATCAAATATATAATAACAGTAGTTCTGCGCCTGTAACTTATATTAATAACTGCAACGCAGCTACTTCATACGGGATGGACATACTACAAGCGTTCAATTTAAAAATGGCAGGAGGAGGAATTGCACCCGATATCAGACCGGGTCAAACCATCAAGGTTCACCAAAAAATACAGGAAGGCGCTAAAACTCGCACTCAGATTTTTGAGGGCATTGTTATCGCACGCAAGCACGGCAAGGGATTAGGCGCGACAATTACAGTTCGCAAGATTTCCAACGGTATTGGTGTTGAAAGAATTTTTCCCTTACATACTCCTTCCGTTGGCAAATTTGAAATCGTGAGAACTTCTAAGGTCCGCAGGGCCAAACTTTACTATCTCCGCGATAAAACCGCCCGTGAAACTCGTAAAAAAACAAAATTAATTGAGACCAAATCTCAACGTTCTCAACCTACATCAAAAGATACTGCAATGTCTAAAACTGCCACCGAATAAGCGCGGGTGGCGAAACTGGCAGACGCATCACCTTGAGGTGGTGACGGGGGCAACCCCTTGGAGGTTCAAATCCTCTCCCGCGCACCAGAATGGAAATTGCAAGTTTGAAGGGTTCGCCTACCGCCATTGGCGAAGCTCGCCCTGCTGGGCGGCGCTTCGCTCTGCCTTGCCGGAGCCTTCGGCGAAGCGCAGGTCGGCTCGAACCACATTCTGTAAAAGAAAATTTTTTCATACTATTTCTTGCAGAAATTCATAGGAATTTCTGTTTTTTGTTTTACTCTTGCTTTTTTCTTTGATTTAGTGTAATGTGCGATTCAGAAGAGTTAAACTTGTGTTTAACTCAATCTGTACCTTGAAAATCAAATCAAAGGAGAAAAAAACCATGTGGTACATTATCGTCATTTCAGTAGTGGTAGTGCTCAGCATCGTGATTCGGATGCTGACAAGAAAGTCTGCAACTGGTAGTTCCAGCTCTGCAAGTTCAATTCCCCCGTCAATAGAGGGTGTTGAGACATCAGAAACCGAAACAGAAAAGGAGGATAATTATGATTGTTGCGGCAGAGGACAAGGTCCCTACTATTGCTAAGAAACTTTTGGAATTTCTTGATGTTGAACTGACGGAGCGTTGTAACCAACAGTGCCGCCACTGCTACATCCGCCTTTTGTCCGGCAATCGCGCAGCGATCTCCAGAGAGATGGACACGGCCTTTGTCTGCAGAATCCTCAAGGAAGCGGCAACTCTTGGTTGTTCGAAAATCCGCTTTACTGGTGGCGAACCTCTTGCCCGGCATGACTTTCCAGAAATTTATGATTTTGCCCACGACTTAGGACTTGGGGTATCAGTTGCTACTAATGCTACTTTGGTTACCGATGACATCGCTGATCTTTGGGTCAGAAAAAAACCAACTGGTTTGAGTGTTTCTGTCTATGGGTGGGATCAACTATCCTTTGAATGGGTAACTCAAACCCGAGATTCCTTTAAACGATTTATTATCGGCGTCAAGCGGATCCAAAAACGAGGTCTACAGTTTCTTTTGCGATATCCCCCTCTGCGGCTCTTGGTGCAAAACTCCGATAAAATTCGGATTTTAGCTCAAGAATTGGGTGCTTCTTATCCAGTCCCTTATGCCTGGGAACTAACATTGCATGCCCGCCATAATGATCAAGTTTCAAAACAACTCAAAGCTTTACGACTTGATCCAGAAGAAGCGGCACGTGAGAGACTTAAAGAGCCTGGTGTTGTCGAAAACGACCTCAGAGTTTTACAGAATGGTACAACAGCTAAGCAAGACAACCGACTTTTTTGGTGCCCGGCAGCTTATAAGCGACCTACCGTCAACGCTTATGGTCAACTTCAAGTCTGCCTCCAAGTGCGTCACTCTAATACTCTTTACGATCTACGCATAGGCAGTCTGCATGAAGGGTTGACTGACTTTTTCCCTCACTTCCGTAAAATGCGTATTGTGGATACGGCTTATCTAGATCGTTGTGGTCGTTGCCTACTCCGTTCAATTTGTCCCCAATGTCCAGCAATCTCCTGGATGGA
Organism: Candidatus Yanofskyibacteriota bacterium; assembly: GCA_016185545.1. GTDB lineage: Bacteria > Patescibacteriota > Minisyncoccia > 2-02-FULL-40-12 > IGHO2-01-FULL-4-A > 2-01-FULL-44-17. Next base: position 92,869 of record JACPNJ010000003.1, read on the forward strand.
ACATGGAAACCTAACAACTCCAGCGGATTACTACTGTGAGATTGCCCACGCTGAAGCACGGATTTTAGGTCTACTTCACGACGGCGAAAAAGGATGGGAGATAGAATCCCTCCATAGCTCTCAAGCCCGGTACTAATTGCATTCGGGCTTTTTCTTTTTGTAAAAGTGCTAAAGAATTTGCCACCAAGACTGAAATTCGCTAGAATTTCAGTAATCCGAATACCGCTAAAGAAAAACTTGCCTGTCCGCCGAAAGTTTACTGAAAGCGGGAAATTGTCAGCGGTGCGGCTCCCCGCCTGCGTCGAGGCTTCGGCGGGCAGGCGCCGCCTTTCGGATTTTTCGCGGGGGGCTTTCCTCGCCGCCTTCGGCGATAAAATGCGTTCGAACTATTTTAAGAATAGAGCACAAATAAATTTTAAAGCGATGCTTGGTCGACCATCGCTTTCCAAATTATTTTTTCCTTTTTTAAAACATGCCTGAAAAAGAAATTGGCGAAATTACCCATTGGTACGATAAAATAGGAGTTGCCGTGGTAAAACTGGCAGGGTCATTGAAGGTTGGCGATCAAATTAAGGTCCGCCGCGGAGATGAAGAATTTGACGCAACAATAGAATCAATGCAAATTGACCACAAAGATGTGCAATCAGCCCAAAAGGGCGATGAAGCGGCAATTAAACTCCCGCAAAAATCTAAGGAGGGTGCGGCAATTTATCTGACGAAATAATAAAGAATAAAGAATGAAGAGCCCATGCGTTGGAAATGGGGTTGGTTGTTTTGGTTTATAATTGGGCGCTTAGCTCAGTGGTAGAGCATCGTCTTGACGTGACGAGGGTCGTGGGTTCGATCCCCTCAGCGCCCACCAAAATCAAATGGCTTATGTTTATCGGATAAACATAAGCCATTTGATTTTTTGCATTTTTTTCTGCTATACTACCCTCGTTACTCGTTGCCGCGGTAGCTCAGTGGAAGAGCGCAGCCCTGAAGAGGCTGGCGTCGTCAGTTCGATTCTGACCCGCGGCACATAATCCAAAACACAGCCGTACGGCTGTGTTTTGGATTATCAACAAAGTTATGCACAAAAACTGAACCCCTGTGCTATAATAAAGCTAGATACCGTACTGGTTAAAATAAGTTTTATCCACAAATGCGTAAAGACAAAGAAAGAGCTTTTGAACTGCGTCGCTCTGGTAAAAGCTACAAACAAATAAGTCGCGAGCTAGAAATACCCATTAGCACTCTTGCCGGGTGGTTTAAAGACGAACCGTGGTCTATTGAAATACGGGACAGATTGGCATCAACCGAATCACTCGCCTATCCCGAGAAACTTAAACGTCTCATAGCTATAGTAAAGCATAAGTACGCTATTTTACACGAGTCTTATCGAAAAGAAGCTCGTGACGAATTTCCTGCTCTTAAAAATGCTGGGCTCTTTATCGCTGGGCTTATGCTTTATTGGGGTGAGGGCGACAAGAAAGTTGAAAATTCAATCGTTAGATTAAACAACAGCGAACTGGGGATGATTAGGGTATTCTACTTATTTCTAACCAAAGCCATGGATATACCAAGTGAAAAAATAAGATTCAATTTACTTTTGTATCCAGATCTAGCAGATATGCCTCTTAAAAGATTATGGTCAAACGCAACCGGTATTCCTTTGTCTCAATTTAGAAAATCTGTTTACATACAAGGACGGCACCCAACAAGAAGATTGTCTTATGGAGTTGGGAATATTCGTGTCGGCGGAAGAAAATATAAAGAGAAGCTCCTTGAATGGATTAAACTTTATGAAAAAGAGTTGTGTAACTAATCACCATGACATCGTATTGAAAAACGATATAGAAATGTTAAAATGTCTCAATCGCGGGTATAGTCTAGTAGCAGGACACGACCTTGCCAAGGTCGGAGCACGGGTGCAAATCCCGTTACCCGCTCAAAAATGCTAGCATTTTTGAGCGAGGCTCGTCCGCCCTTCAGGCGAGACGGCCCGCTCAAGAGGAAAAACCTAATTTTTACTTGGTTATTTTTCATACAAGTAAGAGTAGGTTAAAACCAAAAATAATAGTGAGTGGCAGGGTAGGATTTGGTAAGGTGTATATTATGGAAAAAATGCCGTCGTTTGAGAATAAAGAAAATGCAAAACAGCGGCTCATTCGCTTACTCAAGAAAAAAGGAGCGAAAGACCCTGAGGCCAAAAGTCTTTTAGATATGTGGACGCGCGAGCAGGAAGAGCAAGTTGAAAAAGAGAATAATCCTAATGGGGCGATAGAACTAAATCTTAGACGAGCAAGACTTTATTTTGAAGCTGGCTATGTAGATGAAGCATCTGAAAACTTTGAAGCCGCCCGAATGCAAGCTTGGAACGAAAACAAACAAAACCTTTATCAAGCAATCATGGCAGAAATGGATAAGTTGGAAAGTGATTTAGAACAGTAAGGTAAGAGATACTAACTGATTTTAGCCAATTCTGCTGATAAACTTGGCGTGAAAAATAAGTCTAGAATTGACATACCACATTTTTATTAATATAATCTGCCAAGAACTTACGCACGAAAGGGTGGCTCAATGACTGAATCAGAATCCCTGCAAAAGTACCTTCAAATTCGTACCAGAATGTTTATCGAAACTCTTGGAGACAGAAACCTTGATATCGTAGAATCTCTCCCCCAAGACTACTTTTTTGACCGATTAATCCTTCTTGTGTCCAGGATGGTAGGACAAGGTGAATTAGATATTTTCTGCGGTTATCATAAAGGCGAGAAGAAAACCAGCGCCATCTTTCTTTCACTCCAGCCAGGTCAGCCCCTTATGCTTCTAGGGATGGACGAAGTAAAAAAACGAATTGAGAATATGAAGCACCAAAATATTCCATTTGAACAAAGCCAACAAGCAATAAACGGATGGCCTAACTAATTTTTAGCGGTGCGATAACATCAATCCGCTTTTTAATTGATTCTAATCGTTTCTAGTGATAAACTGCAAAATAGCAATGTTTTAAAAAAGAGAGGGGAAGTATGATAAAATATGACTTGAAGAAATTGCAAGAGATTGTAAAAAAATCAGAATTTTACAAACTAAAGAAGAGTGGCGACGTGGGGGTTTATTACAAAAGACTTAATGCTAGATCACAGGTTGTCAAACAAGTTTTATCTGCCGTTTACGGTCGAAAAAATGTAAGGGTAAGGAAAGATACAGGTACCGCTCACTACTGGTTACAGGTATGGGTTTTTACAAATGAGCCGAAAACAAAAAACCACCAGAAAGAAAAGGAAAGAACTTTTCTTATTGAAGGCGAGGTTAGAAAGATACTAAAGAATTCTGGAATTACATTTGCTCAATATTACACCGACCTTGGTCCCAATGACCATTATGCAGATTGCTTATTGGTTGATATAGAGTTTAAACCCAGCACTTAATAAATTCCCCATCGGGAATTTTTATTTTACACCAAAATTGATTTTTTAGAGTTTTTATGGCAAACTTATTTTTTAACATGTCCAAACTTAAATTAATTTATCTGTATATTTTCTCAACCGTTGGGCTGGTTTTGATTATTATCGGGTCAACCAGTCTTTTGAACCTGGGACTCAAGACATATATTTTTAAAAAAGCGGACGCACCGATGATTTATCGCGGACCAATAGCGGCGCCCAAAATCATAACTGATGAATCGGGAAAGGAAAAAGTCGTTGAACAAGGACCGACCGAAGAAGAACTTAGGCGACAAGAAAAACAGGACAAAGAATACCGCGTTTCACAGCGCCAGCGTGATGCAGCCCAAGCGTTAGCATTCATAATCGTCGGTTTGCCGATTTTCATCTACCATTGGCGGATTGTCCGCAAAAAAGATACCTGATGTTTTTCTCAATTTTTAAAAAAATGAAAGAGAATATCCGCCATAAAGTTGAAACGGACGAACCCGGTCTTTATGTCGCTTTGGCATTTCCGGTCTTATTCTCTTTTATCATTACTTTTGCCGGTTCACGTATAATTGGTTATCTCATAACTTACAATATAATACCCCATCTCTATTTGGAACTTGAGCCGGGACTCCAGATCCATCATTACACTTATGGAGTTTTTATTCTTTTTATAGCTGGCTATATCGCCCTCACCATTAAACATTCGGCCAGGGGAAAGTTTTATGTTGCTCTTCTGCAGGGTTTTGGACTTGGCCTAGCCATGGATGAATTTGGCATGTGGCTCAAATTGCGCGATGACGATATCGTACGCTGGAGTTATGACGGCTTTAATATAACTATCGGGCTGTTTTTATTTATTCTCACCGTAAAACCTGGGTTCAGAATGTTAAAAAAACTGTGGCCAGGCAAAGTATGGCCTAATTGACAAACCTACCCCTGTTTTGCTACACTTATAATATGACGTAACAAATCCGCTATGGCGGGTTTTTTAGTGGAAAAAGCCTATTTATAGGCTTTTTCTATTACAAAAATGTATAAAAACAACAAAAAATTGAATAAAATAGCGGCTATTTCTATGCTTGTAATCGTGATTTATTTAACTGGTTTTTCGGCCGCCCAAGCGGCAATTCTTGATTGGGTTTCTGGCTCTACTTCTGCTACAGACAAGGCTTCGGTAAATTTGGCTTTTGGGTTAATTTCTTCTTTCCTTGGCCGTGATAATCCGACTGACGGTAATGATAAAAATACTGAAAATATGCCGATCGCGCAAAATAGGTCAGACGCAGATACAGTAGTCTCTAAAAATGTTACGAAAATAGTCAACGAAATAGTAGTAGCAGCCACCGCCTACTCTTCAACACCAGATCAAACTGACAGTACACCATTCATCACAGCTTCAAATACTACGGTTCGCGATGGTATTGTCGCGACTAATTTTTTGCCGTTCGGCACAAAAGTTAAAATTCCGGATATTTACGGCGATAAAATTTTTGTAGTTGAAGACCGAATGAATCGCAGATATTGGCATACGATTGACATCTGGTTTCCCGACAGACAAAGCGCGTTGGAATTTGGATTTAAAAAAGTGAAAATCCAGATTTTAGAATCATAAATAACTCCAAAAACAACTCCAAAAATCTTGCCTTTAGGCAAGATTTTTGGTTTAATTAATAAAAGCGTTGATTGCCCTCGTAGTTCAATGGATAGAACAATAGCCTTCGAAGCTGGAGATGGGGGTTCGATTCCCTCCGGGGGCACAAAACCTTAACTTAATCATTTAAAACTTATTATTAAGATATATGACCAAAAATCAAAAATTTTTTCTAATAATTTCGTTTATATTCATCGGCGTGTTTCTGTTTTTAGCTCCTCAAACTTGGGCAAGAGATCCGATTGATATAGATATCGGAATGGATCTGAATGCCTTGATTGCCAACCAAATTAATGACTTGGCAGGTCGCAGAGTTGTCACTTTTATACCCCATTCAACCGCCAATGTTACAGCATCAAATATCAGTCCCACTGGAACAAACTCGCAGTTTAGTATTCAAAAAACGGGCAAAAATATAAGTAAAGGACAGAATGCTGAACAATTCAATTTGACCGCCTCGCCCAATGATACTTTAGAATTTATAATCAAGGTCCGATCCTTGTCTTCTTCCGTTTTAAATAATGTGACGATAAGAGATATCCTGCCTGGAGGTTTAGTTTACATTAATCGAACTACCGGTCTTAATGGCACAATAACCGTTGACGGCATAACTGGTTCCGGCATTAATATAGGATCACTGCATCCTAATCAAGAAGTTGTGATAAGCTTTAATGCCACAGTCAGTCCTGTATCTGCCTTTCCAGCCGGAACAAACCAAATAATAAATCAGGCGGGGGTTGTTTCTGACGGTACCTCCGCAGTAGCGACGCAATTACCAATTACAATAATCAATGGCCAAATTGCCGGAACTTCAATTATCGCAAACGCAGCAGGCGTAAATACCGGAACTACCGGAAGTTTGGCATTATCCGCGGTTTTAAGTTTATTAGTTACTTTCTCGTACATGACTTACACCCAAACGGGATTATTCAAAAAACGCGAAGCGCTATCAATAATCCAGAAGCATCATTCCGACAAAAATAAGTTTAATTTTGCGTAGAGAAGCTTCTCTACTAACTCTTGGAATACTATGAGTTCTCCTTGGAAGAACAATAAATTTTTATTCTATAATCTTATTGCTCTGGTTTTTATCAAAGCAGTTTTTTCTTACTCCGGTTTTCAATTCGCAAACTTAATAGACGGGATAGCGGCATTTGCTAAGGAAGATGTGATAATGCAAACAAATGTATTGCGCCAAACATTGGGATTGGGCGGCTTAAAAGAGAGTACCGTTCTTGATCTCGCGGCCACACAAAAACTGCAAGACATGATACAAAACCAGTATTTCGCGCATGTAAGTCCCGCCGGGGTTTCACCATGGCACTGGATACAAATTAACCAATATAAATATTCCTACGCAGGAGAAAATCTGGCTATAGGTTTCTTGACTGCCAAAGATACGGTTGATGCCTGGGCAAACTCGCCTTCACATCGCGCTAATCTGCTCAACCCTAATTATAAAGAAATCGGCATAGCTGTAGCACCGGCGAAACTCCAAAACAGCCAGGGATTTTTGGTGGTCCAGCTTTTTGGAACACCGCAGCCAGTTATAACAACCGCGGTAAACCAACCTAAACAAGTCGCTGAAATTATACCAACACCAGTTATCACGCGAACTCCAATTCCGACAGTTGCTCAAGCCACCATATCACTGACACCGACAATACAATCAACTGCTGAAGAAAATGTGAAAAAACCGATTACTTCTCAGGTCAGCGGCATCAGCCCGCAGTTAAGTAGAGTGGCTCGTACATTCAATACGGCTTTCGTGTTGTACGCCCTAATCGTATTCTTGATTTCTCTGGTGATAATGGCTTTCTATGGCTTAAAAAGAGGCTTGGTCATTAAAACCGCGGCAAGTTTTGTTATACTGCTCTTAGCCATCGTTGTACCGGTGATCCAGATAACACACACCGCTTTGATAATATAATCTACTGCTTCTATCCGCCATTTTCATATGAAATTAAAATTTATAAAAGTTTTTTTGGTTTCTTTTTTTCTGATATTTGCCGTATTAAACGGCAGATTTTTGTATGCGAATGCGAAATACTGGCTTGATAACGGCGTGGCACCCGTATCCGATCAATCACCCGCCCCTCAAAAACTCACGAACGAAGCACCTCTGCCAGATAAAGCAATGCTGGTGATTGAAAAGATTGGTGTTTCTGCACCGGTGGTTTTTGGGGTCAGTAACGACAATGACACGATTTTTAAAAATCTGGAAAACGGCATAGTCTATTATTCAAATACACCCAAGCCTGGACTTAAAGGCGTTTCAATTATTTTGGGTCACAGTTCGGCTTATCCGTGGTATAAAGGAAAATACGGTTCCGTATTCGCTCTTCTTGGTAAATTACAGTTGGGGGATAAATTTTCCGTACGCTATGATGATGGCCGGACTTTTAATTTCGTCGTCAAGCAGTCGGTAGTCTTCTCCCCTTTCGCCGATGACTCGCGACTTACACAGATTGAGAAGTCCCCCGGCACATCATTGGTTCTCGTCAGTTGCTGGCCCGTCGGCACAAATTACAAACGCATTGCCGTCCAAGCGGAATTGATTTAATCAAACTCGGCTTTAATGGCTGACTATAAAATCTGATTTTAATATAATTAGAACTTTCTTCCCTATACTTCTTATACTTATCCACACCTTTTCGCTTGAGAGCACATTACATGTGGGATATAATTAGAAGTACATGTTTAAGGAATCGCCATTAAAAAATTATCTGGCACTTAAAAAAGCGGCGACAAAATTAAGGTTGCGCGGTTTAAGTTACGGCGAAATCAAAAAAAAGACATCTTTACCTAAAAGTACTCTAAGTGCTTGGTTAAAAAATATACCCCTGAAACCAAAAGACCGGAAAAGACTCTATACAAAACAAACTCAAATCCTAGCAAGAGGACCACAAAGTCAAAAAGAAAGAAGAGCCAGAGAGGTGGAAGAAATAATCAAAAACGCAGAGAGTGAAATCAATTTTCCATTACACCCCGAAACACTCCGTCTTATGGGCGCTGCTCTTTACTGGGCAGAAGGCAACAAACAAGGAATGTGTGAAATAACAAACTCCGACCCCCATCTTATTGCTTTTGCGGTGAAATGGATTAAACTAACATTCAACATATCACCCCTTGACTTAAAGGCTAGATTAAACATCTATCCACAACAAAATGATAAAAAAATCAAAAAATTCTGGTCTGAATTGACAGGAATTCCAGTTAAAAGATTTGGTAAAAGTTTTGTAAAGCCCGTAAGTAAGGGTTATAAGAAAAATAATCTTTACTATGGTACCATCAAAGTAGAGATACCCAAAAGCGTTAATACAAGGTATAGAATATTCGGTTGGATAAGCATGGTGTTGAAAAAAATAAATCCCAATGTTGGGCTTACACAAAAAAAGTGGGAATCACTTACAAGAATACAACGACCCACACCAGCAAATCTCAAATAACACCCCCCATAGCTTAATTGGCAAAGCAGCGGACTCTTAATCCGTGTATCAAGGTTCGATTCCTTGTGGGGGGACTACGGCTTCAAAATTTGCCGGCAGCGGCAATCGTTTGAGTCTTGAGTAGTATTGAGCGTGGTTATCTGTTTAGTAATCTTTTTGGACTGCTGGCGGTTCATGAAAGATTTTACAGGAACGTGAAAGATAGTATT
>JACPNJ010000008.1 GCA_016185545.1 Candidatus Yanofskyibacteriota bacterium
ATCATCATGTTACCGCGGAGAAGATGCCGGAATATGTGAGAGAATTCTGCCTTAGATTTTCCTCGCCGGAAATGTTTCAAAACCCCAATAATTACTTAGCAAAAACATTAATCACTGCGCCAATTGACTAGGAATACCCAACTTTTTTTATTATTTTACTTCTATCCCCATAGAGCGGGCGGTGCCCTCTACTATTTTCATTGCTCCATCAATGTCATTGGCGTTCAGGTCCTGCATTTTTGTTTCGGCGATCTGGCGGACTTGTTCTCGGGTTATCTTGCCAACTTTGTTTTTATTCGGTTCGCCGGAACCCTTTTCAATACCGGCGGCTTTGCGAAGAAGAAACGCAGCCGGCGGGGTTTTAGTGACAAAGCTAAATGATCTGTCTTCGTAGACGGTTATTTCAACAGGCGTAACCTCGCCAACTTTATCCTTGGTGGCATCATTAAACTGCCTGACAAAATCGCCAATATTAAGTCCGTGCGGCCCTAGGGCCGTACCCACCGGCGGTGCCGGGGTCGCTTTTCCACCCTCAATCTGAAGTTTTAGAATTGTTTTTACCTTTTTCGCCATGCGTGAAAATTTTAGCGAACGAAGTGAGGTTTAATTTTCCGCACCCCGCCCTCTAAGCACCTAAGCGTTTCTTAAGTCCTCGCCAAGCGCTTCCATAATATTTAAGTTTTCTTTCTCTATCACGTGCTAACTTTTCTGAACCATATGACTCGAAATATATAAGTTTGCAGGCATACTCATTCTTGTGTTCGTCAAGTCTTCTTTGTAAATCGTTAGTATAACCGATATACAATTCGTTACTTTTTCTTTTCAGAATGTAAACGAAATGCATAGAGGGCGGGGTTTAGAATTTATTATCATGCTCGGCTCACTATGCTCGCCTGCGCGTGGATAAGTTCTAAATCTTTTTTACCTGCAAGAAATCCAACTCTACCGGAGTTTCTCTTCCAAACATTGTAACCAACACCTTTACTCTGCCACGTTCTTCGTCAATTTCTGATACGCGTCCGTCAAAATCCTTGAACGGACCGTCGGTTATCTTAACACTATCGCCCACTGCGATGTCAAACTTGTATTTCGGTTCTTCCACGCCTGTGCGTTTCATGAGTGTTTCTATTTCTTCGTTTGAAAGCGGCACAGGGATAACGCCGGCGCCGATAAAACCGGTAACATTGGGCGTGTTGCGGACGACATACCAGGAATCGTCAGACACAATCATTTCAACTAGAACGTAGCCAGGATAAATTTTCTCTTCAACCACATCACGTTTGCCACCCTTGATTTTGATCTTCTTTTCCTTGGGAACCAAAACATTAAAGATCTTGTCTTCATAGCCGAGCGATTCTATGCGCTGTTTCAAACTGCGCATAACATTATCTTCATAACCTGAATAGGTGTGAATCGCGTACCATCTGCGTTCCCCGGTTGTTACTTGCTTAGGCAATCATCAAGGTTTTAGTTTTTAGTTCTTAGGTTTTAGTAAGGATTTTCTAACACCTAACACCTAACACCTAACACCTATTTCAGAAGTACTCTATTTAACACAAAACTAAATATACTATCCCACGCGCCTAGAAATGCCGCTACCGCCAAGCTCATCATAATAACCGCCAATGTGTATTGGATTGTCTGTTTTCTTGTCGGCCAGTTGACACGGGCAAGTTCAATTTTTACATCACGCAAAAAGACAATTAACCTATTCATTTCTTTTTTTGGATTTTAAAACCCAGCTCCACTTTTTATTCTAAAAACATACTTTAGGTTCTCACCTTATATTGTGCCCTTTTGTTTTAATTTGTCTTGAGGACAAAAAGTGGGTCTGGGCTTATTTAATTCTAACCCCAGTGTAGCAAAAACCTAATAGTCGGTCAAATTTTATGTAAACCCATCCACGACGTTGAAATCCATCCTTAGTATTTTTTTCTCAAACAACCTTGCTAAAATTGCGCCGCTAGCAAATCCTCCTATGTGAGCAGCGTAACCTATATTTGATAAGTCAGAAGAAATACCGTAGATGAATTGAAGCACAAACCAGCCAAGAGCAAAAACATACATAGGCACAGAAAAAGAAACTCCATGGCCCCAAATATACATCCACCACAGCTTTACCCTATTTTTTGGGAAAAGAACCATGTATCCGCCCAATACACCGGAAATTGCGCCGGAAGCACCAATGGCGATTTCTGCTCTCGCTGCTGGTACGGCCGTTACTGCGTAAAATAAACCAGCCAGAGCACCAACTAAAATATAAAATATCAAAAATTTAACTCTGCCCATCGCATCCTCAACATTATCGCCGAAAAGCCAGAGAAACCACATATTTCCTATTAAATGAAGCCAACCTGCGTGCAGAAATACAGAAGTTGTTAAGGTATAGAGTTTATGATATCCGATTACATTCTGGGGAATTAAACCAAAACTTAATAAAAAAGATTCAGCATTAAAACTTAAAAAGTATGTCCATAAAAATACCAGGACATTGGCTAAAATTAAACCCAGTAGAATAATCGGTGGTCTTAATAGAGATTGTTCAGCTTCATCATGAATAGGGATGGGAATCATGAGTAAAAGTTTTAGATGTCCAAATTCTTCACATTCTTAGCATGAGCTTGGATAAATTTGCGGCGGGGCAGAACGTCGGAACCCATGAGAACGTCAAAAATTTTGTCGGCTTCCTCAGCGTCTTTCATTGTAACTTGAAGGAGAACGCGGTTTCCCGGGTCCATTGTTGTTTCCCAAAGTTGTGACGGATTCATTTCCCCCAAACCCTTGTAGCGCTGTATGGATACTCCGCTAATTTTTATTTCCTCGCCCGCCGTAGCTTTAGCAGAGGCGGGGTCACTGCCATCGCCGGTTGGAGACTCAGCCGCTAAGTCAGCGCCGTTGTCTAATTCTGACACAGTAAAACCTTCGACTACTTTAGTTTCTTTCTTGGTCGCGGCCTTTGGTTTTTCTTTTATGGTTTTAGCCAGTTCGCCGAGTGCTTTCTCCTTTTCCGCATCGCTGTAAACATATTGAATGTTGTTTCCTTTTTGAATTCTATAAAGCGGCGGTTGGGCGATATAAATATGGCCGGACTCGATTAACTGGCGGAAATATCTATAAAACAAAGTCAGAAGCAGTGAGCGTATATGGGCACCGTCAACATCGGCATCGGTCATTATGACAATCTTGTGATAACGTAGTTTGGACATATCAAACTCTTCGGCGATTGCGGTACCCATAGCGATGACCAGCGCCCTGATTTCTTCGGAAGCAAGCATCCTGTCTATCCTGGCCTTTTCCACATTCAATATTTTGCCGCGAAGCGGCAAGATTGCCTGTATTTTACGGTTGCGTCCCTGCTTAGAACTGTTATGAACAAAAACCCCACTAGCGAGAGCAAAATTGTGAGTCTTAGGCACTTCGATATCATAGACGTCTATACTTTTTTTAAGTTCCACAACTTTTTTAACTCGATGGTTGTAGTTTTTAACTGCTGTTTCAAATTTTTCAGGATTATTTTCAAAAAATCGTGACAGAATCGTCTGGTATCTGATTAAACCCCTATCGCCAGCCTCTTTTCTTATCTCGTTGTATTTATTTATGTCAATAACATCGATGTTTTTATAAATTTGATTAAAGATTTTCAGGGCTTTTTCACGATAGGTTTTGTTATAAGCCAGAAGTCTTTTTGCCCTAAATTCTAGCATCCACTGCTCTTTTGTTTTTTGACTACGCCAGTTTCTTAAATTCTCGTTCTGCCATTGTTTTTGTGAAACTAGAGAGTATTCAATTCTTTTTTCTGGGTGACTCTCAAAGTAGGCTTTTGTTTTCTTTGCTTGTTGTTCTCGATGAATATCGTTGCTCCAATACCGTCTTTGATTGTTAAACAATGTCTCACTATTTTTTTTCCGATATTCTGTATTACTATTATAAAAATCTAAAAATCGCTCCGTCATATATTTTTTATATTTAGGATTTTCCCATTGCTTTTTGGCTCTGGCGCTTAGCAATGGTCTAAGTTTTAACATTGATTTTCTGATTTTTTCTCTAAACTTTGGGGTTTGTCTTATTTTTCTTAGTTTTTCCAACACTTTCGGACTTCTAAGTACTGTTGCGGCTATTTCTTGATGTAATTTAAAATGACTTTCCTTTGATAAACGGATAATATTGTTCGGGTTATTATTTAATTTATTAAAATCTTTATGGTGGCGATGGGCGCCGTCTTTTTCTGAATAGGCCCCATTTCGTAGGTTGTATTTATCAGATAACAAATGCGTAAAAAACCAGCGGGTATCCACAGGATCAAAAACAAGCTCATAACCTTTGATTGTTATCCTTTTGCCAAGTCGCGAAAACTGTCTGTAGAGTGGCATGAGAGAATCGTTGGGTTGTAAGTTTCTCGCTTCTTCGTATTGTCCATCGCGCAGCATAAATTTATGGTCAGGCGTACAGTCAATATTCTCTCCGCTATCCAGAACAACCCTAACAACTCTTGCATTTTTTACGGTAATTCGCGGATTCAAAATCGGAGCTACTGCAATATGGCCATAGTGATTGATTGTATAACAAAAATTTTTCTTTCCTTGTCGAGCTTCTTCGACCAAGTCTTTGAAAGCAACATTTCTGCCATCAAGTAATGCCACCCTTGTATCCCCGGAAAAACAACCGCCGGCGCTATCTCCCTCAACAATAAATAATTCCGATTCTTCGGGGATTTTAGACGAACAGTCGGCTAGTTTGCCCGGCAGTGTAAAACCCTCAAGCGCTCCCTTGCGGATTACATTTTCTTTAGCTGCCTTGGCGGCGAGGCGGGCCTTTGATGCTAATAGAACTTTGCCCATAATGCTGCGGGCATCAGAGGGATTACGCTCAAGCCAGTCGGCAAGTTCCGTGTTCACGATATTCTCAACAGCGGTTCTAGCTTCAGTGTTACCGAGTTTGGCTTTAGTCTGACCCTCAAATTGTAAGGCCTTAGAAGCTATTTTTACTGAAATTATAGCAGTCAGTCCTTCCCTAACATCTTCACCTGTTAAATTTTCATCTTTTTCTTTCAGAAGACCATTTTTACGAGCATTGTCATTAAGAGTTCTGGTTATGGCCGAACGAAAACCGGTCAGATGCATCCCGCCCTCAATGGTGTGAACGTTATTGGCAAAACTTAATTCTCTGCCCTGAAGTTCGCCGGTATACTGAAGCGCTACTTCCACGAAGATCTGGTCTTGTTCTTTGGCTGTATAAAAAATATTCGGATGCACTGTTTCTTCGTGGCGATTAAGAAAGTTAACATAAGAAGTTATTCCGCCTTCAAAGAAAAAACCATAGCTTGGATGAATAACATGTTCATGCTCTTTTCCTTTTTCTGATTTTTCTATTTTAATCGGTTCGCGTTCATCCGAAACTTTTATCCTAACCCCTTTCGTTAAATATGCTTGTTGACGAATATGATTAAGTATCTGATGCCAATCAAACAGGATTTCTTTGAATATCTCCGGATCCGGCTCAAAAGTAACAGTTGTGCCGGAACCCTTGCAGGTGCCGACTTTTTTAACGGCTCTTTTGACTTCTCCGCGTATATACTCCTGCTCATATAATCCTCCGTCGCGACACACTTCCGCTTTGAGATAAATAGAAAGCGCGTTAACTACCGATACGCCGACGCCATGCAATCCAGCCGCTACCTTATACGATTCGCCACCGAACTTGCCACCGGCATGCAGAGTGGTCATGACAGTTTCAAGAGCAGAAACACCGGTTTGTTTGTGTTTTTCTACTGGTATGCCACGGCCGTCGTCTTTTACCCGGACACGGTTATTTGACAGCAAGTTTATTTCAATATTTTTGGCATAGCCGGCCATGGCTTCGTCCAAAGAATTATCAAAAACTTCCCAGATTAAATGGTGCAGGCCATCCACGCCGGTGGAACCGATGTACATCCCCGGCCTTTTCCTGACCGGTTCCAGCCCTTCCAGAACATAAATGTCCTTGGCGGTATAAGAAGCTTGGTTTTGTGGTTTTTGGTCTTTGGTTTTTGCCATTGTTCGGATTGAAAAGTTACAATGGGCATCTTTGCGGAACCCGCAAAGATGCCCATTGTCGTTGTTTTTATACCTAAATTATACCAAATTTTTAAGAGTTAAACAAGTTATCTAACGAATCTGCGCGGAAAATTGTTTAATGGTTTCTTGTGTAATTTTTTCTTGAATCGGGTCAATCTCACCGATTTGGAGTGTGCGTTCATTACTGCGGTATATTATCCGGTACGTATAGCTGGTCTTATCCGAACCGAATTTTTCAGGGTCGTCATAGTGATCCAGTAATTTTACTTCCTCTACCAAATCCCCTCCCAAATCACGGATAAGATCAAAATAATCGTTTGGCACAAAATTTTTACTCACAATGAAAGAAATATCGCGAATAATCGGCGGGAACTTGGAGACCTCTTTGAATTTGTTGCCCAAGACAAGCTGTTTTTTGACGCGCTCATCGTTTGACCAAAGCAGGCGGATATCCGGCAGTTCCATGCTGGCAATTGCAAGCCGTTCCAAACCGAAACCGAACGCCCAGCCATTGTATTTGTAGGAATCAACGCCCAGCTTATCCAATACGCTTCCTCTGACCACGCCGCTTCCCAGTACCTCCACCCACTTACCGTTTCTTTCAACTTCCATTTCAAGACTCGGATCGGTGTACGGGAATTTATCTTCATTGAAGCGATACCCCACGTCCTTGCCGAAAACCGTTTGCGCGATTTTTATCAGTACGTCTTGCAAGTCTTCAGTGGTGATTATTTTTTGTTCTTTTAAACACAAATACCAGCCATCCATCTGGTGGAACACATTCATGTGGTGGCGATCTATCTCATCCCTGCGATAAACCTTGCCGTAAGAAAGCGACCCAACAGCCTCATTATTTTCAATGCGTTTTTTTATATCCTCATTCATCAGGTAGTAGTACCACATAATCGTGGTATGCGTGCGCAGAATATTTTTATTGTCAATATAATAAGTATCTGATTTGGAGCGCGCTGGATGATCTGCAGGGAAATCAAACAAATCAAAACTGATGTCAGCCGGGACAATTTCCGGGGCCTCTACGACATCAAAATCTTTGAAGTCGGGCAGATTCACAATGCGCTGGGCCAATTCTTGGATTGGGCTGTCTGGTGCGCGCGACAAATCGGGCATATCCAAAAACCGTTTGAGACGCAAGCTCTCAGGGTCAGTTTTTGATTCAAGGGTTTTTCGTAACGAATCCGCTTCTGGTGATTGAGCAGTTATTTGTTCCCTCATATTAATAACTTTCTAATTAAAACGGCAACCAAAATTATAATAGAAAAGAATAAGCCCATCAAAAACGAGTCATAAAATATTGGTTCATAAGCAATCTTGCTCAGAGCCCGGGACTTAACTAGGCGTTTTTTAATGGAAAAAATAACCAGAGTTGCCGCGCTCCAGACCAGCATAAATAGCGTAATAAAAAACAATGTTTTTACAAGTAGCGAAGCCGCTTGTGGCTCAATTTTCCAGATGATTAAAGCTAACCCGAAAAGCGAACTAACTAAAGTCGCCCAGACCCCATAAATTTGCCACTGCATTATCTAATTTTAGCAGAAAATTTCTTTGCAATCAAACTAAAACCGCATTTTAAGCATGCGGTTACAATAGTAAAATAGTAAAATATTTCTAGTTATTTTTCCCAAAAGTAAAAGATATTCCTATAGAAAGAAAATAAGAGCTTCCGGAATCAATTTTAATTTGGGCGGACGTAGCTTCTAAATGATTGTTCTGATTATAAATTCCTCCCAGTACTAAGAATGAAGTTTGACTGTCTGGCGGTTTGAATCTTGCTCCTAGATATTTTTTTTGGATTTGGTTAGATGCTAGCGGATAATTTTTGTAAGTTTCCAGTTGGTTAAAACGGTCCCATCCCGTCCTGACCCTTAAGTTGTATTCGGAAACTGCATATCCGCCCAAGAACGATATGTAATCCTTAGCTAAAAATTCAGTTTCCGCAAGCCAACCCAGCTTAGGATTAGGAGAGGCTTCAATGGCATAAAAAACTAACGAGGTACCAACACCCCTGGAAGTTCCGGAGTCGTATTGATGTATCTCTCTGGTTGAACCGTTGTTGGCTGTTTTCGCTTTTGGCAAAAAAGGAATGAGCGTACTGATGCCAGCCCGCAACTTAAATCTAGATACTCTAATCTCGGGAGCTACTGTAGGTGAGTAGGCAGTCAGGAGGCCTTGTTTAATCGTGTCTGAAGGAACGGTGATTATTTTGCCGGTCAAACCGAGGTAGCCGTCGTCTGGATGAACAGGAATTTGTCTCATCGAAAGTGGCAAGCCGCTGAATTTTGTATTGCTTGGGCCGAAATCAAAATTTAAAAGCCTGAATTCTACCCCGAATCTTGCTTTATTATTAAAATGTTTGGCTGTTTGAGCAGGGCAAATATTCGAACATAAAATTATATAAGTTGAAAGAAACACAGCAATTTTCATGAAATCTCCCGGGTAATTGTTAAAAAACACTATTGGTCCAGCATATAAGACGTACGCCCGTGATTATAGTTTCTTGATTAAAAAGACCACGGTGGCCTTTTTTATTTGAATATACGCGGGCGAAGGGACTCGCCTGCAAGTAAAATTGTCTTGCGACAATTTTACTTGCAGGCCGCCCCTCGCGGTTGGGCTCGCCAATTGCTCGCCCAACATCGCTGCGGTCTTTGTGTCCCCTACGCAAGCCAAGAAGTTGGCTTGCTTCGCCCGGCGGCATAATTAGGAAAATAAAAAGCAACCTACGGTTACCTTTTATTTTCCTATCTGCAGGCGAAGGGACTCGAACCCTCGATCTCCTCCGTGATCCCGTACAAAGCGGACCGGACGGGATTTGAACCCGCGATCTCTGCCGTGACAGGGCAGCGCTTTAAACCAGCTAAGCTACCGGTCCGCTTTAAACGGGACAAGCGGGGAGAAATCCAGCTTTATAATTTTGGGCGCTCTTGCCCCGTAAGTTACGAAGTAACTTATTCGGGGTTATCCAGCTAAGCTACGCCCGCTCATATATTCAATTCCTATAATTTTACCTGATTTTTTCCAAAAAGAAAAGGGTATTTTAACCCTTTGATTCCAAAAGTTTTAACCCTTTTTCAGAATACAATCTTTTCCTGTACCACTTGCTAAATTTTTGCATATCATAACTTCCGCCGGATTCAATCAGGAATTCTTCAAAAAGTTGTTCGTCGTGATTTATTTTATTAGATTTTGCCATTAGCCCCCCCTTATCTGTCATACGACTCTCTTTGTGCCGCTGGAGAAAGTACGGTAAAACCGGTTTCTTCATCGAATAAATCTTGAGATGCTTTTGAAATTTTTATCTTTTGCCCAGTCAGCAATTTTTTTTGCATCTTCATCAAATTGTTGCCAGGTGTATATGTCCTTATTTTCTTCTGTCATTTCCGCTTCTCCTTGTCATTTTTAATATACTACAGCAACCTTACCAAAGGAATATTTTTTTGCAAATATGGCTGATGGGATTTTAAGTGCCGGCGGGTGGAATCGGACCACCGTCTAAGGCTTATGAGTCCTTCGTTCTAACCGTTGAACTACGCCGGCTTTTTATTGATAATAGCCGAAATAGCTCAATTTTTCAAGTCTTATTCTATTAAAACTGCGGTGGCGATTACCGTAGTCCAAAGACCATCCTTATTGCCGATTGCCGATTGTGTTGTGTTTGAAGTTCTTATAATTTGACCGGATGCTTTGAATACCTGTTCTCTTTCATTCCACGAGGTGTTCGGATTAAACTCAATGCCCAGTGTTGTGGCTAGCATTGTGGCCGCTAAATCCTCGGCATATTCCCCTGCCTTCTCATCGGTTTCACCGAAGGGATGATGTTCAGAAAGATAGCCGTATTGGTTTGGGTCTTGCGGAATGGCCACGCCAATGGATGCCGAAACCAACCGATTTGGTTCATTGGTGGCGTTTCTGGCCATAACCGCATGCACCACAGAGCCGGGCGGCAGTAATTTTATTCCTTCATCTTTGCTGACCTTTTTGACGTTAGGCGGGTAGATGCTTGAAACGGTAACCAAGTTATACGGTGCGATGCCGGCCGAACGCAAAGCCAACTCAAATGAAGCCAAATACTCCTTGTGAACCCCGACTCCCTTGGTAAAAAAAATTTTGGTTGGAAGCATGGTGGTGATTATAAAAGACAAAACAAATTTTTACAAGAAATTTTTGTGGATTAGAAACTGTTTGGGGGGATTGAGCGGTTATACAAAGTTTGGGTTTGTGAGGGGTTGGTAAATTAAAAAGCCGAGTTTCCTCGACTTGAGTTGTTATTTGATAGATTATTTATACGGGATTGATATTATCGCGCTGCTAAGGTTCCTATATTAAACTAAGCATAAATTTTACCCCACCCTACATAATTCCACCATCGTTTGGGTTTAGCTCATTTACGGCATAACCCATTCCAAACATGGAAGGAATCCCTATCATCAAAATAGCTGGAACAGCTATTGGGAGATATCTTTCTGGGAGTAAAAGTAATCCCCAGCTTCCAAAAAATAAAATAAAGCAAACAGAAAGGATTAGCTTTGCAACCAATTTGCTTGGTGGTTGCGCATGCAGCACCACGACTTTCTTTTCTCTCAGTTCATAAAACTTGCTGCCACATTGGCAAGGTTCAGCTATGCCGAAAATAATTGGCTCACAATTTCCTGGCACGCCATACTTTAGAAGTTTCTTAAATCCCCACCCCTTTATTTTACAAAGCATAGCTAATAGAGTTAAGCCGTGACATACAATTAGAGTATTGATTAATGGGTTGATCTCATTGAGAAACTCGATAACCCTGCCATTAAAACTACTTAAAGACTCTGAACCTAGTGCGGGTGTTTCTTCGCCAATAAATCTTTCAAGCATTTTTGGAAATACTGGTTGGCCTTCTAATTCTCCGACACATCGTTCACGAAGGCGTTTGTCCAAAACCGGTTGTTTTTTCTGGTCTTGCATTTTAGCAATAATGGTAGCGGTTGTAACGGCACGACTAAGAGGAGAAGAGAAAATGGCATCAAAACTTATTTTTCTGTTCTTGAAATTAAGTGCGGTTATGACTGCCTGCTGTACACCCCATCCGGTAAGGGGGTCGTCTATAGAGCCAACGATAAAACCCCGGCTGTTCATTCCCGTTTCTCCATGACGCAAAATACAAATTGTTCCTGTAATTCGGGATGATGTTAACGAACCACATTGGGCACAGCTAGCTTTTGATAAGTTTGCAATTGCCGCCATAGTTTATCTCCTAATTTTCAAAGATAAATAAACAATACACTATTGCTAGTGTATTGTCAATGTGTTGCGGGGGAGGGATTTGAACCCCCGATCTTTGGGTTATGAGCCCAACGAGATAGACCGCTTCTCCACCCCGCTATTTAATAAAATAACCTATTTTTTAAAGAAAAGCAACAAAATTTAAAAACCCTCTCGGGTTTTTTAGAATTATTTTTTTAGATATTTTAAGCCGATGGCGAGAAAAGTTCAGTTTGGTATTTTCTTAACAAAACCGCGGTTTTGTTGAATTCCTCCATGAATTGCTTGAATGATTCGCTACCTAAGATGGCTAACAGCGCCCAATTGAATGTTTGATCCATCATGGTAAAATCTTGCTGGTTAACGGCTAGAGTTTCGGTTGCCGCGAATTGCCGACTTAAATTCTCGTATTTTTTGGCAAGCTCATTTTTTACTTCAAGGGTAGTTTCTTTGTCCCATTCTTTTCTAAATTCTTCCGAATTCAGATTATCATAATTTTCATACAAAAAAGTTATAACTTGCAGCCAGGTCCTGTGTAAAAATACTGCTTCTTGCAGTACGTTCTCTTCCACCAGCAAATTCTTCCCCATTTTAACTAATGAACCGGAAGTGATACCCAGAAACATGCTAAGGCGGCTTTTGGCATAAGCGATATCTTTAAGTAATTTCCACACCGTGTCATTTAACCGCGGCTTTGCTGATTTTTCAAGAATTTTTATGGCAATTCTATTTTGAGATGCCATCAGGACTTCTCTTGTTGATTTTCCAACCAATTCCTCGGCAAAAATTTTCTCGACTTCCTTGTCGGTCATATTGGCACCCCATAAATTTCAATGAACAAGTTATTTTAACAAATACGCTACGATGTCAATTTTGTCAACAATGGCATTATTCTGGCTAAAGCGAGCCCCTGCCAATTGATAAAAATTGGCAGGGGCGAGCGACTATTTCATTTTTCTCCGTATAAACGCAGGTATATCAAATTCGGTATCATCCAGTGTCGCGTCAATTACTTCCTTAGCTGGACCGTTGGATTGTAGGTTTCCCCCGCTTTTTATCTGTCCGTTGCCGGTGGCTTCTTCAAAGAGTGTCGGTCCGGCCTGCGGCTTGGTTGACTTAGGCATGCCATTATTAAAACCAGTTGCAATGACGGTAACTTTTATCTCGCCCTTCTTTAATTTATCATCTTGAACGGCTCCGAATATTACTTTGGCATCAGGGTCAATTTTATCAGTTATAATTTTGGCGGCCTCATTAATTTCCGCCATAGCCAAATCTATACCGCCCGATATATTGAAAAGTACCCCATGGGCGCCATCGATGGAAACTTCAAGCAGGGGCGAACTTATGGCGGTTTTAGCGGCGTCTATCGCCCTGTCTTCCCCGCTTGCAAAACCGATGCCCATTAAAGCAGAACCGGAATTTGACATTACCGCTCTTACATCAGCGAAGTCCACGTTAATCAAGCCGGGGATAGTGATTAAGTCTGATATTCCCTGAACACCCTGCCTCAAGACATCATCCACCTTGGCAAACGCTTCAAGTAGAGGAGTCTTACGGTCAATTATGGAAAGAAGGCGGTCATTGGGCACCGTTATCAAAGCATCAACATTTTCTCTTAAAAGATGCCAAGCATCCTCGGCAATACGCGAACGAGCAGCGCCTTCAAAAGAAAACGGCTTTGTCACGACGCCGACAGTAAGCGCACCGACATCGCGAGCAATTTCGGCTATTACCGGAGAAGCGCCGGAACAAGTTCCGCCGCCCAAACCGCCGCAGATGAAAACCATATCTGAACCCTTGAGAGCATCCTGGATTTCGTCCTTGCTTTCGCTTGCTGCCTGTCTGCCGATTTCAGGATTCATCCCTGCGCCCAAACCACGAGTGAGATTTTTACCGATTAAAATTTTGGTCGGAGCATTTGCGACATTAAGATCCTGCGCGTCTAAATTAACTGCAACAAACTCCACGCCGTGGATTTTGGTCGTCATCATTCTTTGTATTGCTTTATTGCCTCCGCCACCGACTCCGACAACTTTAATTCGGGCAAAGGTTTCAAATGGAGGTTTGAGTTGTGCCAATTTTGTTAGCAAGCGTAGTGAGCTTACAAAATTGAGCACTCTGCTCTAATTTTGCCTTATTGACACCCCTACGCTTTTGGTTACCGAGGCCTTTTTGGATTTCCGCGATGACCGGCCACGGATAGTGGTTTCGCGGGAGAGGGCATCGCCACTATATTTCTTTGCAAAATTGAAGCGGGAAGCCATCAAGATATTACCCTTCGGCATAGCATAAAACAAGAAAGCGTGCAATATGCACACCTGTTACTAGTCTGTGGATAACCTCTAGTATAAATCCTAGGGTAAAAAATTCTTAAACCACTTGCTGACCTTGGAAGCGGTTTCAGCATAGGAAAATCTGGCGGATAGCGGCAATTTGCCGCCGGAAAATTCTTTTTCAAATCCCCAGAGTACCAGTCCAACCGCAACCGCAAAAGCCGGATCTGATATTTTATCCGACAGTCCTTCCAGATAATAATTCCCGCCTACCTGTACCGCCAGTTTAAGACGGTTTTTGGTAAAAGCTGGCAAGCCGGTAAGATTAGCTCCTCCACCGGCCAAGACCACGCCTGCTGGCAGAAGATAACCATGTTGAAGTTTTTTCATCTCATTGGAAATAAAGTCAAAAAGTTCGGCTACTCGCGAATCAATTATTTTAGCTATTTGGACACGCGGGACCACGAAATCATCTTCACCCAAGAGCTCGGAAAGATCAACTCTGTCTTTTTTACCGTTTTGTTCGGTACTGGTAAGACCATGCTGGCACTTGATTTCTTCTGCTCTGTCCATGGAAGTACGGAAAGCGACAGCTAAATCATTTGTAATATGTCTTGAACCGATCGGTAAAATTGCCGTGTGAATCAAGTCGCCCTCGTGGAACAGTGCTATTGAAGAAACTCCACCACCGAAATCAATGCATAACACGCCATGTTCGCGTTGGTGTTTGTCAAGTACCGCTTTTGATACAGCCAACGGCGCGAAAACAAATTCCGCAACTTCAATATCATTGGCATTGATACATTTTGCAAGATTACGGATATAGGGGGTCAACCCTTCTATCAGTAAGACATCCGCTTCCAATCGCACTCCCTTCAT
The DNA here is from genome assembly GCA_016185545.1 of Candidatus Yanofskyibacteriota bacterium. Taxonomy (GTDB): domain Bacteria; phylum Patescibacteriota; class Minisyncoccia; order 2-02-FULL-40-12; family IGHO2-01-FULL-4-A; genus 2-01-FULL-44-17. Next base: position 14,468 of record JACPNJ010000008.1, read on the forward strand.
ACCCAGAGGATTTTTAACATGTTCCTGTGTGTCTATGGTAAAATTTTTGGCGATTGTATGGATTATCTCGCGGTTGGGTGGGAGATTAATCGTTGAAGCGGCGTCAATTACGCGGTAGATATCGTTTTGAGTTATTTCATTATCGGCGCGCGATACCACAATTACTCCGCGCGATGGCTGAGTACGGATATGCAAACCATTAGCCGAAACATAGGCCTTGTCTACTTTTACCCCAGCCATAGATTCCGCTTTTTTGACTGATTCCTTTACGTTATTTATGGTTTCTTCCATGTCGAAGACCACGCCTTTGCGCAAACCGTTGGAAGAAGCATTGCCGACGCCGGTTATTTGAGGACGCAAAGTTTCGCGATCCAATTCCGCGATAACAGTTTTTATGGCATGATTACCGATGTCTATACCGGTGATAATTTGCTGACGCAACCATTCAGGTTATAGGTTATAGGTTATAGATTATAGCTTGAAATTTAAGAAATTGAAGCTATCACCTATCACCTATCAGCTATCACCTTCTTAAGAATTTTATCTTGCAGCCGAAACATTTTTCTTTGTTGTAACGGTTGCTCGTGGTCGTAGCCAAGCAAGTGTAAGAAACCGTGAATGGCTAAAAACGCAAGCTTGTAATCCAAACTGACGCTCTCGCGAACCGCGTATTTCTTGGCCACGGGGAGACAGATAAATATATCACCCAAGCTCATTATACCATTCAGTGTAGATTTAGTACTAATCTTGTTTTGCAAGGGGAACGACAGAACATCAGTCGTTCTGTTTCGGCCGCGATATTTTTTGTTCAGCGCTTTAATCCTTCCCTCCCCCACCAAATTTACCGACAACTCCAATTTTTTTGATTCCAAATCCAACTCTTTAACAACGACTTCCAAAATTTTCTTAAAAAACCCGCCGTCATATTTCCTGTCAGTCGTAAAATTATTAAAAATAAGATCAGCCATTGCTTAAAATTAGCAATAAATATGAGAAATTACAAACCTCGCTCGCCCCCTTCAAAAATTACAATCCTGAAGCGGCGGTTTGCTGTCCGGCTACGCGCGCGTGTTTTGCTGGCCCTTCGGGACAGGCGCAAAACGCGCACGCCTCCGCCGGTAAACCCGCTTCGCCAAGTCAGACTTGGCTTCGCTAGTACCTCATCTTATCAAATTGCGAACGATAAAAATCACCCCGACGTCCGCCTGCTAGCGGAGTCGGGGGTTCCCGGTTTGTAATTTTTGATGGGGCTCGCTTTACCTTTATTTTCCAAGGTTTTTCGTGCTATTTGACAATACTAACACCATGATGTTATGATCATTATGTCCTTGAGAATGAACGGGAATGAACGGAATAGCTAAATGCTACCTCGTTCCCAACGGAATGAACTTTTTAAATTAGCAGAAGGGGGCCAAAATGAGAGAAATATACGAATTTGATGATGGTGAAACAAAAAAGTTTTGGGAACCTGAGGTGCAAGGCAATGAACTAGTTGTGCGCTTCGGTAAGCCCGACACTGGTGGCCGAATCCATATTAAGAAATATTCGTCTCCCGAAAAAACTAGGAAAGAATATAATAAGCTCGTACGCAAGAAGCTTACTCATGGTTATAAGCCCTTACATCAAACTGTCATCCAACTTCTTCTTATAACTCCGCCAACCCAAACTCCGATGGCAATCAGCTCTCTCTATATCGGTGAGCATGTGCCAGAAGAAGTGCTTAAGGACATCTGCGGATGGGCCACAGCATGTATCCAACGTGGAATGACGCCGAAACAATTTAAGGATGTCTGGAATAGGTTACTTGAAGAAGAGGACGAAGAGCTTGAGGAGACACTCGGCCGAAACCACAATCATTATTGGCTCGATGTAACAGAGTGGGGTGAAGGTGACCTTTATGAACTTTATGCTAATGCTGTACAAAACGGCGGCGACAGGTTCACTTGGTTTGATAACAACTCTTTCATTGATATCGTGGCTACCAGGGGAAAACCTACCAATCGAGAAATTGCCAATCTTGTTCTGTCACAAGAGAATAGCAAATCATTGACAGAAGATGACATAAACGAAAACTTTTTAGACGCGAATAGGTACTTTTACCCTCTTGATTTTTACTCACCCACAAGATGAGTGTTCTAAAATAAGGGTGAGACCGCATTCGAAGCACCAGTAGTATCGGTGCTTTTCTTTTTGCAAAAATTACAAACCAGACACAAGCGAAGCCCCCTGATTTTTCTGACATTATCTGCCGATTATACAAATAAGGGAGCTGGCATTAAGAATTGCTGGGTAACGCAAAGATTGGTCGGAAAACGCGTAGAAAACGAGCGGTCTAGCGAAGTTTTCAAGCGGTAAACGGGGAACCAATCTGTGTCCAGCAATTTAGACAGCGACCGCAATTTGTAATGAAGGCATGATACAGGAAGAAAAATTAGGGGGTTTAGCTTGGTTTGTAATTTTTGATGGAGCGAATATTAATTCTTACTCCTAACTCCTAACCAAATTTTGGCTTGAGGGGCAAGTTCAAATTCTTTTTCAATATCAAAAACCTCTTTCTTGTTGTGGCCACGAGAAAATTCTTTTAATAATGCATCCTCTGCAATTTCTTTTTTATGCCCTTCAATCGTCTCTGTGACTTTGGGATTTCTTGTATCCCAAGCCGCGTACACTTTTTCATCCAATCTATATTTGGCCTCCTTTCTCATATCCTGGATTTGTCTCATTATCTCTCGGGCATAGCCCTCCATTATCAGATCGGGTGTTAGTTTCTCGTCCAGTTTTGTGGTATCGGACTGTTCGGTATTGTAAAAAATATTCTTGACATTTAATTCATCCATCAATAATCGTTCCAAATCAGGTTCAAATTTTATCGTTTTCTTGAGAGTAATGCTGGCAAGCGGTTGGCGTACCTTTATTCCCAGCTCTTTTCTTTGCGCTAAACCGTGCGCTGCGGCGTCCCGCAGTTCAGTCATTTGCGCTTCAAGTTCGGGATTGATAAGTTTCTTTTTCGTCTTTGGCCAGTCCTCCAGATGCACTGACTCTTTTCGGTTATCAAGTTTTTTGTAAATGTGATCGGCGAGGAATGGTGTAAAGGGCGCGAGTATCTTGCTTAGTTCCTTTAAAAGATAACGAAGTAGTTCGACGTCCTGATTAAATTCATCTTTATTTTTTGGACGCTGAAAGTGTACCCGTGAACGGCGGATCCACCAATTGGACAAATCTTCTATGGCAAATTTTTCTATTTCACGGGCGGCCGTTGTCAGGTCGTAATTATCAAGCGACCCGGTTGCACTATGCACGAGGGTATTCAGCCGTGAGAGTATCCAATAATCCAGTTTGCTAACGAGGGCTGTTTTATCGAGGGCTGCTCTCGGTAAGGCCCTCGGTTTTTTATTGTCTGGCTTTTCGTATAATTCAAAAAATCTTAGCGAATTAAGCGCGGTCATTATAAAACCGTTTAATTTTTTGCCGATGTCATTTACAGAAAATAGCTTTGGGTCGGCGGGGTCATTTACCGTATAAAAATACCATCTTGCGGCATCTACACCGAATTTTTCAATAACAACCCACGGATCAACTATGTTACCTAATGATTTGGACATTTTCTTGCCTTTTTCATCAAGGACGTGGCTATACGAAACAGCGTTTTTATACGGCGTTCCCCGGCCAAGCAAAGTAGAAACCGCAAGCAAAGTATAAAACCAGCCACGGGTCTGATCTATACCTTCGGAAATGAAATCAGATGGAAAATTATCACCGAATTGCCGCTTATTTTCAAACGGATAGTGCCATTGGGCATATGGCATTGCGCCGGAATCAAACCAGACATCAGCGACATCTTTAATTCTGTTCATTCGATTTCCGCATTTGCTGCATTTCAATTCAATTTTATCAACATGTGGTCGGTGCATATCCAATTCCCCTCGTTCATTATATGAAAAGTTTTTGAGATCTATTTTTTTTAGGTGGCCCTCTTTAAGATAAACAGTATCTCGTTGTTTTATGATTTCTTCATCGGTCCAGTTTTTGGTAAATCCTTCCAGTATCCAAATCGGGTCGCCGTGGCTGACAAGCATTATTTTTTTATTTTCATGTTTTTGGTCTAACTCGCGGATTATATCAGCCATTCTGATTTTAACATCCCGCCAGCTTTCTCCGTCCCCGTATTTGGTGTCAAAAGTCAAAACAGTATCGGACGAAATGCAGACCATATAAGTTTGGCCCTCGCAAGCCGTGCCGTGATCGAGTTCTTTCAGTCTTTTATCTATATACATTTTGCGACCCAGTTTTTTAGCCACAATTTCAGCCGATTGCCGAGTCCTCAAAAATGGAGACGAAAAGATAAAATCTATGCCGCCATCAGCAGCAAGGCTGTCCGCAACTTTTTGTACTTGTTCTACTCCTTCCGCAGTAAGCTCGTATTTGTCATGCTCCAACCGTGAAGCAGTAACCGCCCTTTTTCCATTGATTCCATTCTTGGTGCTAAATCCGTGCCTCAGTACGTAGTATGTATTTTTGCCACGGTAGCGGTATTTTTCAAGCTCCTCCAGAGAACCGACCGTTCTATATTCCTTACAGTCTTGGCACTGCCAGATTGGTAGAGGTGTGCCCCAGTAGCGTTCACGCGAAAACGCCCAATCCTTCACTTCTTTCAGAAACTCACCGAAACGGCCTTGTTTTAGATGTTTCGGCACCCAATTTATTTTGCCATTGTTTTTGAGAAGCTGCCTGCGTTGTCTGGACATTGCCACGAACCATGAATCTTTGGCGTAATATAGAAGCGGGTTATTGCATCGCCAACAAAATGGATAAGAGTGGGTGTATTGTTCGGTTTTAAAAAGTAAGCCTCTAATTTTAAGGTAATCTATAATTCCTGGCTCGGCGTCTTTTACGAATTGTCCTTCAAATTCTTTTACGTCTTTTGTAAAACGGCCTTGTTCGTCAACGGTGTGATGCTTAGGCAAGCCGATTTTTTTGCCAAGTTCATAATCATCCTCGCCGTACATCACAGCAGTGTGCACTATGCCTGTTCCTTCATCGGTGCTGACAAAATCAGCCGGATAAACCTTATATGCGGTCTCGGTTTGTAAATGCGGTATATTAAAAAGAGGCTGGTATTCAAGGCCGACGAGGTCCTTACCTTTGACAATAGTGAGTAGTGAGTAGTGAGTAGTGAGTAGTTGAGAACTAAAAACTTTATCCAAAGTATTTTTTGCAACAATATAATTTTCTTCGCCGTATTTTACTAAAACGTACTCTATGTTTTTTCCGACTGCCAAAGCGACATTTCCCGGAAGCGTCCATGGAGTTGTTGTCCAGGCCAAGAAATAGGTGTTAGGTTTCAGGTCATAGGTTTCAGGTTTAGAAACCTTAAATTTTACGTAGACTGAAGTTTCAGTTACATCTTCGTAACCTTGGGCAACTTCGTGGCTTGATAATGCTGTCCCGCAACGCGGACACCAGGGCAAAACTTTGTGGCCTTGGTAGAGCAATTTGCGTTTGTCTATCTGCGAGATTATCCACCAAAGCGATTCCATATATTTCCAATCATAAGTAATGTATGGGTCGCTCATATCTAACCAAAAACCAATCCTCTTAGTAAATCTTTCCCACTCATCTTTGTATTTCCAGATGCTTTGCTTGGCTTTGGCGTTGAACTTGGCTATGCCGTATTTTTCTATTTCTTTTTTGTTTTTCAGGCCAAGTTCTTTTTCAACTTCAATCTCAACCGGCAGGCCATGGGTATCCCAGCCGGCTTTGCGCTCAACGAGATAGCCGCGCATGGTTTTGTAACGAACGAAAAGGTCTTTTAGGATTCTGCCAAGAAAATGGTGGATGCCTGGTTTGCCATTGGCGGTCGGCGGCCCTTCAAAAAAAACAAACCGCCGCGCATGTTTGCGGTTTTCAAGAGATCTCTCAAAAATTTTTCTGTCTTTCCAAAAATGTAGGATTTTCTCCTCTACTTTAGGGAAATCAAAATCAGCCATAAGTTAAAATATACAAGAAAATCTTGAAAATTCAAGGACTTTTTTAATAAAACGTTTAACTTTTGGGTAACTAAATTTTATTCAGTACGTTTATGCCTAATAATTCAAGACCGGATTTGAGGATAGAGGCAGTGGTTTGTATGAGGATGAGGCGGGCGTTGCGGCGCGGGATGTTGTCATCTTTGAGGATGGGGACGGTTTCATAAAATTGATTGGCGAGATTAGAGAGTTCATAAAGGTAGAGCGCGAGATTGTTGGTCAGATTGTTGCGAGCAGAATCAGCAACAGTATCTGGGTAATCAAGAAGATGTTTGATAATAGCAAACTCTTTGTTTTCTTTTAGTTCTTCCAAAAGTTTTGATTTTTGATTCTTGATTTTTGATTTTGCAAGAATGCTTTGCAGTCTTGCAAATGTGTATTGGAGATACGGCGCGCTGTTGCCAGTAAAATCAAGCATTTTTTCCCAACCGAAAACAATATCGCTATTTCGATGTTCCTTGAGCATTTCATATTTTAATGCTCCGATGGCGACGGTTTCTGCGATTTGAGATTTTTCCTTTTCTGAAAGATTTTGACTCTTTTTTTCTACTATATCGCTGGCAAGGTTAACCGCTTTTTGGATTACTTCTTCAAGCGGTATTGTCTCACCCTCCCGCGTAGACATTTTTTTCTTGTCTTCTCCCAGCACCAAGCCGTATTTTATGTGCGAGAGTTCTGCGGTGTTTAAATCTAAAATTTTAGCCGCCGCAAACAGCTGTTCAAAATGAAGTGATTGTTCGTTGCCGACGACATAGAGGAGTTTAGCCGGTTTATATTTATCCAGCCTATATTGGAGAGCCGCAATATCGCGTGTTAGATACAAGCTCGCTCCGTCAGCTTTTTGGATAAGCGCCGGTGGCAGATTGAACTGGTCTAATTTAATAATGATTGCCCCCTCCTCGCCGATTTCGGCAATTTCCCGCTTGCGCAGGTCAGCCACTAGCGATTTAAGCTCTTTTTCAAAATGGCTTTCTCCCAGCCAGATATCAAAGTTAATTACCAGTGTTTTATAAATTCTTTCAAACTCTTTGACGGATAATTTGCGAAACCATTCCCACAACTTGCGGTTTTCTTTATCGCCGGCCTCAAGTTTTGCGAATTCTTCCTGTCCCCGGCGGTCTAATTCGGGATGTTCTTTTAATTCTTGGTGGAATTTTACATAAAGCTCCGTTAAATCTCCGATTGTTAGCGGTCTTTCACAACTTAGTGGCTCAACCACTAAGTACTTAGTGGTTGAGCCACTAAGTTGTGTTTTAAGTTGATTACCCCAGAGTTTGTAGGCGGTGATCAGTTTGCCGAATTGCGTGCCCCAGTCGCCCAGATAATTCCAGCGGATGACCTTGTAGCCGAGGTTTTTATAAATATTCGCCAGGGCATCACCGAGCACGGTTGTGCGCAAATGGCCGATGTGCATCTGTTTGGCTATATTGGGCTGGGAATACTCAATTATAATTTTTTGTCCTTTGCCCGAACTGGATTTACCGTAACTTTTGCGGTTTTTGTAAAGATCAGACAATGATTGGCGCAAAAACTCATTACTTAAGAAAAAATTTACATAGCCGTCAACAGTTTCGACTCGCTCAATCTCAGTTGGCTTAACCTTGTCGATTTCTTTAACCAAAATCTGTGCCACCTCCTGCGGCGGTTTTTTCAGCTGTTTTGCCAGGTGAAAAGCGATATTGGCCGCATAGTCAGCGAAATTTGGATTATCCGGTTTTTCAATCTGTATTTTTTCCGACTTCAAAACAGGCCAATTCTGGCTTTTCAAAATTTCAGTAACTAAATTTTTAAGTAAATCCCGAATCATACCTAAATCCTAACATGCCTGATAACAAATTAAAAAGACGCGGTGAGCGTCTAATTTGTTAGCCGATAATTTTATGCACAAGCCCTAGTTCTAATGCCTGCTCGGCCGTTAAACAGATTTGTTGGCGTTCCAATTTGTGAATTTGTTTGGCCGTGAGTCTTGAATTCGCTATAGTTATTTCGTCATACAATTTATTAACTACATTTTTCCAGCCACGCTGCACGTCTTCGTCGTATTGTTCAAGCGCCTTTTGTGGTTCAGCAAATTGCATTGCGGTAGCATGAAATTTTAAAGAAGCGTGTTTATGCATCCATCTTTCCTTGCCGGCAAGAGCGATGACCAAGCCAGCAGACGCCACCTCGCCCAAAACTATCGTCCTGAACTTGAGACCGCTGCTGCGCATTAAATCGTAAATGGCTAAGCCCTGGAAAGCGAGGCCTCCCTCGGTGTTAACGACTACGGTAACTGGTGTTTCTTTTTTACCGGTGTTTTTTAATTCTTCTATGATCGTTTGCATGTGCAGCGCGGCTCTGCGGTCAACCTTACAAAAAATGTCTATTCGCCTGCTCTCTAAATCAAATATTATATCATTGTCTTCTTCTTCGCTTTGGCTTGCGGCATTAGGAATATCAGTCATTCGAGTCTCCAATTTCTTTCAATGAGCTATTTAAAATTAAACTACCCCTAGCTGAAAAATAATGCAAATAAAAACCCCACAATGGGGTTATTCATGTTTTTATTTGATTCAAGATTCAAAATCCGGAAGCCGAGTAATTACCTCATCAATCAAACCGTTTCTGCCTAATTTTTGGGCTCCCTTCGCGTCATACCAGCAGTCCTTTTTTTTTGGATAACTTTAGAAGCATATCCAGATCCATGCCTATTCTTTCAGCAATAATGCCCATCGTAATACGATTAACCCTTTTATTTTCCTCTACTCTTTCTTCACCCTCATTTACTTCTTCGTTTTTATCAAAAATCGTTTGACTGACCTGATGTATCAAAAACTGAGTATTTGGGAACGAAACTCTTTTGCTGCCGGCTTGAAGTATTACTGCGGACATTGAAGCAACCATGCCAGTGCACAATATGTTTATTGTGGTTTCTTTTTCAATCACGCTTCTGATCAGATCATATATTCCAAAACCGTAGAGAATATCCCCGCCGGGAGAATTAAGTATAATCCAAATTGGTTTTTGACCCCCCGGCTCACAAAGGTGTAAGTAAAGAAGTTCTCTGGAAAACTGAAGAAACCCAGCCTCATCAATCTCAAAATCCAAAAAAATTAATCTCCGGCGGTTCAATTCTCGTTCTACAAGGTCAGGAATTTGAAGATTTAATCTTTCTTGGATAACCCCTTGAGGATCGGTTTTGTTTTTCACTTCGCGCTCCATTCTAATCTTTTTTAATGAACCCACTACCTCAAGCTACCATACAACTCGCTCGAAAAACAAACCCCGTCCTTCAAAAATACAAGCTTCCAGCGGTTTTAATTTAGTGCTTTTTAAGAGACAGGGAAACAAAAACCCGCTAGGCGGGTTATTAATTTTTGACCTCATGGCGGGGAATAAATGATTTTAGTAAATTTTTCTGATCCGTTGTAAAATTTTCTATTAGTACTCTCTCGAGCTGGTTTATAAATCTATGTCTGGAATCAGAAAATATATTGTGGCATAATTCATGGATTAATGTTTCTGTTTCTTCGTTTCGATTATGATGTCGGCATTTAGCCGAATTGATGAAAATGTATGTACCCCGTAGGTAATTTTTAGGATTTTTAGGCACGGTTAGCCCAAGTAATACCTCCCCCTTATGACTATTAGCTTTTTTAAGCCTTTTCTTCCTAATTATATATACCGTTTTCCGATTTAAAAATACAACGAACTGCTTAAAAATCCAATCTAGTAATCTATCCCCGCTGAGGGGGACTTCACGCAGTGAAATCATGCCTCACCCCCAGTTTTTAAATGTAAATGAACCCTAATTTAATTATATATACTAAAAATCAAGAAAAATCAAAGATCTAACATAAACCGCCACTGCTTATCTTTGTATGGCCCGGCGTAATCCACTCCAATGCGGGAAGAGCGTTTAATTTGGTCGGGCTTGATTTTAACTCCGCGGTCTTCAAGCCAAAGTTTTTTGCTCATAGTCAGATCCTCATTGTTGAGTAATTTGTTTATTTGGAAATAACGGCATAGTTTGCCCGGCCCGCCTAAGTTTTGGGATATGCCCTCAGCTTTTGCGCCGTTGGCGCTAATCCCAAAATTTAGGCGGGCAGGGTCGTTGAGATTTGTTGCTAGTTTCACTCCACGAATAAGTACAGCGGCCGGATAACCGTCACGTTCGGTTACAATGTTAAAACAATGATACATTCCGTAGATTAAATAGATGTACGCATGTCCGGGGGTGCCAAACATTACTTCAGTGCGTTTAGTCATGCCGCGGGAAGCATGTGAGGCAAGGTCATTCGGTCCGCAATAAGCTTCAGTTTCAGTAATAATGGCGGCGATTGTTTTTCTTCCAATTTTTCTTATCAAAAACTTGCCGAGCAGTTCTTTTGCTACAGTTAGCGTAGGCCTATTGAAAAAAGTTCTTGCAAGACGTTTGTGGCGCATGTTAGAATGGTTACATGATTGAATATGAAAAACAAACAATTGACGCGGTCAAAAAAGTCCTGCCGGCGGTGGTTAGTATCGTTATCTCCAAGCACCTGCCCAAGATTAAGCGCATGCCGATGATGCCGTTTTTCGGACCATTCATGCCATTTGATATGCCAGGCATGCCTGATGGCGGTGAGGGTAATGGTGACGATAGTGATGACCAACTTATTCCTCATCCGCACCACAAAGTCCATGGCGGCGACGGGGAAAAAGTAAAAGTCGGCGGCGGCTCCGGTTTTATTGTCCATCCCGACGGCCTGGTGCTTACCAATAAGCATGTCGTCTTTGACCCCGATGCCGAGTATACCGTAATTACCGAGGATGAAAAAGAGTATCACGGCCGCGTGATTTCCCGTGACCCTATTAATGATGTGGCAGTTTTGAAAATTGATGCCAAGGGTTTAACGGCGGTTCGGCTGGGCAATTCCAATAAAATTGAGCTTGGCCAAACCGTTGTTGCCATCGGCAACGCTCTGGGACTTTTTACAAACACCGTATCCAAAGGAATAATTTCTGGTTTGGGACGCAAAATCTCGGCTTCAATGGGCCAGGGTGCGGAAATGGAGCATCTGCGCAATGTCATACAGACAGATGTCGCGATTAATCAGGGCAATTCCGGCGGACCCCTAATCAATCTTGATGGCGAAGTCATCGGTATAAACACAGCTATAATTTTTGGTGCCCAGAATATCGGCTTTTCGCTTCCTATCAATTGGGCCAAGGCTGACCTTGAAGACATCATCAAGCACGGGCGTATTATCAAGCCGTTCATTGGTTTGCGCTATGTGATGCTCAATAAAGTTCTTAAAGAAAGATATGAATTGCCGGTTGATTATGGCGCACTGGTGATCAAGGACCACATACCCGGTTCGGTGGCAGTGGTCAAACACTCCCCCGCCGATAAGGCCGGGGTGCGCGAAAACGACATCGTTCTTGAAATCAACGGCGAGAAGCTGACCGAAAAAAGAGAACTTGCCGATTTGATACAAACCGCTAATGTCGGTGATGAAGTTGAAATGACGGTGATGCGCAAGGATAAGACAATGAAGGTAAAAACCATATTGGAAGAGAGGAAATAAAAAATTGAAGAATAGTTAAAGTAATACAGGCCTCGCCATTAATGGCGAGGTCTGTTAGTGATATAGTTAATTTATGCAAATCTATGCCACAAATGAAAAAGCTAGGTTTGATTATGAGATATTGGAAACCCTGGAAGCAGGCATGGTTTTGACTGGTCAGGAGGTTAAATCGGTAAAGCGCGGCAGCGCCTCTATCAAGGGGGCGTATGTTAAGTTACTGGATGGACCCGCCTTCGCTAAAGCTACGGCGGGCAAGGAAGCTTGGCTTTTGGGTGCGACTATCCCGCCGTATCAGGCGGGCAATGTGCCAGTTGGTTATGATTCAAGGCGTAATCTTAAGCTGTTATTGAAAAAAAGCGAACTTAAATACCTAGCTGGCAAATCGCAGGAAAGAGGTTTGACTTTGGTACCGATTAAGTTGTATAATAAGAATGGCTTGATTAAACTGGAAATTGGCATAGGCCGTGGCAAAAAGAAGGCCGACAAGCGGGAAAAAATTACAAAACGCGAAGTTCAAAGGAAAATAGAAAGGGCGTTAAAAAGTAAAATCTAAAACCAGACCCAACCAATGTTTTGAGGTCCGACCTCAAAACATTGGTTGGGTCTGACCGGCTTCGATGGGATTTCTTTTAAAATTTGCGCAAGTGGTAGATGAGCGATTACTACCTTAATCACTCGCTCAAAATCATAATTGCCAATTACAATAGCAATTACGCTTTAGCTTACGCTTAAGGCGCGTCCTCTCGGTGATTTCTGCTAGCCGAATCGGGGCGTCATTAGCAGGATAAGGCACTGTCGTTTTTTACATGTTTCGGCGATAGCACTCGAAAAACACAAAACAGGTCTTCGGTTATTCTGTCGGACTTTTAACCGTGGACTAAACAGTCCGACTAAACTTGTAGTGCAATTTTAAATAATTTTCCAGACGGGAGTTCAACTCTCCCCAGATCCACACCCTCAAAAAACACCTCATTCGAGGTGTTTTTTGATAGGCAGGGGTTATTCTTGTTGAGTTTTCCTAAAAAATGTCTTAAAAACATTAATAATTAAATATCCTTGAAAATATGGGGTTTTACAGGTTTTCCAGTTTTCTCAAAAACGAGCACTTGCGATTTTCCAAAAATAATGTAATAGTAGTCTCAGCCAACGAGTTTTGCCGAAAGGCAAGATACGGGTCATAGTCGCTGGAGTCGAGGTAAAGATCCCATTATCCTCGGCACGTAGGGATCTGAGAGCCCCTAGGTTGCTATCACCCGCCATGTCCTCTGGGGCCTCTGGCGGGTTTTTCTGTTTTAAAAGGCTCCCAAAATCTGATTCTGCAGAAAACATCGGTACTGGTAATTTTTAGCAGACTTTGTTTTAATAATGCACATGAAAGATTTTAAGAAATGGCATGATAAAAAAGCAGATTTGCACGACAGGGGTTCTAGGGTATTTTTTCATGAGCGTGAAGTGTGGTGGTGTTCATTGGGGTTAAATATCGGATTTGAACAAGATGGCAAAGGATTTAATTTTGCCCGCCCAGTTTTAATTTTTAAAAAATTCAACAATGAAACATTCTGGGCAATTCCATTAACCACTAAAGTAAAAAATGGAAAATATTGGTTTCCCATCAATCTCGAGGATGGGATAAAAAGAACTGCTGTTCTTTCCCAGTTACGTTTAGCTGATGCCAAGAGACTCTACCAGAAAATCGGCGTGCTAGCCGAGAATCATTATCAAAAACTAGCAGAAGCGTTTATTGAGCTTTGTAAGCCCAGTAAATAATAGTCAGAAACACCCTTGCGGGTGTTTCGAGGCCGAAGCCGTATAGGTTTAGAATATAGCAAATCGTGCATGAGGAGTCAATGACTTATTATGCATAGGTAATCCAACGGCTGAAATAGGTTGTTTTTCAAAAAGTAATCATAAATATTTCTCAAAATAGTTTTCCATTGTTCTCTATCAACTCCACACCTTCAAAAAACACCTCGAATGAGGCATTTTTAGTTATGCAGGGGGTTAATAACTGGTTGCTGTCCTAAAAAATGTCTAAAAACGGCAGTTAATAAATTTCCTGAAAAATGTGGATTTTGTGGGCTTTCCGGTTATCCCTATTTTTTGACTTGACAAAAAGCAATCATTTGCTAAGATACTGCTAGTACTTTTTCATTAAACAGTGCGGAGGCTCAAATGGCTAGGAACGACGGGGTAGTGGCTGGCGTAGTGGTATTTTTGATGATTCTATATTTAATTGGTAGCCTTATTCTCGACGTAGCCGGGATTAGCATAGGCAATCCTTTTCTTATTAGCATAGGCAATCCTTTTCTTAGATTTTTGGCTGCCGTACTGATAGTTTTTGCCAATCAACTTTTCGTATTTATTATTGGCACAGCAGTGTTTCTTACTGTCTACTGCCTCTGTTTCTCTTTTTACTGGCTTATTAAGAGATTATTTGCCTCGGCTAACTAGGTCTATTGTTGATCTAGTTTTTTATTTTTCAGTACATTTTTTTTAGTAATTTTTGTTATAGTTTAACAATGAAATTCATCCTGACACTTCATGGAACCACGGAGTGGGACTCAGCGGGACGTTTAAAGGGTCAAATGGATATACCTCTAAATTCACGGGGGAGAGAAGAGGCTGGGCAGTTTGGCAATTCATTTCTAAATCTAGGAATAACCATGATAGTTAGCTCCGATCTTAAACGAACAAAAGAGACCGCAGAAATTTTAATTCTTTTTTAAAATGTCCATTGCAATCCGATGGGAGGCTTAGGGAGTGTTTTTTTGGTAAACTAGAAGGACTAACTAAACAACAAGCGATAGGACAATACGGTCCAATGATATCACAACAATGGGACGATCAATATGCCAGCTACGATTTTCGTCCTTTCGGTGGTGAGTGTCGTAGCGACGTTCTCAGGCGTCACTTAGATTTTGCTAATTATTTTTTGAAAACCAACGCAAGCGACGTTACCCTACTTGTGGGTCATGGGCGAGGACTGGCCACTCTTCTTAGTGGCTTAGGTTATCCGCCAGATCTAAAACGGGGAGAATACAAAGTTATCGATTTTACCTAACAAGGATTTAGTCTGGCGCGAGGTCTATTGTTTTAATAAGCCAACTTAATTTCATTCCGCAAGAAATATTTATAAACCGTGCCCAAAATAGTTTTCCATTGTTCTCTATCAACACCACCGAGTCAAACTCGGTTCGCCGAGTTTAGCGAGGTAGTCGAGTCTGACTCGACACTAAACTATATTTAAGATCCAAAAACACCAAGTCAGACTTGGTGTTTTTGTTATGCAGAGATTATTCATGCAAAGTTTTCCTAAAAATGGGCTAAAAAACGGCAGTTAATAAATTTCCTGAAAAATATGGATTTTGTGGGCTTTCCGGTTGTACCAAACGAACACCAAATTGATGTTTTTGGAAGAGATGATAGGATTGGAAAACTAGTGCCAAGGGTTGTTATAATCTTATACATGAGTAAGCTTACCAGAAAATTAGTAAAACTTTTAAAACGGTCGCTGATAAAAGGAGATTTTGTTTTAACGTCTGGCAAGGTTTCTAACTATTACCTAAACGGAAGGAATGTGACATTACATCCTGAAGGAGCGTTTTTATCTTCCCACTTATTTTTTGAAGTTATTAAGAAAAATAAAATTACCGCAGTTGGAGGACCAACCCTTGGTGCAGACCCTCTTGTTGGAGCTATCGCCTACATCGCTTATGCCAAGAAATACCGCCTTAAAACTTTCATCGTAAGAAAAGCACCCAAAAGTCATGCTGATAAAAAACAAATAGAGGGGCCTAAACTGAATAAAAAAGACATAGTGCTCATCATCGACGATACAGCAACAACAGGAAAATCTCTGATTGATTCAGCAAAAATTTTGAGGAATCTGGGTCTTAGGGTTGCAAAAGCACTGGTTCTTGTTGATAGAGAGGAAGGAGCCAGAGAGAACTTGAATAAAATTGGTATTGAATTGAAATCAATATTTACACTACGAGATTTGTTATAAGATAATCATAAACTTTACCGAGCAGAGTTTTCCCCTCCTCCGCTCTTCGAGCTTCGGAGGGCAATGCATTGTTCTCTAGCGAATCTCTTTTTAGCTTAAGCAAAGAAGGATTAGCCCAATAAGTCTGGTAATTTCTACCAGACTTTGTTTTACTAATGTACATGAAAGATTTTAAGAAATGGCACGACAAAAAATCCGGGTATACTAAGCCTGTTGGCGCAAAATCAGATAAAATGAAGGGTATGTATTCACTCAAACAAGTCCCGTCCGAGACTCAAATTCGGAAATTCTTGCGTCGAACGCTCTTTGGAAAAAATATATTCTGTCCCAGATGCAGA
>JACPNJ010000004.1 GCA_016185545.1 Candidatus Yanofskyibacteriota bacterium
ATAAATTCAAAGAGCGAGAATTTCCCGCCAAAGCCAGTGAATTTTTCAATAATTTTAAATTGAAAAATTCACTGAATTGAGTTATACTTAACTCAATTAAAAACTTGAAATTGTTAATGCTCTCAGCTTCGCTTTCATGGCGTCTATCCCGTAGCTCGCCGGAGGCGATGGTTCGGGACCCGCCCGCTCCATTCCGAGTCCCGCGAAGTGGGACGAGGAGCGAATTCCGTTCGAGCTATTTCAAGAATACACCGCCAGTTATTCCAAATACCGCAATTTTGTGGTATTTTTATTGCGGAAGGGTGCTCCGAATGGCTAAGGAACCGGTCTTGAAAACCGGCGGGCCGCAAGGCCCTTGTGGGTTCGAGTCCCACCCCTTCCGCCTTCGCCTCGCCGAAGATTTATCGAAGGCGGGTTTCGTTAAATCTTCGTCGGGCTACGGCGAGACATAGTCCGCCTTTGCTAGGCAAGTACCACCAACAAAATTGGCCCACATAATTGATCTTAAAAATAGGCAGACAGAATTAAAACCGGACAATAGTCTGGATTTAAATTTGAAATCGGATCACTCTCAACTAGAAACTAGAAACCAGAAACTAGAAACTAGAATTATTTCTTGGTCCGGTCAATTACATTATTATTCAAATGTAAGAGTCACAGTTTTGGCGGCAACAGTACTTTTTGCCATTGCCGCGTTAGTACAGATTTTCCAAAAAAATATTATAACCACCATTTTTTTCGCTATGCTGGGAACGGTTTTACTGCTTAACGCCAAAAATAAACAGGAGTTAGGCGAGTTTGAAATAAATCCAGCAGGTATAAAGACAAACAATAATCTGCTACGTTACAAAGAGCTGAAATCATTTTGGATAGAATATGACCCGGTTCTGGACATAAAAGAGTTAAGTTTGCAAACTAAGAAATGGTATCTGCCTTATGTCAAAATTCCAATAACCGGACAAAATCCTGTACAAATTCGTCTTGCCTTGCTAGAGTTTTTACCGGAAATTGAACATAAGGATACACTGGTTGAAATATTGGCAAGAAAATTAGGGATATAGAATCTGGCGGCAACGCCTTCTATCACCACTTGCTCACCCAGCGAGTTCGCCGCATTCCGTCAAAAGCGTGGATTTTGCTTGCAGTGTTTTACTATTATACTGCTCGCAAACCGTGCAATCCACTCTTTTGACGGTGCTATAAGGCATTGCCGCCAGATTCTAAAAATTGTAAATTACACTGAAAAGCTCCCATAGTTCAATGGATAGAACGTGGCCTTGCGGAGGCTAAAATCGGGGTTCGAATCCTCGTGGGAGCACTGAATGAAATGAAGTGATCACACAGCAACTCGTCTGCGCGAGTTGCGTGAGGATGAGAACGGCGAAGTGATGTTTGGCGAGCACTCGACAAGCCAAACCACGAGCAGGTGGCTAGCCCGAACCGATGGAAGTCGGCGAGAGGCAAAGCCGAATCCTCGTGGGAGCACCACTAAGAAAAGCCCCGCCCCAGTTTTACTAAAACTGGGGCGGGGCTTTTCAATTAAGACGGGCGGTGTTAATAATTATGTTAATGATTAATCTAACTACCCCAATTGAAAAACTTGCCCGTGTCGGACCAAGATTTTCAACGCGGTTGAAAAAACTGGGGATTAAAACCGTTCGCGATTTGCTTTGGCATTTTCCCGCGCGTTACGAAGATTACAGCAAGCTATCGTTAATATCTGATGTTAATAGCGTGGGTCAAATGGTGAGTATTGCCGGTAAAATAGCAGATATAGAGTTAACCCGATCGTGGCGGCGGCACATGACAATAATCAACGCAACAATTAAAGACAAAAGCGGCTTAATTCACGCAGTTTGGTTTAATCAACCCTACATAACCGACGCCCTCAAAGTTGGAACATTTGTCAGCTTATCCGGCAAAACTTCGCTAGACAAAAATGGGCTATACCTATCTTCACCTTCTTATGAAAAAATTGACTCATCAACCCATAACCTAAAACCTATAACCTATAACCTAGTTCATACTGGCCGTCTAGTGCCTATCTATCCCGAAACCGAAGGCCTCACTTCTAAATATATGCGTTTCCTAATTAAGCCCCTGCTTGCTCAAATTTCCGCCCAAGGCGGATCCGCTTCTGGCGGAAAATCCATATCTGATCCTCTGCCGCTAGAATTGCTCACAAAATATAATTTTCCCGCGCTTGCTTACGCGCTTCAGGCAATACACTTCCCTGAAAATCTTAAACAAGCCGCTGCGGCAAAACAAAGATTCGCTTTTGAGGAAATCTTGCTTTTCCAATTGCGGGTTTTACGCGACCACAGGCAATTGCAGTCGCTGAAAGCCCCGCAAATCAAATTCAATAAGGAACTCGTCGCAAGTTTTGTTAAAAAATTGCCTTTTGAATTGACTAACGACCAGCGAATCGCGGCTTATGAGATTCTACAGGATTTAGAAAGACCTTTTCCAATGAACCGCCTGCTTAACGGTGACGTCGGCTCCGGTAAAACAGTTGTAGCGCTCATTGCCGCGTATCAAACAATAAACGCCGGCTTGCAGGCGGTATTTATGGCGCCGACGGAAATATTGGCTCGCCAGCATTTCCAAACCATAACGGAAATGCTGGCGAGCCAATCACCAATTAAAATCGGCCTGCTCATCGGGGGTGAAGCAAAACAATGGCCTAATGATGAAACTGAGACCGAAAAAATACCAAAAAAATTAATGTATAAAAAAATTGCCGCCGGCGAAATAAATTTACTGATTGGCACGCACGCGGTTATACAGAAAGATGTAATATTTAAAAATCTTGGATTAGTCGTTATTGATGAACAACATAGATTTGGCGTGGAACAGCGAATGAAACTGGTTAAAAATTCAAACCTATCACCTATCACCTATCACCTATCACCTCACCTCTTGAGCATGACAGCCACCCCCATACCACGCACCCTTGCTCTTACGATTTATGGTGACTTAGATATCTCTTTGATAAAAGAAAAACCAAAGGGCAGGCAACAAATTATTACAAAAATCATACCGCGCAATAAAAGAGATGGCGCTCATAAATTTATAGAACAGCAAATCAAAAACGGACGCCAAGTTTTCGTTATATGTCCACGAATTGAAATGTCTAAGACGGATGGATTTGCACGAGCCAAACCAATCTCACAGGCAAAGTTAGTTTGGGCTGAAGTCAAAGCCGTTACCGAAGAATACGAAAAACTGTCAAAAAATGTTTTTCCGCAATATCGTGTAGCTATGCTTCATGGCCGACTTAAATCCAAAGTAAAAGATGAGATTATGAAAAAATTCAAAGATGGACACTATGACATCTTAGTCTCCACTTCTGTCGTGGAAGTTGGCGTGGATATACACAATGCCACAATTATGATGATCGAATCGGCCGAGAGATTCGGCTTGGCCCAGTTGCATCAGTTTCGCGGACGAGTAGGCAGAGGGCCGCATCAATCGTATTGCTTTTTATTTACAAGTCCCGTTAGAAACCACCCTGCCGAAGGCACGGCTACGACCGCCTCGGGACGCCCTACTTCTAACGGAACAAGCTCATCTGACACACCGGTGGGCCGCCATTTGCGCGCGCTTGAACTAACTGACGACGGTTTCCAACTCGCTGAAATGGATTTAAAAATACGCGGTCCCGGAGAATTCACTGGCACTCAGCAATCAGGCATTCCCGATATTGCCATGGCCTCCCTTTCTGATCTGGATCTAATAAAAAAAGCCAGGTTGGAAGCCCGGCTGTTGCTGAAAGATGATCCTGCACTAAAACACTATCCTTTGCTTGCCATCCGGCTGGCTGAAATACAAAGATTAGTACATTTTGAGTAATTCTTCTGCTTTTTCTCCGCTACCCTTACATGCCAGGCATGTTTTTGATCCGCCATCCGGATCGCCGGATGTACTAACATTTCCATCACCATCACATGAACAACATAGGTAGTGTTTTAATCCTTTTTTTATTTTCCCCCACATCCGAATTTCGCTTTGGTCTTCTTTTACCCTTCTCTCCAACTCCGCGATTCTTTGCTCGGCAAAATCATTTATTTGTTTTACCGAACCGGAACCCAAATGATTGAAAGCCTCTGCCATTTCTCTCCTCCTTGTCAAGTTACTGCTCGTTATCCATATCCATGATTATCATAATTCTTTATTGAATTCAAGCAAGCGAGTTTTCGGAGTTACCCAAAATCCCATATATTTTCCGAGCATCAATCTGGTTTGGGCTTCAAGGCCGGGCAGAGAACCAAGAAAAATAGTGGTCGCTGGAAATAAAATCCATTGGAGTATCATCCAAACATGCTTGAACTTGCCGTATCGCAGAGGTCGGGGCGGCAAGATAAAAATCGTAAGAATCGCCGATGTTATAAGACCCAGCATTGCGAAGGTCATAATCAGCCGAGTTAAAAACGGCAAATTAAATGAAAGGACTGTTTTATTAAATTCGTTGCCGCCCACTATGACAGGCAACCAGCCAAGTAAAAATATCATAATCGCGTTGGTGGCCCAGGACCAGAATCGTTCAAGCATCGTGAATGTCAGATAAATTTTTTTGCCAAAACCGATTGCTTTGTTTTTGTAAAATCCGAAAAGAAAATACGGCACATTTTCCGCCCCATAACCCCAACGGCGTTGTTGTTTATAAACATTGACCATCGTTTGCCAGAATGTCGGAGCAACATTGGCATCCATGGAAACAGGATAATAAAGCGGCACAACCTGATAACGGCCGTCATAGCGCAAAAAGCACTGCCAAAAAATCCGCGAATCCTCGCTAACCATATTGTTTTGCCAAAAATCAACATCAATCAAAGCCGTCAACGGCATAGAATGGCTGGAAAAAGTCGTGTCGCTTTCCATGCGCTCCTGTTTTATCGTATGCCAAAATGTTGAAGAAAATGCCACCACCCGCGCGAACGATGGCGCTTCCCAAATGTTATTAGTATAAAACGGTACCGGCTGATATGACGAATGCAACGGATCGTATGAAATAAGAAAAGTATAAGTCAAGCGACCGAAATATTCGGGAAAAACAACTGTATCAATGTCCAGAGCCGAAACCAAAACACGGTCATAACTAATGCCCAGGGCATCTATAATTTCACGTTTTGCGAATCTGCCCGCCCAAGCAATGTTCGAACCCTTGCCAGCCAGCTCTCCCGGTATTGACACCGGGTGCTCAACAATCATCAATTTTAAAAATTGATTTTGATATTTTGAAATTATTTCTTCCGCCATGCGCAAGTTAAAATCTTTGCCCGCCCGTTCTTCCTGCGATATAACAACAATTATCCTATTTTTAGGATAATTCGCATTTAACAGACCGTCTAAACTCGCACCGACCACTTCCGCCCCTTCTTTATAGGTCGGCAGAATTATCAAATGGTAAATATCCTGCCAGGATTTAGTAGCTGGTAGCTGGTAGCTGGTGGCTGGTAGCTGGTGCAAAGCCTCTAGCCAGTTAATTTTCATATTCAGACGCATTTGTTTGAAAGCAACCCTCAAATGGAGCGCCAAATAAACCGTTTTGACAAGCCAATAAACATCAAAAATTATAATAAAAACCGCTATGGCAACCGGCTGAATAAACGATAAAATAACGACGGTTATCAAAGTGGACCAAGCGAGAAATCCGGGTAAAATCTCAAAAAACCGGTATATTAACCGGTCTTTTTTGTCAGCCAAATCAACGGCTTTACCTAATTTCAGGTAACTGTTACCCACTCCGTTAGAGTAGCAAATCAAAGAGATGATTTCAAAATCAATTTCTATAAAGAAAACACAAAACGATAAAGACCATTTTCCATGTCTATCAAGCCAGACTTCGCTTCAATGTCGATTTGAGCCAGTGAGGCAAATAGCCGCCGAAGCTCATCAAGGTCATACTTTCGGCATTGCTCATAAGTTTTTTTAACGATAAAAGGATTGAGTCCGGTTTTTTTCACGATCCCAATATAAGGCACGGCATTTTTTATAAGACTTTTTATCCGTAGCAAATTACGGAATTGGTAAGTAACCATAGAAAAAATATAATAGGGGTCTTCTCCCGCCATAAGATTACCATGAAGTAAAATCGCAGCTTTTAACTGGTTTCTGCCGGCTACGGCGTCAACAACATGGAAAATATTTAAATCCTCTTTTGGATTGACCAGCAAATCAACATCGTCTGCCATTATTTTATCCGGCATTTGTTTGGGTCTTTCCAAACTGGTGCTGGACGAGCCACATTCTCCGCCGTTACGAGGAGCGCCCCTGTAGTTTGCTAACTTGATAATTTCTTGGCTTAACCGCCATGTATCCGAACCGGTAAAAGAAATAAGTTTTTTTATTGCTGCAGGATCGGCTTCGACACCCATTAATTTGAATTCTTTTACCGTCCAATTCTCAAGCTGTTTTCCCTCCAGTAATTCCAAACATCTGCTTACATTTGGTTGGGCCATAAGCAAAGCGAGGAGCTCTTTGTTTTGATTTGCTAGTTGTATGTCATCAGTATTTTCCGCAAAAACCAATATCCTTTGCTTATCATTTATCAAATCCCATGTTTTTATGAGTCCTGAAACTTTATCAGCTTCACTGAAAGAATTTTTCAGCACAATCAGCCGTTTTTCATCGAAAAAAGATACGGTCTTAACGGCATTCTCAAGTTTAGCGAATTCACCAGCTTCGCTCAGATTCAATATTGAGAAAGCTAATCCCGAGTATTTTTTTTTATACTCCTCAACAATCTTTTCCAAATTTTGTTTCAGCCGATAACTGTCCCGGCCGTATAAAAAGACAATCACGCAGGTGTCAGGTGTCAGGTGTCAGGTGTCAGGTTTAATTTTCTGTAACCTAAAACCTGTAACCTGAAACCTAATTAGTTACGATTTCCACCCACACACTCCCTGCTACGAATGGTATTTCCTTGTGGTTTTGATCGTAGAAAAACAGTTTTGCACGGTCATTTTTTTTCTCCCAAGTTCCCGTAATCACTGCGCCATTTTTATAAACTAACAGTCCGCCGCTTCCCACCGTTTTAACTCTTATATAATCCTTGTTTATCGGCGACCAGGTTGTTTTCATTATGACAATATTCTTGGCTTCAACTTGTTTGCCGGTATTTTTATCAATTTCTGGTTTGCTGGCTCGCGAGCGAAAATATGAGTTAGTTTCTTTTTTATATTCCCAGACAACCCTAAATTCTTTGTTGAAAATCGGCCCCGGTTCAATCTCGCCCTTACTGCCATCTTCCTCATGCATATAAGAAACTTCGGAACTACTCAATTTATAACCCAATTTTGAAGAGATTTCACCGAGCAGATTAAAATTAGTAAAAGCATTGTGGGGCATCGGTATGGATTTCTCACGGTAATAAATCGTGCCGTCGTATTTAAGGCCGTCAATATTATCAATGATACCGGCATTAAGTTCATCTAAAACCTCTTTTTCGCCTCCGAAATGAGCGTAAATCGCATTGAACCCCAGGGCCAGCGGAACAAAATCAAGCCGCGATGAACGCACTGAACCAAGTTTTTTTGGCCGGTTACACTGATAAACCGCCATCATTCGCGTGAAGCCGTTAGCAACCACTGGCATTTCAAAAACCATATCCGCCTCCCCCACTCCCGACAACGGCCTCGCCTCTTTATCCGATGAGAGCATCACCGCAAACGGCCGCGCGTTATAATTCTCACATTCAATTCCGGCAACCGTACTTGGGTTTAATTTTTTATCGGATATTGAAGTACTATTAAGTATGTCAATTTTCTTGTTATCAATCTTCGCCAACCCAAAACCCAGCAAAACTATTGCCACCACTGCCCCAATCCATATATAAAGTTTTTTTCGTGATATCGCCTCAAGCGTCATTTTAATAAGTTGGAGATTATCTTTATCATTATGTCCTTGTCGCCCGGATCGCTTACGGCGATCAACAAGGCCAAAGCGACTAACGCATTATCGTTGATTTTCTTTTCACCCGTATTTTTATAGAGATAACTGTTCCTATCCAAAAAGTAGACAAACAAGAATGAAGCAATTCGCTTGTTGCCATCAACAAAAGGATGGTCTTTGATGATAAAATATAAAAGATGGGCCGCTTTTTCTTCTATGCTCGGATATAATGCTTTGCCGGCGAATGTCTGGCGGATAGTTCCCAACACGGCCCTGAATTTCTCTCCATACTCTTGTCCGAAAAGATCGCCGGCTTCCTTCTTGGCCAACAATTCCTCTTTCAACTTCACGATAATTTCAAAAGCGGTTTTGTGATCTAAAATAAATTTTCCCCTGCCCCTTTTCGCTAAAACCAGTTTATTTTTATCATATTGTTCAAGCAGGGTAAGGGTCTTGGCATAGTTAGCAAGTAAATCCAAAACCTCCCGCTCTTGGCCGGTCATTTGAGGTTTTATAAATAATAATTTTCCCTTTTTTGATTTCATTTTGAGCCACACCTTAAATCTATCAGAAATCCTCGAAGTTGATAAGAATTTGACAGAATTCTAATGTTTTGGTAGTATAACAGTGTTCCGCTTTGGTTCTTTTAGAATTATTTAGAATTATTAGGAGGAAATGTCTATGACCAAACTTTTTGGAACGGGGGATTTGAGAGAACAATTTCCTTATCAATTACGAGGAATTCCGGGGTTAGTTTTGGAACCCCTGGTGCATCTTATTTTTAACAAATGGCTAATATCTTTATCTGAATCTAAATTTGACGACCCAAATACAACGGGGGATGTGACAGATTTTGAAGAAAGAGTTGAGGGATTTATATGTGTTGTGCTGGGTAAAATAGTCAGGGTGGAATACCAAAAGGATTGTTTTTTAAACCATGGCGATCATAAATATCAATCGTTTATATATCAAATTAATTTTGATGGTAAGGTTCAAGGATTAAATATACTTATCAAAAATTTGAAAGGCTTTATTAAGCAAACAGGGTTAGAGAATTTAAGGAAACAAGCGGGTAGACAGTTGATTACCGATTGCACTTGCGAACGCCATCAGGAAGTTTATAATTTTTATTCCGTGTCATCCAATTTACCCTGCGCATGAAGTCAACGACGCCGAGCAATCCGCTCGGTTTTTAATTTTAATTCAGTGAGTTCTGTCAAAAATTATTTAAAGCGAGGCCATTATGCCTCCTAGCACCGTCAAAAGAGTGGATTGCATGGTTTGCGAGCAGTATAATAGTAAAACACTGCGAGCAAAATCCACGCTTTTGACGGAACGTAGAATTCTCGCTGGGAATTCAAGTGGTGATAGGAGGCATAATGGCGAGCGGATAATTTTTGACGTAGCAAGCTATTTCTGATGAACCGGGCAGAAATGCGCTGATCGGCTGTTTATCACGATACGTTTGATTATGCCGCCATCGTGTTTCTGGCATTTCTCGCCGGTCAACTGATAGGCCTTCTGCATATTCTGGTAATTGCCGAATTTGCCTTCAAGCGTGCGATAATCCTGTTGGCTGTCGCCTTTGGCGCCAATCGCTTTTTTCAAAACAAATTTTATGTATTTATAAATCGTGGCCAACTCTTTATCTGTCAGCTTCTCAACACGACGTAGGGGTGCGACTCCGGCGTACCAAAGTATCTCATCAGAGTAAATATTGCCGATGCCGGCAATCACAAACGGATCCATAAGAACCTTTTTGATTACTCCCCTCTTATGCCGCATTAATTCCTTAAATTTTGCTAATGTAAATTTTGGATCAAGCGGTTCTGGCCCAAGTTTGCCGATTTCGTTTATATTTTCAATTTTATCGGTATCTCCAAGGAATATCTTGCCAAACCGCCTAACATCAGACAGACCGAGCATATAACCATTGCTTAAGAAAATTATAAAACGAATAAACCTATTATATGGATCATCCTGCAATGGTCCCGAAATTGTGCTAACCCATTTTTGATCTCCAGTTTCTAGTTTAGTTTTGAATTTTGAGTTATAGTTTTGAGATTTTAGATTTGAGATTTGAGATTGTTTTATCCACTTTCCATACAATAAGTGCCCGGATATTTTCTGATGAATTATCAAGGTCTTGCCGCCAGACAAATCAATCATAATATATTTTGCCCGCCGGCGAGCGCGTAGAATTTTGCGGCCTTTTATTTCGTGCACAAAGTCGGTCAACTTGTGTGTTTTGATGGTCTTCGCCCAGTCAGTCCAGGCACCCACAATTTTAAGGCCAACCGCTTTTTTATTGAGACCTCTGACTATAGTTTCTACTTCCGGAAGTTCTGGCATGTTAGTATTTTAGGCCAAATTTAGAGGTTTGTCCAAAAATAAAACGGCTTTTTGAGCCGCGATTTTATCCATTGAGTGCTATAATTCTCGCCGAGTCGAGTGCCCCTCCTGCTTTTATCAGGCAATCTCTTATTAATTTTTTATTACCTTGCCCCAGAATGTTTATAGTAAATTCATCTACCGCTAATTCATTCGTTGTTTTTAAATTGATATGGCCCAATTCATGGGCTACAGCCACCTCAAGACATCCTGATTTTATAACTGAGGGGGAGAAAATAATAATGTGTTCGTATTTGGGTTCGCCATTTACCAAAATAGCGATAAAACTTACGGCATTTATTTCATTGAATTTTTCGGGAAACAGGTCATTGCCAAAATAGACAAAAAACCTTACATCCTTGCTTTTAACCAAAGGATGATCCAATAATTTTTTACAGGTCGCATGGGCAATTTTATCTAAATATCGCAAATCAACAATGCGCGGACCCAATCGTGATGAAAGTAATACGACGCCCAAACCCAATAACAGAAAAATCAATAGACAAATACCAGCATATAGAAGATATTTTTTATTCACCTTTCCTCCTGTCTGTAAAAGAGCTTCTAAAAAACCAACGGCTTCATCTCCTGCCAATTCTGCCCATATTTTACATCTACTATTAGGGGTACGTCAAGATGATGAACTGATTCCATAATTTGTTGTAATTTAGGAGCAATTCTTTTCACTAGATCGGTTTTAATTTCAAAAACCAGCTCATCGTGGACTTGAAGCAATAATCGCGCCTGATTGTCTTTTAAGTTCTCGTGGATATGTTTAAAAACACCGACCATCGCCAATTTCATCAAGTCAGCGGCGGTTCCCTGAATGGGGTGATTGATTGCCGCCCGCTCAGCCTGCGCCTGAAGCTGTGGCATGGTTGATTGAATATCCAAAAGCTGGCGGCGGCGGCCAAATATAGTTTCTACAAACCCGTTTTTATGCGCTCTTTCTTTTATTTCTTCCATGTATTTGGCCACACCGGAAAAATCAGCAAAATATTTGGTTATAAACTCACGGGCACGCAAAGTGCTGACCCCGGCAGAACGTGCAAAACCTACCGGCCCCATACCATAAATAATGCCGAAATTCAGTGTTTTCGCTTGCCGGCGCATTTCTTTAGTCACACCTTCGGGTTCGACTTCAAAAATCTCCGCGGCAGTCGCAGTATGTATGTCTTCCCCACGGTGAAAAACTTCAATCATCTTTTCGTCTTTGGCAATATGGGCAACAATGCGAAGTTCAAGTTGGGAATAATCAAATGAAGCAAGCTGATATCCGTCTTCGGCTATAAATGCTTTGCGGAATTCTTGGCCAATTTCTGTTTTAATCGGAATATTTTGTAAATTCGGATTTTCCGAAGACAAACGCCCGGTGCCGGTACCGGTTTGGTTATAAGTCGTATGCAATCGCCCGTCTTTCGGATCAATAAGACGCGGAAATGGTTCAATATAGGTCGTTTTGAGTTTTTGCAATTCGCGATATTGCAATATCAAATCAATAATCGGGTGCTCGTCTCTTATTTTTTCAAGTTCCGGTGCGGCGGTGGAAAACGCTCCCCTGCCAGTCTTGCGAACCCGGCCCTTGATGCCCAACTTTGCATAAAGTATCTCGCCGAGTTGCTGTGGAGAATTAATATTGAACTCCCCGCCGACAAGTTTATAAATTTTCGTTTCCAGTTTGACAAGCTCTTTGTTGGTAGATCTTAGTAATTCAGCAAGGGCATCAGTATTTATTTTGATGCCGTGAAGTTCCATTTCGGCCAGCACTGGTATTAACAGCATTTCAATATCTTCAAAAACTTTAAGCAGATTGGCAGATTTCATTTTATCCCAAAGTTGCTCTTTCAATTTCCGAAGATAAGCCGATTTTTGGGCCAACTCTTCGCTGGACATCTCATTAAATTCCACATAATAAATTTCAGAAAAATCGTAATTTTTTTGGTCGGGGTTCAGCAGATAGGCGGCAATTTCGGTATCAAAAATTTTATTCTTGATATGCTCGCCGCGGCTTACGGCAAATCTAAATAATCCCTTCAAGCCATGACCAATAATTGTCGCCTGTGTATTGGCAAGTATTTTTTGGACTGTGGTTCCATTGTACGGCTCAACAATATAAATATTATTTTTATCGGGGTCAAATTCAATTTTTGAAATCGCAGTTTTAGAGGTTGAACCTCTCACAAGAGGTTCAACCTCTTGGTAAAGATTTATTTCCGGCAATCTTTTTGATAAACTGGAAAATCCTAAATCACGAAAGGCAGTTTCAATTCGAGAAATATCGGCATTTTTGCGCCAAGATGATTTTTCCATGGTAAAATCAATGTCTAAGTCAGTAACTATAATTGAAAGTTCCCTGGAAGAAAACGCTTTTTCTTTATTTCCAATAAGTTTTTCGGCAAGTTTTTCGCTGATACCGGCAGTTTTTAATTTGGTGGATTGCCGCTTATTTGCTTCTAGAAATTGATACAGTTGATCCAAATTGCCGAATTTCTTTATCAATTCCGCCGCCGTCTTCTCCCCCACCCCGGGCACACCGGGTATGTTATCAGAGGGATCACCCTTCAATCCCCGGTAATCATTTAGCTGTTCCGGTTTGAGGCCATAACGGGCAAATACCGCGTCTTGGTCATAAACTACGGTATCACTGACGCCTTTGCGCAAGGTAAATACGGCCACCTTTTCACCGTCAACCAGTTGCAGTGCATCCAAATCGCCAGTGGCTATAATTATTTGGAGATCTTTTTGGCTTTTGGCTTTGGTAGCAAGGGTTCCTATTAAATCGTCTGCCTCGTAGCCCTCTTTTTCATATATCGGGACACCAAAACCGGCTAGCACTTCTTTGACCAATGGGATTTGACTGTATAGTTCCTGCGGCGCTTTTTCACGATGAATTTTGTATTCGGCAAATTTTTCGTGGCGAAATGTCGGTCCCTTCAAATCAAAAGCAGCCGCGATATAATCCGGCTTCAGTTCCTTTATCGTTTTAATCAAAATGGAGGCAAAACCGAAAACAGCATTGGTCACAACACCACTGGGTGAGGTCAAAGGCGGCAAGGCATGGAAGGCGCGGTGCACCAAAGCGTTACCGTCAATCAAAATTAATTTTTTCACTTCTTCGCTCCTCCGGAGCTTCGAAGTGCAAGCATTTCTTCTTTAGGCGAAGAAGTGCCCTTCCGAAGCTTTAGCGAAGGAGGGCCATATATATTATTAATCGTAATTTTTCTCGTTTTTATGCCTATGTGGTCAATATGCACTTTAATATATTTACTAGGCAGTATCTTTTTCACTCGATCAGACCACTCAATTAAAACAATATTTCTCGGGTCAGCCATAATTTCTTTTATGCCAAGCGGGATTAAGTCGTGGTAATTTTTTAATCTATACGCATCTATATGATATAAAAACCTGTAACCTGTAACCTGCTTGCCCCGTTGCGAAGCTACTCGGGGTAACCTGTAACCTTTTAACAAAACGAATGTCGGGCTGGTTATACGCGACTTGATACCAAACGCACCGGCAAAACCCTTAACAAAAGTCGTCTTGCCGGCGCCAAGTTCACCTTCAAGAGCAAAAGCTTGAGCGTGTTGTTGCAAACTATTTTTAATAACCTTTTTAGCTAGGTTACTTGCTATGTTTTTGGTTTGCCTAACTCCTTTAGATTGGAATTTCATTTACTTAAAGATAGCCTCTTTTTCTTAATTTTTCAAACTAAAACCCTCTGATTTCTTTGAGTATTTTTATATCCGCTTCTCTTTTGGAGTCATCAGTTTCTAAAAGCCAATCAATACTGCGAAATTCTGTGGCGTTAAGAATATTCGCCAAGCCGTTTTTGCCAATAAATCCATCGTTTATATGTTCATGGCGATCGCGTCTGCCACCCAAATCGACTTTGGAATCATTAACATGGGCCAGTTTTAGAAATTCCAATCCTATTTTTGTATTGAATTCTTCCAATACATTTTTAACTCCTTCCGCAGTTCTAAAATCATAGCCGGAAGCAAAAGCATGACAGGTATCAAAACACACCCCGTAGTGAAAATTGGAATTGCTTGCAATCTTACCCGCACCTTCGGTGCGGGTTTTTCCAATTTCTACTACGGGGCAGGTTCCGCCTATCAGTAACCCGAGTTGTCTTAAAATTTCCCCAATTTCATCAAAAGTATCTCCAATGATATTTCCTGTACCGGCGGCAATTTCAAGAAGAAGTTGGGTTGTACCCTGATAGCCATCAAACGCTTGATTAATGGCGTCGGCAACCTTGGCAATGCCGTCTTCCAGTGTCTGACCCGTGTGAGAACCCAGATGAGTCATAACATAACGCGCCCCAAGCAGACTCCCTCGTTCCAGTTCTTCTCTGACTACCTTGATGGAGCCGAGCCTAATCCGTGGCTCAAGCGAGGCAAAATTAATATAGTAAGGCGTATGTATATAAAAAGTTTCAAAATCACACTCCTTCATTTGCGATTTGAAATTAGCTATAATTGTTTGCGTAAGAATTGGCGCCGGTCCACCCTGCGGCGGCCGTGTGAAACATTGAAATGTTTCACAGCCTAAATCATTAGCACGCTTAGGTGCCATATGCACACCGCCGGATATGGAAACATGGGCTCCGATTCTTGGATTAGTCATAAGGTAAATGGTAGTATTTTGTTTACAAAAATAAAACCCCGGGTGGGGTTTAATTGCTTAATATCACACGGTAACCGTTGCGATGCAAAAGTTTTGCCGGCATTCGCCGCCACCTGCCATCTTTATCTCTATCACCGATTTCAATTCTAATTTGAATCTCGTCGCCATTTTTATAATTCGGGTTTAATTTGTAACTTAAATGGTATTGGTTTCGCAGGTCCGTCAATATTCGTCTGGCAATCTCGGGCAATTTGTCTTGTCTAGGCAAGTCAAAAAATCTGCCGCCGGTTAATCTCGAGGTTTCTTTGAGATTACGCTCAAATTCCTCACGAATCCCCGGATCAACTTTGGTCGAATCATGGCTAATCGTGCCAATCGTATAAATAGACAAATTGGCCGCTTGAGCAAGGTAAGCCGAATTCTTTAGGCCAGAAAAGGGCATATTGTTTTGACCGTCAGAAACAACAATCAGAAAATTGGCAAAATTGCCGGGTTCATCCATAAATTTCCTGGATGCCGATTCTATACTGCCGAAAAGCGGACTGCCGCCTGCGGCTTTTTTGGTTTTTCTTATTATGGCTCTAACCAGAGCATTGATGTTGTCAGTCCAGTCCTGTTTCAGTGTGAACACACCCTTGGCTGGATTTTGATCTAGCGGTTCATAATAAAATTCGGACACAAAAAATTTGTCACCGCGATTTTTATCGCTTATTTCTCTGATTATCCATTTTACCAATTCTGACGCTACGTCAAGCTGATAAAGAAATTGTTCTGACGTTGAACCGCTGGTATCTATGGTAATACCCCCGCGCAGAGGCAGCTGCTCAGGCAGTTCCAGATTTATTTCTACCTCATGAAAGTTTTTCTCGCCGATTTTTTTTTCACTAACTTTAAAATTTTGTTTCCCCAGACGAGGTAACGGCTCACCTTTTCTGCCCAATAACACAACTGATACATTAACTAAATTAACTTCGGTGCTGAATAAAGGCGCGCCGGGCGGAGAATTGGATATTTCCTGCGGCTCGGCAGACTGGACTAGCCCGGCGTACGGCTGCCCCAGGTAAAAAACAAGTCCAAATATTAAAATACCAATCAGATTTTTCATTTTCTTCGGCCTCTTTTTTTGTAAATGTGCCTTTAGTTCTCTATCTACCATATCTGATAAAAAAATAAAATCCCGATATTGTCGGGATAAATTTACAATTCCCATTCAAGGACGGTATTAGTGCGTACCGTTGATGTGATTTTTTTGGGTTATTCTTATCCGTGTTCCTATTGGAAGGTGGCTGATAACCGCAATATTATTCAGACCTTCATTTTCAATGTCATAGACCAGCATTGGCGACCTTTGTGTAAAAAAATTATAAACAGCCATTGCTATAGCGCTAAAGCCCGCGGCAACAAGCCCGACTAGACCGGCATCTTTCAATCTGGATCGCTGCAAACTCTTGGGCGGATTAACCACCCCCACACTAGCACCGACACCGCCGCCCATACCTCCTATAACTGCCGCGGTTCCGACGTTATCTGTCAATTCTTTTGGGTCTAAAACCGCCAAAGTTTTGATTTCAGTCAAGCTGAACTCGATACCCTTTGACTTTTTTATCTCAACGGTAACGCTTTTGGACGGTTCAATCGCGAGAATCCGGCCATTGATAACGATTGGCACTTCAGTTGCCCAAAGACTGCTGGCCAAAAAATTGCAAATCAAAATTGTTGCTAATCGTGAAAATAATTTTTTCATCCATCTCCTCCTTTTTTATTTTCCTCTCAGATTTGCCGGCAATACGATAAAATCCACCTCCTGAATAATTGCTTTTTCCCTAATTTCGTCGGTTATTGTTAATTTCAACTGATAATGACCCGGGGGCAATGTCTTGCGCAATGGCCAACCAAGCATAAAACTGGTCAGGCGCTGATAATCCTTGCTTACATCAATGTACTTATTGGCATTCTCTATTTTAAATTGATTATCACTCACCAACGGCGGCTGTTCGTCATTTTTACTTCTGTAGTAAAGAAATTCTAGTCTCACTAACAATTGCGGAATGTCTTTTTTAAAAAGGGTTCCCGCGCTTGATTCCTCAACTTTGAAACCCACCCCGCGAAGAAGCAAGGCCATGACAGGGTTTTCATCATCGTAAAATACCAATTCGCTGTTATAGTCTTTCTTGAACCGCAGGAGTTCCTTTTGGACCCTGCTAAATTCTTCAGCTAATTGTTTTAACTCATCTTCAAACTTGTTAACCAGTACTTCTATCTCACCGCTTTCGTGACTCGTTTTAATAAGTTTTAAAAAATTCTTTTTGTCGTTTTTTTTAGGCGATAAATTAACTTGCCATGACTCAATTTTAGCAAATGCTTTTTGAAGTTTTTCATTTAAAAGCAAATTATCCTTAATCTTTTCATGAATTTTATCAATGATTTCGTGTTGCGTCCTGCTTAGAGGATCAATCTTGGTGCTAAAAACCAAACTTACCAATTCCAGATCCGCCAATGCAGCGCTCCCCTTGGCATTTTCGGTCAAAGAGCCTAAGCCAAATTGGTCGGCAAATCTGAATCTGCCGGAAATTAATTGTTCTAAATACATTTCCGGTGACCCAACCGGTGCATTTTTATAGGCAGCAAGAAACTTGAAGTTCCCGAAACCGCTTCCCTGACTTTCACACAACACAGAAAGCGCCTGGTCTCTTTGTTCCGGCGAAAGAATAGCTTGTAAAGTAAACCTTTCAATACCCGGATTTTCCTCTATTAAAACAAATTGATAAGTCCCCTCTTGTCCCTTATTAAATTCCATTATCATTACCTTCGGCGGAAACTGAAGTGTAAAGTTATTCCCGTCAAAACATTTGTCACTAAGAAATTCGGTAGGATCAAAAATTGAAAACCTAAAGCTAAACATCGGCCCGGTTTGGATATGAGTCGGGTCAATATGGCCTAGTTTTTCAAAAATAATATCCCGGTAATCCATAAATTCTTTGGGTTTCGGTTTGGTTTTTTCCCTGAATCTTGGGGCCTTTTTAATTTCTTCCTTTATTTTTTCAAACGAATCTTCAATGGCTTGCAGTAGGCCAAGTACCGGTTCATAGTTCTCGGTCAGGTTGGCTTCAAGATAAAGCCGCTCCGCTTCGTTCAGCAGATTATTGGAGTTTTTCCAAATTTCATCAACTTGGCTTGTATCTACGCCCTTGGCTCTTTGGGTGGCAAGAGATTGTTCCGTCTTTTTGAGCTCGGTTCTGAAAGAGTTGATTTCTTTGAATATCTGGGCTTTTGTTTTTATTCTTTCTTTATTTTCTTTGGCAATTTCTTTTTCAGTTTTATCTGTGGGCGTTTCTGTGGTTTGGGTTGGCGGGCTGGGCGGAACAGGCGCAGGAGCGCGTGTCCTAAAAATACGGCACCCGGTCGTTCCGGAAACAATAAAAAAGCAAAGCAAAAAAGTAGTGGCCAGCTTAGTCATTTTGCGCCTCTCGGTCCCCTCTTTATTGTTAAAGTTCTTTATTACAAGATTATTACTTTGCAGAAGCACCGTCAACCATCTTAATTTGGCCCTAGTGAATAATGCCCCCTATCACCAAGGTCCGTCTAGATATTTTTAAAATGTTTAATTTTTGCCTTCTTATTTTCCAAATCAAATGTAACCGATACAATATCTATCTGCCATTCACGCTCCATGTCGCCGAATTCTTGTTCAAGATAAAAAGCGGCTGTCCGCTTAATTTTTGCCATCTTTTTCCAATCCACCCTTATCTCAGGATTAAAGTCTCCGCCAAACTCTTGTTTATTGGCTTTGACCTCAACAAAAACTACCGCCTCGTCCTTACGGGCGATAATATCTATTTCTCCCCACGGTTTGCGGTAATTCTTATCCAGAATCTCATATCCCCCGCTCTCCAAATACCTCGCCGCAATATTTTCCGCCAAAAACCCGAGTTCTTGTGAATCCATCCCGTACGAGACAGGAAACGACTTTTTCTGAATAGGTCGTTTCCGTGACCAGCTATGTTTTTGCTAAATCCGACCGAGACGTTAGACCGTAAGTTTTGGTTGTTTTAAGTTAAATAATGCTGTCTCGTTCGGGATCCATTCCGCTAGTATTAAGAATTAAGAAGCAAGAATCAAGAGTGGTCACAAGCTATTGAACCATTGCGGGGGGTTGACATATAAATACTTGGAGTGTAATATATAAATTGCAAGCGAGGGTTCATTAATAAAAAAAGGGGGCGATAAATGCAAAACATGAGGCTCCGCAAAAAAGCGAAAGCTATGCTTACAGGCATGACGTATCGCGGGGTTGTCCCTGCAAAATACAAGAATGTTTTGACAAAAGATGATTTAGCAATTAACAGTGGGGCAAAATTCAACAAGTGTTTGCTTCAACTGTTAAAGGATCTTGATGGTCTACTGGATGCTTGTGATTACTGGCGGGTAATTGCAGTAATGTCCAGTCAAAAAATTATGGACCTGTGTAGCCAAAAAATTTTTGAACTCAATCCGAACAATGATGAACTTTTTAAAATGCTGGGAGAAGCTAGTGGACAACCACTATATTTGAAAGTGAAAATGTTTAAGCTGTTCATTTCCAGAAAACCAAATTTTCAGGAAATCAAAGATCATCTACGAAAATTAGGATTGGTTTACAATTCAAGAATGGCTATGGCCTGTAAGAAAATATTGAAAAAATATCTTACAAATCAAGACTATAAAGATTTGCAAAAAGTTTTTTTGCTATCTACGTTTTTCTAATTAGAAACATTTAGGATATTTTATTAGCCGAGTAAACTCGGCTTTTGTTTTGGCTAAAGTTGGTCTGAAGCGAGCCACAGTGCCTTTTGGGACTTCTGGAGTCGCTGTCCGTTAAGGATCAGGCGTAGCCCCTGTCATTTTTCGAACATTGTACCGAACGACTGAAGGTTCGCAGCGAAATCAGAATTGATTATTAAATTTGGGGTCGAGACCCCGAGCTGAATAGCCCGCGAGGGTGAGGGGGTACCCCAAATTTAATTATCAATTCTAGATTGAGCTAGAAACTGAAGAAGCGAGGGACACAGAGAGAAAAATGACAGAGGCGAAGCGGATTTTTGATGGCAACCGGTTATCCACCCAACCCCTTGACTTACCTATCCCCCACCGCTATCATTATTCTTGATTCTCGTTCGCGAGAATCGTTATTGTTTTTGGGCAAAATTGCTTGTTTTCAACTCTTTTTCTAGACTCTAGCTTCTAGACTCTAGTTTCTTAAGATTAAGACCTTCCTCCACAACATATTTTCTAAATTGTCACATAAAAGCGACCGGGTCGGCTTTTTTGGAATTATGGCCTTGGCGTTTATTTTAATAATTTTTAAGGGCTCGTCTGAAAGCCAAAGGAGCATTTTTAGCAATTTCTTAACCACTTACATTGACGAAACAGCAGCTGCGGTAGTAACCGCGCCAACACAAAACCAGCTTGCCGACATTAATAGTCTGTCTGCCTATGCTAGCAATGGAAAGGTACCATTGCCATCAACGCTTAATACAATTCAGGACAATTCTATTGTTTCACACGGAACGATTTTGACAGATATTTTTGACGAATTTACTGACAGGGGGTCTCAAATAGCAACTTATACGGTGCAAGAGGGCGATACCCTCTCTTTTATTGCTTCAGATTATGGCGTAAGCATAAGTACCATAATTTGGGCTAACAATCTTCGGAATGCTGATGCCATTAGGCCAGGCATGGATCTGAAAATACCGCCAGTTACGGGCGTGCTGCACAAAGTTAAAAAAGGCGATACGGTTGCTTCAATATCCAAGAAATATGGAGTCAAAGAAGAAGAAATTGTTAGTTTTAATAGCTTACCCCTAAGCGGTGATTTGCAAATAGATGATGAAATAATTGTACCTGGTGGCAAAATAAATACGCCAAGCGTTCCATTTCAACAAAGCACGGCCACAAGATTTGCCTATCTGCCAACTTTGAGCGGTTATTTTATGCAACCGGCAACAGGATATAACTGGGGCAGGATACATGGAAGAAACGGGGTAGATGTTGCTAATTCTTGCGGTACGCCAATTTATGCTTCAGCTGATGGCACGGTGGCGATATCAGACGCATCTGGTTATAACGGCGGGTTCGGCAAGTACATTAAACTTGTACATACAAACGGTACTGAAACTCTTTACGCTCACGCCAGCAGTCTTTTGGCATTTGTCGGGCAAAGCGTTGGTCGCGGCCAAAAAATAGCCCTAATGGGCTCGACCGGCCGCTCTACCGGCTGCCATGTGCACTTTGAAGTCCATGGAGCCAGAAATCCATTGGCAAAGTATTAAGAGATGGTTTCAAAACCCTTATTCTGCTGCAATCTCTAAAAAACGGAGGTCTTTGATAATGATTGAACAAAAAAGCGGCTATCAGGAAGAATATTTAGGAAAACCGGCTATATTTTCAATACCCTCGTTAAAACTTGAAGATGTGGAATATGAGATAAACAATTTTTTGATAGAAAATTATGGCCATGCTTGGAGTCAAACTCCAAACATAAATGGTGTTTGGATGGGAAGGCCGGACGGTGAATATACAAAAATTGAAATATCTTTTGTCGGCAAGGAAAAGATTCCGGCACTTAAGAGATTCCTGGCTCAAATTGCAGAAAAAATAGGAGAAGAATGCATTTACCTGCTCACTGGTGCCGATTCTTGGTACATATATCCACCAAAATAACAACCAGCTCTACGGCTGGTTTTTGTTTACCCCGCCGCTTGTTTACAAGGGCGGGGTTTCCCATGAAATATCGCCCGCCCTGTCAAAAATTACAAACCTCGCTCCACCCCCTAATTTTTCTTCCTGTATCATGCCTTCATTACAAATTGCGGTCGCTGGCTAAATTGCTGGACACAGATTGGTTCCCCGTTTACCGCTTGAAAACTGCGTCACTTCGTTCCTTGTTTTACTGCGCGTTTTCCGACCAATCTTTGCGTTACCCAGCAATTCTTGCTCGTCGAAGGTTCCAATGTGTGGCAGGGACCCACGAAGTGGGACGCCACATAACATTGGAATCGCTGTTAACGCCAGCTCCCTTATTTGCTTTGCCCCGTAGTGAAGCCTTCGGCTTCTACTACTGGGGTATAATCGGCAGATAATGTCATAAAAATCAGGGGGTTGCGCTTGTGTTAGGTTTGTAATTTTTGATGAAGCTCGCTTTGCCTTTATTTTTCAAGGCTTTTCGTGCTATTGACCCCGAACGAGAAAGTAACAACAGCATATAAGTCCAACTTACGGTATCACACTAGCTTTGTTAAATACCGCTTTTAGTTCATAAACCCGTTAGGGCTTTCTCGTACGGGGTTGACAAATAAAAAGATACAACATAAAATACTGAATAGCCTTAGGAAGGGGTTTCTTAAGGAGCCCGTTGTTTAACAAAAGAGGAGATTTTATATGGGAATCAAGATAGGTCTTTCATCAGAAAAACTATTTACCGTAGATGAGTTTTTTAACAAAGTTAATACTCATTACCCAGGTGTTTCTTATTGTGATATCAACTTTAGTTTATCATGTTATGATAATTCTTGCGGTTGCGGATGTGGGGTCGGTGCTCCGCATGCGGATCTTATTATTGAAAGAGGCGCAAAAATAGGTGAAAATAATATAAACGTAAATGAACTTTTAGAACGGATAAAAAATAAGCACCCGAATCTTTCTTTGAACGATGTTTTTATAAAAGTTCAGGCTTGGGGCATTGAAGATTTTGGAAATTTTGCTCATAATTTTAAATCAGATTTTTCTGGTTATGGTAATCGTGTATATTGGCAAATCCACATTAAAAACCGGGAAGATGTAGAAAAAAAAGAAAAAGAGGACTGTGAATATATGCATCAGAAGCGAAAAAAAGAACTTGAATTTTTATGCCAAAATTCTCCTAATGCACTAGTATTGAGGGACCCAGAAAAATCGCTTTCAGGTTATGAATCCCAATACAAATTGACAGATAATAATAAGGCGAAAATTTGGACTGTCATAGCAGTATTGGGATTAGCCGTTGTGTTTCCTCTTGGCCTTGCTTCAGGGATGATTCTTTTACCAACTAGCCAATATGCGGGAGAAATGGGCTTTGTCGGCGCTGTCATTGGATTTATGGTTTTCGCATTTGGCTGTATAAAAACTAACTCTTATTAGTCTTATTAGTAAGATTGATTATTGTGCGAAGAGCTACGAGCAGCATCGGTCTCCTTTGACTTGGTGCTTTTTTTTGTAAAAAATAGCGAGTCCAACTATTGTTTCGTATGAAACATTGGTGGATGAATGAGCCGGTATTTATAAAGATGCCCCATTAAAATTATCTGCAGGCGAGGCCATTATGCCTCATAGCACCGTCAAAAGAGTGGATTGCACGGTTTGCGAGCAGTATAATAGTAAAAGTAAATCACTGCGAGCAAAATCCACGCTTTTGACGGAACACAGCAACCTCGCTGGGGTTGCTAGTGGTGATAGGAGGCATAATGGCGAGCGGATAATTTTTGATGGGGCAATAATTAAATACTGGCGAATGAGTCGTTTTCTGGGCGTATGCGGTAAGCGATAGCCTCGGCTACATGATTGGCCTGGATTATTTCGCTTTCAGACAAATCGGCAATTGTACGAGCAATCTTCAGAATTTTGTGGTAACCGCGGCCGGAGAGATTATGTGACACAACCGCATTTTTCACTAACTCCTCGGCTTCGGGCGATGTTTGGCAGAATTTTTTTATTTCTCTAGGGCCCATCTCACTATTTGTTTGCAACTTGGCTATGGCGAGTCGTCCTTGCTGTACTTTTCTTGCTTTTGCCACAATTTGACGCATTTCAGCGCTGGTTTGTCCGCTTTTCTCACTTGTCAGATTCGCATATGTTTCGCGTGGAATGTTAATCTGAATATCAATACGGTCAAGCACCGGTCCAGACAACTTGCGCTGGTATTTATATATCTCGTTAGCCGAGCATACGCAGGCCTTGATTTCGTCGCCATAATTGCCACAGGGACATGGATTCATAGCTGAAACAAGCATAAATCTGGCTGGAAATCTGACAGAACCGGAAGCGCGCGAGACAACGACATCACCGCCTTCCATCGGTTGGCGTAAAGCTTCTATAACATTGCGGGGAAACTCCGGAAATTCATCAAGGAATAGCACGCCACGGTGGGCAAGCGATATCTCGCCAGGCTTAGGCCAAGCACCACCGCCAACAACCGCAACCGCAGAAGTAGTGTGGTGCGGATTACGGAACGGCCGCTGTGTCATGATAGGTTT
The DNA here is from genome assembly GCA_016185545.1 of Candidatus Yanofskyibacteriota bacterium. GTDB lineage: Bacteria > Patescibacteriota > Minisyncoccia > 2-02-FULL-40-12 > IGHO2-01-FULL-4-A > 2-01-FULL-44-17. The sequence continues at coordinate 24,183 of JACPNJ010000004.1, forward strand.
GCCATTAATTAATCCGCAGATACTATAAATTTTTGTCACTTCAAGCGCTTCTTCACGATTCATTTCCGGTAATATTGTTGAAAGGGCTCTCGCGAGTAATGTTTTACCTGAACCCGGTGGTCCATGCATCAGCAAATTGTGACCACCGCTTGCAGCGATTAAAAGGGCACGCTTAGCGTTTTCTTGACCCTTCACGTGGGAGATGTCAAAATCGTTATTATCATCGCCTAGCGAGCCATTTTTAGCCAAATAATCATAGTCTAGATGTTCGGCAGGGGAGATATGTAGTTTCCCATCAAGATAGCTAGTTAACTCAGCCAAACTTTCAATACCTATTACGTTAATTCCGTGAACTACCGCCGCTTCCAAAGTGTTTTCTTTGGGCAAAATTATTTCTTTGAAACCTTTGGCTTGAGCCATAAGTACTACTGGCAAAACTCCATTTATTCTGCGTAATGAACCATCCAATGATAACTCACCAAGAAAAATTCTACCCTTGTGATTAAATTTGATTTGCTTGGTGGTAAGCAGATAACCAAGCGCGATAGGCAAATCATAAGCCGGTCCTTCTTTTTTTACATCAGCCGGCGCAAGATTAACGATAATACGCTGATTTTTCTTATTGGGCGCAATAAAACCGCTATTTTTAATAGCGGAACCGATACGGTCCTTGGATTCTTCAACCGATTTATCAGGAAGGCCGACGATATTGAGCGAATGAAGGCCTGGCGTTGAATCAACCTCAACCTCGACAGGAAAGGCATCAAGCCCCAAAACGGCACCGGAAAAAACTTTTACAGAGGCCACAAAATAGTTTCTAGTTGCTAGTTTCTAGTTGCTAGTTAAAACTAACAATTACAGCCAGCAGTTTGAAATAAAATGATGCTTTTGGCATAGCATCATTTACTTCTGCGCACAAGGGGTTTTGATTTCTTCTAAAACCTAAAAACTAACACCTAAAACCTAAATCAGTATGGCTTTTTTGGCACAATCCACGCAAAATCTGGCTACTGGAATAACTTTGAGACGCCTAATATCAATAGGGGATGAGCATTTTTCGCAAACACCATAAGTATTCTCGTCTATTTTCTTAATTGTTTCGTTGATTTCGCGCAAACGCAACTCAAGGTTTTGCTCAACCGCTCTTTCTTGCTCCGAATCTGTTACGCTATGTGCTTTTTCGTCAGAAGTATCAGATTGATCGGCAGAATGAAAATGAGACTTGTAATCACCTTTTACAGTGGGATTTTCAGTAGTAAATTCCCCGAGCACCTTCTCAATATTCGTTTTCTCGGTTAGCAGATCTTTTTTTAATTTTTTTTGTTCATTTTTGTCCATGGTATTTATATAAGACGAGACTTGAAAAAGAATTGTAGCATGATTAAAAGAAAAATTGCAAATTATCATTATCTGGTAGAACCTTCGCGTTTGCCCAAGTTCGAGGCGAACACGAGGAGCAAACCGAGACGTAGTATAACTACGCCAAGGGAGCACCGGAGTGCTCAACGAAGAAACTGGGCAAACCCTTGTGGCTTTGAACCGCGTTAAGCCCATAAGATTTTGGGCTTAGCGGTGAAAAGCGCGAAGGTTATACAAAAAAACGGGCACCGAGGCCCAAAACAAAAGTTGCTTAGGGGGCTGATGCCCGTAATGCCAGACATATCGGGTCTGACGTGAAAAACTGCCAATCGTTCCATAGCAACGGAACGTTCAGCAAAAATAAGAACTAATTTCATTTTAACAGTGTCCGCAATGATGTCAAAGAAAAACTGTGGATAACTAGACATCATTCGTATTGTTAATAAAAAACTATATAATGCTTGGCTTTATTAAGCTAGATGATGACAATGGTGTCGGCAATGATGACATGTTATAAACAAATGATGTCGCACTATACGCGACATCATTGCCATCATCATTGGTGATCACCGACACCCTATTTTATTTTGTCCACCATCTTATAAATATGTTCCCTCGAATTTACCACAATCAAATAGCTTTCACCGTTTTTTGCTTGAATTACAGCATAATCAATAGTTGAATTCGGATCAGGAAAGTTCCTGTATCTTACGGCCACACCGTTATAAGTGTTATCCAAGAATCCGATTGATGCAGTTTTGGCTGAATCAAATTGGAAGAGATTTGCTATAGTTTGCGTCATCGCGCCTTCCCAATTTTGTGCAGCTACTATTACTTCATTGACCTTATTTGAACTTAGTAATTTTACAATAAAACCAAAGCTAAGTGTATTGTCTGATTTGTATGTTAATGTCAGCCAAAAATTACCATCGTCAATAAGCTGTTTAAGTTCATCTGGCACCACAACAGATACGCCGCTGAAAAATTCTGCAAAACCGTAACGATTAGCTCCATCAACACTGGCAATTTTGTATATTCCCGGTTCTCTTAATGAAAAGAGGGGATCTTTTTTTACAGAGTCAATAAATCGAGTTGTAAAATCTGGACCAAATGTGATACCGACTGAATCCGAGACGGAAAATAGACTTTCAATTGAGATTGGAGCAACTGTTGGAGTCCTAGTAAGTATTGCGCTTGGCGTCGGGCTAACTGATGCGTTTGGCAAGAAAGTAAAATAAGAAATAACATAAGCGGTAATTATAAATCCTACAATTCCGACAATCACGTATATGGCTATTCTTTTGAATTTAGGATCACTTTTGAAACGATCAAAAATACCGCTAGCTGAAGGTATGCTAATTGAAGGTTTAGATAAACCTAACTGTGGCGGTATTGGAGCAGCTGGTTTTTGTACTTGTCCCGTTCCTAAACCAGCCTGACGCAGGGGTGTGATTTCCGCGGTTAAAGGTTTGGCCCTCTCAAGTTTCCCGAGTTCAACATGAGAAATTGGCGGAGGAGGTGTAATTTTAGGAGAAACGGCTTGGGGTGTCATTTTGGCTTCTTTTTCCGATTCTTTTTCTATCTTAAAGCCCGCCGGAGTTTGACCTTTATTAAGAGAGGATAAATCATCCTGCATTGTCCTGATTGAGGATTTAAAAATAGTCGATGGTTGGCCAGACGGTGAAACTGACGGTTTTGGTAGTATTCCACCGGCTGACGGGGGTGTTGCCGATGGCTTTTCTTCTCGGATCGGCAAATTGGGTGGAATCTTAATATCCGGAGTTAGTGGACTTGCTATGCCCTCCATAGCCCTTGATGGGGGAGGAGTCCCGATTGGTTTAGGCGGAGTTGTGATCGGTGGGATTTGAGAAGATGGAGAGATTGTCGACCCAGAAACCGGCGGTTTTATTTCATCAGCCATTTGCGGAAGGTTTTAGGTTTTAGGTTTTAGGTTTTAAGAAAATTTATAAATCCAAAAACTAACACCTAGTAGCTAAGACCTGATTTTTACACTAAATCAATTTTACCACACCCGGTAGTGAAACTTCCAGCAATGTCTTGGGTTTTTGTGGAAAAGTAAAAATTAGAGCACGCCAGTTGTTTATGTTTATTTGGTTAATATTCGTGACATTAGGAAATAACTGGAAGTTCTACTACCGGGCACACCCCAATTAAATCTTATCTACAGCCCACCGCTTTTCATAAAATTTGACAAATCTAGCACATTTTGTTAATCTTGAGTTATCCCTAAAAAATCGGGGTTAGTACTTTTACAATATTGGAGGCATCATGATGGTGGTCCAAAACCTACTATTATTACCAATTTATGTTAAAATTACTCTGTTTTTAACAAGTACTTTAACTGGAATCTTACTGGATTATAAATATTCGTATACCAGGCATTGGAAAGCAGTTGGTTTTTGGGGTTCTTGGATACCAGCTATTTGTCTTCTCAATATCTTTTATTCTCTTCGTATGACGCAATAGCCAGTTGCACTTTTTTCTCGCTTATCTCAAAATTACAAACTGGGAACCCCACTTCTCCAAAAACTTTATCCCCACACCTATGCATAGGTGTGGGGATTTATCTACAACCTGTATTATTGACATTAATAACCGAAATGAGAAAAGATGCGGAAAAAGATATTACCACTATAACAAATAACTATGCAAATGATGCCGGGGCTCACAAAGCGGCAGTCAAATATGTGGGTCAAATTTTATCGGATGATCCGGGAGCAATAGTCAGATTTTCTGTAAAAAATAATGAGGATGGGCAGAGAGCGCGTTTGTCTCGTATATCTAATGGCTATGGCTTCAGCCATGTTTCCGGTGATTTTCATTTTGAAAAAGATCCTCTTTTCAAAGACCTTCTTTAATCTAGTGCTAGTGCAACCGCCATTATCGGCGGTTTTTGATTTAATCTAGCGCCCCATCATGTTTTATGCTCTAATTGTAGCTGCAGATGAATACAAAGAAAAACAAAATAAGGGTTGGGGTTATATTTGGAGGAAAATCGGCTGAGCACGAGGTTTCCTTGCAATCGGCTAAGAACATCATGGAAGCGATAGATAAAGATAAATATGAAGTCGTACCGATTGGAATTGATAAGGGCGGCAGATGGCTTCTCAATAACTCCACAAAATTTCTACTGAATGCTAATGATCCCAAACTAATTAAACTTAACAATGAAGCTAATGTTGTATTGGCATTATCACCGGGAGGACAAAATGGACAGCTACTAAGTTCTTCTGATGAAATTCGAGCAAAACAAATAGATGTCGCTTTCCCGATTCTTCATGGAACTTTCGGCGAAGATGGCACTATGCAGGGCTTACTAAAATTACTAGATGTGCCATTTGTTGGTGCAAGCGTATTGGGCTCTGCCGTGGGAATGGATAAAGATATCCAGAAACGATTACTTTTGGCTGCTGGCATCCCCATTGCCAATTTCTTGGTATTTGAAAAGAATTCAAAAATAAATTTTAAAAATACTGTAAAACAATTGAGTTTGCCATTTTTTATAAAACCAGCCAACTCCGGTTCTTCCGTTGGAATATCAAGAGTAGATAACCAAAAACAATTCAAAAATGCCGTAGCCGAAGCGTTTAAATATGACGGGAAGATTTTAATCGAGGAATCTATTAAGGGCAGGGAATTAGAGTGTTCGGTACTTGGAAATGATAAGCCAATTGCTTCAATTCCTGGCGAGATTGTATTAAACAATCACGACTTCTATTCTTATGAAGCAAAATATATTGACGAGAAAGGCGCGACACTTGCGATTCCAGCAAAATTGCCAAAAAACATAATTAAAAAAATTCAAACTATTGCTATCAAATCTTTTAAAACGCTTTGCCTTGAAGGTATGGCTCGAGTCGATTTCTTTTTAAGAAATGGTAATGAAGTAATTGTAAATGAATTAAATACAATACCGGGATTTACCAAAATTAGTATGTACCCTAAACTTTGGGAGGCCAGTGGAATGTTTTATCCCGAACTGATAGACAGACTAATCACATTGGCATTAGAAAGGTTTTCTAAAGAAAAGAAACTAAAAACTTCAGTCGACTTGAGCTAAAACGACACCCCCTGATTTAAAACATTTGTACCGAGCAATTGAAACTGCATAGCAGTTAAAGCGAGCCCCCGCCAATTTTTATCAATTGGCTTGAGCAGTAACCCCGAAGCAGAAGCGAAGCTTCGCTACGGGGCGCAGCAAATAAATGTTGATTTTTGAAGTTTTTCGCTGATAAAGAAAATTGGGACGGAGCGAAACTAAAACCCGTTTGTAATCAAACGGGTTTTAGTTGAGCGTAAGGGGTACGATTTTTTTATCTAGAAAAACGAGAAAATCAATATATTATTTGTACTGCGAGGACACCTGATAAAAATTGGTGGGGGCGAGCTTTATCTCATTGTGAGGTTAATCCTCCCCAACTCATCTATCTGTTTCACGCGCACATGGACGGTCTGGCCGATTTTAAGAACGTCAGAAGGCCGGCGGATATGTTCGCTGGAGATTTCCGAGACATGAACCATGCCTTCCTGGCCGGGCATAAACTCAACAAAAGCCCCAAAATCCATAAGCCGAGTAACTTTACCATCAAATTCATCACCCGGTTTAGCTTCGTAGGTTATCGTTTCAATCCACTTAATAGCTTTTTCCATACCTTCCGGACTGTCGGAAGTTATAAATACCGAACCATCCTGTTCAATATCAATCTCAACGCCTGTTTTTTCAATAATTTCGTTAATCATCTTGCCCTGCGGACCAATAACAGTGCGGATTTTGTCCGGATCAATTTTTATAATCTTCACTCTCGGCGCAAACTGCGATAATTCTTTACGCGGTTCTGCTATGGCCTTAGACATATGTTCTAAAATTTCAAGCCGTGCTTTTCTGGCTTGAGCCAGAGCTTTTTCAAGTATCTCTTCGTCAATGCCGTCAATTTTTACATCCATTTGCATTGCGGTAACACCATCTTTTGTACCGGCCACTTTTAGGTCCATATCTCCATGATGGTCTTCCGGACCCTGTATGTCTGTCAAAATTTTATACTTTTTCACTTGGCCATCCGAAGCCTCTGGCGAAGGAGACTCAAACATCAATCCCATGGCAATACCGGCGGCGGCAGTTTTTATCGGCACTCCACCATCCATCAAGGCCAGCGATGAACCACAAACAGAAGCCATTGAGGAAGAACCGTTGGAGGATAAGATTTCGGAAACCACGCGAATCGTGTAGGGGAATTCATCTTTGCTTGGTATCAATGGCTCAAGCGCGCGTTCGGCAAGAGCGCCATGGCCGATTTCTCGACGACCGGCTCCGCCCATGCGCCCGGTTTCACCAACGCTGAACGGCGGAAAAAGATAGTGGTGCATAAAACGTTTTTTGGTAAGCTCTATCTCCATTGTCTCAACCCATTGCTCCATACCAGGCGCGGCTAAAGTCAAAATGGTCAGTGCTTGAGTCGTGCCCCGATTAAACAGACCGACTCCGTGAGAGTGGGGGAGTATGCCGACTTCAGCGCTAATATCCCGAATTTCGTCAATTTTGCGGCCATCTGGGCGTTTCTCACCTTCAAGAATATTTTTGTGCACGATTCTGTCAATTTCTTCTTCAAAGATCAAACCGGCCTCTTTAAGCTTTTTGTTAAGTTCCGGGTGGTCGGTATATTGAGCAGTCACATATTCAGTTAATTCGTTTTGAATTCGGCGTAAACCCTCAATGTATTCTTGCTTGTGCGGGGTGTACAAAACTTTCTCAAGTTTTGGTTCCACAAAATCCCCAACCACCTTAGCCAGGGCTCCATCTCGTTTGGAAACCGCTAATTCTTGTTTTTTAGTAGCCAAATCACCGGCAATTTTAATTTGCAGTTTGATCAAAGTACTAAGTTCCTTGTGAGCTTTGGCGGCCGCTTCAACAATTTCCTTTTCAGGGATAATATTGGCTCCCGCTTCAATCATGTTTATTTTCTTATCCGTGCCGGCTACTACTATGTCAAAATCGCTTTGCTGACGCTCCTGATATGTCGGATTAAAAACTAATTTTCCATTTACTCTTCCGACTCGGCATGCCGACACCGGCCCGTCAAAAGGAATATCCGATATCATCAGCGCGAGCGAAGCGCCAAAAAGCGCCGGAATATCCGGGTCATTCACGCCGTCAAAAGATAACATGGTGGCCACAACTTGAACTTCGTTCCTGATGTTGTGATCAAACCTCGGTCTTAAAGCGCGGTCAATCAGGCGCGCAGACAAAATGGCCTCGTCCGAAGGCCGGGTTTCGCGCTTTATCCATTTTGAACCCTTAATTTTACCGGCGGCGTAGTACTTTTCTTCGTAATCAACCGTCAGCGGAAAATAGTCCGCGTCTTTAGCATGCGCCGACATTGTGGCGGTAACCAGCACGGTCGTATCGCCGTATTGGACTCGGCAGGAGCCGTTGGCCTGTCCGGCCAGCCGGCCAAGCTCAACAAATAACGGCTTACCGGCAAATTCTTCCTTATAGGTTTTTATACCCATTAACTAAAAAACAAATAAAACGAGAAGCGAGTAACGAGATTCAGGCCAGCCCTTTTGACAAGTCAAAAGGGCTGGCCTGCGCCCCATCTTCTTTTGGTTTCTCGCCGCAGTTATTTATTTGTTAATTTTAATACTCAAACATTAACACGATAAGTTTAATAAATCAAAAACTTCTTAGGGCTAAATCAATTTGTAAAACAAATTGATCGCCCAAAAGTTTCTTATCGGTAGATAAGAAACTTTTTAGGGTCTTCGCCGAGGTCGGTAAAAACATCAACGGCTTCTTTGAGTTTGGCTAATAGCGGCTAAATTCTTTGAAAACTATTTGGTGAATTTGAAGGTGGAAAGGATGTGACCATAAACCGGATCAGTATCGTGGGCTGGCTCAATTCCGGCATGGGCGTCAATTATGTAAACATTATAATTGTACAAAATATAGGTAACCGATATTCCCCGACCCGTATAGGCAGTCTGCCCGCCGATTGATCGTTTAGTATAATTAGCAAGATCAGAACTCGTGGCGCTACCTCCGTTTTGAATCCAATTCTCTATGGAATTATTTTTTACTCCGACATAAGTTCTTACGCCAAAAGTAACCGGCTGTTGCTCACTTGCATCCTTGGTATTTGCAGCAAATTGTACTAAATCTTGATTTTTGGTTTGAGAGTCTGGATATTTAATGGTTTCATTAAGCTCAAGTGTTAAATTAGTGCTTGGATATTCAAATTGATAGCCAGCTCTCGGATTTGTATACGTCATCCAAGACGCTGTAGAATCCGCAGTTTTGGTAGGAGTAGGTGTCGGAATCTTTGTTTGAATAGCGACAGGATTTTTCACAAATACAAAATACCCTACCGCGCCAACTAATATTACAATTACAACGACCAAAATTATATTCGCAAAACCTTTTTGGTTTTTCATGTTTTTAGGCGTTGAATCGCTGTGATTAATTTAATAAGTCGTTGATGTCCTACGTTCTATCTTAAAAATGTGGACTATTTTTAACGACAAGTTTATTTCGTAAAAAATTCTGTATGCGCCGACTCTTTTTCGCCAAATATTGGTTTGGCCAGTTATATTTCGGATATCACCCGTGTATGGATTTAGATTCATTTCATCAATGGCCCCTTTTATGTAATAGCGGTCGGTTCGATTAATTTTCTTTAATCCTTTCGCTACGGACGGATCAATTATTACTTTCCAAGCCATGTTTTACTTCCTCCCAAGTTAAATACTTTCCTTTTGCGAAATTACTTCTTGCTCTAGCCAGAGCTTGCTTTTGTGATTTGGTTAGTTTGAGAGTTTTAGCCATTTTTGTCTGTTTGTGCCACTCTAAAAACTCCTCGTAAATATCGCGGGGCACGGCTACTAATTCTTTGGTTTTGCCTATGTTTTGGGGAATAATAACTGTGGTCATAGCATTAACTGTAACAGGGTAGGTTTAATAAATCAAAAATTTTTTGGGGTCTTCGCCAAGATCGGTAAATCTATCCGCGGCTTCTTTGAGCTTAGCCGAAGTACTGCGACCAAAAGAAATGACCTCAACCTTGAGACCTTGTGAAATACGCAAATATTCAACTAACGGCACGAAATCGCCATCACCAGTAACTAGGACTGCCACGTCAATCTTATCCGACAATATCACAGCGTCCATTGCCATACCGACATCCCAATCGGCCTTTTTCATTCCACCGGGAAAAATCTGCAAATCTTTATCCTTAATTTCATAACCACCCTTTTCAAGCGCCTCAACAAACGCCTTTTCTTCACCACTTTCGGTCCGGATTACATAAATAAAGGCGCGTATAAGGCGCCGATTGCCCACAGCCATTTCAAGAACTTTTTTAAAATTAAGCTTGGCTTTGTAAAGATTCCTCGCCGAGTGGTACATATTCTGCGCGTCAACAAAAACACCAACCCTTTGGTGTTCCGAAGTTACATCGCGCGCCCTGGTTAATTTATGTTTGCGTTCAGTCACCTATTGGCAAATTCAAATTTTAAATTTTAAATGAAATCTAAAATTCAAAAATCAAAACTGTTTTAAAATTTGGATTTTGAATTTCAATTAAAATTTATAATTTGAGTTTTGAGTTTATTTTTTAAGTCCTAGTTCTTTTATAATCTTCGCGTGCCTTGTGGGGCTTTCTTTTTTGAGATAATCCAAAAGACGTTTGCGTTTAGCAACCATTTTTAGAAGGCCGGTGCGAGAACTATTATCCTTCTGGTGTTTCTTGAGATGCTTGCTCAAAACCTCAATTTCTTCAGTAAATAAAGCAATTTGCACCTCGGCAGAACCGGTATCGCCTTCGTGTTTGGCATGCTGTCCGACTATTTTCTGTTTTGTTTTAGTATTTAACACTTTTTCAGTATAACACATCTTTGAAAAACAAAAAAGCCCTATCCGGGCTTGGGAATAAATTGATATTTAATGCCGCAATTATGGCAATGAAAACCCTTGCTCACGTTTTTGTATTGATTTTTTGAGCCAGGACCGTATATCAACGACCCAGTCGTCGAATCAAATTCTCTTTCTATCAATTCGGCGATGACTCCTCCGCAAACTACGCATTTACCATCTGTCAGCTTTTCCATATTTTCCCCCACACAAAAATACAAAGAACTACTGGCAAACTAGCACAAATCCCACACCTTTACAAATATATTCCTGTTATGTCATTTTTCATTAACTAAATAATCAACTTTCTCAAGAAACATAATTGTCTCGTTTGTTTTACTTAATTTGCGTAGGGCTTGCCGCCAATCTTTGCCAGGTTTTTTAAGCGCCTGTATAACCCTGCCAATGCCGCAGTTATGGGCGGCGTACAAATAGAAATTCAGGTTTTCGTCGTCCAAAATACCAATCCCGAGTGTTCTTATCAGCTCGTTAAGATTATAATCATAGAGTAAAATTGCCGCTTTGATTGATTCTATGTGATTGGCCGCGCCAACCTTGAATTCCGGCAATTGAGCGGCGGGGTATGTTTTTTTAACTATATCCCAGGTTCCGATTCCGCGTCCTCTTTTGGGTTTATTATTAGTAAACTGCGTCAACCCGACCGCTCCGGCATAATTGTAAGATGGGAAAGCTTCTTCACCATTGCCGGTAAGGATAACTTTAACCCTATCAAACGGATTATATTGAAGAATGCCGGATTTATAAGCGTAAAATTCGCGGGTCTGTAAGTTCAACGAGAACAAGGTTGTATGGAAAACTGAAAGGTGGAATTTCACTTATTTTTCTGTCTAATATGACAAAAGATTCAACACCCAAAGTATTCAGCTGTTTGAATGCCTCCAAAACGTCATTTAAAAGATGCCAGCCGCCCAGTTGTACCAATTCATCTCGGTGCAAACTGGTTGAATAAGGAACGTATATTGATTCAATCGGTTTCTTATTTATCAAATCTACCCATTTATTGCCAATAACCACCCAATACGGTTTGCTGACAACGTGGAAAGCAGAGTTTCTGCCATTCCAGGTTAAGCCGTTAATCCTGGGCTCAATTTCAATTAAGAATTCTTTTTCCTGATTCCAAAGCCTTTGGCCTTCTTTTTTAATCTTTATAATTTTAATTTCCCCGGTTTCCGTATTCATTAACGCAAGGCCGGTTTCTTTCCAGGCATAATCCGTGCGTTTAATGACAAGGGTTTTTGTTTTATTTTTGGACTCTTGGGACGGTAATTTCCTTATTTCTTTATAACTTATTATCTTGGCGCTGTGCCTCAACTCAACATCGCGGAGCACCTGTTTTGCCTCATTGATTTTGTCTAGCCAATCATATTTCGATTCAGCAGCTTTAACATTCCCTGAACAATAATGGATAAAAAGCGAAAAAATCACCAAAGACGTGAATAGCAAAATCTGCGCGCGTAGTTTATTCATAACCACAATCCTTAAGTTTTTAAAAAACTACTGGGAAAAATAATAACAATTTGCATGATTTATATCAAACTTTATAATGTGCGACGCGGACGTGGTATAATAAATTTGTGATCCCAAACGAGATAGCAAGGACTTAAGATGACAATTAAAGACCTCAAAACTCAATTTCTTGAATATCTGGAAATAGAAAAAAACCGCTCGGCGAAGACGGTGGAAAATTACAACCACTACCTAGTGAGATTTATTAATTTTGCCAAAATAGACAAGCCGGGGGATATAAGCGAAGAGCTGATACGCAAATATCGCCTGTATTTAAACCGGCTTAATGACGCAAATAGTAGGCCCCTTAAAAAAGTTACCCAAAATTATCACGTCATTGCCCTGCGTGCTTTTTTAAAATATCTGGCCAAGCGGGACATCAAGACTGTTTCAGCCGAAAAATTGGAGCTTGGCAAGCAGGAAGAGCGACAAGTTACATTTTTGGAGCCGCATGAATTGGAAAGGTTTCTGCGGGCACCAAACGGAACGGCTTTGTCTGATCTGCGCGACCGGGCGATACTGGAAACGCTTTTTTCCACTGGCCTGCGCGTATCGGAACTCTGTTCACTCAATCGGAATGACATAGACATCAAAAGGGGAGAGTTCTCTGTGCGGGGTAAAGGAAGCAAAATTCGGGTTGTTTTTTTATCTGATGGCGCCAAGGTTTCGCTTGCAACTTATCTGGATAAACGTCCCGATGCTGATGAGTCATTGTTTATCAGGGTTCCACAAAACGAAAAACTGGAGAAATATGAAAAATTGCGACTCACGCCGCGCAGTATCCAGCGGATTATTAAAAAATATGCTGTCACCGCCGGTATTGTCGGTAAGTCGGTCAGCCCGCATTCGCTACGCCACTCTTTTGCCACCGACCTTCTGCGCAATGGCGCCGATATACGCTCTGTCCAAGCCATGCTTGGCCACTCCTCCGTCACCACCACTCAAATTTATACCCACGTAACCGATAAACAGTTACGCGAGGTGCATGAAAAATTTCATGATAAGGTTAGAAAGTAGATTCGCCGATAATTGTCGGCTGTTTTTTTAAAAAAGATTTATAGGATTAACAGTTGGTTTTTCCAATGGTTTATACGCATCAAAGTCAAACGGCGGACCAACATTTATTCCTTGGCCACCGCCATCTGGTGTGGTCCAAAATATAACCTGCCTCGGCATGCCTCTCAACTTAAACTCATTGGCAAAGGCCTGCCCCAGGACTCGCCGCTTCTCTTCGTCTAAGAGGTAAAAAGTTTCAGAAACGCCAACTTGCTGATGTGCGCCATAAACGATTTGTATGTCGTCAAAAACCCTCTTGATTAGGTCGGCATAACTTCTGTTTGTCGGCGTGGGATAAAACGAAAAATCCAAGCGACCCGGAATGGGCAGGTTGTTTGCTCTCATAAACTCGGTTGACCTGAACATCCAGAAAAGAGACCTGTGGCCGTTTATGGCAGGATACTGCTTGTCCGCGAAGGAATCATCAAAGATTTCTCCCTCGGAAGAAGCGATTATAAAATACACCGAGAGAGTAACATCGGCAGAGTTAGCTTGTGACACTAAATAGGGATAAATGTCCAATAAAAATCTTTCCTGATTCGGATTGGCTCCGATCATTATTTCACCTTCAAGGTAAATGACTTTTACAACTTTTTTTCCGTCGGGTCTCCGGATGAAACCGGCTCTGTAAATGAGATTGGATACAGATTCTTTAGCACGGCTAGCAAACTCTTCCCAAGACATGTTGCACAAACCGTATGTTCCATTAGGATTATCCCTTTTATAATCAGCACACCCCAACCATCCAAAAGAAAATTCTAAATCTAAATAGTGGCCATCAGCGGCTTTAACACTCGCGACATCTGTTGCATACCTGATTACGTTATCCAATTCCTGGCCGGAGAGAGGAAACGCGAGCCACCAAGCTTCCTCTTTTTCTACCGTATCTAGCATAGGATTCACAGGATCATCAACGGGAAATATAAACGTTTTAACAGTATTCGCTCCGGAATCCGCCATTTCTTGCAGTTGTTCCAAAACTTTCATGCGCGTTTCTGTTTCGTGATAATAACGGATAAAATATCCCGGTTTGGTAACAAAATTAGAGGTAGTTGAATGATAGTTGGCACCCAATCCGTAAACCAACTCGGCGGCCGGTGGCATATCGAACGGTCTTTTATTGTTTAAAATTACTCCGAAAAGCGTTGGCATAGGGTTACGATAAAGTTGGGCAGATGCGGGAGTTGGATTAATCGCGGCAAAAAAAATAAACAAAGCTACTAACCGCTTTTTGTTCATGGCACGCCTCCTAAGTTTGTAAAGGTTCCAAAAAAGCTGTTTTTTAAACAGCTCCTTCTTTAAATAGTAACGTTAAAATTACATTGTGTCAAATCACAAGAGTCCTGCTTCGCCAAGGTTTCGACGCGAGTTTTGCTACTTATTAAAAAATAAAAAAGCCGACATTTGTCGGCAAATTCTAGGCACTGGTATTAACATTGAGTGCATCTTTCCAATAATTTAGAGTTTCTTGTCCAATTATTTTAGAGTTATCTTTATAAACCTCTTCTAGGGCAACGAGAAGTATTCTTGAATGTTTTTCGCTACCCAGCAAGACAAGGGATTTTAGTATTCGAGTAATTCTCAGGAAGTTATGATTATTTCTCGTAAGCCAGTTACGAGATTTTTGTTGGAAGTCTTTCGACTTAACTATCTGATACGTGCCACTTTCCCACGTGGCCATGAAGCCATAGAAGTCTATTAATTTTGCTAACGAAAGAAGTAACTTTTGATTTACTTTCGTATTGTTTCTAAATGTAGCAATATCAGCCTCACTTAACACAGGAGCAGAAGAGTTAAAGGCGCTCGTTTCTTTCAGCGGGAAAAGCCATTGTATGTAATCATGTACGTTTTCTATTTGCTCGTCTTTCCAGGCCAAAATTTCATCAATCATTCGACCTCGATTATCCGGGCCTTGCCCCAGATAAAATTGCACTAGTTGTGAATTTGATTGCATAGAGTTTTCCTCCAACTTCTTATTGTTAAAGATAAAAGCAAAATAGCATTTATTGTTGCTATTGTCAAATTTAGAATCGGCATAACCGGAAAACCCACAAAAACCATATTTAACAAGAATATTTAAATAATTATTGTTTTTTAGCCATTTTTTAGGAAAACCACCAGTTAATAACCTCTGCATATCAAAAACAACCAAGTCAGACTTGGTTGTTTTTGGATCTTAAATATAGTTAAGTGTCGAGTCTGACTCGACTACCTCGCTAAACTCGGCGAACCGAGTTTGACTCAGTAGCGTTGATAGAGAACAATGGAAAACTATTTTGATTCAGATGTACAGATACTTATTGCAAAATCAATGTTTGATCAATTAGATAAAAGTGCGCGTAGGGTTCGGCGGGTTATTTCGCCAAAGTAACCGGATACCGGTTTAACGCCATATTTCGCCTGAAGTCTTTTAACCGCATCGCGGGTAATACGGCCAAAATATCCGGTAATCAAATCTGCCGAATAGCTGACCTCATTTACTAAAAGAGCCTGTAGTAGTTTTACGTCATTTCCGGTTGAACCGATGGCTAAATTTCTAGAAAAATTTGATTGAATTTTTGGTACCGTATTTAGGTTGCTAATCTGACTTGATCCCGGCTGGACTATTCCACCACTCCCGGTTTGCCATACTCCGTTAGTATAATACTGCCCCCCGTAAGCAGAATTAAATGGGGTCTGAATATATGTGGAATTTTCCGGGTATCCGTTTGAATAATAACGACCATTAAGAAGTTGGTTTGATGGCCAAGTGCGCCATTCACCATTCCGTCCGCAAACATCTACGCTGCAAACCGCTCCGCTTATAACTTTTCCTGTTGCGTTATCAACTTCATTCCATGAGGTTCCACTAAGATTTTCTGGCATTAAACAAATTGGAAGTCCTGGCACTC
This sequence comes from Candidatus Yanofskyibacteriota bacterium, assembly GCA_016185545.1. Taxonomy (GTDB): domain Bacteria; phylum Patescibacteriota; class Minisyncoccia; order 2-02-FULL-40-12; family IGHO2-01-FULL-4-A; genus 2-01-FULL-44-17. Next base: position 39,939 of record JACPNJ010000004.1, read on the forward strand.
GGTCATCACCGCCTACACAAGTAGATGTGGGTGAAATAGGAACAGGTGTAGGGGTTGGGGTAGGTGTTGCTCCAAAAGTAGTGGCATTCGCAGAAGCGCTCAATTCAGAATTCCAATAAGCCGCAACAGCAGTTACATTATAAATATAGTTAGTATTTGCTGTAAGATTTGTATCAGAATATGAATACATACTTGAATATGGGGATGCGCTTACATTAGCAATATAAGACCTGCCAACTTGTCCGCCATCAGGACGATAGTATAGCCTGAATACATCGTATCTTTGTACTCCGGTTTCAATAGCATTACTAGAAGCAGACCAGCTAAGATCTATACGAGAAGAGGACTTGGCTGTGGCAGAAAGATTAGTAGGCGGATTAGGCCTTGAACCGGGTATTGGCGTGGGAGTCGGGGTAGGAGTAGCTGATGAAGAAGCAGTAACACTGGGAGTTGGCGAAGCAGTTAATGTCTGGGTCGGGGTTGGCGAGGCAGTTAGTGTCGGAGTTGGGGTTGGAGTGGAGGTAGAACTGGCCGGTTGAGCTGGGGTTGCCGGAGTCGCTGGTTGAGCTGATTGAGTAACAGAAGCTGGTGTTGGCGTTGGTGTGAACGACACGGAAGCCGGAGTCGGAGTGGCTGTCGGAGAAACCAAAGGTTGAGAGGGTGAGGCGGGAATAGCCGGTGTGGCTGGTATGGCAGGAATAGCTGGGGTGGCTCGATGATATTGTGACACTTCTTTGACTGACTTTAGTTCTTCACCTCTTTTGTACCATTTAAACTCTTTGCTGTTGATACAGAAAACTTTTTTAAAGAAGTCGGGGTCGTCGTTGATTGCTTCTTCTCCGGAAGTATTGACCCAGCGAATCTTTCCTTCATCTTCATCTTCCGATTCAAAACCATAGACTTTGGGGTCGTTTTGTTCGCAGTTTCTAAAGAGTCCGACTGTTGGAAAAGAGTCCCTAATTTCAGGAGTAATCAGTTTAACATTGGTAAATCCGCCTAGATGGGCATAGAACTTAAATATCTCGGGATTAAGAAATAATCTCTTGAAGCCATGTTCATTGATGATGTAAACATCTGGATCGTCAGAAAAGATAGCGCTAATAAGATCGCCTTCTTTGAGACCAAAGTCGGAGGGTTTAGAGGCATTGGTTACGGATATTCTAAAATGAAATATCGCAAGAGTAACTAAGATAGCAAACAAAAAATAGACCTTTTTCATATGTATTATAATTATACCACACGGGGCTCAATGTTGTGGTGGAAAACTTTTTGTGGGATGGGATGGGAAAAAGCTAAGCATAGTATGGAAAAAGCCCTTCAACTTGGTCGCTGAAAGGGCTTTTTCTAACGGTGATGGAGTTGATAGAGAACAATGGAAAACTATTTTGGGATATATCTATGAATACTTTTTGAAAAACAACCTATTCCAGCCGCTGGATTACCTGTGCATGATAAGTCATTGACTCCTTATACACGATTTGCTATATTTAAAGTCTAAATGGCTTCGGCCCGACCTCGCTGCAAAGCGAGGGTAAAAAAGACATGATCAAGGCAACAAAGTCTTGATTTTCTGTTTTAACTGGCCAAATTAAACCTTTCCAACCTCCCCAATTTTATGGGACAATCTGCGGGTATCAATTAATCTAATTTGAGATAAAATAGCGACACTTTCTTTATTATGTAATTTAAAATGGAAATAGTAGGGTGACTTTTTATTAGTTCTGGTAAGCGGAATGGCCCAGAAAATTTCATTATTAAATTTGCGAATAATCAAGATCGGTCTTAGAAAATCTTCTCCTTTTCCATCCTGTTCAAAGCCGACATTTAATCCCAAGTGGCAAAACCATATTTCTCGTTCATGGAAGAACGGTCTTTTTGCTAGCTCGTCAACCACGGATTTTTGGGTATTCCTAGTCAATTGGCGCAGTGATTAATGTTTTTGCTAAGTAATTATTGGGGTTTTGAAACATTTCCGGCGAGGAAAATCTAAGGCAGAATTCTCTCACATATTCCGGCATCTTCTCCGCGGTAACATGATGAT